>JAEZIO010000009.1 GCA_023436615.1 Pseudomonadota bacterium | reverse complement strand
TTCGCGACAACATCCACGCTCACGCGGAATGGCGACAGAGGCTTATCGGCAGGGCGCGGCCTTCCTCCGGCCCTGCGCTTACTCTCGCCGCCGACTTCTAAGGGCCCACAGCCGTTGGACAGCCGCGCCTTTGCGGCTAGTCCTCGTGCCGGCGAATGGACATCTACCTCCCGATCGCGGGCCAGTCGGTCAATGCGCTGCTGATCATCGCGCTCGGGGCGCTGGTCGGTGTCCTTTCCGGCATGTTCGGAGTCGGCGGCGGCTTCCTGACCACGCCGCTGCTGATGTTCTACGGAATTCCTCCTTCGGTCGCCGTGGCCTCGGCGGCCACGCAGATCACGGGCGCCAGCGTCGCCGGCGTCGCGGTCCATCGGCGCAGGGGCGGAGTGGACTTGCGGATGGCCGCGGTCATGACCGTCGGCGGGTTCATCGGCTCCGCCGTCGGCGCGCTGCTCTTCCGGATGCTCCAGGCAAGCGGGCAGATCGATCTCGTCATCGGCTTTCTTTACGTCGTGCTGCTCGGCTGGATCGGCGGGCTGATGCTGTGGGATGCCCTGGTCGCGCTCGGCTATGTGGGCCGCGGGGAAGCCGCCGAGCCGACGCGCCACACGCGATGGCTCGCGTCGCTTCCGCTGCGCTGGCGCTTCGCGGCCTCAGGCCTGTACATCTCGCCGCTCGCCCCGCTGCTACTCGGGCTGGGCACCGGCATTCTCACGGTGCTTCTTGGCGTCGGCGGCGGCTTCGTCATCGTGCCTGCAATGATCTACCTCCTGGGAATGCCGGCTCGAATCGTCGTCGGCACATCGCTGGCAATGATACTCGCTGTCAGCGCGGCGACGACCTTCATCCATTCGGTCACGACCCACGCGGTGGATGTCGTCCTTGCTGGGCTGCTTCTGATCGGCGGCGTGTTCGGGGCCCAGTATGGCGCGATCCTCGCGACCCGCCTCAAGCCGGACCTGCTCAGGCTCGCGCTTGCGGTGCTGATCCTCCTCGTCGCGCTGCGCATGGGCTTCGGCCTCGCGTGGCGCCCCGACGAAATCTATTCGATCGCGTATCTGTGAAGCGCCGGCCGGCCCTGCATTTGGCGATCGCCGCCGTGGCGCTCACCGCGGCCGAAAAGCCGGTGCTCGTCCCCGACGTGTCCGCCCGCAACATCCAGATCCGCTATACATTCGCGGGCGCGCAGCTGCTGCTGTTCGGTGCCGTAGTCTATCCGAGCGGCCGTATCCCGACTCAATCTCCCGACATCGCCGTCGTCGTGAAAGGGCCGGCCGAGCCGATCGTCGTCCGCGAAAAGCAGCGCATCGCGGGCATCTGGATGAATGCCGATTCAAGCCGCTTCCGGTCGGCACCCTCCTTCTACGCTGTAGCCTCCTCACGCCCGATCCACGACCTCGTCGACGAGCGCACCGCGGCCATCTACGAGCTCGGGCTCAACAACCTCCAATTGTCACCGGGAACCAGCGCTCTTCCGGAGAAGGCTCAGCGGTTCGAAGCGGGGCTCCTCGACCTGCGCCGGCGGCAGGGGCTTTACTCCGAAAACCCGCGCGGCGTGGAGATCACCGACGGCGTGCTCTACCGCGCTGCGATAACGATCCCGAGCCAGGTGCCCGTCGGCACCTACACGGCCGAGACGTTCCTGATCGACAATGGGCGCGTCGTTGCCGCGGCGACGCGCGACATCCAGATCGGCAAGAGCGGCTTCGAGCGGTTTGTCGCACTCGCCGCCCGCCGCCACTCGGCTCTTTACGGCCTGTTCGCGGTTTTCCTGTCGCTTGCATTGGGCTGGTCGGCTGCCGCGATCTTCCGGCGGCGCTTCTAACGCCTAAGGTAAATGTTAACGGAAGTTGCGTATCGCCGCTCGCACGCAATCGAGTGGAGAGTGGCGGGTCAAATGGACGAACAACCCAATCTGCGACAGTTCATCGACGAGATGAGCAGCTTCGACGAGGAAGCTGCGCCGAAGGCAGCCGTACCCGCGGCGCCCGCCCTTCCGAGCGTCGGATATGTGGTGGAGATCGCGGGGTCCGGGTCGCGGATCCGGATGAGCACGGCCACACTCAACCAGCTGCAGGAACACTCCGATCCAGCCGTTACGATGTCCGGCCAGGTTGGAAGCCAGGTCAAGATGCTCGTCGGCAGCGCCCTTCTCATAGCCAATGTCCGAACCCTGTCGCAGGCCGACAATGGCGAAGTGGTCGCACTGGTCGACTTTCTCGGCGAAGGCACGCGCGACAGCTCGGGCGCGATAAGCAACTTCCGCAGAGGCGTGACGCGCTATCCGATTCCCGGCTGCGCGGTCGAACCGGTAACCACGGACGACCTTCGCGCCGTGTTCGCGGCGGATGACAGCCCGCACATCGAAATCGGGACGGTGTACCCGACCGACGACATCAGGGGCGCGCTGTACGTCGATCCGATGCTGTCGAAGCACTTCGCGGTGCTGGGATCGACCGGCACCGGCAAGTCGACGTCGGTGTCGCTAATCCTCCATCGAATTTCGGAGCTCAGCCCCGAGGGTCACATCGTGATGATCGACCCTCACGGCGAATATTCGGCCGCATTCAAGAGCTGCGGCGAGATCTTCAACGTCGACAATCTCCAGCTGCCCTACTGGCTGATGAACTTCGAGGAGCATTGCGAAGTGCTCCTCACGACGCAGGGCGCGGAACGCGAGCGCGATTCCGACATCCTTGCCAAGTGCCTGCTCGCTGCCCGAACGAAGGGCAAAGACATGAGCCAGTACGGCAAGGTCACGGTGGACTCGCCGATCCCCTATCTGCTCGCGGATCTCAACGCGATCATCACCAACGAGATGGGCAAGCTGGATCGCGCTGGGGACACGCTCCCGTTCCAGCGGCTCAAGACCAAGCTCGACGAGCTCAAGGCGGATCCTCGCTACACCTTCATGTTTTCGGGCATGCTGGTGTCGGATTCGATGCCGGCTTTCATCGCGCGACTTTTCCGCCTCCCTGCGAACGGCCGCCCAATCTCGATCGTCGACGTTTCGGGCGTTCCGTCGGAAATCACGTCGGTGGTCGTGTCGGTGCTCGCGCGCATGGTGTTCGACTATGCCATCTGGTCGCGGACCGAAGCGCAGCGGCCACTCCTGCTAGTTTGCGAAGAGGCGCACCGCTACGTCCCCAAGGACGAGCATTCCGGCGGCCAGGCCGTCCGCAAGATCCTCGAGCGCATCGCTAAGGAAGGCCGTAAGTACGGCGTCTCGCTCGGACTCATCACGCAGCGACCCTCTGACCTTGCCGAAGGCGTGCTGTCGCAGTGCGGCACCATCGTCTCGATGCGACTCAACAACGACCGCGACCAGGCCTGCGTTCGCGCAGCGATGCCGGAAGGCGCTCGCGGGTTCCTCGACGCGATACCCGCGCTTCGCAATCGCGAGTGCATCGTCTGCGGAGAGGGTGTCGCGATCCCGATCCGAGTGCGCTTCGACGACCTCGAGCCCGAAAAGCGGCCGGCGTCGTCAGACCCGAGCTTCGCGGCCTTGTGGCGCGAAACGGGCGGCGAGGAAGGAATCATCCAGCGCACGATCAAGCGCTGGCGCGGGCACGGCCGGTAACAAACCGCTCCCGGCGGCCGGGAGATTAGCCGCAAGCTGCTTGATCCCGACCCGCGCATAACGCAGCATTGCGCCCCGTCAGTTTGGGGGAAGCAGAACCGTGATCAGCGTCGACGAAATCCGCCAGCGCGTGCTCGACATCGATGACAGGTCGGACGATTCCGAGGCCGCGCACCGCGCCGAAGACCGGCTTTATCGCGACGTCCTGCGAGCGGTCGCAGCTGGCGCACCCAATGCGGCTGAACTGGCCAAAGCGGCGCTCGAAGCGAATGAGCTGCTCTTCGACCGCCATTACTCGTTCGCGGACGATTGAGGCTCGCGGCTAGGCCTTCTTCACGCCGATCGACATCAACTGCTTCAAACGGGCGTTGAACGCCTGCTTCTGGATTCCGGCGATCACGTTGCGGGATTGCAGCCGCACCTGCATCGGATCGACGGCGCGACCATTCATGCGAACTTCGAAATGGAGGTGCGGGCCGGTCGAAAGGCCGGTCGAGCCGACGTATCCGATCACCTGACCCTGCCGCACGGGCTCGCCCGCGGACGCGGCGATGCCGCTCATGTGCGAGTAGGTCGTTACGATGCCTGACGCGTGGGCGACCTGGACCTGGCCGCCGTAACCGCCGCTCCAGCCGGCGGCGATCACCTGGCCGTCGGCCGCCGCGACGATCGGGCTGCCCCACGATGCGCCGAAATCGATTCCCGAGTGCATCCGCGCGAAATGGAGGATCGGGTGGTAACGCAGGCCGAAGCCGGAAGTTATCCGGCCTGCGACTGGTGCCATCAGGCCGGCCGAACGCTCGGCGCCGCTGGCGTCGGTGTCGAACCAATCCGCCCGGCCGTTCAAACTCCACTTCATCAGCTCAACGTCGGGACCGTCGGCACGGTGAAGTGCGGCATACAGCAATGGCTGTCCTGCGGCCTTTGACAGCACGAGGTCGAACCGGTCGTAAGGGGCAATGTCGGCGCCGACGTCGATGCGCGTCGAAAGCGCGTGCAGATAGTCCGCGGCGGCTTCGGGAGAAACGCCGGCCTCGCGCAGCGACCAATAAAGGCCGTCCGTCACGGCGCCCTGCACGCGGATCGCGGACGCCGTGGACGCAATGACCGGTTCCGCTGCCTTTTCCGGATCGGCGGGAGGGGGGGTCCGTGCCGCGTTAGGCTCGGCTGCGCCCAGCATCGGGTTCATCTGGAAGGTTGTGGTCGGCGCAACCGTGTGTGCAACTGCGGCGGCAAAGGGGTCCACTCCAGGCGACAAAGTCAGCGCCGCCCCGCAGAGCAGCGCCAGGGTTGCGGCCCCGCGCATCCATCGGAAGCCGACGGGCTCTGCGGCAAGGTCGATCACGAGATCGAGCTTTCGCGAACGCACCACGGTCGCGCCCGCAAGCGCGCGCATACGCGCGAGCGCCGCTTGGGCGGTGCTGCCGCTGGCTGATCGACTTGCGAACATCTCCCGCAGTGATGATCGAAACAGGGTTAAAGCCTGTTTAAAATCGGGAACTTGCGCTTTGGCCAAGCGCTGCCACATTGACTGAGATGGCGCGCGTCGATGCACCGGTTCGGGCAATCCTTGGCCCCACCAACACCGGCAAGACCTATCTCGCGATAGAGCGGATGTGCGGCCATTCGTCCGGCGTCATCGGCTTTCCGCTGCGCCTGCTTGCACGAGAGGTTTACGACCGCGTCGTCGCGATCAAGGGCGAGACCCAGGTCGCGTTGCTCACCGGCGAGGAACGGATCGTCCCCCCGGCCGCCCGCTATTTCCTGTGCACCGCCGAAAGCATGCCGGTCCCGGGCAGCGACGGCAGTGCCGCCGGCGAGTTCCAGCGCGACTTCGCGTTCGCCGCGATTGACGAGGCGCAGCTCGGCATAGACCCGGAACGCGGCCACGTGTTCACCGACCGAATGCTTCGCGTGCGCGGCCGCGAGGAAACCCTCATCCTGGGTTCGGACACGCTTCGCCCGATGATCCGGGATCTCCTGCCGGAAACCGAGATCGTCAGCAGGCCGCGCTTTTCGACTCTCCGCTATGCGGGGAGCGTCAAGCTGTCGCGGCTGCCTCCGCGTTCCGCCGTCGTCGCCTTCTCCGCCGAGCAGGTCTACGCGCTCGCGGAGGCGCTACGTCGCTTCCGCGGCGGCGCTGCCGTCGTCATGGGCGCGCTTTCTCCTGCGACCCGCAACGCCCAGGTCGCGATGTTCCAGCGCGGAGAGGTCGATTACCTCGTCGCTACCGATGCCATCGGCATGGGCCTCAACATGGACGTCACGCACGTCGCGTTCGCCGGCCTGGAAAAGTTCGACGGACGTCGCGACCGCCGCCTCACGATATCCGAAATGGCGCAGATTGCAGGGCGCGCCGGGCGCCATCAGCGTGACGGCACGTTCGGCACTCTTGGGCTCGCGGATCGAAGCGCTGAATTCTCAGAGCAGGAAATCGATGCGATCGAGGAGCACCGCTTCCGCCCCCTCGACTTCCTCTACTGGCGCAACCCTGAGCTGGATTACACCGACGTCCGCACGCTGATCGCGAGCCTGGAGCGGCCGAGCGAAGATCCGGTGCTCCGTCCGGCGCCAGAATCGGTCGATCTCGCGGTCCTGAAGATCATCGCGGAGGATCCTGCGATCGCGGCGAAGCGGGGATCCGCGGCGCGTCGCCTGTGGAACGCCTGCGGCCTGCCGGATTTCCGCAAGGTCGGGCCGATGCACCACGCGCGGATGGTCCGGCGGATCTTCAGTTATATCGAAGACGGCGGGCACATCCCGCATGAATGGTTCGCAGCCGAGGTGGCGCGGCTCGACAATGTGAACGGGGACATTGAAGCGCTCGCCGACCGGCTCGCAGGGATCCGCAGCTGGGCCTATATCGCGCACCGCGCCGACTGGTTGAAAGAGCCCGTCAAATGGGCCGAGCGTACTCGCGAGGTCGAAGCGCGGCTGTCGGACGCCCTTCACGAGCGGCTGACCCAGCGCTTCGTCGATCGCCGAACCTCGGTACTCGTCCGCGATATCGGCGCGCGGGGATCGGATGCCTTGCCTGTCACCGTCGCCGCCGACGGGGAAGTGAGCGTCGGCCCGGAGCCTATCGGGCATCTCGCGGGCTTCGAGTTTCGGGTCGATCCAGCTGCCAAGCTCGCCGACAAACGGCTCCTCCTCGCTGCGGCGGAACGGCGTCTCGGCGACGAACTCGAGCGGCGGGCGAATGCCTTGCTCGATGCGAGCGATAGCGAATTCGAGTTGTTGGTCGAATCGGCGGGCACGCTCGCGGTCGGCTCGCACGGCAATGTCCTGGCGAGGCTCGCGCCGGGCCGCTCGCTTCTCGAGCCGGCGATCCGGACCGCCCGCCCGCTCGACCGGCTTTCGGTCCAGAGTCGTGCGGCTCTGCGGACCCGCCTGGAACAATGGGTCGACGCCCAGGTGGACCGCCACCTACGCCCGCTCAAGCGGCTCGCGGACGCCGCGTCCGACCCGGCCAGTTCGCCCGGCGTACGGGCGCTCGGCGCCATGCTTACGGATGCCGGCGGCGCTGTTCCGCGCCGAGCGGTCGTGAGCGCCATCGGCAATCTGGAGCAAACCGACCGCCAGCGGCTGTACAAGTTCAACGTCCGGCTCGGTCCGCTCGACGTCTTTCTTCCACCGCTGCTGAAGCCGGCGGCACAACGGTGGCGGGCGGCCCTCCTCGCCGTCCGCTCGGGCGAGACGATGCCCGACATGCCGGCCGCCGGGGCGGCGATCCTTCGCTCTGAAGCCGACCCTCGCGGCGCTGCGCTCGCCTATCGCCGCATCGGCCGCGACTGGATCCGAATCGATCTTGCGGACCGCTTGGCCAGCCACGCGCACAAGGTCCGCTCAGCCGGCGGCGAAAACCCCGTTGATGTCGAGCTGGCGACGTCCCTGGGCCTGGACGAGGATGCGGTGGCTCGGCTGATGACGGAGATCGGCTTCGCCAAAGCGGGCGATGCCTGGCGCTGGCGCGGCAGGCGCGCGTCGCGGCGCGACAGGCCGCAGCCGGAATCGCACGCCTTCGCTGCGCTCGACAAGCTCCGCCGCAAGTGAGGGTCGACCGCTACCTGTTCTTCATTCGCCTGGTGAAAAGCCGCACCCTCGCCCAGGCGCTGATCGAAACGGGGCATTTGCGGATCGACGGGAAGCGCGTGGAGAAGCCGAGTGAAACCGTGCGCGTGGGCAGCGTCCTTGCCTTCCCGCTGCACGATCGAACGCGCGTGTTCAAGGTGCTCGCCTTGCCGAGCCGCCGCGGACCAGCGGCCGAAGCCCGCGCATGCTACGAGGAGCTTGCGCCGCCGGTTGGGGCACAGGCGTTGACGGACAAGGCGCCGCGACCTAGCGAACCGGCGAAGGGAGCATCGCCAACATGACCTACGTCGTCACCGACGCCTGCATTCGCTGCAAATATATGGATTGCGTCGAGGTCTGTCCGGTCGACTGCTTCTACGAGGGCGAGAACATGCTCGTCATCAACCCGAACGAATGCATCGATTGCGGCGTGTGCGAACCGGAATGCCCTGCCGAAGCCATCCTTCCGGATACGGAGGGTGGTCTCGAGAAATGGCTCGAGCTCAACTCGAACTTCTCGTCGCAGTGGCCGAACATCACGCGCAAGAAGGAAAGCCCGGCAGACGCCGACGAGCACAAGGGCGAAGAGGGGAAATACGACAAGTACTTCTCGCCGGAGCCAGGCGAGGGCGATTGAGCGCAGGCCATGCTGGAGGCATGGCCGAGCACGATCTGAGCGCAGGCCCCGCCGGCGGCCCTCAATCCCTGATCGTGAAAGTGTAGCTCAGGCCGAGGCCGCCGGAGAGCTGGTTTCGCGAGCCGAAATCGGAACGGACAATAGGCGACTTCCCGGCGTCGCCGACAAGCCGCTCGTAACGCGCGTAGCCGAACATGCCCCATGTCGGGTTGAACTGGTAGGAAAGGCCGCTGGCGAGCGCGAGGCCATGGATTCCACCGCTCGGGCGGTAAACCGGAAGGCCGGTCGCGAGCGATGCTGCGGGAGACACTCCGAAATAGGCCCGCTGGTAGCGGCTATCCGAAAAGAGCACGCGCGGGCCGATCGAGAAGACGTAACGATCACCATCTCGCCACACATGGTCGGCACCGACCGCGCCGACCAGTCCCTTATGGCCGCCGAGACCCTTGAGAAGCTCGGCGCGCAGGTACAGCGACTTGCCGACCTCGTAGCTGGCATATCCACCGGCCTCGATCGTGGTCTTCACCCTGCCGAGCGGCAGGCCGACATCGGAATCCTTGCGGCCATTCGCGATGTTCAGTGCCGGCCCGAACTCGAATCCGCCCTTGTTCACGACAGGAATGCGGAAGCTGGAGTCAGGTGGCTCGAATTTGAATTCGTTGTTGCCCCTGGCGAAGTCGATGTCGAATAGCGGCGCGACCTCGAGTTCGTCGGATCCGACGAAATCGGGTCGAACCTGGGGACCGAGGCCCACGCGAACGCGAGTGACTCCGCCATCTTCGGCGTGCGCGACGCTCCCGGCGGGAATCAACGCAGCGGCTGCAAGCAGAAGGTACTTCATCGTGCCGTAACCCCCCAGACCCTGTTTATGTGCGCCTACGTAGCGGATTTTTTTGAAAATTCGTAGCAGGCGAATCGCGTCACCGCCGGGCGAGCAACCTCTCCACGATGAGATCCGCCGCCTGCTCGGCCGACATCCTGGTCGTATCGATATGGATCTCTGCATTCTCCGGTCGTTCGTATGCGCTGTCGATACCGGTGAAGTTTTTTAGCTCGCCGGCCCGGGCCTTCGCATAGAGGCCCTTCGAATCGCGTCGCTCCGCCTCCTCGAGCGGCGTGTCGACGAAGACCTCGATGAACTCGCCCTCGGGCAGCATTCGCCGGACCATGTGCCGCTCCGCGCGGAATGGTGAAATGAATGCGCTCAGCACGATAAGTCCGGCGTCGGCCATCAGGCGCGCCACCTCGCCGACGCGCCGGATGTTCTCGATCCGGTCGGCCTCGGTGAAGCCGAGGTCGCGGTTGAGGCCGTGGCGGACATTGTCGCCGTCGAGCAGGAACGTGTGCCTCCCGCGCGCGGCCAGCTTCTTCTCGACGAGATTGGCGATTGTCGACT
Source organism: Pseudomonadota bacterium (assembly GCA_023436615.1). Classification (GTDB taxonomy): domain Bacteria; phylum Pseudomonadota; class Alphaproteobacteria; order Sphingomonadales; family Sphingomonadaceae; genus Sphingomicrobium. The sequence goes on along the minus strand of JAEZIO010000009.1, from coordinate 37,428 downwards.
TGCCCGCGCCTGAGAGGCCGGTGAACCAGAGGACGGCGGGACGCTGCCCCTTCAGCGCCGCGTGTGTTTCGCGGTCGACGTCGAGGTGCTGTCGGTGGATGTTCATCGCCCGCCGAAGCGCGAAGTGCAGCATGCCGGCGGCGACGGTCGCGTTGGTCACCTTGTCGATCAGGATGAAGCCGCCGAGGACGCGGTTGGGACTCTCACCTTCGACCGCGTAAGGTTGGAACACGATCTCGCGATCGGTGGAAATCTCGGCGACCCCGATCCCGTTGAGCGACAGCGTCTTGGCCGCCAGCTGTTCGAGCGAGTTGACGTTTATCTCGTACTTCGGCTCCTGGACCATCGCAGTGACGGTCTGGGTGCCGATCTTCATCCAGTAGCCGCGGCCGGGCAGCAGTTCATCCTCGCCCATCCAGACGATTGTCGCCTCGAACTGGTCCGCAACCTCGGGCGCCTGGGCCACTGCCGTGATCACGTCGCCGCGCGAACAATCGACTTCGTCCTCGAACGTCACGGTGACCGACTGGCCTGCGACCGCCTGGTCGAGGTCGCCATCCAGCGTAACCACCCGCTCGACCCGCGTCGTCCGCCCCGAGGGAAGCAGGCGAACTTCAGTACCCGGACCGATCGTGCCCGCGGCAATCTGGCCCGCGAAGCCTCGAAATGTCTGGTCCGGGCGGTTTACCCATTGCACCGGAAGCCGCAGGGGCTTCCCGGCGGCCGCATCCGTGTCGAGCTCTACCGTATCGAGATATTCGAGCAGCGTCGGACCGCGGTACCAGGGCATGCGCTCGCTCGGAGCGGTGACATTGTCGCCGCCGAGCCCGGATAAGGGAATGCCCGTCCAGCTCGGGACCCCTATCTCCTGCGCGAAAGCGCGATACTCGTTGCAGATCGACTGGAAGGCGGCCTCGTCGAAATCCACGAGGTCCATCTTCGTGACCGCGAGCACGAAATTGCGGATTCCGACAAGCTTCGCGAGATAGGAATGGCGCCGGGTCTGCGTGAGCACGCCCTTGCGCGCATCGACCAGCAGCACGGCCACGTCGGCGGTGGACGCGCCGGTCACCATGTTGCGCGTATATTGTTCGTGACCGGGTGTGTCGGCGACGATGAACTTGCGATTCTCGCTCGTGAAGAAGCGATAAGCTACATCGATGGTGATGCCTTGCTCGCGCTCTGCCGACAGACCATCGACCAGCAGCGCGAAGTCGAGGCTGCCATTCTGTGTGCCGATCTTCCGGCTTTCCGCCTCGAGCGTTTCGAGCTGGTCATCGAAGACCTGGCGGCAATCGTAGAGCAGTCGTCCGATGAGGGTGGACTTGCCGTCATCGACGCTGCCGCAAGTGATGAAGCGAAGCATGTCCTTGCGTTCGTGCCGAGCGAGCCACTCCGACACGTCCCGCGCGACAAGCTCGCGGTCGTGATCGAGGACGCGCCCCATCAGAAATAGCCCTCGCTCTTCTTCTTCTCCATGCTCGCCGCGCCCGCGTCGCGGTCGATCGCGCGTCCCTGCCGCTCGGAGGTCGTGGTCAGCAGCATTTCGGCGACCACTTCCTCGAGCGTGGATGCCTCGCTTTCGACCGCGCCCGTGAGCGGGTAGCAGCCGAGCGTCCGGAACCGGACGCTGCGCGGCTTCGGAGTGTCGCCGTCAAGCGGGAAGCGGTCGTCGTCGACCATCAGGATCAGACCGTCGCGGACGACGGTCGGACGCTCGGCCGCGAAGTAGAGCGACACGATCTCTATGTTTTCGCGGAGGATGTATTGCCACACGTCGAGCTCGGTCCAGTTCGACAACGGGAAGACGCGGACGCTTTCCCGCTTGTTCTTGCGGACGTTGTAAAGCGACCATAGCTCGGGCCGCTGGCGCTTCGGGTCCCAGCGGTGGTTGGCCGTTCGGAAGCTGAAGATGCGCTCCTTTGCGCGGCTTTTCTCCTCGTCGCGCCGGGCACCGCCGAAAGCAGCATCGAAGCCGTACTGGTCGAGCGCCTGCCTCAACCCTTCCGTCTTCCACAAATCGGTGTGAAGCGGTCCATGGTCGAAGGGGTTGATCCCCTGCCTCTCGGCTTCCGGGTTCTTGTAGACGAGCAGCTCGACGGCGGGGTCGGCCGCGACCTTGTCGCGAAGCTCGTACATCGCGCGGAATTTCCATGTTGTGTCGACGTGGAGCAGCGGGAATGGCAGCGGCGCGGGGAAGAAGGCCTTCTTCGCGAGGTGCAGCATGACCGCCGAATCCTTGCCGGCCGAGTAGAGCATCACCGGCCGGTCAGCCTCGGCGACCGTCTCGCGCAGGATGTGGATGCTTTCGGCCTCGAGCCGGTCGAGATGCGTCAACTGCCGCATGGTCGCCAACAAGCCACGGGAAACGCGGTCATGTCACCTATTTCCGGTAATAGTCGCGGAACCAGTCGACGAACTGCGCGACGCCCTGGGCTATCGGGGTTTCGGGTCGATAGCCGGTCAACGTCTGCAGCAATGTCGCGTCGGCCCAGGTCGCCGGCACGTCTCCGGGCTGCATCCCCATGTAATTGCGCTTCGCCTTCTTGCCCAACCGCTCTTCGATGACATCGATGAAGTCGAGCAGGCGGACCGGTTCGGAATTGCCGATGTTGACGATGCGGAACGGTGCGACCGGGCTGAGCGAGTCCCCTTCGATTCCGTGGTTTCGCTCATCAGCACCCGGCGGGGCGACTGCGATGAGCAACCGCATCGCGCGAACGAGATCGCCAACGAAGGTGAAGTCCCGCTGCATCTCGCCGTGATTGTAGATGTCGATCGGCCGGTCATCGAGGATCGCGTCTACGAACTTGAACAGGGCCAGATCCGGCCGCCCCCACGGACCATATACGGTGAAGAATCGAAGCATCGTGATCGGGATGTCGAAGAGGTGCGCATAGCTGTGCGCCATCGATTCCGTCGCCTTCTTGGTGGCTGCGTAGATGCTCAGCTGGGTGTCCGCTTTCTCCGTTTCGCGGAACGGCATCTCCGTATTGGCGCCGTAGACCGAGGACGTCGACGCGATGAGCACGTGCGGCACCTGCAGTGTTCGAGCGACCTCGAGCAGGTTGAGCGTACCCATGACGTTGGAGTCGACATAGGCGCGGGGCGCCTCGAGGCTGTACCGGACGCCGGCCTGGGCAGCGAGGTGAACGATCGCGTCGGGCTGGAATTCCGCCGCGACCCTGCCCAGCGTCGAATGATCCTCGAGCATGGCTTCGGTCGCCGCGAAGCTGGCATTCTGAAGAAGCCGTTGATGGCGGCGCCGCTTGAGGTTGACGTCGTAATAGTCCGTCATCCCGTCATAGCCGTGGACCTGGAATCCGTCGGCGAGAAGCAGCTCGGCCAGATGATAGCCAATGAAGCCGGCTGTGCCGGTAACGAGAATGCGTTTCATCGATTCGCGGCGAGTTGCATGGGCTGGCGACCGGATTCGGCGCGGCGCTGTCCAATTTGCAGCCGGTCGACGATCGATCCGATCAGCACCTCGACGGCGGATTCACTCGCCAGACCGCCGCGAACGAGACAGCGCTCCACCAGCACGCGGCGAAACGCCTCGTAAACGCCCGGTTCCGGCGGTGTGGGATTGCTCCAGAATGTGTCGAGGTGCCCTTGGTGGGTGAGCCCCGGCATATCGTACATGGCTTCGCCGATAGTGCAGACCGGCGTGTCCTGGGCGAGCGCGAGCGTCGCGGAAGTGCTGTTGACGCACACCAATCCTCGCGCCGCTCCGGCCATCGCCGGCAGATCGCCGCCGTCGACGAAGTGGATCCTCCCTTCCAACCCCAGCCGCCGCGCGAGGCGTCCGACAAATGTCGGCCAATTGAAGAAGCTGCAGTCGAGCGGATGCGATTTCAGGAGTAGATGGACGTCGGGCGGAGCGTTCGCCGCGAAACTTTCAATGGTGAATGTCGCAGCGCTTTGCATGTCCGGAAAGACGGAATGGGTGCGAATCTGGTAATCGGTCGAGAGCTGCAGCGGGAAGATGAAGTAGGCCTTGTCCTCGAGCCGGCGCAGTGTCGCCGCAGCTTGCGCCGCGCGACGCTTCTCGTTCGCGAATTTCCACGCCCAGCCGATCCCTTCCATGATGATCGAGCCGGCGCGATGCGATCGATAGTGCGGGTAACGCGGGCGGCGCATGACCACGCTCTCGTAATGCCAGAAACTGTCGCGAGCGCGCCTGCGGAAGCTCGCCCCGATCGGCGGCAAGTGCGGTTCCGGCGGGAGCGCCTTCGCTTCCCGCAGGAACCAGTTCTTGTCGCGGCTGAGGGTCGAGCGCGCGTTGACGCCTTCCGGCTCCAAGGTCATCCAGTCCGGGCGCAGATAGCCTTCTTCAAGGACGTGCGTCCGGACCCCGCGGAGCGCGGCGATCCCATGCGCTGTAACGTGATACGGACGGCAGTCGCCGAACAGCAGCACGTCGGTGACCTTATGCTCCCGGATGAAGCGGTCGAAGAATGCCGGCCACTCCGAAAAGCGGCCGCGAAAGTTCATGTCCGCGTCGGGCCAATCGCGCTCGTCGCCGCCGCAAATGTTGATCCGGTGTACGGTTGCGCCGCGGCGGCGCATCTCCTTTCCCAGTCGGCGGAACAGGGGACCGGGTGGCCCCTGAAGAAAAAGAAAGACACGGTTCTCGCTTGTCATGCGCGCGCCCGCAGCGCGGAAACCGCGCGATTCCAGCGCCCTTGCAGCCTGCGCAGCCGGACGATGGCGCCGGGCGTGCGGCCGGTCTGAGTCTCCGACAATCGGCGGATGAGGATTTCGGGCGGGCATGGAAGGTTGGTTACCGGGTCGAGGTAGCGCGGGTAAAGCAGGAGCGCGGCGGCGACCAGCTCGTCGAGAGTCCTTCGCGCGGTCCGTCGCTCGGGGACGGGCCCCAGGTCGTGCGTCAGGCCCCAGCCTGCGTAGAAGGGGACGCCGTAAGTGGTCACGGGCCTGCCGCGCAGCAGTGCCTCGAAACCGGCCAGCGAGCTGTTTACGTGGATCTCGTCGACGAGCGCGATTGCCGCGGATATCGAAGTTTCACGAAGGACTTCGTTCGCCAGCTCGAGGCACGTGTCCTCGGCGATGGCGCCGACCCGATGGCCGGCTTCGACGTCCGGGTGCGGCTTGTAGAGAATGTACGCGTCCGGATTGGCGTCGCGGACGCGCCGCAGCAGCTCGCGGTTCGTCCTCGGCCCGGCACCCTCCATGACCGCCCGGTCGTCCTCGACCTGCCCCGGCACGAGCAGTCTGAGCCTCCCGTCGCTCGGTCGCTCAACCCGCCGCGTGTCGACCGCGTACTTGCTGATCCCGGACTCGACGATCAGGTTGCGAAGCCGACCCGCCCGTTCGAGCAGGCCTGCGGGGAAATCGCCGTTCTCGAGCAGGCATTCCAAGTCGCTCGGACGGTGCGGGTCGAAATAGATGCCGAGCCGATCGACCACAATCGAAAGCGGCGGCACGCAATCGGCGCCGAGGCCGGCCGAACGGATGAAACCGTCCTCGACTTCGACCAACCGCGCGGGACTTCGTTCAAGCTCCTGAAGCGTTCCGGCATCCGCTCGCGATTTCCATACAGCCACGCAATTATCGGCTGACGGGTACGGCACGCTGGACGTGAATGGCACAGCTCCCTGGCCAGCCCACAACAGTGGAGCGACCGTCGCCCTCTTCCAGAACGCAAAGCCGACGGCGGCCGTAATGCCTCGGTTGGAGTCGATGAGCCGGCGCCAGAAGGCGCAGAGCTCGACCGCTTCCGCGAGGTCCATCGGCTCGGTTGTGAAGGGGCTTCGATACGTGCCTGCTGTCGCTGAGAGGAAGGCGCCCCGAAGCGCGGCCTGGTCCCCCGATTCCAGGCCGGAGAACGGACCGTTGCCGATGCAGCGGACCTTCACCCCCGCGATCGCTGCGACCAGCGCGAGTTCGTCGCCGGAATCCACGACGACCTCCACGGCTCTGCTCACGAGATGCCACGGATCATGGGCTTGGTCCCCGCCTTTTGCGGCAAGCACGGGGCGCTTCGATGCGGCAACCGCCTCTGCCCGCGCGCGGTGATCGCGAGAGCGAACGACGGTGTAGGGCTCTTCGGGAAGGTCGGGCTGGTCGGCCCAGTACGCGCCGCCTACCCGCAGCGTACGGATTCGGTCGATTATCCGGTCGAGTTCGGAATCCGTCGGTGTGCTCGTGGCTCCCGGAACCGCAAGGGATCGTCCCTTCACACTTGGGAAAGGCGGGATTCTCAGGAAAGAGGGGCTGTTGCTCACCGCCGCTGCGCTCCTCGCCCCACGACTGTCGCAAGTCCTTCCATCTGGAGGCGGTCTGTGCATCCCATTGACTTGGCGGTCAAATGCCGCCGGCAGCTCCGGCCTCAAGCGAGACGCGCTCCGCCCGCGTCCGGAAGGCTGCGCAGATAATCGACATACTCGCCTTTCCCGAGCCGCGCGGCCGCGCGCTCCAGCCCGGCACCGTCGATAAATCCGCTCCGCCACGCAATCTCTTCGGGACAGGCGATCTTCGTTCCCTGTCGCCGCTCGAGCGTCCCGACGAATTCCGCAGCCTCGAGGAGGCTGTCGGGCGTTCCCGTGTCGAGCCATGCGTAGCCGCGTCCCATCACCTCGACGTGCAGTTCCCCTTTGTCGAGATAGGCGCGATTGACGTCGGTGATCTCCAGCTCGCCGCGCGCGGACGGCCGGATGTTCGCCGCGATGTCGACGACCTGCTCATCGTAAAAATAGAGGCCGGTGACCGCCCAGTTGGACTTCGGCTCGGGAGGCTTTTCCTCGATGCTGAGCGCTTTCATCGTCGGATCGAAGTCGACCACGCCGTAGCGCTCGGGATCGACGACGTGATAGGCGAATACCGTGGCTCCCCGTTCGCGCCTGCTCGCGTTCATGAGCACCTCTGACAGCCCGTGGCCGAAGAAGATGTTGTCGCCAAGGACGAGGCACGACGGGCCTCCGGCAACGAAGTTTGCTCCAATCGTGAACGCTTGGGCGAGGCCCTTCGGCTCCGGCTGAACGGCATAGGAGATGGTCATCCCCCACTGCGAACCGTCGCCCAGCAGGTTCGTGAACGCAGCGCAATCGTGCGGCGTCGTAATCACCAGGACCTCGCGGATGCCGGCAAGCATCAGCGTGGTCAGCGGGTAGTAGATCAGCGGCTTGTCATAGACCGGCAGCAGCTGCTTCGAGACGGCTAGCGTCATCGGATAGAGCCGTGTCCCGCTGCCGCCTGCAAGGATGATGCCCTTCATTGCGCTACGTTTCCCTGTTTCCCGGCTTCACGCCTTGGACAAGCCGCGCGACGACGTCCACCGCCGACAATCTCCAATCCGGCAGCCGCACGCCATGCACGCGCTCCAGCTTGGCGCAGTCGAGCCGCGAGTTCGCGGGGCGTCGAGCCGCTGTCGGATAGTCGCTCGTCGAGATCCGCTTCACCGCCGCCGAGGGGCCGCCCGCTGCAGCGGAGGCCGCGAAGATGGCTTCCGCGAAGTCCGCCCAGCTTGCTTCGCCGCTTCCGGTCATATGAAAAATTCCGCGCAGGGCGGGTTCACTGTTGCCCCTCAGGTTGGCTGCGACGGCGAGAATGCCGTCCGCGATATCGAGCGCGCTGGTCGGGTTGCCGCGCTGATCGGCAACGACGCCGACCTCGTCCCGCTCGGCCGCCAGCCGCAGCATGGTCTTGACGAAATTGGCTCCGAACGGGCTGTAGACCCACGCCGTACGGATGATGGCGCAATCGGGCTGCTCCTTGAGCACGGCCTTCTCGCCGGCGAGCTTCGAGGCACCGTATACGCCCGCGGGCCCGGGCACGTCGGTTTCGACGTAGGGCGAGCTCTTGTCGCCGTCGAAGACGTAGTCCGTCGACAGGTGGATCAGCGGGACGTTCAGCGCCTGCGCGCCCTTCGCGACGGCACCGGCGCCGCGCTCGTTCACCGCGAAGGCGTGTTCCGGTTCGCTCTCGGCTTTGTCGACAGCCGTATTGGCCGCGGCGGACACCACGATGTCCGGCCTGGCATCGGCGATCGCGGTGATGATCGCCGAAGGGTCGCGAGCGAGGTCGAGCTCCGGTCGGCCGAGCGGGACGATCTCCCAGCTGCCCGCGGAGCCTCTTTCAGCCAGCGAGCGCGCCACCTGCCCTTCTTTGCCGGTTACGACGATCCGCGCGACCATCAGGCCTTGGCGGTCTTAAGGAGGCCGAGCCGCTCGCCGGCGTAGCGTTCCCGCAGCGGCCGCCACCACCAGTCGTTTTCGAGATACCATTGCACGGTCTTCTCGATTCCGGTGTCGAATGTCTCCTCGGCGCGCCACCCGAGCTCGTTCTCCAGCTTCGAGGCGTCGATTGCGTAACGCGCATCATGGCCGGGTCGGTCGGGCACGAACTCGATCAATTCCTCGCGCGGGCGGTTCGCCGGAGCCAAGCGGTCGAGCACGTCGCAGATGCGCCGGACGACGTCGATGTTACGGCGCTCGTTGCCGCCGCCGACGTTGTACGTCTCACCGATGCGGCCGCGGTCGACGATCAGGTCGAGAGCGCGTGCATGGTCTTCGACGTAGAGCCAGTCCCGGACATTCTCTCCCTTGCCGTAGACGGGCAGCGGCTCCCCTGCGAGCGCATTGAGGATCGTCAGCGGGATCAGCTTTTCCGGGAAATGGTAGGGGCCGTAATTGTTCGAGCAATTCGAGACCAGGACGGGCAGCCCGTAGGTGCGCTGCCACGCCTTCGCGAGATGATCGGAAGATGCCTTCGACGCGGAATAAGGCGAGCTCGGGTCGTAGGATGTTTGCTCGGTGAAAAGTCCTCCCTCGCCAAGCGAGCCGTACACTTCGTCCGTCGAAACATGGAGGAAGCGGAACGCACCTTTTGCCGCCGCGTCCAAGCCCGACCAATGGTCTCGCGCTGCTTCGAGCATCGTGAACGTGCCGATGACGTTGGTCTGCACGAAGTCGGCGGCTCCCGTGATCGACCGGTCGACGTGGCTCTCCGCCGCCAGGTGCATGATGCGGTCCGGCGCAAAGTCGGCAATCGCCTGCCGCATTGCCGGACCGTCGCAGATGTTGGCGTGGAGGAAGCGATAGTTCGGCCTGTCCTCCACCAGCCGCAGCGACGGCAGATAGCCGGCGTAGGTAAGCGCATCGACGTTGAGCACCTCGTAGCCCTTGTCGAGCACGAGGTGGCGCACCAGCGCCGAGCCGATGAAGCCCGCTCCTCCAGTGACGAGCACGCGCATCAGCGATCGTTCACCGAGAAGCAGGGCGGCAAGTCAGCCAGCCGCGGCTGCGCCCGGTCCTTGGCGGAAAGCGTTGCCGAATCCGCCACCTCCGGCCACTCGATCGCAATGTCGAGGTCATCCCAGGCTACCCCCTTGTCATGTTCGGGACTGTAGTAGCTCGTCACGCGGTAGCTGATGACGGAGTTCGGCTCGAGGGTGCAAAAGGCGTGGCCGAACCCGACCGGTACCCAGAGCTGGTTATTGTCCTCCGCTGAAAGCACGACTGAGACCCAGCGGCCGAATGTCGGGGAGTCGTGCCGCAGGTCGACGGCCACATCGACCAGCTTGCCCGCGAGGCAGCGTACGAGCTTCCCCTGCGCTTCCGGATGAGATTGAAAATGAATCCCGCGAACTGTCCCGGCACGGACGCTCAGCGATTGGTTGTCCTGCACGAACGCAACCGGCCCCACACGCTCCGCGAAACTGCGCAGGCGGAATATTTCGGAGAAATAGCCGCGCTCGTCCTCGATCTTCCGCGGGCGGATCTCGAGCGGCCCGTCGATGTCGAAAGCCCGAAAATCCATCACCGTCCCGTTCTTGCCGCCACGGCCGCCCGCTTAGACGAGTGCGTACGATTCAAGAAATGGTCGAACCGCTCAATTCGCCGTCCTCGCGCCTCGACTGCCGAGCCCCCCAAGCCATTTCTCCACACGCTCGAAGTGACCGCCCCAGTCGGGCGGCCGGAATCTCTCCATGGCATGCATCTGGCGAGTCCGTTCCGGCGCGTCGTCGATGAAGCCTCGGATCGTCTGCTCCCAGGCGCCGTCATCGTCGGGCGGCAAATAAGTCGGGATGTCGCCGACGATCTCGCGATAAACCGGAAGGTCGCTGGCAATGACCGGAGTGCGGAGCTCCAGCGCTTCGATAACCGGCAGTCCGAAGCCCTCCGCGAACGAGGGCATCAGGAGAGCGCGGGCACCGGCGATTGCCGCCGCCAGCTCGCGGTCGCCGCAGCGGCCGAGCTCGCGCACGTGGCCGGCGAGTTCCGGCCGCTTCAGCATCGCGATCGCGGCGTCCGCTTCCCAGCCCCGCTGCCCGATGATGAGCAGCAGCGGAGCGCTCGTGCCCATGTCCATGGCCAGGCGGCTCCAGATCTCCAGGAGCATAAGGTGGTTCTTGCGGCCCTCGATCGTGCCGACGGTCACGAAATGCGGCCGCTCCAGCCTCGTCGGCAGCACGCCGCCCGGCAAGCGATAGCCGCTGATCCAGGCGGCGATTGCCGGAGGCATGTCCAGCCCGCGTGACGCCGCGAAAGATTCGAGGACGTCGAGCGTCGCTTGCGAATTGCCGATGATGCCAGTTGCGCTGCGGAGCGCGTTCTCGATCCTCCGGGCGTGCTTGGCCTTTTCCCCGGGCCTGCAGAAATGCGGATGCGTGATCGGGATGAGATCGTGGATCAGGTAGACCGCTTTGACGGCGTTCGCGTCGATCCAGTCCCGCAGTCCGGCAGCGTGAAGGCCGGTGTGGCCGACGTTGAGGTAGATCATGCCTCCACGCGGCGGCGAGCGTCCGGCGCGGATCCACGCGGAAGTGGCGAAAAATGCGAGCCGCGGCCGAATTCGTGACCCACCATCCGTGATTATCGCGAAGAGCCGGTCGGAATCCGCCGGCGATAGTATCCTGATGGCGCCCCTGAACTGCACGACTGCCAGCGAACGCGCGCCAAACTCCTTCACATATTCGAGGCACACCCGATCGATTCCGGTCGGAAGACGCCGGCTCCAGAGGCGCCAGACCAGCCGCGAAACATCAAGAAGAAATGGGCCGGCAAGGTCTGAGTTCACGGCAACGCTGTATTGGGATGCCCGAGCAATTTCCACGGTGGCGGTTGCCGCAGCGCAGCGCCGGCGCCGGACCCACTCCGGCGCCGCTCGCGATCAGGGGACCGACTGGCCGAGGCCGATCAGCGTGAATGCCATTGAGGACAGGATGCTGACAAAACGCTGCAGGTCCGACAGCGGAGCGCTCGAGACATAAAGGATGTCCTTGTCGCGCATCGGGAAGTTCTGAGCGGCAAACAGGGTTGCCGGGTTGCGCAGATCAGCGCGGTAGATGACGGGAATTCGTCCATCGGCCGTTCGAGGCGATGTTGCGGCAATCGCCGGGTCGACCGCGGCCGCGTCCTCGAACCGGAATACGAAGGCCCCTCGGGCATTCGCGCGCTCATCCTTGAGTCCACCGGCTCTCGCGAGCGCCTCGGCCAGCGAGAGGCCAGTGCTTTCGAAGGGGATCTCGGACGTGGTGTTGGTCGCGCCTAGCGCCGTGAAACTATAGGGCTTGAAGAGCACGGTCACGATGTCGTCGGGGCCGAGCCGGATGTTCTCGGCAGGGTTGCGAATGACCGTTTCAAGCGGCAGGAATGCGACCCTTCCGCCACGCGTCACCTGGACCGTCAGCTCCCCGACCGGCTGATTCACGCCGCCAGCGCTCTCAATGGCGTCGAGCAGCCGCTCACCGCGAGGAGTGATTGGGACGCGCCCGCCGCTGGCGACGTCGCCGATCACTGTGACGGTCGAGCTGGCGTTCTGAGCGATGCGAACCGAAATCTGGGGATCATGCGCCATCCCGGCGAGGCGAGCTGCGATTTCGCGCTCAACCTGTTGCGGAGTACGCCCGGCGGCCATGATTGGGCCGGCGAACGGCAGCCGAATACGACCGGACTCGTCGACCATCATCTCGGGAATGCCCGAACTCTGCCCGACCGGGCTCTGTGCCGGTGCCCCGGCGGAGCCACTGCCTCCGCTGAACGAAGCGCTGCCACCGAAAAGCACTGCTGGCGGCGCCTCCCAGATCGTTACCGCGAGCAGGTCGCCGCGGCCGATGACGCTCCCCGTTGGCGGCGCGTCGCCGAGCGTCTCCGCAAAGGAGGGGGGACGGTGCGCGCTGCGAATGCGCATCGCGACTGCATCCGTGACGTCGATCACCCGTATCTGGGAATTGGCGACAACAACGCCGTTGGATGCATTGATGGCGGCGGACGTGGGGCCGCTCGCGCCAAGGGACGAGCATGCGGCGAGGGACAGGGACAGCAGCGCGCCCAGAAGCATGCGCATTGGTCGCGCTTCTGCAATTTTGCGTGTTTGCCGCTCCACTCTTCACCCCTCATTCGCCCGAATTTTGGTGGCCCTTAAAGGGCTTGCGCCCATTGCTCAATCGTGAACGCCGCTCGTTCCTAGGCGCTTGTCAACGGCGCATGCGCGAGGCAGAGCGCGCATTACAGTGTTCAACCGGGGTTCACTAGGCTACCCTGAAGAGGCGCACCCCGTTATTTCCCGAGCATGACAAGGCCCATGGAAGTCCTCCCAATCAGTCCCGCGAGCGCGGCCACGGAGCCGAATGACGAGCAGACGCGCGTGTCTGCCGTGAGAACCAAGAGGCTGTGGAGGCCTGACAAGCTCTTTTTCGCTGTCGTCGTCCTGCCTGTCATCACGGCTATTCTATACTTCGGCTTTCTGGCCTCCGACGTTTACATATCCGAATCAAAGTTTGTCGTCCGCAGTCCGGAAAAGCCGACCGCGTCCGGACTTGGAGTTATCTTGCAGACGGCGGGTTTTTCGAGCGGCCAGGAAGAGGTCTATGCGGCGCAGTCTTTCGCTAATTCGCGGGATGCTCTCCGGGCCCTTAATCGGGACAAGGCGTTCGAGCGGGCTTACACGCGTCCCGAGATCTTCGTTCTGGAACGGTTCGCACCGTTCGGGCTGAACGATTCGTTCGAGGATCTCTACGAATATTTCAAAAAGAAAGTCGCTCTGAAGAACGACGCGACCACTTCCATCACGACTTTGACGGTGCGGGCATTCGCTCCTCGAGACGCCTGGCAATTCAACCGTCAGCTGCTCGACATGTCCGAGCGCACGGTCAATCAGCTCAACGAGCGTGGCCGGCAAGACGTCGTCCGCTATTCCCTGAACGAGGTCGCCGAGGCGAAGGCACAGGCGCGGTCGGCCGCAGTCGCCCTGGCCGCTTATCGCAACCGCTCGGGCGTGATCGATCCGGAAAAGCAGGCGGAAGCCCAGATGCAGATGGTTTCCAAGCTGCAGGACGGGTTGATCGCTTCAAAAACCGAGCTGACCCAGCTTCTCCAATATGCGCCACGAAACCCGCGCATTCCGGTCGTTCGCACACAGATTGCAGCAATGCAGCGCGAGATCGGGATTCAATTGGGCCAGATCACCGGAAATCGCCGTTCGCTCAGCCAGAGCGCCGTCCAATACGAGCGGCTGATGCTCGAAAACGAATTTGCGCAGAAGCAGTTGACGGCATCGCTCGCGTCACTCGAGCAGGCCCGGAGCGAAGCGCAGCGTAAGCAGGCTTACGTCGAACGCATCGTCGAGCCGAACTTGCCGGACGCCCCCATGGAGCCGCGGCGCACGCGAGGAATTTTCGCGACGCTGGCACTTAGCCTGCTCGCCTACGGTATCCTAAGAATGCTGCTGGCCGGCATTCGAGAGCATGCGCAATAGCAGTTCCACGCCGGCATCCGGCGCGCTTCTTCGGAGTTCGTCCTGGGAGATCAATCGCCGCGTAATCGGGGCATTGCTGATCCGCGAGCTGCTGACCCGCTACGGCCGGAACAACATCGGCTTCCTGTGGCTTTTCGTCGAACCCGCCGCGTTCATCGTCGTCATCACGTTCGTATGGACGAGCATCCGTGGCGTCCACATCTCCAACATCCCTATCGTGGCTTTTGCGATCACCGGATATTCGTCGCTGCTCCTGTGGCGGAACACCGTCTCGCGATGCATCGGCGCCGTACGGTCGAACAAGTCGCTCCTGTTCCATCGACAGGTCACCATCACCGATATTTTCATGGCCCGCATCGTGCTGGAGATGCTGGCGATCACGACAGCGCTGGCCGTGTTGACACTGGCATTTTTCGCCATCGACTGGGTCACTTTGCCCGAGGACGTCATGCAAGTGCTGGGCGGATGGCTTTTGCTCGCATGGCTCTCCGCCGCGCTCGCGATGACGATAGGCGGCCTTTCCGAAAAAGCGGAAGTAGTCGGCCGGATATGGTCGCCGTTCTCCTACATCCTCATGGCGGTTTCGGGCGTCGCCTTCATCGTGGACGCGCTGCCGCCGGCAATGCAGGACGTGATCCTCTGGAACCCCATCATCAATGCCGTCGAATATATTCGCGAAGGCTGGTTCGGGTCCGCCATGCGGGCGCACTATGATCTTGGATATCTGATTTCTTGCAACACGGTGCTGACGCTGGTCGGCTTCAGCCTCGTCCGGCAAGTCGGCAGCGACACGAGCGAAGAATGATCCGCCTCACCAACGTCTGCAAGGACTACCCTACGAAGGCCGGGCCGCGACGGGTGCTCAACAACGTCAACTTGACGATATACCCGGGTCAGCGCGTCGGCATCCTCGGCCGCAACGGCGCCGGCAAATCGACCCTAATCCGCCTGATCAGCGGCGCTGAACCGCCGACGCTTGGAACCATCGAGCGTAACATGTCGGTCTCCTGGCCCTTGGCATTCTCCGGGGGGTTCCAGGGCTCGCTCACCGGCGCGGACAATGTCCGCTTCATCTGCCGGATATACGGCGTCGACTTCGAGCCTCGCTTTCAATTCGTGAAGGATTTTTCGGAACTCGGGATCTACATCAACGAGCCGGTCGCCACTTACTCTTCGGGCATGCGCGCGCGCCTGGCCTTCGCGATCTCGATGACGATCGATTTCGATTGCTACCTGATCGACGAGGTGCTCGCCGTCGGCGATGCTCGGTTCCGCGAGCGGTGCAGGGTCGAGCTGTTCGAGAAACGGCGTGACAAGGCGATGCTGATCGTTTCGCACAGTCACCGCTATCTGAAGGGCAACTGCGATCGTTTCCTGCTCTTCCGCGACGGAGCGATCGAGGAGCATGATGAGTTCGAGGAAGTGTATTTCCAGTACAAGGAGCTCCTGGGGGAAGGCTTCGAATCCAAAGAGCAGATGGTCGCCGAAATGTGAGGGCCGCTGATGGCGTCCATGAATCCACGAAACTAGAGAAGTTGTTGCAACCCCATGGCTCTGATCGACCGACACCCCGACGTTGAAGATTACATCCTCGAGATGCCGCTTGCCGATATTGCGGCGAGGGGCGGCGTCGCTGATCTGTTCGAGGAGGGGCATTTGATCCTCCTCAAGGATTACCGTCTCGACTTCGATTTCGGAGCTCTGGCAGCGCTGTCCAAGTCGACGGATTCCATCGAGGATCCGGGTCTGCGCCGGAAACTGAAGAAGATGACTGCCTTGTCCTTCTTCGAGGGCAAGCCGCCGGCGAAGGCGGGCAAGACGCTCGCCTTTCCCGACCCTGTCCGCCAGGCGATCTATGACGTGTTGTGCGGAAGCGACCGGGAAACCTTCGAGCGCGCCGCTCGCGCGTTGCGCCAATCACACGATGAGGCGCTTCGCATTTTCGAAACCTGCTTTCCGGATTATCGCCCGTTCCGCTTCGTCCCGAGCGTCCGCCTGACCACCACGCTCTTTGAAAATCTTCACTGGGACAATCACAGTATTGATGACGACTTCCATCAGGCGCGCGTCTTCGCCAACCTCGATACTCGGCCGCGGATTTGGAACGTCAGCCACCGGATCACGGAATGGCTCCGCGATCATTATGTGGAATATGATCTCGCCCGCTTCGCCGGCAAGGATCCGAACCTCATGCTGGATTTCGTGACCGGCTCCGTCCTCGGGGGAACCAGGAAAACCTGGATGGACAACCAGCCGAGACACCGGATCGCTTTCGACCCAGGCGAGGTCTGGTTAGGTGAATCGCGGCTGCTTTCGCACCAGATTTATTATGGCGAGGCCGCGCTCGTATACATGTGGTTTGTGGAAGTCTCGTCGATGGCCAAGCCCGACAACCGTTTCAACGCCCGGATCGAGGAAATCCATCGCGAAATGAGCGGTGCGGCCGTGGCCGCCTAAATCGCCGGCCTTCCTACCAGCCGACATCGACCAGCCTGTTCTCACTGAGCGTGGCGCGGCGGACCAGCCGCTCCGGCCTGGCATTCGACAGCCATGCCTCCACCTTTGCGATATGGTCGGCCGCCGTCTCCGAAGCGCGCTCGCAAGGCGGCGGTGTTCCCTCGAGCCCGGCAACGATCAAGCGCGCAAGGCGGCGATATACGTCCGCGGGCTGGGTCGGCATCCCGAGACTGTTCAGGAAAGCGTCCTGGCGTTCCAGGAAGTCTTCGCGGCGGACCCGTGCATCGCGCTCGAACTGCAGCCACTCATCCAGGGTGCTGACCACCGCAAGCCCCGCGTAATTGCTGAGGTCCATGGTGCCTGCGGGATCACGCCATACCGCAACGGGGATTCGCGCCAGGACCATGTCCAGGATGACGCTTGAAGGCGGTGAGACGCCGTAGGCGTAGGCCGGTAAATCTACGTCGAAGCTTGGAAGATTATTGATGACGACGTTGTCCGGGAGCTCCAGCCGATTCTTCAGCAGATATTGGCCGCCGGGGTGCGGGCGAAGCGTCACCGGCTCATGGCGCTCGGACATCCGCTCGCAGAACGACAGGAATGTCTGCGCGAAGGACGTTCTGTTTTCGCCCGAGACGCCGAGCCGAACAGAATGGAGGTTTTCGCAGACCAGCCCGCCGGCGGTCGGCGGGTGGTCCGGCGGTCGCTTGCGAGCCTGGAGCTGCGTGGGCGGCCCTGAAACGTAAACCTTTGAGCGTTGGGAAGCGGCAAGCGAAGTAAGTTTGCCCTCTTCGAACCACGAACAGATTATGTCTGCGTTGAAGCCAACGTTTCGGCCATGCCGGATCGAGTGCTCTCTGCTTTGAGCGAAGCCCACGCACTCCAGGCCGTGCTGCAGGGTGATCCGCAGATATCCCGCTGGAGCAACTCGAAATACCTCGGCTGTTTCGCCGTGGGCGGGCAGCGTGGACTCGCTCGCGGCGAAAATGATCCCGCTACCGTCGCCGAGTACGGCTTGCGCCTGTCTTGAGTCGGCAAAGAGGTAAAGAGTAGCGCCAACGTCGGCCGCCATGGCTGCGATCACGCCCTGCCAAATTCGGCGCCCATCGCGCTTCAGGAAAGCTTCCGAAACGAGGAATGCGATAGCTGCGCCTGTCTCGCGCGCCGTCAGGTAGACCAGGCCGCGAACGATGTTCACGTCTTGAAGAAGGTTGAAGACGAAGAAGACCGTCTTGCCCTTGCCTGCACGTTCGCGCCCGACCGTCGAGGCGCCGTCTCCGCGGATGCGCGCCACCATCACAATTCGCGCAAAAGCGTAACTTGATCGAAAATATGCTGCCACCTTTCAGGGTCGGCGTATGAGCCGCCCACGGGGTCGATCAGCTCACGCCGCCGATAGGGGCGCGACAGATGGCCGCTGACCTTCGTCGTGCAGAGATTGCGGTAACCGGCGTCGAGCAGGTCGAGGCCGATCCGGATATCGGCTGCGGTTGCCGGAACGGGACCGCGCGGAGGCGGCAGCTCCGCCAGCGCCGGCGCTCTCCACGCCGTCAGTAGCAGCCTGTTCGCCACCACGGGATATGTCATTCCGCGAAGTGCCTGAAGCACGTCAGGCTCGTGGAAATTGAGCCTTGGCGAGCTCGTGAACGAGACGCCCGCAGGAAACAGGCCGCCGCTCGCCTGCTCGGTGATGACCTCCTTCTTGATCACGCGTTCCTGGACGAGGACGCAGCTCGACGAGGCAACCGACTCGTTTGACCGCAGAATCGCGCACAGCAGCGGGACGGCGCGGTAGTCGTGCAGCGTCACAAGATCGCTGATCGTCAGCAGGATTTCGTGGCGGGCGTCCCGAGCGATGCTGCGCAAATCCCTCGACGCCGGGATTTCTGCCCAGCCATCGGCTCCTGCGAGATCGTCGAGAACCTCCGGCACCTCGTCCCCGCGCTCGGAGAAACGAACGAGCAGCTCGAGATCGGCATCATCGCCGGCCGCACGTCGCAAAGCGCGCAGCGCTCCCTCCGTTCGAACTGCGTCAGTAGCTTCCAGGATGACCGTGAGCGGCCCGGCTTGAGAGGCCGCCTCTGGGGCCTCCTCTGGCATGGGTCCTTGCGCCGCTATCGCGTCCGCTGCACCCGCCTCGCGCAAGGCGATCGCGAGATGAACGGGATTGGCCTTGGGCGGCAATTTCTTGGCAGCCGGATCCGACTTCGTGGCCGCCAACGTCGGGGCGCTTGTCCCGCTGTCGCACCCTGCCGGCAAGGATACCGACCACCGCGGCCGGTTGTCGGGGGACTCGGCTATCAGGAACGGACCGACGGCTGAGGCCGCTCGTCCGACGTCGAGCCGGCGCGAAACGAGCGCGCTGATGGTCGGCACGCTGTCGTCGGGCAGCGTCAGACACAGCCCCGCCGCGGCGTCTTGTGCGGAATCGACCTGCAGCCCAAACAGGGATTGCAGCCAGTCCCGAAACTCCGGCGACATCCGGACATGCCCGGCCGCAGAGCCCTGTTGGACCACGCCCAGCGATCCGATCGAACGCTCCCCCCATTCAGGATGCCCCAAAAACTCGCGAAGCAGGGCTTCGGAAAGCGACCAGAACGCATCCATCGGGGTGAACTCAGCCTGGAGGGCGGTCAGCTCGGCGGCATGAATGCCGGACCAAAGAAGCGACGGAAACGGGAGCAGCGCGATGCCATGGACAAGCCCATCGACGTCGGACAGTAGCAGGATCAAAGGCATCAGCGGATGGAGCAGCTGGATGTCATGGAAGACGGGACCCGATGGCGGAAACCGCAGTGG
This sequence comes from Pseudomonadota bacterium, assembly GCA_023436615.1. GTDB lineage: Bacteria > Pseudomonadota > Alphaproteobacteria > Sphingomonadales > Sphingomonadaceae > Sphingomicrobium. The sequence continues at coordinate 18,456 of JAEZIO010000009.1, read as the reverse complement.
CTCGCCCGCCATCCGAAGATCGGCAGGGTCGCCGGGCCTCGCCTGGTAGGCAGCGACCGTCCAGCCCGCGAAGTGGGACGGGGCGTCGCCCTTGCCGCCCTTGATCCAAAGCCGCAGCGCGGGCCCGTCAACGAACCACGCATTTTCGATTCGAACCTCGCCATGTTGGAAGCGCGCGGATCCGCACAGTGGCCGATCGCCCGCATTCGGCCGAGCGACAAGCGACGTGAGCGAGAACATGTGGGCGTAGGATGCCAGCGCCGCACAAAGTTCCTCTTGGGCCTCGGGCGAGGAGAACGGGCCACGGGCGAGGTCCTCGATAGTGACCCGGGGCGCTGGGCCCTGCTTTTGCCCAGGCTCGAGCGACGAGGCGGATTCGCCGGCGTGCAATCCCGCCGGTTTGTCGATGATCGGATAGCCGTCGCCCCCGGAGCTCTCGGCATCCACGTGAGGGGCTTCCGGTGGCGTCGGCCGGGGCGTTGGTGCGCCGGCGCCCGTGGGGTCTCGGCCGAACAGTCTGCCGAAGCGGAGATAATGGGCGGTCGGATCGAGCCCGCTCAGGCCAACGTCGGGATATGCAGCTCGATAGCGCTCAGGATCAAAATTCGTGAAGATTTTGTCTGACATTTCTACCCGGTTACAATTACGCCATCGAACTGGCCCGGTGGCCTCGCGGGCGCGTCATGCGCTCGAAATATCCTGCTCAAGGCGTAGGGCCTCGGCAGCCGCAGTCAACGCTCCGTGCAGGCTATATGCTGGCAGTCCAAACGCAGCGCCGGTCGTGAAGATTTCCTGAGCAATATCGAGAAAACTGGCCATTCGCCTGTCACGCAGGTTCAACAGCAGGTTGCGGGAAGACGCGTCGTCAGCGCCGTCGGCAGCGCCGAAGGTGAGGAACAACCGCGTCTCTACCTGGGCCAGCAAGTGTCGCCAGCGCATCGGCAAGTCGGCCGCGTCCCGCAAAAGGATCGCATAATCCGCCGAATCTTCCCTCTCGACGATGCTGCGCAGGCAGAAGAGATCATAGCCGTCGCGAAACCGGGGATCCGCACGCGGGGGGCACTCGGCCCATTGCGCCAGTGTGAGCAGGTGCGCGGGCACGGCAGGGTGTCCCGCGCCGGCCTCCACGTTGAATGTTTTTGCCGAACCCTGCGTATCGAACTTGCTGACGGTGACCACATATTTGGTGACGTCAGGTAGCGTGATTTCCCTCAATTTCTGAAGGCTGGCGGCCGATTCCTCGGCGTCGAATGCGGGTCCGCAAAGAAGCAGGTGTGGCTCACGCAAGATCGCGGCCTTCCAGCTCGAGGAGCATTCGCCACGCGAGGCCGTCGCGGATTTCCTCAAATGAAAACTGATTATAGGCCAAGTGATTGAGCCACGCTTCGCGATCGGGATAAACCGGGCTCTCGATCTTCGAAATATCGGTTTCGCCCACCGGCGCCGCTGCGCTTGCCGGCGAGACGAAGACAGGCGTTCCAAGGCAAGCGGCCTCGATCGCGACATTGGAGGAGTGTGTGACGAGCGCGTGCGCCGTCTCCAGCGCCTTCGCCAGCGGCACCGCGGTTTCTCCGGGCCTTGGCTTCTCGCGTACCGTGATCGGCCGGTCCGTAACATCGCGAAGCTTCTCGAGCGTGGAATCCAGCCAGTCCGCGCAATTGTGTGCGTGCATGAAAAATTCGGTCGGGGGGCAAACGATTATCTCGCGCCCTTTGCGCCACGGAAGCAGCTCGACCTCGATACTCGCGATCCGGTCGGGCGGGCATTTTCGGACGGCTCCCGCTTCATAGCCGTTGCGGGTGATGCGGTACGTCCGGCCGTGGCCCCGGTTGAAGTAGGCATGGTCGATATAGAAGAAATAGAGCGACTGGGCCTTGGCCTGTGCCAATATGCGGTCGCTGTCACGAAGGACGCCCCAGACGACGGGTATCTCGCGCAGAACGTCAGGCTCGTCCTCAGCGTAGGCGATGCGGCAGCCGAGGGCTTCTGCGAACGCGTGAATTACCGGATTGCCTCCGCCGCCGCGGTTCAGGAACGCGCTGATCATCCAGGGTTTGAGCTGCGAGGGCGGCACGTGGAACATGAAGTCAGTGCCGCTCGCGCCCTCGGGACATCGTAGCTCGACTCGGATCGGCTGGGGTTCGCTTGCAAGAAGGGCCGCCGGAACCCTGATCGCCACCTTTCGGCCTGTGCACAAATCGCCGTGCCGACGCGCGATGACAGCTTCATCCGCGCGTTCATTCCCATGAATTACGACGAGCTCGTCCCGATAGCCGAACTCAGGGAGCTCGAGGCGCCCCGAATCCGCCCGGCCGCTGCCGCTCAAGCTACCGGCGCCGCCAGCACAATACATGGGATCGATACCGCTTTGGCTCGCTGGCCTGAGCTGTTTGGAGTCTTGGGATAATATCGAGCGGAGCGCCTCGACCGCGTGATCGCGAATGATCGCTGATCGTCCGGCGGACCAAGTTCCATAATTTGCGGCAAGACCAACGAAAGGTTCGCCCGGCGCGCAGACCACGTCGTCCTGTCCAGTCTTCGACGAGTGTTGCGTTACTCGCGCAAGAGCGTCGGGCCGCAGGAGAGCGGGGTATGGAAAGACGCCGACGAGGGTGCTCGGCGGCAAGCCCTGGAGCATGTCGTCGCAGTCGCCGTCGGTGACGATGTAGACCAACGAACCCCACCCTTCGCGCCGGGCGAGCGCCCGAACGACGCGGACGGCCTCTTCCTCGGCGAGGCTGAGCACGACCCTGCACCGCGAGCCGCTCACAGCGAGGAGCTGCATGAGACCCACGTGCAGGAGCAGGTCGTCGACGCAGGTGATGGCCACGACCGCCAGAAGTCGGGGCCCGCTATCCGACACCGCGGCACGCTGCCGCCGCAGCCAGCTTTCCCACTGCATGCGGCTCCAATCCGCCAGCTGGGGGTTATCGCGGCCCAGCAACCTGCGCCCGCCGATCATCACAGCCGTCAGATCGGCTCTAGTCATTGGCCATGCTCACGATGGCGGCGCTGAAATTGTCCCAGCTGTACCGTTCGACCGTCTCGCGGACATTGCCCGGAAGCGCGAACGCCGCCTCGATCATCTCTGCGATATCCTCGGCCGGCGCTTCCAGATCGAAGATGAAGCCGTTTTCTCCGTGCCGGATGAGGTCGGGAGCAAAGCCGGTGCGGCTGGCAACGGGCACGGCATTGCTCATCATCGCCTCGACGAGCGGGATGGGGCCGCCTTCGAGCGTCGACATCGACAAGAAGACATCGAACGTCGCGTAAATATCGCCATATTCTCGATACGGCGCGCTTTTGTACGTGAAATTGGGCAGCGCTCGCATTTCCTCGAAGCGCGCGTACTGGTTCCATTTCCGGCCAAGGAGCGTGAAGTTGCGGTGCGGCAGGAGCTTTACGAGTTCGAGGAGGCAGTCGGGGTTCTTCCGCTCGTAGAAGGACGAGGACAGTCCGACGACACCGCCGCCGCGTTCGTGGTACCGGAACAGCTGCGGGTCCGCCGCGCCGAGAACGACCGCCGTCTTGTCTTCCGCGAGCCCGCGCTGGAGCCAGATTTGCCGGTTGGACTCACAGGCGAAGATGACCTTCGTGACCTTTTCGAAAGCGAGGAGCAGGCTCGCGACCTGAATGGGGTCTTCTTCGCGCGGATGGGTGTACCAGACGAACGTCCTCGAACGGTTGAGGTCCTCCAGCTTCCGCTCTGCGTTGTACTTTTGAAGCAAGGCGTAATGCGAAAAGAAGACGTTGTTCGCGGTCGGGCTCGGCTCAGGGTGATAGATGACCTGCCAGCTCGCCGGCTGCCGCGATCCGATCTCCCTGCAAATGGCATCGAGGATCCAGCCTCGCGCCTTCCGGTCGACCACAAAAGCCCAGTCCACCGTGCCGTCCGGGTTGAGCCTCTCCTTGTACGGACCGGCGCGAATGCCGCTCGGGGCCGGGGCGGCAGCGCGCTCGGATCTGGCGAACCTGTTCAAGCCGCCGTTGATAGCCTGATGGCTGCTGACTAGCGGCACTCCACGCTCCGAGGCAAAGCTGGCCAGTCGAATCGCGACGGGCGCGGAACTTCGCTCGACGACGAGGCCAGAGTAGCGGGAAAGCAGGTCCGCTGCGCCGGCAAGCATGCCGGAGAAGAACCTCGGAATGGATGCCGCGGCCCGCAGCGCCGCACCAGTCTCCGGACTGGCCTCGATCAGCTCCCGGTCGACCAGAAGATCATAATCGAGGTTGCGGACCTTGTTCGCCGCCGCAACCAGGTTTGCGATAGTGGCTGGAGTATCTCCAGCCTCCAGAAGGATGAGGACCTTGCCGGGGGAGTCCGGACGATGCGCCGTTCGGCTTGGCGCGATCGCCGACCCAAGCAGCGTTAGCCAAAGGGTGCCGAGCCGCTCGAGACTGTAGCGATCGAGGATCGATTGCGCCGCCTCAATTCGCGGGAGCACAGTGCGTGGGCGTGAAGGGCCGAGACACTGGCGCAGCGCATCCACTTTCCGCCCGAGGAACAAGGTCTCCTGAAACTCCGCATTGGATCCGGTCTTGGAGGTGATGACCGGGACGCCGGCGGCCAGCGCCTGCAAGATGCGGTGCGAAGAGCCGGCAGCGCCGCTGCGATCCTGCGAGCCAGTGAGCAGCGCGACGTCGGACCTGAAGAGCTCCGAATATGCCGAGTGGACCGACCAGGGAACGTAACGGGTCGGAAAACCGCAGTCCTCGGTCAGCGCCTGGTAGATTGCCTCGCTATCGCCGACGATGACGAGCTCGAGCGCCATTTCGCGGTTTAGGCTCCGCAGCGCCTTGAGGTGCGGCTTCAGGGAGAACATCCCGCTGCTGCTGTCGTCGGCTCCGTAATCGCCGATCCAAAGGACTTGCCGACGATCGACGGACTCTTTGGGCTCTGGCACGTCCAGCTCGCCGGGCGACTGGGTGCCGGTCACGAACTCGGCCGTGGCTCGGTACGCAGCCCAGGTCTCCGCGATGTCGGGAACCACGTGCACGGGCGCAGCCCGCAGCCCGTGATCCACGGCAAGAGCCTCGATGATCTCGGCCAGGTCGGCAGTGGGGACAGTGAACCCGGCGACGAAAGGCGCGACTGCGAGGAAGCCCATCAGGCCTAGCCCGTCTTCATTCCCTGGCCACGCAGCAGCCGGATCATCCTCCATGTCGATAAAGATCGGGACGCCCCGACGGCGGGCCAGCGCGACCAGTTCCACAACGGATCGATCGAGTTGCCCCACGACGATGATCGCATCGAGGCCGGCGACCGCCCCTTGCAGCTCATCGGCGTCGGTGAAGTAGCTGCTCTCGAAGGCCGGAGCGAGCGCCCGCGCCGCGTGGAAGCAGCGGTAGCGCAGGCGGTCGCGTTCCACGTCTACACAAGCGATCAGCCAGCCGATCCTGTAGCGGCGCGGATGAACCGGCTCGCCCTCCAGAGGAGACAGCACCCCTGCTTCGAATTCTATCGTCAAGGCCCTGTCGGGAAGGCGATTCATGATGTTGGCCAACGTTGGCTGTCAGCACTCAACAAGCAGACCACCGGCTAGTCTCACTACGCATTGACCTTTTGTCACGCGGGAATGCGGGGAGGACCGCAGCGCGAGCATCCACATGTCAGCCTTAGCCATAGGGCCACGCTTGGCCAGCGCCAATCTTCATATGCCGGGCCCGGCAGCAGGCAAGCGATGGCGATTCCGCCAGCGAATTGGTCCACCCTGCAGCGGCTTTGGCCTTGACTCAATTCCATCACAAAATAGGACTCGCCTGACACTGTCGGCAATTTCCGCTTTTGCGACCGAGGAATTGTCAGCCTTCAGTGAGCCACGTTCCAATTCAAGCGACTGGATAGCATGGTAAAAGTAGTCACGGATAAACACCTCACGCAATTTCTGAAGGATGCGGAGAGCAGCCTAAGAGACATTGTTGACGCCGAGTTCATTAGCGAGAACGAATATCTCCGTGACAAATTCACGGATCAGCAGATTCTTGAAATCTTTCGCCTCTGTTTGATCAAGCCATCCGGAAAATCATGGGCTCCCGTATGGCAAGTTTTGCTGCTGCTATTTCAGTCAGCCTTTTCGGACTCCTATACTTCACAGGAAGAGCGGTTCGTAAGAGTTGGAAATTACCTGATCCACAGGCTGCCGATGAACTCCAAGCCGGTCATTTATTCCTTTGGTATCGGCAACGATATAACTTTCGATAAGACTGCGGCCGATTTGTTCTCCGTGCCCATCTACATGTATGACCCCACACCAGGCGTGTCCGTGTTCATGGAAAACCACAACCACGATGAACGGCTCATATTCAAGTCGGAAGGAATATATTCGTTCGAGACGACGACAAAGCTCTACATCAGCGACAAGGTCGGCAAGCTGAATTCGTCTCTCCATCCAATCCACGGTGCAGATGGAGCCTTCGAGCTCGTGCACTGCAGGACGCTCGACATGTTCATGGCCGAGAACGGACATGACTCTATCGACATACTTAAGATGGACGTAGAAGGCGTCGCTGACGACGTGCTCAACCAGATGCTGGATGAAACAGACATCCGGCCGAAGCAGATTGTAACTGAATTTGAAATTAAAGGCGTTGAAAACCCGATCACCTATTTGCCGAAAATTCTCTCCTTGATGCGGAAGCTCAAGGATAACGGCTACATCATCTTCAATCAGCTGCTGACACGCAAGGCGACGATTGAATTGATAATCGTTCACCGCAGTCTTTTTGAGGCTTTCGCTTCGTCCCACTCGCATGTAGGCGCAGCTGTCGCCGACGCACCTGGGGCGTAAGCAACTCGAGGCTTTCATGATCAGCGAAACGAAGATCCGGCTCAGCGGTGACCGTGAAATACCGGTGGAGCTTATCCGTTGTCCCGCCGACCTCAGCGAGCTCGCCAGGCCGGAGCGGCAGCAGGAACTGCGCCGCATATTCGAACGGCCAGGCATCGTGGTTGTGGATGGCGCGATCGAGACCGACATCCTCGAAGGCCTTCGCGAAGGCCTTTCGGACGAACGCCGTAAATTCAAGGACAAGTTCAACAAGGGCGTGCCGACAAGCGAGAGCTTCAAGCGGGCGCACGGCCTCGCAACCGGGCGGATCAAAGAGCTTACCGAAAAGCTGTTCGGCTACCGCCTGACCGAGAAAGGCGACCGTTCGTACCGCCCGATGATTACGGAACTGGAGCCCCTTCATTTCGACACGTACCACGTCGAATGCGGAAAAACGGCCCTGATGTCCGTCCTGAATTTCGATGTTCGCCCTCGCGTGTGGAACGTCGGACCTAGTTTCCGGGAAATGTGCAGCCAGCACGGCGACGAAGTGCAGACGATCCTGAAGGACCTCAAGCCGGGGGAATCGCCAAGCGTTCCGCTGCGATCCGCGGGATTAAAGAACGTCGGGCCTCTTCGCGAGGGAACTCCGGTTCATCAAATCGAGTTTGCGCCTGGTGCTGTCTGGTATGCGAACCCGAAAACGATCAGCCACCAGATCATTTACGGCGGCGGCGCGCAGTTCGAGACTTGGAAGATCGATGAACCGCGGTGCGGCTGCCAGGTGTGCGTGATCGAGGAGGCCGGACTGTCGGTGCCGAACTTGTCGAGAACCGTGCCAGCAGCCACTGCGTGATCATGTTTCAGGCCGAGCGAAATGTTCGCCGAATGAGCTAAGTGGAGAGTACGTACCATGTTCAAGAGCGGCGGCCTGTTTTTTCCGGACGGCGAACACCATTTCACGAAATACGGCGACGAAGTCATCGACTACCAGAAGGCCGACAGGGAAGCCGCCTATCCATATGTGAAGCGCTGGAAGCGGGCGTTGGACGTAGGCGCCAACGTCGGAATCTTCTCCCGTGACTTCGCCTCGCGCTTTGAAGAAGTCGTCGCATTCGAGCCCATGCCGCTGACGAGGGAATGCCTGGAGCTCAACGTCCCCGCGAACGTGCGCATAGAAGATTGCGCGATTGCAGATGAGCCCGGAACGTTGAAAATGTATCGGACCGGGTCGTCCGGCGGTTCCTTCATCTGCAACCATCCTGGCGTAGTCACGCCCGACGTGAACCTTCGGCCTGAACGCACGATCGATGTCGACGTCAAGACGATCGACAGCTTTGAATTCGATGCGGTCGATCTCATCAAGTTCGACGTCCAGGGCGCGGAATATCTGGCTCTGCTGGGCGCACGCGAAACGGTTCTTCGTCACCGCCCGGTCATCCTCATCGAGGAGAAGATCGGCACTCAGGGCGCCGAGCACATCAAGATGGCAGCGGACCTGCTTGTTTCGTACGGTATGACTCCGAAAGAGCGCGCGCAGGCCGACCGCGTCTACGTCTTCGAGGACGATCGTTGAGCGGATCCGGCATCCGCGTCGAAGAACCAGAGAAGTCCCCTCACAGCAGGGCGAGGGAGCCGCTCCCCCGGCCGGGCAAGGGGCGAACGCGTAGCGGTGGAAAGGACATCGGGCAGCTGAACGCCCTGCTCCAGGAGCAGCGGCGGCTGACCACGCTGATGAAGGCGGAGCTTCACCAGCTGAGGGAAACCAACGAAACCCTCGAACTGCACGTGCTGAAGGCGCGCTCGGAGTTGCATCAGGCCCGTTCCGAGCTCGCCGCCAGTCGTGACCGGCGCAAGGAGATGGCCCGCGTGATCGCCCGCCGAGACGCAGAATTGCGGGCGCGTTACACCGAATTGGGAATGCTTGAGCTGCGTCTTTTGCGTTCCAGCCCGCGCTGGCTCGCGAAGGAATTGCTGCGGCGCGCGCGGCGCCTCCTAGGGCGTGGCTTCGGCGGCGGCGCCGCCGGCTGACCGGTTTTCGTTTCTGCGAGGCCCCGCCCGCTCCATCGCTTCACCGGTATCGAGCGGCTCGCCAGGGGTATATGAATCGAACAGGTCCGCGAAGAAGCGATCGTACCATTCATCCCTGTAGAATATGTAGTTTAGGCCGCCGACTCCTCGATCCTGGTAGGATTTGATCTTCTCGACTGAGAATTTCACCGATCGGTTGATGCGCAGCTGCTCCCAGGAGAACCGCCAGCCGAGCGCCGCGAAGGTTTCTATCACCGCCAGATTTCGCGGATTGTCGAAATTGATCTCGACGAGGACCGTCTTGAGCTCGGGCCGCTTCAGCGTCTCCAGCATGCCTCCGATGACGCGATGCTCCAGTCCGTCCACGTCGATCTTGATGTGGTCGGGTACAGCAAGTCCCTCGCGGATCAGCGAATCCAGCGTTCGTCCGATGCATCCCTGCTGCCGGCGCTCGTCCTTGCGAACCACCCAATCATGCGCGAACGCCTTGTCGTCGGTCCAGCTGTTCTCCTCGAAATCGTGGTACGAAATGCCAATTCCGAAGTCGCTCAGCAGGAGCCGGTCCGCCTTGTCGACGTCGCTGAGGGCGACGCAATAGGCGAGCACTCGCGCATCGAGGTCATTCAGGAAGATGTTCTTGTTGAGCTCGGCGTAATTGAGCGCCTCCGGCTCGAATGCATAGACCGTCGAGTCACGCATCACCGCCGCGTAAACGGTGTACATGCCGACGTTGGCGCCGATGTCATGAAGAGTCTCGCCCTGGCCGAAGCTGTCGATCCACGCGAGCGTGATCGGCTCCTTCGAAAACAGGCTTCGAAGCCGCTTCCTGCTCGACGATCCGGTAGTTGCGAAGCGCATCGTCTTTCCGCGCAGCGGCACCTCGCCATATTCGAGGTCCAGCCACTTCGTCGTGATCCGGCCGGTCTGCGCAGCCGGGGCCGCGTGTCGCTCTGGCGCTGCAGGCGCTTCGCCGCTGGGCGCCGAAGGGGCGGACCGGCCTCCGAACAGCCGCAAGAGCTTCATGCCATCAGCTTTCGCGCCTTGAGCTCGGCGTTGGCGCGCTCGAGCAAATCCTCTGGAAGAGGCTGCGTTTTCACCCACTCGGCGAAGCGGCCAATCCCCTCCTCGAGCGAAATGGCAGGCGTGAATCCGAACGTCGATTCCAAAGCGGAGATGTCGGCGAAATTGTGCCGGATGTCGCCGACTCGAAACTCGCCCGTAATGTGCGGCTGCGTGACCGAGCCCATGGCCTCTGCCAGGAGCCGCGCAACGGTCATGATCGAAGCGGGCCGTCCCGATCCGACGTTCAGCGTGATGCCCGTCGCCACCGGCCGCTCAATGCACGAGACCAGCACCTCGGCAACGTCATCGACGTGGACGAAATCGCGCGTCTCCTCGCCGTCTTCGAACACCGGAAGGGACCGGCCTTGGCGGAGCCGCGTCGAAAAGATCGACAGGATGCCCGTGTACGGATTGGTCAGAGACTGGCCCTCGCCGAACACGTTCTGGAATCGCAGGATCGCGTGGGCGATTCCGAGCGAACGGCAGGCGACCCCTACCACCTGTTCCTGCGCGAGCTTGGTCGCCGCGTAGATCGATGCTGGCGAAACCAGGTGGTCCTCGCGCGCGGCGGTCGGTTCCATCTCGGCGCCGCACTTCGGGCAGCGAAGGGCCCACTCATGCGCTTCCAGCTGCCGGGGCGTGCGGGGCCCGGGAAAGCGGAGCGCACCGGCCGCCTCGCAGCCGCGGCACAGGTACGCGCCTTCGCCGTAAACGGAGCGGCTGGAGCCGAGGATGACATTACCGACTTGGTGTTCACGGTTGGCCAGCACGTCCAACAGAAGTGCGGTGCCCTGGACGTTGACGCGATAGTAGCGGTCGATTTCGTACATCGACTGGCCGGTGCCGGTTTCCGCCGCCAGGTGGACGACCGTGTCGACGCCCGAGAGGGCGCGCTCGACGTCGCTCCTGGCGCCTATGTCCCCGTCGACGAACTCAGCGCCGGAGGGCGGCTGGTAATCGGGATGGTCGCCGTGCACCTGGGGCGACAGATTGTCGAGGATGCGAACCTTGTGGCCGCGCTCGAGCGCCAGCGTGGAGAGCCGCGTGCCGATAAACCCGGCGCCGCCAGTGATCAGAAGCTTGCGCATCAGCCCCTAGGCTCTAATCGCGATCGAGAGCGATTTCATCGCATTCAACCTCGATCAGCCGCTGCGCCCTTCTGAACTGCTCGTCTTCATCGGCGGGCTGATCCTGATCGATGCTCGCCGAGCGCTTGGCTGCAGCGCTGCCCGATACGTGCTCCATGAACAGGCGCATGACGTGACTGACGCCATCCTCCACGACGTTCCGCAGGTCCTCGGCGAAATAAGCGCCGCGATTGAAGGCCCCCGTTATGATCTCGTAGGAAGGAAAGTAATGCACGTTGTCGCAATCGCGACGCATGGTCTCCGCGGCTACGCGCAACACCGACTTTGAGTATGTCGTTGCGGAAAGCACATGCGCGCCTGGTTCGGCCGTCGCGACCAGCGGTACGGGCGACACCGTGAGAACGATCTGTGCGGCCGGATTGACGCTGCTCAACGCCTGCCGAAAGGCGGTCAGGTCGGCGACCACATCGTCGACCGTCTGATTGTAGAACTCGTGCTTCGCCGGATCGAACGTGCCCCCTTCGACTCCTGGACAAAGCGGGAATACCGCTCCGTCGATGCGTGAGCGCCAGCATTCCGTCAGACCGAGCGTGAAGACGAAAACGTCGAGCGATTCAAACATCGTGCGCACCGCGGCCAGATGCTGCTCCCGATCCGCGATCAACTCGTCGCGGGACAGGTAACCGCCCGGTTGGGTCGTCGGGCGAAATGGATCCAGGAAGACCTGGTCCGACTGCTGCCAAATGGCTTCCGCCGGGAGAAACCGTCCGTATGCCCTCTCGATCAGCTGCCACAGCTGCCGCGCGGTGTAGATATTTCCGTATCGCGCGGAGAAGAGGCCGTAATTGTGCCTCGAACGCACCGAGGCCGGCAAAATCGGATGGCCCGGCTCGGCGACATAGTAGGAATAACCCGAGCGCTTCAGGTGTCTCGCAATATGCTGGGCGAAGCAGCTGCCGGCCGTTGCGACCTTCGTGCGCTTGTCGATGCGCAAGTCGAAAATTCCGACCGGATCGATCGCTGCAGGGTCCATGCCTGCAACCGCCCGACGCCAGAACGACTTCTCGGGAAGCGTTTTGTAGGGATGTTTGGTCACGCTTTCACTCGTCCAGACACTTGATCGGGCCGATAACGGGTCTCGACCTGGCGGAGGACCAACTCCCCATACACGTGGTTCGCGTGCGTAGCGTCGTTCGCATAATAGTCCGGCAGAAGGAAACCGGCCTCGTCGGTTGTCCCTGGCGGAGGCCTCAGCACCTCGATTCCAAGGCCGGCGCAGAGCTCTTCCAGGATTCTCGTCTGAAGCAGCCAGAATTTCAACCGCAACTCGGGTGCCGACACGCCGCGCCGTTCAATGCCCTCATTCGCGAAAAGACTTTCGTGATGCCGCTCGATGAACTGGTTGTCGCGTTTCGGGGGCGGGGGAAGAATGTGGAACATCTGGGCGCGAGTGGCTCTGCGCATCGCCTGCAGCGAACGGCCGTCGCCCTTGCGCAATCCATCGCTGAAAACGTCCTCGACCGCGCGATATGGAACGATTTGGCTCCCCGTTTCGGGAGGAGAAAATCCGTTGGGGTCGAAAAAGTCGAACGGCTGCGGATGCTGGATCGTGCTGAAAACCGCATGCTGGTTTCCGCCGATCATCGACAGCACGACATCCTCTTCATCGAGTTCGCGGATGATGTCGAGAAAGCTTTCCAGAGTCGTGTCGCCGATTTCCTTTCCGTTCTTTTCCTTGCGAAGCCGGTGAACCGAAAGCGGCACGATCCGCCCCTTGCGGATCCGTTTCGCGATGGCCCGTTGAATCGCGTAGCTGTGGCTGTCGCCGAACAATACAATCCGCTGCTGCGCATCCACGACGGTCGCCCCCGGACTTTGTGCGGGGCTGAGCGGCTCCAGCACTCTTGACTGCTTCATGAAGTCACTACCGCCGTAAAGCTCTTCACGAGGTCGTCGACCGCTTTCATCTGCTCGAGATAGGGACGCAGAGCGCCGAGCGGAAGCGCGCAGGGCCCGTCGCACAAAGCCTTTTCCGGGTCGGGATGCGCCTCGAGGAACAGGCCCGCCAGTCCCAGCGCCATGCCCGAGCGCGCGAGGGCGGTGGCCTGCTCCCGGCGCCCCCCGGCGCTATCGGACCGGCCACCGGGCCGCTGCAGCGCGTGCGTCGCGTCGAACACGACGGGGGCAAAGTCCTTCATCAGGTCCATGCCGAGCATGTCCACGACGAGATTGTTGTAGCCGAAGCTGGAGCCGCGTTCGCACAGGATGACGCGGTCGTTCCCCGCCTCGCTGCACTTGGCGATGATATGCTTCATTTCCTGCGGCGCGAGGAACTGCGGCTTTTTGACATTGATGGCCCGGCCCGTCTCCGCGATCGCAACGACCAGGTCGGTTTGGCGCGCGAGGAAGGCGGGCAGCTGGAGGATGTCGGCAACCTCTGCGACGGGTTTCGCCTGGTGGGGCTCGTGGACGTCGGTCAGGATGGGGACACCGAACCTGCGCTTGATGCCCGCGAGGACCTCGAGGCCCCGGTCCAGGCCCGGACCGCGAAACGAGCGGATCGACGACCGGTTCGCCTTGTCGAACGACGCCTTGAAGACAAAGGGTATGCCAAGCGCCGAAGTGATCTCGACGAAGCTGGCGGCGACCTCGACCACGACCTCCTCGTCCTCGATAACGTTCATGCCGCCGATCAGGACGAAAGGACGGTCGTTGGCGAAGGTGATCTCCGACTCGATGCTTACGGTAGCTGACAAACTCGTTCTTTCTCTTGGTCTGGGGCTCGCCCGCTTCGACTGCCGACCCTGCCGCGAGCCTGAACGATCACGTCCAGGACCTGCTGGCGAAGCCGACCGACGCTGTATTCCTGCTCGAGCTTGCTCTGCGCCAGCTCGACCATCGCGACGCGCTCATCGCCGTTGTTGACGAGCAGGTCCAGCGCGGAAAACCATTCGTCCACCGTATCGGCGAGCAGGCCGCTCCCGCCCGAGCAGCACTCGTCGTAAACGGTCCCGCGGCTGGCAACGACGGCTGCCCCGGCCGCGGTATACTCGACCCACTTCGTGTCGGCCTTGGTCATGTTGAATTCGATGGGAGTCAGGGGGCAAATGCCGACGTCCCACTCCTGCATCGCGAACCGCTCGAGGAATTCATCGTAATCCGCGATCGCGGATGCGGTCGAAATCCTTTGCCCGAAGCGCTTGAGTGGCTCCGGGATGGGAATCGAACCGAACAGCTCGAACCGGAGCTCGGGGTTTCGGTCGAGCAGCTTCTCGATCGCCGGCAGGACCATCTCCAGATTGTGCGCGTGATCCGCGCTGGCCATGTAGCCGACCTTGCGGGCGACGCCCGGCTCCGCTCGCCGCAGGATTTCGCCCGAGCAATAAAGGTCGCCCGCGACAATCGGCGTCCCCGGAAAGCGGGCCGCGAGGCGCGCCTCGAGCGCTCGCGTCGAGGCATAGACGAGGTCCGCCGCTTGAAGCAGCCCCGTGACGGCCTCCACTCGCTCGGGCGCATTGTGATAGGCGTGCTTGCGCTCACCGATGTCGCGCGGGATCGCCAGGAGATCGTCATCGATGTGATAGATGACCGGGACGCCTGCGCGCCGCGCCCACGAGACGATCGCGCCATGGCCTGGCCCGCTGTAGCGGCAGAAGATGATGGCCGACGGGTTATAGGTGTCGAGACAGCGCCCGATCCACTGCGCCATTCCGTCCTCGTCGCCGACACGCCCCGCGTTGGCGCCCAGCTCCGGCTCGGTGAGGAGACGGCTGGCGATCTCGCCCCGCGCGACGAGGGCCTCGAGCGGTTTCTCAAAACTCAGCTGCAACGTCGGAACGCGGCCATTGGCGACGAACAGCAGGCGCTCGCGCTCGGCGAGTGCACCTGCCGGACGGATTTCCATGCGCTGGGCTGCCTGGAAAAGCTCGGCGAAGCGCGAAAACACCTCGCGAGGATCCATCACGATCTCTTCCCTCTCGAGAAACCGTGCCTGGTCCGCCAGTAGCCGTTCGCGACGATCCCTGGCCGATCGCGCAAATCTGACCCAGTCCTTGGCGGAGGAGACGGTCGGCAGCCCGTCATAAGCAGCCGTATCGATCGAGCCGTTCGAGTCTCGCCAGACAGCGGTCGGCACGCCCGCCAGAAGCAGGTCGATCACGACGGACGAGGGCGCCGAGATCCCATAGGCGAACTTGCGCAGGTCCATCCTGTACAAAGGAGCGTTTTCAATGGTCACGTTCGGCGGCAAGGGAATCCGGTTCTTGACGAAGAACTGGCCGCCGGCATGCGGGCGAAGCGCGATGCGTTTGTCCGAACCCGCCATGACCCGCGCAAACTTCTCGAAGGCAGCGACGAACTCCGACTTCGCCGATCCGGCCGCAGTGAACCGCACCGAATGAAGATTCTCGCAGACGAGGCCCGGCGCGTCCGGCCCTGGGTTGGCCGGCGAGGCAGGCATGTGCAGCAGCGAAGTAGGCCCGGTAACGAGCAGCTTGCCTCGCTGCGACGGCGCGAGCGACGTCAAGCGGCCGCCATACCATGCGCAGACGATATCGGCTCCGAACGATGCCGTGGAGCCGTGCGCGCGAACATGATCCGTGCTGTGGCGGAAGCCGACGCATTCGAATCCGTGCTGCAACGTGACCTTCAGGTAAGTGGGCGGAACGTACCGAAAGACATTATGCGTCGTCTGGTGATTGTGGAGATGCGATTCACTGGCGCTGAAGACGAGACCGGTGCCAGTGAAGTGCTGGCGCGCTTCAAGATCGTCGTCGAAGAACGCGAGCCGAGCGCCGGACTGCTGCGATATTTCATTTAGCTCCGTCGCCCAGATGCCGTGCTGGTCTCTTGCAACGAACTTGGTGGACACGAGGAGAAGCGCATCAAAACCAAAGTTCTGGGTGGCCATGAAAACCAGCGGACGGAGAATGTTCACGTCCTGGACCAGATGGATGAGGAAAACTGCAGACCGGCTGAGATTCACTTGTAGCTCTCGCCGGTGGTTTCTTGGAACGGCAGTTGCGAAGTCTCTGAAATGATCATGGGGGAGTCGCCGAAAGCCTCCCCGGTGCGCTGTTTGATAGTCGCCAGTGTCTCGCAATATGTCGCAAGCTGAAAGGCGATCGGCTTCTTGTCCAACGTCAAATTGCTGGCCTGCGGCCCTAGGCGTTCGCCCCTGCCCGGGAGATGACGGAAGGGACGGCCGCCGAATTGCTCCGTTGCCTGCAAATTCCGCCTGGCGTCCGGAAGCATCCGGCGGGACGCGTCCCGGGATACGAACATATGAAGATGAGGCGCTTCCCCCCGAAAAACGACATCGAAGTCGAATGGCGCGGTGCAGTATGGACTCGCGATCGAAAGGGCCCCTGCTGTCTTGGCAAGCTTGTGCGCGTCCGGTTGCGTCGACTGCCCGTGGACCAGGCAGATCGGCAGAGCCTCCGCCGGCTCGTGCGCACCTAGTCCTCCGAGGAATTTCGCGAGCCTTGTCGCTTCTCGCGAAGGCGATGCCACTTCTCGGGCCAGGCGCGCATAATCCCCCAGCCTGTCCGGTGAGAGCCGAAGCGACCCGCGACGGAGGTCGAGGAGCAGGGCCGCGGGGTCGCGATAGATCACGGGCTCCAGGGGAGAATAGAGAGGATAGCCAGCCGAAAGCACCTGGCAGCCGGCGGAAAGCGCAGTCGTCGCCCGGTTGAGAGACTTGGCAACGCTGAACGCTTGGGCGTTCACGGGCAGAAACGCGACAAAGGCCTCTGCCAGCAATTCGCGCTCGGCTGCCTCGGACCATTCGGAAACCTTGGTCGCGACCGGCAGCCGACCGATCAGCGATAGTCCTTCCGCCGTGAGGGCGCGTCGGTTCGTGAGCACGGTGAGGTCCACCGTGAAGCCGCCTTGCCCAAGCTCCGCGAGCGACGGCGCGCAAGCGGCCAGGTCCGATAATCCGACAGGGAAGTGCTGGTTGTCGCCTACCCCGAACCACGCGACGCGGATACGTTGCTGGCTTAGTGCCTGCGCCGCCTTCCTTCGCAGCCGATCCGCGAGAAGGTCACCCGGTGTCTCTGGAGCCGGGTCTCTCAGATGATGGACGGCTAGTCCGGGATGATACTGCCTTACGGTCCTGATCAGCTCCTCGGTGGAGCAGACCGCGAAATCGCAGAATCTTACGAACTGCCGTAGCCACTCGCGGTAGCGGCGCAGTCGGCTGTCGGCAGGGTTCGCGAAGTAATTGTCAAACAAGTCGACGCCGACGATCTTCCCTCTGGCCGAGCTTCGCGCCGCGATCAGCAGCGAACGCACGTCGAAGCACTTGCTGATCAGCAATATTCCGGAATCGTCCGTCTCAACCTCGAATTTCGCGATCTCGCGCAGCGTCAATTCGATGCCGAGATCCTTCAGCTCGTCGCCGATGCGGCCGTAGCGGATGCGCGCGCCCGCGAGCCTCTTGTACTCGCTCGACGGCACCAGAACGGTGAGCTTCATCCGAAGAATACCTCTAGGTTGGCGACATTGGCCGGGCACGCTTTCGGCGCGAAGGCCGGTGAGCCAGTCGGCGCTTTTCCGACAATCGTCGTGGCGATTGCGCCCGTACATAGGTGAAGGCCGTCGGCGGGCTCGTCAGAGGGGGCCGCTAGCGCCCACCTCTTCACGGCCGACGAGCGCGCGATCCAAAGCGACGGGCTCGGGCTCGCGACCGGATAGGTCATGCGCCACAGGTCGCCAGCGCAAAACGCCTCCCTGACCGGCTCCGGGTCACTGCGCCCGCTCGTCGAAAGCGTGCCGGCGTCGCGAACACTTGCCTTCCATGACTTGCCATGCCTCTCGACGGAGATTGCAACGCAGCTTGCGGTGAGCACCAGGTCGTCGCGCAGCAATTTCCCCAGCGCGCTCGCCGTTCGCCGGTCGTGCAGCAGCACTCCAGCCCCGAGGAAAGCTGCCAAAGGCGTGTCGAGACACTCGATCGCGTGTTGGACGTCGCGACAGTGCCTCACCCGGCCCTCGAATCGCCCGGCGGCACCTGGTCGCCCAGCCGGATCGCTCTTCCCGACGAATGCTATGGCGTCGCAGCCGCTCCCGTCTTGAAGGTCGAGCAGGTGCACGGCGTCCGCAATGCCGCCGTCGTACCAACCGTCTTCGCTTAGCACCCAGGTAATGGCGGGCCGATCGCCCGGCTCTTCCGCAAGGCTCGCGTCAGCGATCGGCACCATCAGCTGGGCGTCGCTTGGGGCCTTCCCGCTCGAGAGCCTGATTGCGCCTGCGCAACTCGGCGGAAGTACACCGATTTTCGCGGCGTCCTCGAGGTGCGGCCACGCTCGGATCTCCCTCGCACCGAGGCGCTGGAAGGTCGCGAAGGCATTGTTCGGCAGATCGACCAGCCGCGCCGGGCCGCTCGGCTCTTCGCCGGCAAGCAGCAATGGCAGCGCAACGTCGGCGCTTGCACCAGGCGAATGCGCAGCTTTCGCCGGTTCGGTCGCCGGCTGCGGCTCGGTCAGCACGCAGACGGTCGGCACCAT
>JAEZIO010000058.1 GCA_023436615.1 Pseudomonadota bacterium | reverse complement strand
TTTCCAAACTCTCGACACGCCTGTTGATCAGCGCGCGACTACCTTAGACGAGGACTTGCAGCAGTTCCCCTACGTCAACGGCGAGCTATTTCGCGAAAACCTGCGGCTGCCTTCGTTCGACGGGGAGATGCGAGAGAAGCTACTAGACACCTGCCGTTTCGACTGGTCCCAAATCTCGCCTGCGATATTCGGCTCGCTGTTCCAATCGGTCATGAATCGCGAGGAACGCCGGGAGCAAGGGGCGCACTACACCAACGAAACCAACATCCTCAAGGTCATCCAGCCGCTTTTCCTGGACCGTCTCCGTGCGGAGTTCGAGAGGCTTAAAGCTCGGCGGGACAGTCGGAGGAGAACCGAACTTCAACGATTCCACGATCGGCTTGGAAGGCTCCGCTTCTTCGATCCAGCTTGCGGGTGCGGCAACTTCTTGATCATCGCGTACCGAGAGCTCCGACTGCTGGAGATCGAGTTACTCCGCGAGTTGATCGAGTACGAGCGCGACGTGCATGGGCAGTTCAGCGGGCAGCTCGACGTTGCTGAGCTATCCCGCATCAACGTGGACCAGTTTTACGGGATCGAAAAAGGCGAGTTCCCTGCCCGCATCGCCGAGACTGCGATGTGGATGATGGACCACATCATGAACAACATGTTGAGCGTTGAGTTCGGCCAGAGCTATGCGCGAATACCGCTCCGACGGTCGCCGCACATTCACGTCGGCAATGCGCTTGAAATGGACTGGAACGTCGTCCTTCCACCCTCTGACTGCTCCTACGTTTTCGGGAATCCACCGTTCCGCGGCCACCAGTATCGCACGCTTGACCAGCAGCAGGATATGCACCGGGTGTGGGGCAATAATGGGCAGGTAAACCGGCTTGATTACGTTACTTGTTGGTTCAAGAAGGCTGCTGAGTACTCGGACGCCAATCACCAGATTGACGTGGGTTTCGTCTCGACCAACTCCATCACTCAGGGAGAGCAATCGGGCATTCTCTGGCCTCAAATCTTCTCAACCGGCCTGAGCATCGACTTCGCTCACCGAACCTTTCAATGGAACAGCGAGGCGCGAGGGAAAGCCGCCGTTCACTGCGTCATTATCGGCCTGACTTGGGATGCCTCCCGCCCTCGGACCATTTACGAATATCACGATGTCAGGGGTGATCCTCATGCGTCGCCGGTGAGCCGCATCAACGGCTATCTCATCGAGGGTCCGCAATATTCCGTCCCGGCGAGGTCGCGGCCACCGGCGGGCCGATTGCAAATGCACAAAGGCAGTCAACCAACCGACGGCGCGAGGCTGCGCAGGCCCGGTGGAGGATATGTCACGACGAGCAACCTCATCCTGGACGCGGACAACAGGGCAGAGCTGCTGCGCCGAGACCCAGCTGCCGCGCGGTGGCTAATGCCGTATGTCGGAGGCGACGAACTGATTTCGGGCGACTGGCGATGGTGCCTGTGGCTAAAGCATGCCGATCCCGCCGAAATCCGTGCGTCTCAAGCATTGCAAGAGCGACTCGATCGAGTCCGCAACGGACGGCTGGAAAGCCCTACGGCAAGCGTCCGCGACTATGCGCGTTACCCCACCTTGTTCACTCAAGACCGCCAGCCAGACGTTGCCTACCTCGCTGTGCCCGAGGTCTCTTCAGAGACTCGCGACTATGTTCCGATGACAATGCTTCCGCCGACCGTGATCGCATCGAACAAGCTTATGATCATTCCCGGTGCCCCGCTGCACTACTTCGGCATTCTCACATCGGCGATGCACATGGCCTGGATGCGAACTGTCGGCGGTCGTCTCAAGAGTGACTACAGCTATTCGCCTTCAATCTACAACTCATTCCCTTGGCCAGAGATGGACGACCGCCGACGCACCGAAATCGAGCAACGTGCTCAAGCTGTTCTAGATGCCCGCGCGAGCTTCGCCGGGAGCACGCTCGACGAGCTTTATGATGCGGACAATATGCCGCCTGAACTGCGACGAGCGCACGATCAGTTAGACCGCGCTGTTGACCGTCTCTATCGCCGCGCGCGCTTCAACTTCGAGCGGGAGCGGGTCGAGCTCTTGTTCGATCTTTTCGAGCGGGAAGCGGCTCCATTGGACATTACGGGCCACGCTACTCAGAGGCGGCGGCGGTCGGTCAGGCAGCGGTAATCAGAGTGCCCGCCTGAGGTTTCTTCGCTCGCGTAGGAAGCTCAAAGGCTACGGCGCGCTCTCGCTTCATCGCGTTCAGCAAGTCTTTGACATGAGTAAGGCGCATCGGCCGCGCTTCCATTACCAAAGCGGCGAGATCTTCAAACACCGCTGGACCGGCTGACAAGGCATGGAGAACTATTTCCCGCGAAGCGCTCTTCTCAGCAGCTGATCCGACGCCGCTAGCTCTTTGTTGAGATTCGCTCGCCTCCGTCTTTGACCATAAAGCTGGTTGATTGGTTGTCTCTTCGCTGATCGTGTTGCGGGTCTGAATCTCGCTGAGTTCTACCTTCTGGTGGACGTCGCGGAACACCTCCAAGCCTCTTCGCGAATGAGTGCCGAGGACCAAACGCATTTTGCGCCGGTTCTCGCGAGGTTTCAGTATCGTCATGTCCGGCAGATAAGTCGCTGCGCCGCTGGTTCTGATCTTATCCTTCAAGAGCAGCAGAACGCGCTCCTCGTTGCTCAGGTGTGGGGGGAGTGCGTTGAAGCGGTTTTTCCAATCAGGATCAGCGAGGAACCTGCCGTAGGACGCGGCGACCGCCGAATACTCGGCATGACGGTTAAGGTGCTCGGCCATAAAGTTGAGCAAGAACTCGCCGCGCATTGACTTCAAGAACTCGAGCACCGGCTCTGACCGGATATTCCAGCCGGTTGGATCAATGAAAGTGAAGGTGAAACCCTCGCAACACGCCTCGGCAATACCAGTCAGATTATCCTCAAAAGGTCCGGGGAAGACGTGAATCTCAAAGCCGCTGTGCCTCTCGGCGTAGTCTCGGAGACGCTCGACCGCGTCACAGCGCTTCTCACAGAAGCAGAAGCGAATCTTCAACCCGGAAAGACCGCGCTTTCCCAAGTCAGCTCGAACGGCCTCCAAGGTCCGCAATGCCTGATCGAAAGAGGCGTCAGAGCAGTCGCCAGCCGTGACCTTCCATGGGCCAGCGAAGGCGTCCACGAAGTTGAAGACCCGGGATCGGCCTTGGAGAGTTTTGTAAGCAGCGGCTTGGAGATAACGCGTGAGAAAGTCGTGCTTGATGAACGACTGTTCGCGACCTCGATATTGTTCAAGCTGCGCTGCCAACTGCCATCCTTCATTGCCGTAGCGAAGCCAGGATCCTTTCCGGCACGATTTTCCAAGGGAAGCCGTTCCATTCTTCACCTTCGAGTAATCGACCCCCGGATTTCGGCCGCGCGCCGCCCCATTGCTTGAAGAAAAACGCAACACCCTCGCGGTCACATTGATCTCGTATTTCCGTTGCCCAAACTGCGTCCATTGGTCTTGCACGCGGTCCGCTCTCGCCGCCAACGATCGCCCAAGCGATCCCGGACAGGTCAATCTCGCCAACCGGTCCCAGCAGCGGCTCGAAGGAAATGAAGCGGGCTTCGGAGTTGATCTGCCGCAAGTGCTCGATTCGTTTTGCGCGCAGTGCATCTTCGACGGACACGCCCAGCCAGATGTGGCGAGGCACGGCCCCGCATTCGTATCTCCTACGAAGATAATCGCGCATTAATGAACTGCGCTTGGTCAGGACCTGGAAAACATGCCAGTCCGCGTTTTCCATGGCGTCAAAGACTCGGTCAATGTGAGACCGGTCAACGTCTTTGTGGAACAGGTCGCTCATTGAGTTGACGAAGATCATCCGCGGGCGCTTCCATGCGGCCGGTTGGTCCAAGCGCGAAGGCCAAAGCCTCAGATCGAAACCCTGCTCATAAGGGTGGCCCGGAATGCCTCGCCAGCGCTCAGCGAAGCGCTCGGCATAGCAGTTGTCGCAACCGGGGCCGATCTTCGTGCATCCCGTGACAGGATTCCACGTCGCGTCCGTCCACTCAATGCTCGAAGTCTGCGCCACCTCGCTCCCCCACTCCGGAAAGATACAGGAAAAGGCAAGCGGCACAAACGAGGCAACAATGCCCGGCTCCGGTGAGCTATTCGAATGTGGTCGAAGAATGCTAGCCTGCAGGTGCATGTCCGCTCGGTGATCAAGACCAGTCACTCCAAGCGCCAGCGATTTTGGGGGCCTTTGTGGGGGCCGCTTTAGTCGTGTGCCTGATAAATCCACAAGAAAACAGTTCTTTAGGGGATAAGATCGAGTCCTCTCCTGGCACCATCCACGAATTCGAAATGCCGGGGGCATTTCGAAGGTTCGATGATCCGCCGGATGGCGAGCAATCCCGCTTTGACTTAAAACGGGAAATAGACCGTAATCGCCGCGACTGCGGCGACCCAGGTGATCAGGTTCAGCGGCAGGCCGACCTTCAGAAAGTCCAGATAGTTGTACCCACCCATCTGGTAGACGAGCACGTTGGTCTGATAGCCGAAGGGGGTCGCGAAGGCCGCGCTCGCCGCGATCATCACTGCGACGATGAACGGGCGCGGGCTGACGCTGAATGCCTCCGCCATAGATACCGCAACCGGGGTGAAGAGGACGGCGACCGTCGCGTTCGACAGCAGCTCGGTTGCGAACAGCGTCACACCGTAGAGGATGATCAACGCGAGCAGCGGGCTCATCCCTTCCATCGTGCCGATCAGCGCGTGAGTCGCGGAGGTCGCAAGGCCCGTTTCGTCGAGCGCGATTCCAAGCACGACCATGCCGGCTATCAGCATCAGGACTTCGGGCCTCAGCCCGCTATAGGCTTCGTTGGCCGTGATGACCCGCAGGAGGATCAGCAGGACAGCGCCGGCAAAGGCGGCAGCGGCGATCGGAGCGACGTTGAATGTCGCGAGAACGACGACGCCGACGAACGTCAGCGACGAGGCGAGCGCCGCCCACGGGCGAAACTTGGATTGCTTTGCGAACGGCTCGGCGGTTCCGACAAGTCCCCCTGCAAGACCAGGCTCGCGGAATCGCTCGGACTCTCGCACCGCTTCCTCGGTGTCGGTGCCATCGCCGCTCCCGTCCTTGATCAGCTTCGAGGTAAAGAAGAACAGGTAAAGGCCACCGGCTAAGGCGACCGCTACGCCCACCGGCGTGATCTCGAACATCCCGAAGCGAGGCTGCCCCGCCACGGAAGCCATGTCGTTGACCAATAGGTTCGTGGACGTCCCGATCAGCGTGCAGCACCCGCCGAGCACCGCCGCGTACGACAGCGGGATCAAATAGCATTTGGGTGACCGGTTGAGGGACTTGGCGACGTCGCGGATGACGGGCGCTCCCAAGACAACGATCGGCGTGTTGTTGAGGAAGGCCGACGCCGCCCCGCTGAGGCCGATGATCACCCACAGCCCGGCCGACCCGATCCGCCGGCAAAGCTTGACCACCTTGGCGATGGCCGCATCGAGCAGGCCCGAAAGCTCCATCGCGTAGGCAATCACGAAAAGAGAGGCGAGCGCGATGATCGCGGGACTGGCGAATGCGCCCTGCACTTCGACTGGCCGAACGACGCCGGTCATGAGCAGGAAGGCGGCGCCAGTCAATGCGACGACGTCCGCCCTGACCTTGTCCCAGATTAAGGCGGCGACGACGGCCGCAAGCACTGCCAGTGTGATGATCTGTTCAAACGTCACGTTTCACCGCCATCCCGCTGGTCTGGTCGCGATCGGGCGGCCCAACTGGACTAATTCGCTCAAGGCTGTGCTATCCCTCCTCTCATGCTGACGATCCGCAATATACTGTCAGCGGCGGCTGCCGTTTCCTGTCTTTCGATTGCCGCCTGCGGCGAAGTCGCCGATCAGCGGAATACGTCCACCGATCAGGGCAATGCCGCCGACCGGCAGGCGGTTCCGAAATCGCCCCTTGCGACGCCCGAGCGACCGCTCGTGCGCGAACAGGTCCTGCTCGCGGCGGCCCGCGCGGCGAGCGACTTCGCAGCGGGAGTCGATGACAGCGAGGCACAAAATGCGCTGGACGGGCGGAGATTCGAGTTCCGTATTCGCTTCGGCTGCGACGGCGAGAGCGGCCATTCGGCCGCGTTCGACTGGGCCTTCGACGCAGCGACGCAGACGCTGAAGCTGTCCGCTACGCCCACGCTCTCGGCGCAAGATGATCCCGTCCGTGCGATAGCGGGTGAAGCGTTCGAAGCCGTTGAGGGCTTCTGGATCGACAAGCCGTGGCTCCTGGCGCCGGCGTGCCCCCGCGTGGCGGCGGGGAAGCCTACGGCCGAAGGTGACCTGCCAGACGGCATGGGCGAGCCCTCTCCCGAAGCAACCGAGCAGGCCAGCGTCGGTATCGCCCAGTTTTTCAGCGCCGACGATGCCCGGACCTTTCGCCGGTCCGGACGCGCCTACGCGCTCACCCAGCGGCTCGAGGCCGGCACACCGCCCGCGGGCGGATTCGACCTTGTCATCGCGGGCCGGCTGAAGAAGCTCCCGAACGGCCGAGTGATCGCCTGCACGAGCTCGGCGGCGGGCGAACGGCCAGCGTGTATCCTTTCCGTCGAGTTCGGGCGCGTCGTGATCGAGCGCGCCGATACTGGCGAAGAACTGGCACAGTGGGGCGCCGCCTGATGCCGCTTTACTGGCTCGGCGATCTCGCTCCGATCTTGGCCTCGGACGCGTGGGCCGCGCCGTCGGCCGACCTCATCGGCGACGTCCGGCTGGCGGCGCGGGCAAGCGTTTGGTTCGGAGCGGTCGTTCGCGCCGACAACACACCCATCCTCATCGGAGAGGAGACCAACCTGCAGGATGGCGCCGTCGGTCATTCAGACCCCGGCGCCCCCCTGACCATCGGCGCTCGCGTGACGATCGGCCACCAGGCAATCGTCCACGGCTGCACGATTTCGAACGATTGCCTCATCGGCATGGGCGCTCGAATCCTCAACGGCGCGGTTATCGGTGCGGAATGCCTGGTTGGGGCAGGAGCGCTGATCACCGAGGGCAAGAGGTTCGATCCAGGCAGCCTCATTGTCGGAGCGCCCGCCCGCCTGCTCCGCCTGCTCAGCGCGGAAGAGAAGGCGGCGATCAGGCTATCCGCGACCCATTATGCCGATAAAGCGGCGCGCTACGCCGAGAGCCTTCAGCGCGTCTAGACGGTTGCGCGCGCGGCGCTAAAGCAGCCCCATCCCATGTGGCAGCTTTACCAATTCCCGCTCTGTCCTTTCTCCCGCAAGGCGCGCCTCGTGCTCGCCGAAAAGGGCATCGCGCACGAGCTGGTGCGCGAGAACCCCTGGGAGCGCCGCGACGAGTTCATGGACCTCAACCCGGCCGGTGAAACGCCCGTAATGGTCGATCCGGAGGCCGGGATCACGCTGATCGGAAGCCAGCCGATCGTCGAGTATCTCGACGAGACCGTCGAGAAGATGCCGATGATCCATGGCAATGCCGTGCTGCGAGCCGAGATCCGCCGGCTCGTCGAGTGGTTCGACCAGAAGCTCTACCGCGAGGTCGTCGAGCCCCTCATGAACGAGCGGATGCGCAAGCGCCTCGTCAGCCGCGAAAGCCCCGACACGCGCATCCTGCGGGACGCGATGCGCGTTGCGAACGGCCATATCGACTATGTCGATTATCTGCTCGATCATCGCCGCTGGCTGGCCGGACCGGGCCTTAGCCTCGCCGATTTCACGGCGGCGGCACACCTCAGCGTCATCGACTATCTCGGCGCGCTCGACTGGCGCGGGCACCAGCAGACGAAGGATTGGTACGCCGTGATGAAGTCGCGTCCATGCTTCCGGCCGCTGCTCGGCGAGCGAATGGAAGTGATCGTCCCGCCGCAGCATTACGACAAGGTGGATTTCTAGCAGGAGCCGCCGACGGCAAGCGCAGCTTGGCGGCGAGATGGCGACGGCCGGCCGACGACCGCTGAAAAGCGTGTCGATCGACGGCGCGGATTTACTCCGCGTAGGCGTCTGCTACGCCTGCACATCCTTGAGGGAGGAGCAGCCCATGACCGTTGCCGACGCCACCCCCGATTTCGAGCAAGGCAGCCGAGACGACCGCGCATTCCTCGGCCACCCGAAGGGCCTGGGCTATCTCGGCTTCACCGAAGCGTGCGAGCGCTTCTCCTATTATTCCATGCAGACGCTGCTCGTGCTCTACATGGTCAATTATCTGCTCGTGCCGGGACGAATGGAAAATGTCGTCGGGCTCGACTGGCTGCGGACCAGTTTCTTCCCCGGCCTCGAGGGTCAGCCGCTCGCCTCCGCCATCTTCGGCTCCTACACCGCCCTCGTTTACCTGACGCCGATCTTCGGCGGGATCATCGCCGACAAGTGGCTGGGCCGGAATGCGACGCTGATCACAGGCGGCATTCTGATGGCGATCGGCCACTTCCTGATGGCCGTCGAGCCCGCGTTCCTGTTCGCGCTCCTCTTCCTGCTGCTTGGCGTCGGCGCCTTCAAAGGCAATATCGCGACGCAGGTGGGCGGCCTTTACGGTGCGAACGACCTTCGCCGCGCCATGGCTTTCCAGATCTTCTACATCTTCATCAACGCCAGCGTGATCATCGCGCCGCTGATCACCGGCACGCTGGGGCAGAAGGTGGGCTGGCACTACGGGTTCGGCACGGCCGGTATCGTGATGGTGCTCGGCCTCATCATCTACTTGTCGGGCCAGCGGTACCTTCCGAACGAAAGCCGGGCCGCCCGGGCGGAGGCGCGAGCTACGCGCGATCCGATGACTCGCGACGACTGGGTGTCGCTGCTCGCGTTGATGCTGCTCATCCCGGTCCTCGCGATCTCGCTTCTGACCAACCAGGAAATCTTCAACGCCTATCTCGTCTGGGGTGACGAGCATTTCGCGCTGCGGTTCATGAACTTCGACATTCCGAGCAGTTGGCTGATCACGCTCGATGCCGCGGTGAGCTTCTCGATGCTCGTTGCGGTCGCGGCATTCTGGAAGTGGTGGGGCACGACGCGCAGAGAGCCCGACGAGATCAGCAAGATGATCATCGGCAGCTTTTTCACGATCGGCGGCGGCCTTTGCCTGTTCGCTGCGGCTGCGACCGTGCCGCAAGGCGGCAAGATCGGACTGTTCTGGCCGGTGATGTTCCACCTGCTGAACAGCATCGGCTTCGCTCACATCCTGCCGATCAGCCTCGCGCTCTTCACCAAGATCGCGCCGAAGCAGATCACCGCCACGGTCATCGGCCTTTATTACCTGGCTTTTTTCGCGGCCAACGCGACGGTCGGCTATGTGGGCGGGCTCTACTCTTCGCTTCCGACCACGACCTTCTGGCTGATCCACGTGGCGAGCGCCGTCTTCGGCCTGGTCGCCTTCGTTGTGTTCAAGCTCGCGCTCGGCAAGCGAATGGCGGCCGGACCTCAGGAGCAGGCCGCCGCGTTGAGCTGAAATGCCGCCGCAAGCCGCCGTCGAGATCGCTGGAGACGTCGCCTACGAAGGCAAGTTCCAGTGGCTGACGCGGCTCGGTTTCGCGGCGCGCGGACTGCTCTACATCCTGATCGCGATTCTCGCGGTGAGGACCGGGCGTACCGAAGACCTCACCGGCGCGCTCGAATATGTCGGTCAGGGGTCGGGTAAATATCTGCTCGCCGCGTTGTCCGTCGGCCTCGCGACATACGGCCTGTGGCGGCTCAGCGATGCGGCGCTTGGAACCGAGCACGCCGGGACCGATCCGAAAGCCCTGGGAATTCGCGCTGTCGCCGCGGGAATCGGCGCGACCTACCTGTATCTGGCCTATAAGGCGGTCCGCGTGATCCTTGCCGGTCGCTCGGGCGCCGCCGGGACCGCCGAGCAAGCCGACACGGTCCTTGACCTGCCCGGCGGCAAGATGG
>JAEZIO010000027.1 GCA_023436615.1 Pseudomonadota bacterium | reverse complement strand
CCGCGTAACGCAATCGCAACGGCCGCGCGGGCGACCGCGCGGCCTTTTTCGTGTGCGTCACTGCAACTCGAACACCATCGACAAATTGACCTGCAGCTTCTGCTCGCCCGGGATGATGTCCGTTTTCGCCGCGGCGCCTACGGCCATTGCGCGCTCTGCGTAGGGCATCGGCGGCGGGTAAGGCGCGGACGCGCCGCTTTCGCTCACGTAGATCAGGCGAGCGACTCGCTTGCCCAGTGCGCGGGCGTACAGCTCGGCGCGCGCCCGTCCCGCGGCGACAGCCTTCATCCGCGCTTCGTCGAGCGCGGCTTCGGGCTTGTCGATGGTCATCGTCGGGCCGTTGATCTGATTGGCTCCTTCAGCGACCAACGCGTCCAGAATCCTGCCGCTGTTGCGGATGTCGCGAAACCGGATCGTCACCTGGTTGGAGGCGCTGTAGGCGACGAGTTGCGGCGCCTGGTTTTCCGGGTAGCGATATTCGGGATTGAGGCTGATCGAGCTGGTCTGGATGTCGCGGTCGGCGATTCCGGAGCGTTTGAGCGCCGCGATCACCCGCTCCATGCGTGCCGAATTTTCCTGCAGCGCCGCGCCGGCGGACGCTGCGCGCGTGACCACGCCCGCGGAGATGATCGCAAGGTCCGGAACCCGCGCGACTTCGCCGGTAGCGCTGACGTCGAGACGCGTTCCGCTGATCGGCTGCGTGAGCTCGGTCGTGACCTGGGCCGAGACCGGTGCCGCAACGATCGCGGCCCCCGTCAGAAGCGCCGCCAGGAGTGTCTTCATTTGCTTGATCCTCATCCGTTCAATGCTGCCGGTACATCGCCGTAACGATATGGCTGGCAGGTGAACGGCCGAGGCGGCGCGCGTCAGGCGCGACGGCCGGCGATCAGCCTGTAAATGAAGAGGATCACGAACGCTCCGACGATCGCCGCGATGAAACCGGCGCCTTCTCCATTCTCGTACCAGCCCACGGCGTGGCCGAGCCATCCGGCGACGAATGCGCCGGCGATGCCGAGCAGGATGGTCACAAGGCAGCCGCCCGGATCCCGACCCGGCATCAGCATCTTGGCGATCGCCCCCGCGATGCCGCCAATGATGATCCACCAGAGCCAGCTATAGGATTCCAACATTATTCTTCCCCTTTTGCTGTCGCTGGGCCAAAGGCCCCGATCCACGTGAATGCCCCGAGTTCGTCTGCGCCAACGCGCCTTTGCTGCTCAAGTGCCGCACTTGGTCGAAAAATGGTGGCGGTGCGGAGCGCAAGCGTCTGTGTTGCCCTCGGTGAGTTATTCGCGTAATACAGCTGCCGCAGGGACGGCCCGCTAGAACCGCGCACAAGGCGAAAGATGCTGGAAATGAATCGCGAAACGCCAATTCGTACCTCTGAGTCGGACACGCTCGTCCTGGTCGACGACGGCTCGCGCCGCCGCAGGCGCATGGCCATCATCGGCGCGGCGCTCGTCGCCGTGGTCGCGATCATTCTCGCGATGATGATGCTCGGCGGCGAAAAGAAGCCGGCTGCCGGCGAAGGCGCGGGAGCGGGCGCGAACCAGCTTGCAAGCGTCTCGGTGATTGTCCCTGGCCGCACGACCGTCGCGCGCGTGATTACCGCCAGCGGCCCCCTCGCGGCACGGCGGGACCAGCCCATCGGTGTCGCCGGCTCGGGCGGGAGGGTCGTTCGCGTTCTCGTCGATGCCGGGAGCTGGGTCCGCGCCGGCCAGGTACTGGCCGTGGTGGACCGCTCCGTCCAGGCGCAGCAGGCGGCGCAGCTCGCGGCGCAGGTCGATGCGGCACGCGCCAATGCGGCGCTCGCCCAGTCCAATTACGAACGGGCGCTCGCGCTCCAGGACCGCGGTTTCGTTTCCAAGGCCGAAATCGAATCCAAGCGCGCGACCCGTGACGCGGCGGCCGCACAGGTTCGCGTCGCGCAGGCGCAGCTTGCCGCCACGCGCGCGGAAATCGGCCGCCTCAATGTGACCGCCCCGACCGCGGGCCTCATCCTCGACCGCAACGTGGAAGTCGGCCAGATCGTCGGTCCGGGCTCGGGCGCCTTGTTCCGACTGGCGCTCGGCGGCGAAATGGAAATGCAGGCGCGCCTTGCGCAGCAGGACATCGCGATGATCAACGTCGGCATGCCGGCGTCCGTGACTCCCATCGGGGTCGACCGCACCCTGCAGGGACGCGTCTGGCAGGTTTCGCCGATCATCGATCCCCAGTCGCGTCAGGGCGAGGTCCGCATTGCCATCCCCTACGCGCCGGACGTTCGCCCCGGCGGTTTCGCCGAAGCTCGCATAACCGGCGGCGCGGCTTCCGCCCCGCTGCTCCCGCAGAGCGCGGTGCTCAGTGATTCGCGCGGCAATTACGTCTATCTCGTGAACGCGAAGAACGAGGTCGAGCGCCGCGACGTGAAGGTCGGAACGGTTGACGACAATGGCGTCACCATCGCCGAGGGCCTGTCGGGGCAGGAGCGCGTGGTGCTGTCCGCCGGTCCCTTCCTCAACCCGGGCCAGAAGGTGAACCCGCGACGCGAATCCGCCGCCGCAGCGCTGCAAGCCGCCAAAGAGTAAGCTCTCATGAATTTCCGCAACATCTCGGCGTGGTGCATTCGCAACCCGGTTCCGCCGATCGTCCTCTTCGTTCTACTGCTGCTCGCGGGCCTCGTCGCTTTCTCGGGCATGCAGGTGAACAACAATCCGGACATCGACTTCCCGGCCGTCGAGGTGAACGTGTCGCAGCCGGGCGCTGCGCCGGCGGAGATGGAGATGCAGGTCACGCAGCGGATCGAAGCGGCGATCCGCGGCGTCAACGGCGTGGACGAGATCAACAGCTCGATCCGCGAGGGCAACAGCAACACGTTCGTGCAGTTCGAGATCGGCACACCGACCGACCGCGCGGTGAACGACGTCCGCAACGCGCTCGGCCAAATCCGGAGCGAACTTCCCGACGGGATCCTGGAACCGCAGGTCACCCGCGTGGACATCGCCGGCGACCCGATCTTCTTCGCGGCGGCCGAGACCACCGACATGACGCTCGAGCAGATCAGCTGGTACGTCGACAACACCGTTGCGCGCAAGCTGCTGTCCGTGGAGGGCGTCGCGTCCGTGCAGCGCCTCGGGGGCGTAGACCGTCAGATCCGGGTCATTCTCGACCCGGCGGCGCTCCAGTCCCAGGGCGTCACCGCGGCCCAGGTCAACGCGCAGCTTCGGCAGAGCAACCTCAATGCGCCGGGCGGCCGCGCCCAGATCGCGGGCTCCGAACAGTCGGTGCGGGTGCTTGGAAACGCGGCCGATGCCTATGCCCTCTCGCAGACGCAGATCTCGCTGCCGGGCGGCCGCTGGGTCAAGCTCGCCGACCTCGGCAAGGTCGAAGACGCGTATTCGGAGCAGCGCACGGTCGCGAAAATGAACGGCCGGCAGGTCATCAGCTTTTCGGTGACGCGGGCCAAGGGCGCATCGGAAGTGACCGTCTACGATGCGGCGTGGAAGCTGCTCCACGAGATGGAGAAGGACGATCCGCGCGTCCGCTATCGCGAGATCATCAACAACGTCGACTATACCAAGGCGCAATATCACTCCGCGATGATGGGCCTCATCGAAGGCGCGGTGCTGGCGGTCTTCGTCGTCTTCCTGTTCCTGCGCGACATTCGAGCGACGCTGATTTCCGCTCTCGCCATTCCGCTCTCCGCGATCCCGGCCTTCTGGTTCATGAGCCTCATGGGGATCACGCTGAACGGCCTGTCGCTCCTTGCGCTCAGCCTCGTCGCGGGCGTGCTCGTCGACGACGCCATCGTCGAAATCGAGAACATCGTCCGGCACATGCGCATGGGCAAGTCCGGCTACCAGGCCGCGATCGACGCCGCCGACGAGATCGGCCTCGCGGTTCTCGCCACGACGATGTCGATCGTTGCCGTCTTCCTGCCGGTGGCCCTGATGCCCGGCATCTCCGGCCAGTTCTTCAAGGCCTTCGGCTTCACGGTGGTGATCGCGGTGCTGATGAGCCTGCTCGTCGCGCGAATGATCACGCCTCTGATCGCCGCCTATTTCCTGAGGGCCAAGGGCATTCAGCCGCATGCTTCCGGCTGGGCGATGGACAAGTATCTGGCGACGCTGCGCTGGAGCCTGGACTCGACCAAGGCCCAGGCGCTGCGCTCGTCGCTTCCGAAGGTCCCGAGCATTCTCGTCTACCTGCTGATCGGCACCGTCATGCTCGTCCTGTGCATCGCCGCTTTGGCTGTCGGAGCGGTGCTCGCGTTCCAGCTTCTCTCGGCGATCGGAATATTGCCGAAGCTTCTGACGCTGACGCTTGCGATCGTGGTGGGCTCGCTGCTCGCGTTCGCGGTCGGCCGACTTCTGGGCTTCGGTTCGCGCGCCGTCGGGGGACGAACCGAGCTGATGGTCGCGCACTGGAGCGCCTGGATGCGCGACCACCGGATTTGGATGGTTGGAGCGGGCTTGGGCGCCTTCGCGTTCACGGGCGTGCTGTTCGCGACTTTGTCGATGACGTTCCAGCCGCCGCTCAATCTCGATTTCTCGCGCATCAGCGTGAACATGCCTCCGGGATCGACGCTGAGGCAGACGGAAGCGGTGGTCGATCGAGCCGCGCAGATCGTGAAGCAGGATCCCGACGTGGACCGAGTTTACGAGCGCGTGTTCGTAGGCAACGGATTCCTTAACATCGGGCTCGAGGAAGACCGCGAGCAGACCAGCACCGAGTTCGAGCGCAAGTGGGGCCCGCAGCTGTCGGCGATCGCCGACGCGCAGGTCAGCTTCATGAGTCAGGGCGGGGGCGGTCCGGGCGCGGCGCCTCGCGACATCATGCTCTATCTGGGCAGCGACAATCCCGTGCTCCTCGAAAGGACGGCCAACAAGATCGCGGAAGAGATGCAGACGCTCTCGCAATTGAGGGCGCCGCGTGTCGCTGGCGACCTCGAGCGTCCCGAGATCGTGATCAAGCCGCGCTTCGATCTGGCCGCGGACCTCGGCGTGACAACCGCCGCGCTCAGCCAGACGATCCGCATCGCGACGCTTGGCGACATTGCGCAGAACAGCGCGAAATTCTCGCTTGCCGACCGCCAGGTGCCGATTGTGGTTTCGCTTCCTGAAAGCGCGCGCAGCGATCTCGCGACGCTGGAGAACCTGCCGGTGCCGACGTCGAGCGGCGGCTCGGTTCCCCTCAAGTCCGTGGCCGAGATCGGGTTCGGGGCCGGCCCGACGACCGTGCAACGGACCAACCAGATCCGCCGGATCGTGGTCGGCGCAGATCTTGCGCCCGGACTGGTGTCGGGCGACGTGTGGCCGCTCGTCAACGAACTCCCGACGGTGAAGAACCTTCCGGACGGGGTGCAGAAGCTCAATCTCGGCGACCAGAAGTGGCAGGCCGAGCTGATGTACTACTTCATGATCGCGCTCATTTCCGGCGTGCTGCTCGTGTTCGCGGTGCTGGTGCTCCTCTACCGGCGGTTCCTGGCTCCGTTCGTGAACCTCGGGTCGCTGCTGCTGGCGCCGCTGGGGGCCGCGCTGGCGCTCCACGTGACCGGTAATCCGGTATCGTTGCCGGTCCTGATCGGCGTGCTGATGCTGTTCGGGATTGTGGCGAAGAACTCGATCCTGCTGGTCGACTTCGCGGTGGAGATGATCAACCACGGAATGCCCAAGGACGAGGCGATCGCTGAGGCCGGGCACAAGCGCGCCCAGCCGATCGTGATGACCACCGTGGCCATGGTCGCGGGGATGTTGCCGATCGCGCTATCGCTCGCCGGCGACGCGAGCTGGCGCGCCCCGATGGGCGTCACCGTCATCGGCGGCCTTATCTTCTCGACCATTCTCACCCTGCTTCTGGTCCCCGCCTATTTCAGCCTCGCCATCGACATGGAGGGTTGGTTCGGCCGCCACTTCACGCGCCTGGTCGGAACGGGCGCGCACGCGACGGGTCACGCGGAGCCGGTCCCGGCGGAGTGATTTCGTGGGTTTCGGCCGTTAAGGCGGGGTGATGGCCCCCGCTCGTCCCGTCCGATTCAATCCCGTCCAACCCGGCGCGGCGGGCATGAAGCGGGCTGCCACCGGCCTGCTGGTGGCGATGGCGGCGCTGTTCGCGTTGACGCGATGGCTGGAGCCGCAATATCCGTGGCTCGGCTTCGTCAAATCCTTTGCCGAGGCGGCAATGGTCGGCGGCCTTGCCGACTGGTTTGCAGTCACGGCATTATTCCGCCACCCGCTTGGCCTGCCGATCCCGCACACCGCGATCATCCCGCGCAACAAAGACCGGATCGGGGAAGCGCTGGCCGCCTTCATCAACGAGAATTTCCTGGTCCCGTCGGTCGTCGCGCGCCGAATGCGCAATATCGACGTCGCGGGGGCGGCCGGGCGGTTCCTGCGCACACCGGCATCCGAGGGCACGCGAATCCGGCAGGGGGCGTCGAGACTGATCGCCGACATCTTCGAAGGGCTCGACGACGAGCGGCTCGGCGGGATCGTCAAAGGCGCGATCGCCAACCGAATCCAGAAGATGGAGGTCGCGCCGCTGCTCGGTCACGCGCTGGCTTCCGCGATCAACGAGGACCGGCACGTGCCGATGCTCGAGGCGGCGATTCGATGGCTCGCGCGCGCCCTCGACGCCAACGAAGAGCTGATTCGAACGATGGTCCACAAGAAGGCGAACTGGGTGCTCAAGCTCGCCGGGCTCGACGCCAAGCTGGCCGACGCGATCGTCGACGGATTGCGCAAGCTGACGACCGAAATGTCCACCGATCCCGCGCACCCGGTGCGCCTCAAGGTCGAGGAAGCGCTGGCCCAGCTCGCCAACGACCTGCAGACCAACCCCGAGACGCGGGCGAAGGTCGAGGAGATGAAAGAACAGTTGCTTGCGAACCAATCGGTTGCGCTGTGGATCGACACGCTTTGGCAGAAGGGGCGAGAGGCGATCATCCGCGCCGCGCGCAATCCGGATGCAGCACTCGCCGGACGCCTCGGCGAAGTCCTGCGCTCGATGGGCGCATCGCTCGAGCAGGACCCGCGCATCCGCTCCGCCATCAACCAGTTCGTCCGCCGCGCGGCCGCCGGCATGGCGCAAAGCTACGGAAGCTCCATCGTGAAGCTGGTCTCGGAGACGATCCGAAGCTGGGACGCGCGGACGGTGACGGCGCGGCTCGAAGCCGCCGTCGGGCGCGACCTACAGTATATCCGGATCAACGGCACGCTTGTCGGCGGCCTCGTCGGCCTGGTCATTCACGCGATCGACATGGTCTGACCGTCGTTCGTCCCCGGCCACCGGCCGCCGGTCGAAATGAATGCCGCGGTCAGCGGCGATTCAGACGGTGCGGGCAATCGCCGGTCGCATGATGAATACCAAATCCAAGTTCCTCGCCGGTTCCGCGCTGTTCCTCCTTTCCACTCCCGCGATCGCCCAGCAGGCGGCGCCGACGCCGCCAGCCGGTCCGCCAGCCGCCGATCAGCCCGCGCCGAACGCGGATCCGGCAGCGGAGTTCGAGGAAGATGAATCGCAGACGATCGTCGTGACTGGCGCGAAGCCGCGCGGCTCGGTCGTTGGCGACATTCCGCCCGAGAACACCCTGACTTCGCGCGACATCCAGGCGACCGGGGCGAGCGACATCAGCGAGCTTCTCGAGGCGCTTGCACCGCAGATCGGGAGCGCCCGCGGCCGCGGCGGCGAGCGCCCGGTGATGCTCCTCAACGGCCAGCGCATCTCGAGCTTCCGCGAGCTGCGCGACATTCCGACCGAGGCGATCAGCCGTGTGGAGATCCTGCCCGAGGAAGTCGCCCTGAAATACGGCTATCGCGCCGACCAGCGCGTCGTGAACATCGTGCTTCGGCCGCGCTTCCGCTCGACGACCACGCAGCTTCGCGGCCGCGCCGCGACCGAAGGCGGCTATGCCGGCGGAGAAGCGGACGTCACCCGGCTGATGATCGGCGAGAACAGCCGGACCACCGTCAACCTCCACGCCGAGGGCAACGGCACGTTGACGGAAGCGGAGCGCGACATCGTGCTTCGCCAGCCAGCCGCTGGTGCCGACCCGCAGGACGCGCAGGCGGCACGCTCGCTGATCGGGTCGAAGCGCAACGTTCGCGGCGCTGTCACCGTCAATCGCCAGCTCGGCACCGTCGGCGCGACCGGCAATGTCGAGCTCGAGCACAACGAGGGCCGCTCGCTTATCGGCCTCGGCGAGACTTTGCTCGAGCCGCTGGCGCGGAACACGACCAGCAACAGCGCTCATGCCGGGCTTGTCCTCAACGGCAATGCGGACAAGTGGCGCTGGTCGGTGACCGGCAATGCCGATGCCGCCCGCAATGTGACACGCACCGATCGCGACCTTACCGATGTTCGCGACCGCGCGACGACGACGACTCTGTCGGCGAACGTGGACGCCATGGCCAACGGGACCT
Source organism: Pseudomonadota bacterium (assembly GCA_023436615.1). GTDB lineage: Bacteria > Pseudomonadota > Alphaproteobacteria > Sphingomonadales > Sphingomonadaceae > Sphingomicrobium. Next base: position 10,266 of record JAEZIO010000027.1, on the reverse strand, counting down.
TGTTCAGATTGCCCGCGGGCGATGCGGGCGCGACAGTGCGAGTCGGCGCGAGCACGCTCCACCTCGATGGCGAGCGGCGTCGCAACGGCGTCGAAAGCTCCAGCTCGCTGGGCCGCACGCGCGGCGCCGGCTCGGTCAATTTCGACCTGCCGGTTTCGCGGAGGAACAGCGACTTCGCGGCGCTGGGCAATTTGACGCTCAATGCCAATGCCGAGGTCGAGCAGCTTTCGGATTTCGGCACGCTCACGACTTTCGGCGCGGGCGCGAACTGGTCGCCGGTGGTTCGGCTCAACCTGCTCGGCAGCTGGACTCGCGAGGAGGGCGCGCCGACGATCCAGCAGCTCGGCGACCCAGTCCTCGAGACCCCAGGCACTCGGATCTTCGATTTCACCACGGGGGACACGGTGATCGCTACGGCGATCACGGGCGGCAACCGTGGCTTGCTCGCCGACAGGCGCGACGTCATCAAGCTCGGCGGCAATTGGAAACCGCTTGCGGAGACAGAGCTGCGCTTGCGCGCCGATTATGTGCGGACTCGGATCGACCGGCCGATCTCGAACTTCCCGGGACCGACGCCGGCGCTCGAGGCCGCATTCCCGGAACGCTTCGTGCGTGATGCTCAAGGCGAGCTCGTCAGCGTCGATCTGCGGCCGGTCAATTTCGACAGCGCGAAGCGCGATACGCTGCGCGTCGGATTCGACTTCTCGAAGCCGCTGCGCTCCGCGCGGCCCTCGCAAGCGGCCATCGAGGCGTTCCGCACACGCCGGGCTGCATCCGGCCAGCCCGCCCCTGTGCCCCCGGAAGGCGCTGGCGCTGGCGGGTTCGGCGGCGACGGCGGCGGTTTCGGACGTTTCGGCGGCGGCGGGGGTGGTGGCGGCCGCAACGGCGGCCGGCTGACATTTTCGCTTACCGACACGGTCACGCTCGTCGACGCAGTAAGGATCAGGCCCGGGCTCCCCGAGCTCGACTATCTGCATGGAGATGCGTTGGGGCAAAGCGGCGGGCGAGCGCGCCACCAGGTCGAGGCCCAGGCCGGCTATTTCAACAACGGTCTCGGCGCGCGGCTGTCGTCCAACTGGCGCAGCGGCACGAAGGTCACGACGGCGACTGGTGACAATCTGCGCTTTTCACCGCTGGCGACCTTCGACCTCAGGCTGTGGGCGAACCTCGGCCAGCGCTTCGACCTCGTCGCCAAGCATCCTTGGCTGCGCGGCACGACGGTCCGCTTCGAGGTCGCCAATCTCTTCGACAGCAAGCCGAAGGTGCGCGATCGCTTCGGAGCGGTGCCGCTCAACTATCAGCCCAACCTGCTCGATCCGCTCGGGCGAACGGTGAGCATCACCATCCGCAAGCTGTTCCTGCCGCCTCGCAGCTTCTTCCAGCGGGACGGGGGAGGTGGCCGCAGGGGCGGCGAGGACTAGCGCCTCGGCGCGAGCAGCGCGTCGAGCGTCCCGGCTCCCTTCCCGGTCTTGACCAGCCGCGGGTATTTCAGCCCCTCGTGCCAGTTGAGGTCGACGGTTCGGTAGACGTCGCCGTCCTTGATCAGCAGCTTGACGGACGGAGCGGATCCCTTGGCCGCCGTAATCGCTGACTTGAGCGCGTCGCCGCTGTATTTGCGGCCGTTCACCGCGACGATCTCCGAGCCGACGGTGATGCCGGCATTAAAGGCGGCGCTGTCCCAGATCACCGTGCTGACCGAGCCGTCGCTGCCGACGACAAGGCCGCCCGAGTAAGTAAGGTCCGTGAATTTGCCCTTTTTCTCGGCGAGCGTGATCCAGTTCGTCGGCTGCTCGGTGAAGACGAGGTCGTATCCTCCTTTGGTGAAGCCTTCGAGCGGAGGCGTTGCCGCGACGTCATAAACGTGGCGCTTGAGGTAATCCGCCCAATCGTACGGTTGCACCGCGTTCAGCGTCTTGACGACATCGTCCAGCGTGTAGGTCAGTTCGCCCCAGTCGCCGTCGCGGCCGCCGAAGAAGGCGCGGGCGAAGTCGTCGATCGACCGGCGTCCGCCCGACTGCTGCCGGATGATCCGGTCGACGTCCGTCCAGATCATCAGGCCTTCGCTGTAATAATCCTCGCTGCGCTGCCAGCTCCGCCACGGCGCGGGCGCGCGCGATGCGATGATCGGATCGTTGGTCGTGTCGATGAGAGGCCGCCACTGCCGCCCGGGTGTCGCATAGCCGTAAGTCGCGGCGGTCGAAGCCAGCGCGTCGAGCGTGTCCTCCTTCGACAGCATGCCCGACCGCGCACCGAGCACGTACCCCCAGAACTGCGTCTGGCCTTCGTAGACCCAGAGCATGCTGTTCTGCATCGGCGTGCGGAAATCGGGCGTCCACAGGTCGGCGCCGCGACGATATTTGCCGTTCCAGCTGTGCGTATATTCGTGCGGCAGCAGGTTGCGGTCGCGGCCGGCATTCTTCCAATCGGTGAAGTAGCCGGGATCGACGCCATTCTCGGAGCTTCGGTGATGCTCGAGGCCGATCCCGCCGAGCTTGTCCGAGATCGTCAGCAGGAAGTCGTAGTGGTCGTAGTGCTGCGTTCCGAACAGCTTCACCGCCTGGTTCACTAGCGCCTTGTGAGCCGCGATGGCCTCGGGCGTCGCCGCAAGCTCGGCGTCGCTGTCGGCGATCACCTCGAGATTCACCCGGTCGCTGAGCGGAATGCGCCGGTAATGCGCGCCGGCGATCAGCGGCGAGTCCGTCAGCACCTGGTAGTTCACGGTCTCGAAGGTGATCCGGCTGCCTGCCTCGCGGCCGCTCGGCCGGAGCGCGGTCGCGACCGTCCAGCCATTCGGGACGATCACGGTCGCCTGCACCGGGATTTGCCGCGTGTAATAGCCAGCCGGATAGAGCGAGGTCGCGAGCCACTGGATGCTCGCCATCTCCGGCGTGGCTACCGTTCGGCCCTGATTGCTGGCGGTGGCGGTCACGAAGTCGAAATTGGCGTCGACCGCCTGCACGCCGGCGGGCACCCTCACGTGGAAAGCGTAAACGTCGAGGTCGTCGCGTACCCACTCGAGCGGCTGCCCGTTGGCGCTGAAGCGGATCCCGGTGACCTTGCGGATCTCGCCGCGCGGGCTGTGCCCGCCCGGGACCCACTGCGGGTACAACAGCACAAGGTCGCCGGGTCCGCTGACCGGCACCCGCTCATGGACCTTGAAGATTCCGCGCGTGACGTCGCTCGCGTCGACGGTCAGCTGGATGGTGCCGGGATAGGGCACGTCGCGTGCCGCAGGGATCGGCGCGACCTTGGCCGTCGGGCCGGCGGGCAGCGATATCTGGCCCGGCGCCGGTTGGGCGACGGCGGCCGGCGCGACGGCAATGAGCAGGCTGCAGGCGAGCGCGGTCAGGCGCATTTTCTTCTCCGGTGGCCTATCGATAGTTGGTAGCGCTTTCGCCAAGTCGGCCGCACCTGTCCAGCCGAGCTATGCCCTTGCGCAGACGCATTCCTTTCCTTTGTCGAATGTTTTTGCCAATGCGCGCCGCCATGACGACGCCGCAGCCGATCCGGGGAATGCAGAGCCTGCTGGGCGAAGACGCCGACCGGATGGCGGCGGTCGCCGCGGCGTTCGACCGCGTGCGCAGGCTTTACGGGTTCAAGCGGGTCGAGGTGCCGATCCTCGAACCGACGGCGGTGTTCGCCCGCACGATGGGCGAAACCACCGACGTCGTCTCCAAGGAAATGTACACGTTCGAGGACCGAAGCGGCGACTCGGTGACAATGCGGCCCGAGTTCACCGCGGGGATTGCGCGCGCCTATTTGTCCGAGGGCTGGCAGCAATATGCGCCGCTCAAGGTCACGACCCACGGACCGGCCTTTCGCTACGAGCGGCCGCAGAAGGGGCGTTTCCGCCAGTTCCACCAGCTCGACGCCGAGATCATCGGTGCCGGCGAACCGGCCGCCGACGTCGAGATCCTGGCGCTCGCCGACCAGCTGCTGAAGGAGCTCAGCATCAGCGACGGCGTGACGCTGGAGCTCAACACGCTCGGCGATGCCGAGACTCGCGAAGCGTGGCGTGCCGCCCTCGTCGAGCACTTCCGCGGGTCGGCCGACCGGCTTTCGGACGATAGCCGCGACCGGCTCGAGCGTAACCCACTGCGGATCCTCGACAGCAAGGACCCGCGCGACCGGCCCATCGCCGACGCCGCTCCCGCCATCGACGATTTCCTGACGTCGGAAGCGGCCGACTTCTTCGGCCAGGTCACAGCGGGTCTCGACTCGGCGGGTGTGGCGTGGACGCGCAACTCGCGGCTCGTGCGCGGCCTCGATTATTACCGCCACACCGCGTTCGAGTTCGTCACGGACCGGCTTGGCGCGCAAGGTGCAGTGATCGCGGGAGGCCGCTACGACGGGCTGATCGAGGCGCTTGGCGGGCCGCACACCCCCGCGGTCGGATGGGCTGCCGGGATCGAACGGCTGGCGATGCTGATCGAGGCGCCGGAATCGGAGCGGCCGACCGTCGTCGTCGTTCCGCTCGGCGACCGCGCCGAAGCGGCAACGCAAGCCATCGTCGCCGGGCTTCGCCGCGAAGGTGTGGCGACCGAAATGGCGTATCGCGGCAATATGAAAAAGCGGCTCAGTCGCGCGAATGCGTCCGGAGCAGCCTACGCGCTCATCCTCGGCGACGACGAGCTCGATCGCGGCGAGGCGCAGCTCAAGACATTGGCGTCGGGCGAACAGCGCTCCGTTTCGCTCGACCTGCTGGCGGAAGCGCTCAGCCAGTGACCCGAATCTCGTCGGAACGCATCGCGTCGATCGAGGCGCGCAAGCACGACCTTGCCGCGGCGATGGCCGCGCCCGACCTCTCGCCGGACGAGTTCGTGAAGCTGTCCAAGGACTATGCGGCGATCGAGCCGGTGGCCGCGGCCGCGCGCGAGGTGCGCCGCCTTCGCGCCGAGCTGGAGGTTCTGACGGGCATGCTCCATGACCCCGACGCCGAAGCCGAGCTCAAGGAGATGGCCGAAGCTGAGGTCGAGGACATCAAGCGGCGGCTTCCGGACGCCGAGCGGGCGCTCGCCGTGAAATTGCTGCCGCGCGATGCGGCCGACGAGCGCGCGGCGATGCTCGAGGTGCGCGCGGGCACGGGCGGCGACGAGGCGGCGCTGTTCGCGGGCGACCTACTGCGCATGTACCAGCGCTTCGCGGAGGAGCAGGGCTGGCGCTTCGAGCTGATCTCGGCGAACGCCGCTGAGGTCGGCGGCTACAAGGAGGCGGTGGCGTCGATCAACGGCGCTGGCGTGTTCGCCAAGCTGAAGTTCGAAAGCGGCGTCCACCGCGTCCAGCGCGTGCCCGCAACCGAGAGCGGAGGCCGCATCCATACTTCGGCAGCGACAGTGGCCGTCCTCCCGGAAGCGGAGGATGTCGACGTGCAGATCGAGGACAAGGACCTGCGCATCGATGTCTATCGCTCGTCGGGCCCCGGCGGGCAGTCCGTCAACACCACCGACAGCGCCGTGCGGATCACGCACATTCCGAGTGGGCTGGTGGTCATCCAGCAGGATGAAAAATCGCAGCACAAGAATAAGGCGAAGGCGCTGAAAGTGCTTCGCACGCGTTTGTTCGAAATGGAGCGCGACCGGCTGGCGAACGAACGCGCGGGAGCGCGCAAGTCGATGGTCGGGTCGGGCGATCGATCGGAGCGGATCCGCACCTACAATTTCCCGCAGGGGCGTGTGACCGATCACCGGATCAACCTCACGCTCCACAAGCTCGATGCGATCCTTGAAGGCCCGGGACTGGGCGAGTTGGTCGATGCGTTGATCGCCGAAGACGAAGCGCAGCGGCTCGCCGGGCTCGAAGACGAAGCGTGAAGGCGGTCACGCGGGCGCTGGCCGATGCCGCGCGCCAGCTCTCCGAGACCAGCGACAGCGCCCGTCTCGACGCCGAGTTGCTGATGGCCGAAGCCCTCCACATCGATCGCGATCGGCTGATCCTCAATCCCCCGGATCGCGAGCCGCCCAAACGATTCTGGACGATGGTCAAGCGGCGCATGAAGGGGGAGCCGGTCGCCTATATCACCGGGCGCCGAGCCTTCTGGAACATCGAGCTTCACGTGGGGCCCGGAGTGCTCATCCCGCGGCCGGACAGCGAAGTGCTGATCTCCTCCGCGATCGAACATTTCGAGGGCACATCCGGGCCTAAGCGAATCCTCGATCTGGGTACCGGTCCAGGTACCCTTCTGCTGGCCGCGCTGGACCTGTGGCCGGACGCCACCGGTCTCGGCGTGGATTCATCGCGCCGCGCCCTGTCTTATGCCTCCGCAAACGCGCGGCGGCTGGGGTTCGAGAGACGAGCCAGGCTGAAGATCGGTGACTGGTCGAAGGGAATCGAGGAAAGGTTCGACCTTGTGCTGTGCAACCCGCCTTACGTCGCGCAGGACGAGCCGCTGGGCGACGGAGTGGCCGAATACGAGCCCGAGGAGGCGCTGTTCGCCGGGCCCGAGGGACTGGAGTCCATTCGTCGCCTCGCGCCCGAGATCCCGCGCCTGCTCGCTCCGGCCGGGCTGGCGGCGGTGGAAATCGGCGCCGGTCAGGGCGAGGCCGCGTTGGCGCTCTTGGAAAGGGATGGCCTCAAGGCCCGCATTACCACCGATCTCGCCGGTCGAGACCGTGCGGTGCTCCTCACCTGGGTTTAGAAGAAATTCGCTTGGAATTGTCTTCAATCGCCATTACATCCTTCCGTAGGACCGGGTCCGCTTGAGCGGAAAATGACCTGAGCGCATCCCGTCCTACCCCCGACGCAAACGGCCGTTCGAGACGCGCGAGGCGCAGACCGGTACGACAAAGCGAACTGCGCAAGCGCGGTCCGCCCGCCAGAAGGAAACGGGGCACGCTTCTACGGATTAAGGAAGTCGCATTTGATCAACAATCGACAGGGCGGCCGCAGGCGCGGTCGCGGGGGCCAGAGGGGCCAGAACCTCGGGGGCAACCGCCAGGACAATCGGCAGCGCGGAAACGCGGCGCAGCTGCTCGAGAAATACAAGAACATGGCACGCGACGCGCAGCTCGCGGGCGATCGCGTTCAGAGCGAATATTATCTCCAGTTCGCGGACCATTATTTCCGCGTGCTCGGCGAGAACCGCTCGCGGTTCGAGGATCAGCGTCCGCAACGCGGTGACGATAGCGACGAAGACGCGAACGAGGCCGAGGACGAAACGGTCGAGGCTTCGGAGGACGACCGCGGCGAACGCGCTCCCCGCAACGAGCGCAACAATCGCACCGATCGGAGCGCTCGCGGCAACGGTCGCGACCGCGGAGAGCGCAACGGCTCGGCGCATTCGGACGACGATTCCGAGGACGAGCGGATCGCGCTTGAAGTGCTCCCGCCCGCGATTGGCTCCGATGCCGACGATGGCGAGGAAGCGGCTCCCGCGCCGCGCCGTCGCGCCCGCAAGCCCCGCAGCAGCGGCGGCGACGATGCGGAAATCGCTCCCGCCGCCTGACTCGAACAGCCGGGTTTGCGCTCGATCATTGCCGCGGTTCCAAATCGTGGAAAGGCTGCGCCACAACTGTCGGGTGTAACATTGGGAATGCTGCAGTGACTCCAAATCGTCGAGCAATGATCGTTGCCCTTGGCGCCTGTGCGATCTCCTGGAGCGGGGCCGCCTCCGCTCGCGACGACGAGCAATTGTGGACGACTGCCGGCGTTACGGTGAAGCTTGGCGACGCATGGCGGCTGCAGCAGGAGCTGACGGGGCGCTTCAGCGACAACCGCAACGGCCTATACGAGCTCGAAGCCGTGACGCTTCTCGGCTTGCGCGTCGCAAAGGACGTGACGATCGGCGTCGGCTACGTGCACAACCCGCAATATTCGGGCGGCGACTTCACGGTGATGGAGCACCGCGCCCGCGAGCAAGTGGCGTTCGACAACGTCGCCCGGATCGGCACGGGCAAGCTCAGCGCGCGACTTCGCATGGAGCAGCGCTGGCGCGACCATTTCGACGGGACCGGCTGGCGGATGCGGCCTTACGTCAAATATTCGCTGCCGCTGTCGAAAGGGTCGAAGACCGCGCTGGTGTTGAGCAGCGAAACCTTCATCAACCTCAACACGACGGCGTTCCAGCGTCAGGACGGGCTCGACCGCATGCGCAACCTGATCGCAATCAGCACGCCGCTATCGAAATCGCTGAACGCCGAGGTCGGCTATCTCAACCAGCACGGCTTCGTTCGCGGCGGCGAGGACACGAGCGACCATGTCGCGTCCGTTTCTCTCAGCCTGAACCTCTAGGATCGCCGCGCAGCGGGGAGCTAGGCGACGGCGTCGACCGGGCGCGGCCGATTGCGCTCGTCCAGCGCTACGAAGGTGAACAGGCCTTCGGTCACCTTGATGTCCGTCTTGCCGCGGTCGCGGGTGGCGACGACCTCGATCCTCACCCCCATCGAGGTGCGGCCGACACGCTCCACGGACGCGTAGACGGAGATGAGGTCGCGAATGTGTATCGGGGTGATGAACTTCATCCCTTCAATCGCCACCGTCGCGACGGCTCCGTTCGCCCGCTGAGAGGCTACGATGCCGCCGGCGATGTCCATCTGGCTCAGCACCCATCCGCCAAATATGTGGCCGTTGGCGTTGATGTCGGTGGGGCCGGGAACGACCCTTAGCACCGGCTCTCGGTCGAGGTCCGTCATTCCTTCTCCTGATGCCTTGCTGCCTGTTCGTCATGCCCGCTCGAGGCGCTGAGGAACATCAGCACCATCAGCCCGGTCCCAAGCAGCACCGTTAGCGAAACGCCGAGCGCCGTCGCGACCAGCATGTGGATGTGAAGTCCGTCGTCGCCGCGGGCGACGAGGATCACCGCCATTGCGGCGATCACCATCGACAGGAGCGCCATCCACCGCATCGCCCGCCGGAAGGTGCGGAGCATTGACGGGCGCGGGCTCGGAACCGGGTCGGGACGGGGCATGCGCTTTCCTTTGGTCGCGGCTCATGAGAGTATCAAGGCGTTGATCGAGGAGGATCGGGAGTCGCGCGATGACCATCCAGGCGATCCTGGCCGACAAGGGCCGTGAGGTTGCGACAATCGAGCCCCAAGCGAAGGTTTCGCATGCCGTCGCCAAGCTGGGGGAGCGCCGAATCGGCGCCCTTCCGGTCGTCGACCACGGACGCGTCCTCGGAATCATGTCTGAGCGCGATGTGATCTACTGCCTGCGCGACCACGGCCCGGACGTCCTCGATTGGCCGGTCGAGCGGGTGATGAGCTCGCCCGCGCTCACGGCCGACCTGTCGACGCCGGTACTCTCGGCACTGGCGATGATGACCCAGCGTCGAATCCGCCACCTGCCGGTCGTCGCCGGCGGCCAGCTCGCCGGAATCGTCTCGATCGGCGATCTCGTGAAGCACCGGATGGAGCGCATCGAGGAAGAGGCCGAGGCGATGCGCGCATATATTCAGAGCGCCTGACGGAGGTGGCGGGATGACCCGTCACCGTCCCGGGCTGGCCCGGAAACAATGTTCGAGATCAATGATCTGGCCTCTTGAAGCGCCGGCTTGAGGCCATATATCCGATGGACGCGAGAGATGGCCGGCAAGGCGGTTTCGAGCAGCGGGAACGGCTTCGGCAACAAAATTGCAAAAAGCCGTTGACGCGTCGGAGGGCCACACATATATGGCGCTCCAGCAACGGCGGCGGCCCAAGCCTGGGTCAGCCACCGTTTCGCGCCTCTTCTTAGTCGGTACAACCGGCCCGGAACAATCGAACCGGGGGAGGATGCGCGTCGGCTCTTTGACATTGTCGGTTTAGATGAAGGGACATGTGGGCGGCGGCCCGGTCACCTGGAGCCTCTGGGTTCAGGGTAGACTGGTAAAAGCCAAGCCGTTCGTATGTCTCAAAACGCAATACACCAATTGTGATTTGTGCAGGAACGGCTCCCAGAGATGCCGGTCTTGCTTCGCATATTCCTGCGGGGCTCGATCGTACATCAACTTGAGAGTTTGATTCTGGCTCAGAACGAACGCTGGCGGCATGCCTAACACATGCAAGTCGAACGAGACCTTCGGGTCTAGTGGCGCACGGGTGCGTAACGCGTGGGAATCTGCCCTTCGGTTCGGAATAACTCAGGGAAACTTGAGCTAATACCGGATGATGACTTCGGTCCAAAGATTTATCGCCGAGGGATGAGCCCGCGTAGGATTAGCTAGTTGGTGAGGTAAAGGCTCACCAAGGCGACGATCCTTAGCTGGTCTGAGAGGATGATCAGCCACACTGGGACTGAGACACGGCCCAGACTCCTACGGGAGGCAGCAGTGGGGAATATTGGACAATGGGCG
>JAEZIO010000012.1 GCA_023436615.1 Pseudomonadota bacterium | reverse complement strand
GTTGATCGCGTTGCACGTCCACCCGGCCTCGGTGGTGCAGGTGGGCGAGCAGCCGTCGCCGGCGATGGTGTTGCCGTCGTCGCACTGCTCCTGGGGGAACTTGAGCCCGTCACCGCAGACCGCGGTGCAGGTGCCGCCCGCGCACTGCGGCTCCACCGTGCAGGTGGGCGAGCAGCCGTCGTACGGGATCCGGTTGCTGTCGTCGCACTGCTCGAAGCCCTCCTTCACGCCGTCGCCGCAGGTGGTCACGTGGCAGACCGACTGCGGCACGTTCGTCACCTTCACGCACGCGAAGCCCGGCTGGAGCGTGCAGGTGGTGCTGCACCCGTCGGCGTTGTTGGCATTGCCGTCGTCGCACTGCTCGTTGCCGGCGACGATGCCGTCGCCGCACTGCTTGGCGATGCACTTCGCGCCCGGCGTCGGGCACTGCCAGCCGGTCTCCAGGCCGCAGGTGGCGCTGCACCCGTCGCCCGAGACCTTGTTGCCGTCGTCGCAGGTCTCGGCGCCGCCGACCTTGCCGTCGCCGCACACCACCGTGCTCACGCAGGGCTGGCCCGGCGTCGGGCACACGTAGTTCGGCTCGAGCTGGCAGAGCGCGCTGCAGCCGTCGCCCGAGGCGGCGTTGCCGTCGTCGCAGGCTTCGCCGATCGGGAGATCCACGGCGCCGTCGCCGCAGAACGCGATCTTCGTGCAGGCCATGCCCGCCGTCGGGCAGGTGTAGCCGGCCTCCACCGTGCAGGTCGCGCTGCAGCCGTCGCCGCTGTTGGTGTTGCCGTCGTCGCACTGCTCGGTGGTCACGAGCATGCCGTCGCCGCATGCGTTGACCGGCACCTTGGTGCACGGCCCGCCGTTGCCGCCGACGTTGGGGCAGGTGTAGCCCGGCTCGACCTGCCCGCAGTCGGCGCTGCACCCGTCGCCCGCGAAGGTGTTGCCGTCGTCGCAGGCTTCGCCCGGGTTGATCTGCGCGTTGCCGCAGACCCAGATGTTCACGCACGCGGCGCCCGGCGTGGGGCAGAGGTAGCCCGGCTCCTGCACGCACACGCCCGAGCAGCCGTCGCCCGGCACGGCGTTGCCGTCGTCGCACTGCTCGCCGCTGTCGAGGAAGCCGTCGCCGCAGTAGTGGAAGACCTCGCACGGCATGCCGGGCGTCGGGCACGTCCACCCCGCCTCCAGCTTGCAGCTCGCGTTGCAGCCGTCGCCGCCGAGCGTGTTGCCGTCGTCGCAGTCCTCGCCGTTGTTGACCGCGCTGTCACCGCACGCGGCCTCGACCACCGGCGTGCACGGCGTGCCGGGCGTGGTGCAGGCCCAGCCGGGCTCGACCTGACAGCCCATCGAGCAGCCGTCGGCGTCGTCGGTGTTGCCGTCGTCGCACTGCTCCACGCCCTCGATCTGCGCGTTGCCGCAGACCTGCGTGACCGTGAAGATGCAGGGCATGCCCGGCGTCGGGCACGCGTAGCCCGGCTCGATCTGGCAGATGCCCGAGCAGCCGTCGCCGGGGATCGAGTTGCCGTCGTCGCACTCCTCGCCGTCGCCGAGCACGCCGTCGCCGCAGACCACGGGCGTCTCCGCGTCGGGGCAGTCGGCGCAGCCGTCCTCCGTCGATCCATCGGAGAAGCCGCCGTCGAACAGGCCCGGCCCGGTGGAGCCGCCGATGCCGCCGGCGCCGCCCGGCGTGCCCGTCGACGACGTGCCGCCTCCGGTGCCTCGGAGCACGATCTCGATGGGATCGCTACAGGATGCAATGCCGACCGTGGCCGCGAGCGCCGCGGACCAGAGAGCATGACGTAGGTTCATCGTAGCCGATGCTACACGGGCTCGCGGCGCGTTCGCAGCCCTGATCGCGTGTGCTTCGCGAGGCACGGATCGGCGTAGCCGACCTTGTCGGCGTCGCTCGGACCGGGCTACCTTGTTCCGGTGAAGCTCAGCCGGATCGCTGCCCTGGCCTCCGTCCTCATCCTCGCCGCCGGGTGCGGCGGGAGCGACGAGCCGGCGCAGCATCCGCCGGTGGGGGACGGAGGTGCGAGCGACGCCCCCATCGACGACCCGACGTCACACTGGCACGCCGGCGATGGGCCCCTTGCCCCGGTCTCGGGAAAGGTGTTCGTGTTCGGGCCCAGCAACGGCGAGGTGCTCGATGGGGCCAAGCTCTCGGTCGCCGAGGCGCCGGACTACCAGACGACCGTCGCGGCGGACGGGAGCTTCGCGTTCGAGGTCCCGAGCGGCGCGCCCGTGAGCTTCGTCGTCGAGCAGCCCGGCTTTCATCCGAACCAGAGCGCGACCCTCCAGGTCGAGCCGAAGGGCATCGAGATGCTCGGGTTCCAGGCGCCGACCGAGAGCACGTTCGACCTGCTCGCGAACTTCTCGGACATCGACCCGGATCCGGCGCGGTGTCAGATCGCCACGACCGTGTCGCGTGCCGGCACCGCGCCCTACGGCGGCAGCGCCCTTGGCGAGCCCGACGTCGTCGTGTCGATCGACCCGCCTCTCCCGAGCGAGTCCGGGCCGATCTATTTCGAGTACGTCAACGAGTCGCTCATCCTCCCCATGCGGACGCTCACGGCGACGTCGATCGACGGCGGCGTGATCTTCGCCAACGTCCCGGAAGGCGAGTACACGCTCACCGCGACGAAGCCGGGGAAGCAGTTCTCGACCGTCGAGATTCGCTGTCGCGCTGGGAGGCTCGTCAACGCCGCGCCTCCGCACGGCTTGCAGGAGCTGTAGCGCCGCCGTCGCACGTCACGAGGTGACCGCGGAGCGCGTTCGCGCAGTGTGAGGCGAGAC
>JAEZIO010000041.1 GCA_023436615.1 Pseudomonadota bacterium | reverse complement strand
GTTCTACGAGGTCGTCGGGCGAATGGTCCTCGTCGAGCCGCAGCCTGGCCCCGAGTTGATCCAGTTCGCCGGGCGTGACGGTACGGCCGATCAGCGAGCGTGCCGAAACCAGCAGGAAATCGGGAACCTGCCGGTTCATCTGCCAGAGCGAAAGGGCACGGCGTTCCATAGTCTCGGCGTGCGGCGAACTGCCCGAGTAGACGTCCGTTTCGAACGATGGAAGGCAGATCACGGAGGAATCCTTTTCGCCCGTCCAGAACCTTATGTCGCTTTCCCAGGAATCGAGCGAGGCGTTGGTGTCAGTTACGATGACTACGGTCTTGCCCTTCGCGGCGAGTCGCGAGAGCACGTAGGCTTTCGCGGCCGTCGATGTGAGGCCGTCGAGCGCGATCACGCGGGCTCCGCCGTTCACTGCACGCTGCAATTCTTTCAATTCCGCAAAGTCGTCCCCGTTTCGCATAAACACAGATATCCGCGGAGGACGCGTCCGGCAGGGGGGCTCGTCCACTCGCGGTTTTAACTATTGTGCCATACTGAGGTGCCGTTTGCCGTGCCGTCGGGCGGTTTTCTATAATCGAGGGTTTCGTAGGACAGACTTTCCAGTCTGTCCCGTGTGACGCCCCACAAGTGAATTTGAAGGGGTACGTTAAGCCGCAGAGGACAGACTGGAAAGTCTGTCCTACACAATTTATGAACATTCCCCAATTCGAAGAGATCATCGAACCTAACGATCAGACAGAGGCCCGCCGTGAGCATCTGGAGAAGCTGCGCGAGTTGGTGGGCAACGTGTACCCGAACAAGTTCGAACGGTCGAAGCTCAGCGGGGAAGTGGACACGATCACGTCCCTGATCGCATACGAACCGGTCGCCGCCGCATCTCGCGAAATGGCCGAGGTGAAGGCGAGTCTAAAGGAAGGCGAACGGCCGCCGGCGGAGGTGAAGGAAGCGGTTAACGAACGGCTCAAAGCTCTCGGCACCGTCCGCATCGCGGGCAGGCTCACCACGCCGCCTCGCGGGAATTTCGTCCATCTTACGGACGGCATCTCGAAGCTGCAGATCTATTGCGACAAGAAGGGCGGTTTCGCGTTGATCAAGAACGACGGCGCGAATACTGTTGACCCGGAGAACGGCTGGACAGCGTGGAAGTTGATCGATCATGGTGATTTTGTTGGCGTCGAGGGGTTCTTGTTCGTGACAAACACGGGCGAGGTTTCGCTTCACGTGGAGAAGCTGCAGTTCCTCGCCAAAGCGATGCTGCCGATGCCGGACAAAATGCACGGCATCGCCGACCCGGAGATCCGCCAGCGGCAGCGTTATGCCGACCTGATCGCATCGAGCCTGCAGGTGGAGACCGAAGGGCTGACGACGCGAGAAGTATTTGAAACACGTGCGAAAGTGATCTCGTCCCTTCGACGCTACCTTGAAGATCACGGCTACATCGAGGTGGAAACGCCGATGCTCACGCCAAAGGCGACCGGTGCGGCCGCGAAGCCCTTCGTCACGCACCACAACGCGCTCGACATCACGCTCTACGCCCGCATCGCTCCTGAGCTCTACCTGAAGCGTCTCGTCGTTGGCGGGTTCGAGAAGGTCTACGAACTCAACCGCAACTTCCGCAACGAAGGCATCTCGTTCAAGCACAATCCAGAGTTCACGATGCTGGAATTCTATTGCGCCTACATGGACGTGAATGGGATGATGGATTTCTGCGAGGAGATGATGCGTGAAAGTGTGCGGAAGGCCACAGGCGGGTTAACGGTGAGCTACGAGGGGAACGAGATCGATTTCAGTAGCTTCGAACGGCTTTCAATGAAGCAAGCTATTTTGCGATACTTGCCTCAAGAAACAGGAACGACCATTGATGAGAACTGGTTTGATAATCCAACCAAATTAGATCTGCTGCTGCACGTGGCGCGTCAGTCTCGCATTGAGGTCAGAGAAGACCCAGCCGAAACATCGCGCAAGCAATCCCCCGAGGAAATTTGGAATGTAGCTCGAATTGCGACAAGAGGCAGTGCGTCAGATTCTGCAATTGTTGAAATATTTGAAATAGTTGCCGAGACAAATTTGATCCAACCTACCTTCATAGTGGATTACCCGAAGAGCATCTCGCCGCTGTCGAAGGCGTCGCCTGCGAACCCGAACATAGCCGAGCGGTTCGAACTGTTCATCAACGGGATGGAGGTCGCCAACGGGTTTTCCGAGTTGAACGATCCGCGCGAACAGTACGAGCGGTTCGTCGACCAGATGGCCCAGCGCGAGGGTGGCGATGAAGAGGCTATGGTGCTGGACGAGGATTACGTTCGAGCCCTCAGCTATGGAATGCCGCCCGCCGCAGGCATCGGGATCGGCATCGACCGGCTCGTGATGCTGCTCACCAACAAACACTCCATCCGCGACGTCATCCTCTTCCCGCACCTTCGGCCGGAACGCAAAACGACTCAAGAAGAAGAAACATCTCCGTGACCTTTGTGACTCCTTTGTGTCCTTTGTGTTAAGGCCTAAAAGGGTCGTGAAATATTTGGAATAGCTTTTTAACACAAAGGACACGGAGGAAAGACACAAAGGGCCGCAAAGGGTAGTCTCAAAGACCAAAACAGTCACTATGCCTCCGTTAATCTTATGGAAAACGGAGGCTTTTCTATATGGCGCAGCAGGAATTACCGAAACACGACGATCTGGAAACGGGGCACGATCTGCCGAACG
>JAEZIO010000039.1 GCA_023436615.1 Pseudomonadota bacterium | reverse complement strand
CGCTCGGCTCTTCGCCGGCAAGCAGCAATGGCAGCGCAACGTCGGCGCTTGCACCAGGCGAATGCGCAGCTTTCGCCGGTTCGGTCGCCGGCTGCGGCTCGGTCAGCACGCAGACGGTCGGCACCATGTCGTGCGCGAGTACGAGGATTGCCCCGGAAGAGCGCACGTCGTCCGATGCCTCGCTGCGAACCGCTGTCGCCGCATAGTCGTCCGACTTCTGCACTGCTCTTACCGGGACGCGCATCACTTGCTCGAGCCATGCCTTGCAGTCGGGCTGGAACAGCGGCCCGGTGGCGTTCGCGTCGGCGACATCGACCGCGATGGCTGCGACCGCGGCCCGGGCGTCCCCGCGGGTAATCGCCAACAGCCGCGTGGCGAGCCGATCTCCCTCGCCCATTGGGTCGACGTCGCCATCCCCAGGCCGCGAGGCGCTTTGGAGCACTTCCGCATAATGAACGCCGCCGCGGCACAGTGAGGGAAAGGCCAGGATCCGCGCGCCACGCAGACTGCCGTCCGCTTCGGCGAATGCGATCAAGACCGGCCAATACGGATTCTTCAAGTGCATGTCCGCGAAATCGAGCGGCGATGAAAGCAAGGATTCGGCCACCAGGCTCAAGCGGCCGCTCTCTCCGGGCTGATATTGGTACGCGCGAACGACGACCGGAAAGTCGATGCGGTCCCAGCGTGTCCGGAGCTGCGTTGCGTTGACGAACCAGCTGTCTCGTAATCGCTCCGTTCCGTCAGTTTGCTCCGGCGGAATCGGTCCGCTTGCCGGCGCCCCGCACAGCTCAGCGAGCAGCCCAAAGGCCTTCTCGATCTTTTGCCGGACTGCCGGCTTCGCAGCATAGCCGACGAGCAGGTCGCCCATCATCACACGGTCGGGGTGATCCTCGTCCAGCCGGTACGATCTCTCCCAGCGGACCGGCTCCGGGACTGGGATCTCGAACGACAGGCAAGGATGCGGGTCGGCGAAATCGAAAACCGGAGGCTCGCGGTGCCCCGGGGATGGCCGGTGGCCGAACGATTCCCGCCCTTCGGAGTGACCGAATTCGATATAATGGACAAGCGGGTTCGTGCCCGCGGCGGCGACGTCTGCGTTGGCACGAAGGTAGGCCGATGTGCCGAATGCCGGGCTGGGGTCCCGGCCCTCCCTCCAGCCGCTTTCCAGATAATGGACGAGAGGGTCGATTCCTGCCCGCGCAACGTCCGGGTAGGTCAGGAGATACCATTCGCGGTCGAACAGCGACGAACCAGCGACGAGTTGCGCCTCGGCCTCGCGACGCCGCTTCAGCCGCCACCGCTCGGTGACGTCCGGAAAGCGCAACTTGTGGAGAAGCATCATGGGTGACGGCTTGAAACGCATTCGAAAGCGACCTCTCGCCGATGAGCGGAGATTGCGCAATTGCTGAAGTTGTGATCGTCATTCGGCAGGGGTCCGGAGCGCCGCGAGAACAGCCTGCGCGAGGGCGAATCCGGTGCGGTTTTCGCAATCGGCGACAACATTCTAGGTATAGTCATGACTTGCCTTCGCGGCCCCAGACGTGCATGTGCGCCTGGGCATCTAACCCTCAAGTGGTTTAAGTAGAACAGGAATTGAGATGGGCGACCTCCCGACAAAGATATTCGTCGGCTATGACAGCCGCGAAACCATCGCCTGGGAAGTCTGCCGGCACTCGCTCCTCCGGCACGCAGCCGGCGAAATCAGCGTCATTCCGTTGCGGCAGGGCGCGCTTCGCGATCTCGGCCTTTACACGCGGCCGTATGACATCGGTGCTTCGACCGAATTCTCACTCACCCGCTTTCTGACGCCTTACCTGGCGGCCCAGCCCGGCTGGGTCGCATTCTGCGACTGCGACTTCCTCTTCACGAGCGACATCGCTGAGGTCTTCGAAGGGCTCGATGACGACAAGGCGGTCTATTGCGTGAAGCACGAATATACGCCCGCGCACCGAGTGAAGATGGATGGCAAACCGCAGGCCGTTTACCCGCGCAAGAACTGGTCGTCGTTCATGTTGTTCAATTGCGACCATCCCGACGTGAAGGCGCTGACCCCCGAGGTCGTGAACAGCGCGCCTCCGGCTTATCTGCACCGCTTCCAGTGGATCAGCGACGATTCCGCGATCGGCGGGCTCGATCTCGACTGGAACTTCCTCGAAGGCGAATATGCCGTTCCGGAGAAGCTGCCGCGGGCGATTCACTACACGAACGGCGGCCCCTGGTTCGAGGAGTGGCAGGATTGCGCCTTCGCCGATCTGTGGCTGCGCGAGCGCGAGCTCTACCATGAATCGCTCGTGCAGGAGAATGTCCCCGCCGAGACGCTAAGGCTTCGCCTTCCCGCCTAGGTGCGGGCCCAGCATCCCCCTGCACCGGTCGATCGCAAGCCGGCCGCGCCTGGCGAGCCGCCGCCGGCCGGGGCCGATCTGACGCATCAGCAGCGCCGTATCCGCGTAGGCGGTCGTTCGGTCGTCCAGGCTCGAATAAAGCCGCCAGAACGCGTCCTCGCCGAGGACGGGTATCATGTTGAAAATGCCGTGGAAGCCGAAGGTTTGACCGGCGGGCTGCGACCGTTCGAAGGCGAAGCGCGAAGCGGTCGCGCGATCCGCGAAACGGATGCCGAATTCGTGCTCCAGATAGGTGCGGTTATGCCGCCCTATCGCCACGTCTTCGGGGTGCGAACGAATGAAGCCGGGGCTCCGGCAGGCCTCCAGCAGCCTGCGGCTCCTGAGGGAAAAGCCGCCGTTGCCGACATCGTGGCCATCGCGGAACTGCGGCCACGGAGCGCCGATATAATCGAAGTCGAGGAACGCCGGGTCCCACCGGCCCGCGTCGACCACGAAGCCGTCCCACTGGATGACCAGGCAATGGTCGGTGCGCACCTGATCCGCCAACTCACCGAGCAGGAATTCGGAATAGTCCCGGCCGGAGGCGAGCCGGGAAATCGGCACGACTCGCACACCTTCGGGCAGGTTGGCGGGCCTCGCGTCGGTGAAAAGCAGCGCTTCGCCGAAAACAACCTGATCCAGGCTTGCAGCAAAAGCAGCCAGAGTGGCTTCGATATTCACCGAGGTGGCCGCGCACAGCGTGACCTGAGGCAGCTTGAGACTGGCCATGCCGGGTCAGACCCCCATCACGAATTGCTCGCAGAACGGGCTCAGGTGCGGGTGGTGGAATGGGTCGGGCGCACGGTCGGTGTGCCACTTGCGCTTCAGAGCCGCTAGCTCCTCCGCGAACCGGTCGCGGTTGGCTTTGTCGCGGTCGCTTCCGCGCGACTTCGATTCATGATGGATGAGCACCGCCCGCGGCTCGTAGAATGACTGCCAACCGCGCGCGTTGAGCTTGAGGCACAGGTCGACATCATTGAACGCGACCGGAAATTGCTCCTCGTCGAACCCACCGACCGCCACGAACTTTTCGCGTTCGACGACGAGGCATGCGCCGGTCACCGCCGTGACTCGCTGCGGCAGCCGCGCGCGCTCGAAATAGCCCGGGTCGCCTTCCGCCTGGAATCGGTGCGCGTGCGCCGCGCCGCCGCCGATACCGGTGTAGACGCCGGCGTGCTGCACGGTTCCGTCCGGATAGAGCAGCCTTGCTCCGACGGCGCCGATATGCGGCCGCACGGCATGGGTGACGAGCAGGGCCAGCCAGTCGCGATCGACCATTTCGACGTCGTTGTTGAGGAAGCAGAGGACCTCGCCCCGCGCTTCCTCGACGGCGCGATTGTTGAGTGCTGAATAGTTGAACGGCCCGTCCACCTTGAGGATTTTCGCGCCGCCGGCCTGCAACTTGCCGAGCAACCGCACCGCTTCCGGCTCGTCGCTCTCGTTGTCGACGACGATCAGGTCGAATTTCGGATAGTCGGTCGCGGAAAGACCCTCGACGCATTCGCGCAGCAGCTCCGCCCGGTTGCGCGTCGGCACGATTACCGTCACCGGCGGCGCGTCTGCCGGGCATGGCGCCGCGGGCTTCGCGGGGATCAGCGGCTGCGGCCGGCTGCGGCGATGATGAAGGACGAACGGCAGGTGCACCACGCGCGTCCGGCGCTGCAGCGCCTTGCCAATCAGCGCCTCCGCCCAGTCCTGCCCGTCCAGCGCGTGCACGTCCTCGCGGCGCACCCGCACCGCACAGGCGCCGGTCAGGAAGTCATGATGCTCGAACAGCTCGGGATTCCAGTCCGGCTTGAAGTGCGGGACACTGCGGCGGCCCTCTCGGTCGATCAGGTCGTCGTCCGCGTAGACGATCCCCGCATCGGGCTCGGCGGCAATGGCACGGCCATAGATCGACAGGGCATCTTCAGCGAGCAGGTCCCCGCTCGAGACGGGAAGGATCCACGCCTCGTCGCCATCGAAACAGGCGCCGAGATCGCCGATCTCGCTGACGGCGAGGCCGCCGCCTGTGGACGCGTCCCCGAGCATGACAGGCCGGGCGCCGGGCGGAAGGGAGCGGAGCGTTGCATCCACTCCTGCCGCCCGGCAGTCGATCACCGGCAATGGCATCGCTGCCCGACCGCCGGCTTCCTGTGGGCGCAATCTTGGCTCCCGGCAGGATATCCAGAAATCATAGGCATGCGGCGACCGCCCGGCGAGCGCTGCGATCCGGTTGCGCGACCGGACGCGGAGCCCGCGCGCTCGCCACCCGACGCCTTGCAGATACCCGACCGGGTCGAGCCGGAAAGCGTCGAGCTGGATCCGCAGCCAGAGCCTGGCGCAGGTCCAGTGATCCACCGCGTGACCCCGGGGCGATTGCGGTGCCGTGCTGCCGGTTGCGCACTCGTGCGTCTGCGGCTCGACTGCCTGTGTGCGTTCAGCGCCCGGGGAAATGAAGGAATTCACCGCGCGCCACTACATGGTCGAGACGCCGGTCGTCACCCCGATTGTCGGGCGTGCGCGGCGTCAGGCCAGCCCTATGCGCAGGAAGTCGTGGACGTGGATGATGCCCACAGGAACATCCCGGTTCACCGGCGCCTTGGCGTTCATCACGAATGCGCACGTGATCTTGTTCTCGTTGAGGAAGTGAAGCGCTTCCTCGGCGATCGTCTCCGACGTCAGCGTCTTGGGCGTGGCGGTCATCACGTCTTCAGCGGTTGCGGTGCCGAGGTCGTCGAAGTGGCGCCGGATATCTCCGTCGGTGATCACTCCCGTCAGCCGGCCGGCGCCGTCGACCACGCCCGCGATTCCGAATCCGGTGGATGTCATGGTCAGGATCACCTCGCGCATCGGCGCCGATTGCTCGACCAGCGGCATGATCGACGGGCCGTGCATGATCTCGCTTACCGGCGTCAGGCGAAGGCCCAGGGAGCCGCCGGGGTGAAGAGTCTTTAGCCCGTCGCGCGAGAAGCCGCGCATGTCCATGAGGGTCATGGCGACGGCATCGCCCAGCGCCAGCTGCAGCGTGGTCGACGTCGTCGGCGCGATATTGGCAGGGCAGGCTTCACGAGTTTGCGGCAGGCAGACCTGGATGTCGGCGCTTTGCATGAGAAGCGAGTCCGGCCGCGACGCGACGCCGATGATCGTTACGCCGATACTTGCTGCATAGCGCAGGAAGGCGCGCAGCTCGGACGTGTTCCCGGAATTGGAGATCACGACGAGCACGTCGCCGGGGACCAGCATGCCAAGATCGCCGTGCGCGGCCTCGGCCGGGTGCACGTAGAAAGCCGGAGTTCCCGTTGCCGCCATCGTGGCGGCCCACTTGCGCCCGATATGACCCGATTTTCCCATACCGGTCACGACGACGCGTCCGGTGCAGGCGAGGATTTCCTCACATGCGCGGACGAAGGAGTCTGTGAGGCATTCAGCGAGGAGATGGAGCGCTCGGGCCTCGATGGTGATGACTTCGGCGCCCCGGCGCAGGATGGCGTCCTCGGACGAGAGCGACGGGAACGTGGGCTGTACGGTCATCGGATCTGTCCTGTTGCTTCGACCGGCCGGCGGCCGATGGTGCATTGTGGAACCCGGACGCCGAATTGCAAACGAAGATTAGGAATTCGTATCAACATCGGACCTGGCTTCCCCGTCCGCGGTTGCGGGCACTGTCCAGCGTGGTCTAGCGACGACCGGCGACGGACGACGCGTTGCAAATTATTCAGGGCTGGAGCTTAACGTCATATGATCAAAGGAAGAATCACGCCGGTGATTCTTTGCGGCGGCAGCGGCACTCGGCTCTGGCCGCGCAGCCGCGCAAGTCGGCCGAAGCCTTTTCTGCCGCTGATCGGTAACGACACGCTCTTTCAGGAAGCGTTGTTGCGGACTCGAGACGAGGGGGTCTTTGCAGATCCCGTCATTGTCGCCGGCACCTCACATGTGCCGCTCGTCCGAGACCAGCTCGGCGAGTCGCCTGTCGCCGAAATCATCGTCGAACCGATGCCACGACAGACGGCGGCGGCTGTGGCCCTCGCAGCGCTGAGGTTGGCCGAGGATGCAGTCATGCTCGTGTCGCCTAGCGACCATCACATCGAAGATACGGCGGCATTCGTCGAAGCCTCGCGTGCCGCTGCCGAACTGGCCAGCGAAGGCTGGCTGGTCTGCATGGGCGTGACGCCTGCGGGTCCGGACACCAATTTCGGTTATATCCGGCGCGGGGACGTGCTCGACCACTCCGGCTTCCGCGTCGCCCAGTTCGTGGAAAAGCCGGACCCCGCTACCGCCGCGCGCTACGTCGCATCGGGAGAATACGCCTGGAACGCGGGCATCTTCGCATTTCGGGCATGCGATTTTCTGCGCGAGCTGGAATTGCATCGCCCGGCTATCGCGTCCGCTGTTCGGAAGGCGGTTGCGGGTGGCACGGCCGAACGCGAGTGCTTCCGGCCGGACGCCGGCGCGTTCGCCGCGATCGAGCCCGAATCCGTCGATTATGCGGTCATGGAGAACACCGAGCGAGCTGCGATGGTGATGACCCAAATGGGCTGGTCGGACGTGGGCAATTGGGACGCGCTGCTGCGCATGCGCGACAAGGATTCGTCAGGAAACAGTGTCCGCGGTCCAGCCGTTCTGATCGACTGCAACGGGGTGCTGGTCGACACCGACGGTCCCAAGGTGCACGTGATCGGCGTGGATGACATCGTCGTCGTCGTCGATGGCGAGGATATCCTGGTCGCAAGCAGAAGCGGCTCGCAGATCGTCGGAAAGCTGAGCGGCGGGCGCTCGTGATCAGCGGGGAAATGCCGGCGCGGCTGGTCGAAAAGCCATGGGGACGTGAAATTCTGCCGCCGCCGTTCGGCGCGCAGCCTGGGCGCATCGGCGAGATTTGGTTTGACCCGCCTCCAGCGCTGAATTCGCTCCTCGTGAAATTTATTTTCACCAGTGAAAAGCTATCGGTGCAGACGCATCCCACGGACGAGCAGACGCAGGCAGGCGGCCTGGGTCCGCGGGGAAAGGACGAATGCTGGCTGATCGTCAGCGCTGAACCCCCGGCGGCCGTCGGTATCGGCTTCGATCGCGACATGGATGAGCAGGAGCTGCGGCGCGCGTCGCTCGACGGCAGCATTGAGACGATGCTGACATGGCACCCGGTTCGACCAGGCGACTTCTTCTATATTCCAGCCAACACCGTGCACGCGATCGGGCCGGGCGTCGGTTTGATCGAGATTCAACAGAACAGCGATCTCACCTACCGGCTCTACGATTACGGCCGACCGCGCGAACTGCACCTCGACGAGGGCGTGAAGATCGCGCGCGGCGAGCCATACCCGGAGCGGCTGCATCGGCGGCTGCAGGCCGAAGGGCACGTGAAGCTCGCGGACGGAGCGCACTTTCGTGTCGATCGGGTGGATAGCGACATCCCGGAATCCGTCGCCCGATCCTATCGAGGCGGGCCGCTGGTCGTGGTTCCGCTCGCTGGAACGGTGACCGTCGGAGAGAGCGAGATGGGCTTTGGTCGCTGCGGCTTCGCGTCCATTGTGGACGATATTCGGGTCGGGAGCGATGCCCTCTGCCTGCTCGCGCAGCCGGTCGGCACATAGAATTCGCGCCTGTTGCGCTTCTGCAACAACGTCCGAAAATGCCGCCCGCGGGTGGAACCGGCCTTGACTGTCCCGCGTCTGGATGTTGCCGTGCAGGTTACTAATTTTAGTCAGCTATTCTTGAGTGAAGGGGAAGCAAAATCT
>JAEZIO010000035.1 GCA_023436615.1 Pseudomonadota bacterium | reverse complement strand
ACTCTGATCCGCCTGATTATAGGCGGCGACGATGCGCGCCACCAGCGGATGCCGCACCACGTCGGTCTCCGCGAAATGGGCCATGCCGATTCCCTCCACCCCCTGCAGGATGGACAGCGCCTCGACCAGCCCGGATTTCTGGCCCGGCGGCAGGTCGACCTGGGTGGGGTCGCCGGTGATCACCATGCGCGTGCCCTCGCCCATGCGGGTCAGGAACATTTTGATCTGTGCCGGCGTGGTGTTCTGGGCTTCGTCCAGGATGGCGTAGCAATGCGCCAGCGTCCGGCCGCGCATGAAGGCCAGCGGCGCGATCTCGATCTCGCCCGAGAGGATGCGGCGCTGCACCTGGTCGGCCGGCATCATGTCGTTCAGCGCGTCGTAGAGCGGGCGGAGATAGGGATCGACCTTCTCCTTCATGTCGCCTGGGAGGAACCCAAGCCTTTCTCCCGCCTCGACGGCAGGCCGCGACAGGATCAGGCGGTCGACGCTTCCGGAGATGAGCTGCGACACGGCCTGGGCGACGGCCAGATAGGTCTTGCCGGTTCCGGCCGGCCCCAGCGCGAAGATCATGTCCTCGCGTGCGAGCGCATCCATGTAGATCGTTTGAGTCGGGGAGCGCGGGACGATCGTCTTCTTGCGCGTGCGGATCATCATGCCTGGCGGAGACGTGACTTCCGGGGCGATAATTCCATCGAGGTTGGGTTGCGCGGCCATTCCCAGAACAGCCTCGACCGCTTCGGAATCGATGTCGTGGCCCTGTTCGAGGCGTTTGTAGAGCCCGACCAGGACATCGCGGGCACGCGACGCCGAATCCGGTTCTCCTTCGATCTGGACGCGATTGCCCCGCGCCGCGATGTGTACGCCGAGCCGGCTTTCGATGGTGATCAGGTGCCGGTCGTAATCCCCGAACAGCGGGCCGAGCAGGTACGGCTCTTCGAACTCGAGCTCCAGGCGCGCGCGGTCAGGCACGGCAGCAAGGTCGCGCCGGGCCATTATGCGGCTGCTTTCTGGAGCACCGCGCCGGTGACGCTGTTCGGGCCGGCGGCCGTAAGGGTCACGTCCAGCATCGCGCCGGGCCGGGCCGCGGTTTCGACGTGTACGGACTGAAGCCACGGCGACCGGCCGATCATCTGCCCAGGATGCCGTCCGGGCCGCTCAACGAGAACTTGCGTGGCACGCCCCACGGTGGATCGATTGAAGGCCTGGCTGTGTTCGCCGAGCCGCGCCTGGAGGCGCTGCAGGCGATCGTTCATTACGTCGATCGAAATCTGATCCTCCATCGCTGCCGCGGGCGTGCCGGGCCGCGGGCTGTACTTGAATGAATAAGCCGACGCGTAGCCCACCGCGTCGACGATGTTCAGCGTAGCCTCGAAATCCGCCTCGGTCTCCCCTGGGAAGCCGACGATGAAGTCACCGGAAATCGCGATATCGGGCCGTGCCGCGCGCACTTTCTCGATGGTGCGCAAATAGCTGTCCACGCTGTGGCTGCGGTTCATCGCCTTGAGGACGCGGTCGCTGCCCGATTGCACCGGGAGATGCAGGTAAGGCATCAGCTTTTCGACCTGTCCGTGCGCGGCGATCAGCGCGTCACCCATGTTGACCGGATGGCTCGTGGTATAGCGGATGCGTTCGATCTCATCGATGCGCGCGACCTCCTTGATGAGGTCCGCGAGGCCGCGGCCGTCATCTTCCCACGCGTTCACGTTCTGGCCGAGCAGGACGATCTCGCGTGCTCCGCTCTCGGCGAGCGAGCGGGCTTCGGCCACGATGTCGCGCGACGGCCGCGAAACCTCCGCGCCGCGAGTGTAGGGAACGACGCAATAGGTGCAGAACTTGTCGCAGCCTTCCTGCACGGTGAGGAACGCGCTCGGGCTGGCGCGGCCGCGCCTGGGAAGCTCCCCGAACTTCGAAATTGCCGGCATGTCGGTGTCGACGGGACGGCCGCCGCGCGACACTTCAGCGATCATGCGGGGCAGCCGATGGTAAGCCTGCGGCCCGACGACGATGTCGATCATCGCCGATCGCCGCCTGGCTTCGCCGCCTTCGGCCTGCGCCACGCAGCCGGCGAGCGCGATCATCGGACGCGATCCGTCTTCGCGCTTCAGCCGCCCGACGTCGGAATAGGCCTTCTCCGCTGCCTTCTCGCGAATGTGGCAGGTGTTGAGAACGACAAGGTCCGCATCCTCCCCATCGGCGACGGCGGCGAGGCCGCGATCGGTGAGAAGCTCGGAGATGCGCTCGCCGTCGTAGACGTTCATCTGACAGCCGAACGATTTGATTTTGAAGGTCTTCGGATTCATTGGCGCTGCCTATAGGCGAGTGGCCGCGCGACTTGAAGTGAGCGCGGTCTCGATGGCGTCGCGCGTCGCGTTCGCGAGTGCCTTGCGGTCGGCGATCGGAGGTAGCGGATCGAGCAGCCGGACCGTGACGGGTGTCGGGGCCGTGCGGCCCAGCGTCCGCAGGACGTTGTCCTTGCCCGGCTCCTCGTACCAGCCGATTTCCGGCGCCGCGATGCCGTAGTCGATGGCCACCGGCCGCACGCTGACCCCCGGCGGAACGGGCGCCACCGCCGCGAACAAGGTCGAGCGGAACGGCAGCAGGTGCGAGCCCGGCCCGGTCGTGCCTTCAGGGAACAGCGCGAGCGGGTACGGCTCCGCAAGCTTGCGGGCGATCGCTTCCGCCTGGTGCGGCGCGCCGCGACGATGGTCGCGCCGGACGTAAAGCGTGCCGCCCTGGTCCGCCATCCAGTGCACGAGCGAATGGCCGAGCTGGTGCTTCGACACGAACGCGCAGCCGGTAGCGCCGCCGAGCACGAGGATGTCCAGCCAACTCACATGGTTGCAGATGAGCAGCGTGTGCGGCTCCAGTGGCTTGCCGGTGACCCGCACCCTGGCTCCGCAAATCCACGCCGATGCCCGGAGGAACCGCGGCGGCCAGGCCGAACGGCGGAACAGAATCTTGCTCGCAGCGTGAAGAGGGACGCAGGCCAGGAAGAGGAGAAGCAGCGCGAGGATTCGCGATCCGGCGACCAGCTTCGACCCGCGCGCTTTAGCGGTTGCGGTCGAGCGCGACGCCGTACAACTCCATCCGGTGATCCACGAGCCGATAGCCGAGCTTTTCGGCGATGCGCTTCTGGAGCGCTTCGAGCTCCTCGTCGACGAACTCGACGACCCGGCCCGTCTCGACGTCGATGAGATGGTCGTGATGCTCGTCCGACGCGGCCTCGTAGCGGGCGCGGCCGTCGCCGAACTCGTGCCGCTCCAGGATTCCCGCTTCTTCGAACAGGCGCACCGTTCGGTAGACGGTCGCGATCGAGATTCGCGGATCGATCGCGGACGCCCGCTCGTGCAGCGTCTCGACGTCCGGATGGTCCTCCGATTCCGAAAGGATGCGCGCGATCGTCCGGCGCTGCTCCGTGATGCGGAGGCCCTTGTCGGCGCAGAGCGCCTCAACGTCGATCGTGGTCTGGCTCATGGTCCGCCAAGCTAAGGCCGGCCAGCGCGCTGGTAAAGGGAAGGGCGCTTCGAAGCGCCCTCCGCAAAGGGCATTATTTTCCCTTGCCGCCGCGCGTCCGACGCCGCTTTGTTCCGAGCCCGATCGACTTCGCCAGCGTGCGCCGCTGCTCGGCATAGTTGGGCGCGACCATCGGGTAATCCGAAGAAAGGCTCCACTTCTGCCGATAATCGGCGGGGCTCATTTCATGATTGGTCATCAGGTGCCGCTTGAGCATCTTCTGCTTCTTTCCGCACTCGAGGCAGCTGATGTAGTCAGGCTTGACCGACGAGCGGATCGAAACCTTCGGTTCCTGCTTTTCTTCCGCGCTGGAGCCTGTCGCCGAAATTCCGCTGAGCGCCTGATGGACATTTTGTATCAGGTTCGGAAGATCATTCACCGCGACGCTGTTGTTGCTTACGTGGGCAGCGACAATGTCTGCCGTGAGCGTGATCAGCGTGTCGCCGGTGTCTTGGCTGTCGGCCATTCAATGGACTCCATTATGTGCTGTTCGGAACTGTTTCGGGCAGCTTTGCAATAGACCAATAGCCAGCGCTGTCGCGACCAGCAATAGAGACGAAATATTGATTGCGGTTAATCTTTGTTCGACAATAGGAATGTCAGCGCGTCGAATTGGCGACCGTCGCCGCCGCGATAATAATTGCGTCGCCGATTGACCCGTTCGAAGCCGGCGGCCTCGTAAACCCGAATGGCCGGGTTGCCATCGCGAACCTCGAGGTGGATCTTCGAAGCTCCCGCCTTGCGCGCATCGTCGATGAAGTGGCTCAGCAATGTTCGGCCGATTCCCTTTCCCTGGGCGTCCGGGTCGACCGCAAGCAGCAGGAGCTCTGCGTCGTCGATGATCGTTCGATAGAGCGCGAAGCCGACGATGCGGTCGCTGTCGTCCTGGGCAAGCACGAGCTTGATGCCCGTTATCGGCAGGATTCCGGAGCATTGCGAACGCGTCCAGGCCTCGCCGTACCGGTCCGAGAAGGCGGCGGTCATCACGCGCATCACCGCATCGAGGCTATCGGCGCCGCCGTCGGCAAGCGTGATGGTCACGCGGCGGTCCTCGCCTTCGCATCGGGCGGACGGGCGTAAAGCGGTGCCGGCGAAAGCGCGCGAAGCGGTTCGGGAAGGTCGAGAGCGCGCGAAGCCGACGGCCATGCCTCGACCGCTCGCCCGTAGCCGCGCGCGGCGACGAGCGCGATCGCTCCAGGTCCTGCAACGATCTGCGCGGATATCGCCGCCGCCACTGCCGCCGGGGGCGCGTTGAATAGGTCTGAGGTGGGTGCGAGCGAAGCGCCGAACTGCTGCGCGAATAGCTCGCCGTGACCGCCGGGCATAGCCGCCGCGACATCGTCTTCCGCCTGCGCGGCGGCCGCGATCAGCCCCAGCGACGACATTCCCGAGATGTTCGCGTTCCATCCGATGGCAAGGCCTTGCGCTGCGGCAATGCCGACCCGGATTCCGGTGAAGCTTCCTGGCCCGGTACCGACCAGAATGGATTGAGCGCGGCGGCCCGCGAGCAGCTCGTGGAGCATGGGCGCGAGCCGCTCCGCATGGCCGCGGCCGATGATCTCGTCGCGACTGCCGAGGCACACGGCGTCCTCGTCGAACAGGGCAGCCGTGCACGCCGCGGTCGAGGTGTCGAGCGCCAGGATCATCGCGATCAGTGGGCCACAGGGTTGCGGCTGGGGCAAGGCCTTAGATGGCTTCGACGCGAATCCTTGCGAAGCCTCAGACGGCTTCGACGGATTCGACCTCGGGCACGTAATGCTTGATCAGGCTTTCAATGCCGCGCTTCAGCGTCACCGACGACGAGGGGCAGCCCTGGCAGGCGCCGTGCATTGAAAGATAGAGGTGGCCGTCGCGATAGCCCTTGTAGACGATGTCCCCGCCGTCCTGCGCCACCGCGGGCCGGACGCGTGTCTCGATCAAATCCTTGATCTGGTCGATGATATCGGCGTCCTCGGGATTTTCGTCGAAATCGGCGTCGACCTGGATGGCAGCCGCGCTGGCGGCTTTGAACAAAGGCGCGCCGGTGACGAAATGGTCCAGCAGGGCCTCAACCACGATCGGCTCCAGATCGGTCCACGACACGCCGGGCGCGGCCGTGACCGAGACGAAGTCGCGTCCGAAAAAGACGCCTTCCACCATTTGGGTGGCGAACAGCGCCTCCGCGAGCGGCGATGCTTCGGCGCTTTGCGCATCGGGAAAATCGCGCGTGGCCCCGTCCATCACCGCCTGGCCGGGAAGGAACTTGCGGGTCGTCGGGTTGGGGGTGTGCTCGGTTCGGATCAGCATGGGAGCGATGTGGCGCTCTAGCGCGGACGGTTCAAGGGCGAGCGGCCGCTGTCAAATGCCCGCATACCATTCGTAATCGGCATGATCTTCCCAATAGCCGCCGCGCCCCCCGTAGACCGAACCGAGAGTCGCCACCGCCTGCAGCCGGTGAACATATTTGGCGTGCTTGTAGCCGAGCTGCCGCTCCACCCTGAGCCGAAGCGGGGCGCCGTTGGGCACCGGCAGCAGCGCGCCGTTCATTGCCCATGCGAGAATAGTCTGCGGGTGAAGCGCGTCGACGAGGTCGATGCTTTCGTAATAGGGCACGGCTCCGAAGCGGTCGGCGCAATGAAGCACAATATATCGTGCCGACTGCCGCAGCCCGGCCAGGTCGAGCAGGTTCGCGAGCGGCACGCCGTGCCATTTGCCGATCGCGCTCCATCCCTCGACGCAATCGTGCCTGGTGATTTGCGTTCGCGACGGCATCGAGCGCACCGCCGCGAGCGGCAACGACAACGGGTGGCGGACTAAGCCGTCGATCGTGAGCCGCCAATTGGTGAAGGCCTGCGCGACATGCTGGGCATATTCGACCGTATCCGGAAACCGCGTCCCGTTCGAGCGGAACACCGGCGACATGTCGGACTCGGAATATTCGCGCGCCAGGTCGTCCCGGTCGACGAGGACGCGCTGCGCTTTCATTGTAAGCCGCTCGGCGGAGCGCAGGACGCCCCGAAAGCCCTCGCTCCGGTGGAGACGGTCGCAGCCGGAAACGACGAAGCCGCTCGAGCTCGCCGCGGACGCAACGAAGGCGCGGCGGCTGATCACTGTGCAGCTTCCGGCGGGACTCTGAAGCGGCCCGTGATCATGGATCGCAGCTCGTTCACCGGCCCGGCAAGCAGAACCATGAGGACATGGATCAGGATGAAGGCCGCCATAGCGGCAGCGGCAATGAAGTGGATGGAGCGCGCCGATTGGCGCCCGCCGAATATATCCAGCAGCCACGGCCACGCCGCGTCGATCGCCGGCGACATCGTCAAGCCGGTGAGGATCAGCAGCGGAAGCAGGATCACTAAGACTCCAAGATAGCTCAGCTTCTGAAGCGTGTTGTAGCGCAATGCGCCTTCGCCGGTCGGGAAGCGCAATCGTGCGTGGTCGGAAATGTCGCGAAGAAGATGTCTTGGCCGAAGCTCGCTCACCGCTGGCGCGATGTTACGGCGCAAATGGCCGTTTGCCACGATAATCAGCAGATAGGCGACGAAGCTGACCGCCAGCAGCCAGGCAAAGGCGAGGTGCCAGCGGCGGGCGCCGGCGAGGTCGTAGAAGGATGGAATCGTCATCCAGCCCGGGAACCGCGGCAGGTGCAGCCACGCGCGGTCGAAGTTGGCGCCGAACTGCCCCCAGTACAGCCGCGGATGGGCATTGAGGATCATCAGCCCCGACATCAGCATTACGAACACGGTGATGACGTTCAACCAATGCCATATGCGGGTCGAAAGACGGTGGCGCAGCACTGTCGGCCGCCGCGAGGCCTGGCGTTGAAGCTTGGAGGTGCGCGGCAAGTCGTCGGTCGCCAAGATCGGGCATTTACCACCTTCGCGCGCATTGGTCACCCGATCCGAAATCCCCTTAATAATGCCAGTCCAGACGCAGCCCGAACCGACGCGGGGCACCGGTGCCCGCCACCAGGGCATTGCTGATGGGGTGATAGATCATGAACTCGGGAATTCGCCTGCCTTCCAGGTTCTGGACGAAAGCAGTGAGGTCCCACTTTCCATCGCGCCGCCCAATCGCGCCGGCGAAATTGCTCGTCCACCCTGCCCCAATGCGCTGCTCAGGAAGAAACGCGAAACCGATGTTCCGAGCCGAACGAAACTGCGTGTCGACATGGATTGTCGCCAGTAGCGGCCCCGCAGCGAAGCTCTGTCGGCCGGCAAGGAAGAGCGACCAGCGTGGGCTGTTGTAGGGCTGCTGCTTACTGCAATCGACCGCATAGAGGCTCGGCGAAACTAGCGAAGGCTCACAGCCAGTCAGCGGTGGAACCCCCGTGTTCGCCTGCAGGAAACGGAACGAACGATACCCCGCGTCCAGAAACTGCACCACCGCCCGTACTTGAGACTGCGACCAGGGCTCGAGCCTCGCCTCGAATTCGACCCCGCGCAGCCGCGAGTCAGCGATATTGTCGGTGATGTTTGCATTTCGGGGGGGCGTGGAAAGATCGGGCCGAAGCGCGCTGACTTGCTGATTGCGATAGAACCA
Source organism: Pseudomonadota bacterium (assembly GCA_023436615.1). GTDB lineage: Bacteria > Pseudomonadota > Alphaproteobacteria > Sphingomonadales > Sphingomonadaceae > Sphingomicrobium. The sequence continues at coordinate 37,342 of JAEZIO010000035.1, read as the reverse complement.
CCAGAAGGCTTCCGCATCCAGCCGGACCCGCCCGTTCAGTGCCCCGTGCCGCAGCCCCAGCGTGAAGGCGGTCAGCCGTTCCGGCGCAAACGTTTCGAATCCGGTTGCAATGTTGAAGCCGCCGGGCCGGTGCCCCGTTTCGACGTTGGCATAGGCCATAGAACGCGGGGTCAAGTCGAATTCCGCGCCCACGCGCCAGTCGACGTAGCCCTTCGCCAATCGTCCCTCGCCCGCCGAAGTGCTGCGAGCAATGATCGCTCCCGTGTCATTGCCCTGGACGAAGATCGGCAGGACCCGGCCCGGCTGGCCCGGAACGGGCAATGGCTGGTCGCCGAAATCTAGAACGAGCGGAAAGAGCGGAGCGGTTGGACAGGCGGGCACAGCCGACACTCGTCTCAAGCAGATGATGGTCAACGTGTCTGAGCCGCCGGCAAAGCGCTTGCGGTCCCGCGTCCACCGAATTCCAGCCGAGGCCCTGAGCGTTGACGCCAGATGCAGGAGCGTATTGCCGAACACCGAGCTGCTGTGCGTGTCGTACTTCTGCTTCGAAAGGATCAGCGACGACGAAAGATTGGTGGCGTTGCTGCTGTCGATAGTCTCGTCGAACAGCAGCCCTCCGCCGAGCCATTCGACGATTCCGCGGCGTCCCGAGAGGCGGGCTTCCAGGCTCCGCTGTTCGTCGCGTTCAACGATGTGATAGCCGAACGGCGATCCGGCAATGATCGAATCCAGCGACACCCCGCGCCAGGCAGGGAGTAGCACCAGCGTCGCGATGCCCAGATCGGCCTCAAGGCGGGAATGCGCCCCGTAGAGCCGAACATCCTGGCGCGGCACCGACGCTATCGGGTCGAGATTCCTGCCGGCGCCCGGCAGGAAGATAGTTTGCCGGAAAGATTGCGCGGGCGCCGAGTAGATCCCTTGAGAGAGCGACAGTCCGGATGGAATGAAACGGTAGCGGCGCTCCGCGGCAAGATAGACATATCTTCCGGCATAGCTGCTCCCAATCCCAGCTCCGCCCAAGTGGCTGTAGTCACCGGAAAGGCGCACGGAGAGCCGGGGACCGAGGGCGATCTTCAGCTGTCCGCGGAGGGACTCCTGTGCGTCGCCCTCGGCGTAACCGCGGAGATAGGGATCGCGGCGGGTCAGCACGCCAGAAAGCCGCACGGCAGCGGACTCTCCGAGAGCAAAATTTGCCGCGGCCTCGACCCGCCGCTGCGCGTAGGACCCGACGGTCAGCTCGGCACCGGCATCGGTGTGACCGAGGATCGGCTGCCGAGGCTCGACGTTGATCGAACCGGCCGCCGCGCTACGGCCATAGAGCACGCCTTGCGGGCCTTTGATCAGTTCCACGCGATCGATGTCGTACAACGGGCCCATCGTCCCGCTCGGCCGCGCAATCATCACGCCGTCGTAGGCAAAGCCCACGGCGGGGTCGCTGTTGGGCTGGAGAGTGAAGTTGCCGACGCCGCGAATGAAGACGAGGTTGCCGGTCCCCGTGGGCTGGACCGTGAGCGCGGGGAAGAGCTGGTCGAGATCGTCCACTTTCGTCGAGAGGCTGTCGCGAAGCTCCTCGCGCGTGACGGCGCTCACCGGGGCTGCGACCTGGGCCAGGACCTCCGGCCGCCGTCGCGCCGTGACGACAATGTCCTTGGTCGACGGGGCGCTCGACGCAGGCGTCGTTGGAGTCTGCGCGGCAAGACTTGTCGGCCAGAGGAAAAGCGGCGCCAGGGCAATGATCACCGTCAGGGCGGCCCGCGAAATCAGGAACGGTGCAGGCCGGCCGGAGTCAGTGGCAGCTAGCGGCGACAACCCTCGAGACAGTTGAGCTTCCTCCGCCGATCGTCGGTTGCAGCTAGAGCGTTCGCTGTGGAAGTTTCAGGAAATCGGGCTCGACGCCGACCTCATTCCAATATCTCGCGAGGCCGATGTCGGTCGCGAGGCGCATGAATCTCGGATCCGACTGCATTTCGCGCGCGACCGGCAAGAACAGCATGTTCGTCTTGCGGCGGTGCTGGTCGGTGACCGACAGCTGGCCAGGCCGCCACTGCACCATTGCAAGGAGGGGTCCCCGCTCGAGGAGATAGGCGGAGGCCACGTCGAATGCGCGGTCGACCTCGCCAAGGCCATTCAAGATCATGATGGCGTTGACGGATTCGCTCGGCCCTCGGCCAACCATCTTCACAACCCCGTCGGCGGCGTCCGTTACGTCGCGCGGCCGGCGGCTGATCATCGCACCCATCGCGGCGCGAAGCGAATCGATCGTTCCTGGGGGAAGCTTGGGCCATGCATCTCGGTCGTTTACGTGCACCAGGGCACGCTCGGGACGGCCAGTGAACGCAAGGGTCCAAAGCCGCGCGAACCAGACCGCGGGATGCCTGGGCCAAAGCTGGAGCGCGCGGTCCGCGGCGCGGTCGGCGGCGGCGACATCGCCGAGAACCCACAGCGCATAGACGAGCTTGAACTGGTGGACGACGTGGAGCGGCTCGCGAGCGGCGACCCTCGTGCGGTCGAGCGATCCCTCTCGCGCCCTGCCCACGGCGGCCAGCATGAAATCGAGCGCGTCGCGCGTTGGCGAATGGTCCGGCTGTACCGCAAGCACCCCTCGCATGCGCCGCTCGGCCGCGGCCCAGTCGCCGAAATAAGGTGGTAGCAGCGCAAGTGCCGCGAGCGCGTCTGCCGAGCGTGAATCCAGCGCGAGGGCGCGGCGCGCCGCGCCCTGAGTCGCGGCAACGGCAGCGGTGACGTCGGCGGGCGGCGCATGCTCCGCAAGGCTGCCGCGTGCCAGTGCAAGACGTCCCCACGCGCGGGCATCGCCCGGCTCTTGCGCTACTGCCTCTTCGAGAAGCTTGACGGGCGCGGCGGGCGGCGAACCGTTACGGATCATCTCGTCGCTGCGCGCGATCAGGTCGGTCACTCGTGGATTCTCGGCAGCGCCTGCGCGCGCCGTCCAGTAAGCGAGCGCACCGGCGGACGCGAGAACCGCCGCGCCGCCGGCGGCCATGGCCTCGCGGCGCGAGATAAGCGACCGCGTGGCAGCCGAAGTCGAAGCCGGCGATACAGCCAGGCGATAACCGGTGCGGGGGATGGTTTCGACATCGAACGCCCCATCCGTGCTCGCTGCGACGCGGCGAAGGGCGCCGATCGCCCTATTGAGGCTGTCGTTGGTGACGGAAGGGCTGCCCCAGCAGCGTCGGAACAGCGTGTCGCGGGTGACCACGGCGCCCGACGCGTCCGCAAGGACCACAAGCACCTGCATTACGCGTGGCTCGACGTCGACGGCGCCGGAAGCGACCTGGATGGTGCGGGTCGAGGGACTGACAATGGCGCTGCCGAGAGCGAAATCCGGCCTGCCCGCGAGTTCCTCCGTAGTCAGCAGGTCGTGAAGACGAACTTGGAGGTTCAACGCGCTCTCCCCCAGCCTCGCCGGAGCGCAGGCAATCTGTTCGTCATAACCGGATGTGGTTGAGAAATCGAGCGTTCCAGCCCCATGTGCGCCGCTCGGCGTGCAGCTGTCGTCGCGAAGCCCGTGCTCCTTAAGTGCGCGCGCAAACGGCGCTGCACGAGCGTGTCGCAGCAGCGCCTCGATCGACGTCCGCCGACCGAGGTGCCGCGGATACGGACGCATACGCGCTCAATGCCTGCGCTGATACCACTCGCTCGCCAGGACGTCGCCCAGGTGGCTGGTAATGTACCACTGTCCGTCGTCCTCGTTCAGCTCGCATGGAAATGCTCGCGTGAGCAGGCTTTGCGCATCTCCCCGATTTTCGAAAAACGTCGGGAAACGCACGAGCAGGCCGTCCCTGTCGTCACTGTTGAAATCGGCGACCGCGGCTTCGCACTCGCCGCGTGATGCATACGGTGTGTCGAGATTCAAGAGGTGATTGGCGGGCGCGGGGACCGCGGCGGTCAATGCGGCAATGCCGATGACGATCGGGAATTTTTTCATGACTTGCTCCTGTCGTTGGCCGCCGCCACCGGGCTGCCGGTCGGCGGCGCCGACGCGGATGTCATTGGTTCGTCGGAATGCGAATGATGGAGTGCTGACGGGTCGCTGACGAATTGCGCACGGCCAGGATCTGGACGCGACGGCTAAATACGCATGTTCAGCCGAGGGGCGGCGCGCCGGCGATGACCCAGCGGGTGATCGCGATCGCCGCGGCGACGCAGATCAAGGCGACCCACCATTTGCCCGCCCGCATTGGCTCGACCCCGGCAGCAAGCTCGGCCTTGCCGGTAATCATCGGTCCCAGGAGGTTCTTTCTCAGGGCTAGCCGGTAGAGCACGATCGCCGCGACGTGCAGGCCGATCAGCGCGAGCAGGACGTTGAACAGCTCCTCGTGCAGCTCGGTCAGGGTGTCGGAAACGCCGACGCTGACGAGATAGGACAGCGGGCCGGTGAAGAGGCCGTCCTCGTCGGCGGCGAACAGCCCCGTGCCGACCTGGACGAACAGCATTGCAAGTAAAGCGAGAACGCTGACCGCGCCGAGCGGCGCATGACCGGCGACGGGCCATTCGAAGCGGTCGCGGACGTAGCGGACGACCGAAGCAGGGCCGCGAACGAAGACGGAAAAGCGTGCGGTCGAGCTTCCGACAAATCCCCAGAGCAGGCGAAAGAGTAGCAGGGAAAGGACCGCGTAGCCCAGATAGAGGTGCAGGTCCTGCTGGTCGTTCTCCGCGCTCCACCAGCTCAGCGCGACCAGCACGACGAGGGTCCAGTGGAACAGCCTGGTCGGCAGGTCCCAGACGCGCTGCTTCATGGACTCAGTCGTGCTTCGCCGCACGATAGGTGTCGTGACATGCCTTGCAGCTCTTGCCGAGCGTCTCGAAGGTCGCGTTGATCTGGGTCATGTCGCCGCTGTCGGCAGCGGCCTTGAACGCCTTGGCGGCGGTGTTGAAGTCGCGGTCCTTGGCGGCGAAATCCTCCGGCTTCTGCCAGATCTCGGGCTTCGCGCGAGTCTTCGGGTTTACCTCCTTGCCGGTGCCTGCGGGGAACCAGGTCCCCGACTTTTCAGCCAGCTCGGCAATGGTCGCGGCAGACGAACGAAGGACCGCGAGATCCGGCGAGCTAGATTTCAGCTGCTGGCCGGCAGCCTTGGTCGCCTTGCCGATCTTCTCCATCCCCTCATGGCGCTCGTTGAAAAGCTGCTTTGCCTGATCGGGAGTGACGGGGGTCCCGGCGTCCGTCCCGGCTTCGGCCGAGCGCACGACGTTGTTCGACCCTGCAGCAGCGTCGTTCGACTGCTCCTGGGCCTTGCAGCCGGCGAGAAGGGCGAGCGCGGCGAGCGCGGTGATAGCTTTTCCGACCAATTGAGGCTCCCTTGCTTGTCGTCAGCCTTGCCAGCTGCCGTCGATCATTTTGATGATTCCGGAGAAGTCTTTGTTCCCGCCGCCGGCCTCGACGAACTTCTCATATTCTTCCTCGGCCTCTTCGCCCATCTCGAGCTCGAGCCCCGCCTGCTCGGCGGCTTCCAGCGCGAGCTTGAGGTCCTTGAGCATCAGCGCGGCCGCGAACCCGCCGTCATAGCCGTTGTCGGCCGGAGTCTTGGGGCCGACGCCGGGGACCGGGCAATAGGACGTCATCGACCAGCTCTGCCCCGACGCCTGCGAGCTGATGTCGAAGAACACCTGCGGGTCGAGACCGAGCTTCTGGGCGAGAACGAAGCCCTCGCAGGTGGCGACCATCGTCGCTCCGAGGATCATGTTGTTGCAGATCTTCGCCGCCTGTCCGGCGCCGGGGCCTCCGGCGTGGATGACGGCCTTGGCCATCGGCTCGATGAACGGCTTCGCCTTGCCAAAGGCCTCATCCGAGCCGCCGACCATGAAGGCGAGAGTCCCGCCGGCGGCGGCGGCGATCCCGCCCGAAACGGGCGCGTCGACCATCTCGTAGCCCTTGGCGGCGGCCTCCTCCTCCACCGTTCGCGCGCTGGCGACGTCGATCGTGGAGCAGTCGATCAGCAATGCGCTCGTCGGCGCATTGTCGAAAACGTGATTGCGATAGACATCGAGCACGTGGCGTCCAGCGGGAAGCATGGTGATGACGACCTCGGCCTCGGCGACTGCCTCCTCGCTGGAGGCAGCGCGGCCGCAACCCTGCTCGCAGGCTTTGGAAAGCGCCTCTTCGCTTAGATCGAACGCGCGGACCTCGTGCCCCGCCTTCACCAGGTTCGGCGCCATTCCCCCGCCCATGTGGCCCAGGCCGATGAATGCGATACGCGCCATCTTACGTCCTCCTGTCACCCTGAACTCGTTTCAGGGTCCATTTCGTCCCCCGTCCCGCCCGTCTCCGGAATGGATGCTGAAACAAGTTCAGCATGACGGTTTGACGACCGTCACTTTCCCTTCCACTTGCCCGGCCTCTTCTCGACGAAGGCGGTCATGCCCTCCTTCTGGTCCTCGGTGCCGAACAGGCCGTAGAACAGTCGCCGCTCGAAGCGGATGCCCTGGTTGAGCGGCATCTCGAACGCGGCGTTGACCATCTCCTTCACGGCGATCGCGGCGAGCGGCGGCATGGAAGCGATCGCCTCGGCCGTCTTCATCGCTTCGTCGAGAAGCTGGTCCCCCGGAACGACCCTGGCGACGAGGCCCGAGCGCGCGGCTTCGGCCGCGTCCATCATGCGGCCCGTCAGGCACATCTCCATCGCCTTGGCCTTGCCGATCGCCCAGGTGAGGCGCTGAGAGCCGCCCATACCGGGCGTTACGCCGAGCCTGATCTCGGGCTGGCCGAACTTCGCATTCTCCGACGCGATGATGAAATCGGCCATCATCGCGACTTCGCAGCCGCCGCCGAGCGCGAAGCCGTTGACCGCCGCGATCCACGGCTTGCGGGTGGACGTGACCTGCTCCCACCCTGCGAAGAAGTTCGACGAATACATGTCGGAGAAACCCTGCGGCTGCATCTCCTTGATGTCCGCACCCGCGGCGAACGCCTTCTCCCCGCTGCCGGTCAGGACCAGGCAGCGTTGAGCGTCGTCGGCGTCGTAGGCCGCAAAGACCTCGATCAGGTCTTTCAGCACCTCACTGTTGAGGGCGTTGAGCGCCTGCGGGCGATTGAGGGTGACGAGCGTCACCGCGCCGCGCTTCTCGACGAGAACGGTGGCGTAATCACTCATTCGGCGGTCTCCGCAAATGGCGTCCACTGCTCGCCTGGCGGGAGCGGAGCGAACAGCTCGTCGAGCATTGAGTCGGTCACGGCGTCCGGCGTGGGTGGGTCCCAATTCGGCTGATTGTCCTTGTCGATCAGGAGCGCGCGGACGCCCTCCTTGAAATCGTGAGTCCGGACCACGCGGCCGGCGAGCGCATATTCGGCGCGCATCTCGTCGGCGAAAGTGGCGCGGCTGGCGCCCTCGGCCAGCAGCCGAAGCGAAACCTTGCACGAAAGCGGGCTCTTGGTTCCGAGCGTATTGCGCTCCTTCATGGCCCATTCGTCCTCGTGCGCGTCGAGCGCGGCGATGATGTCTTCCAGGCGATCGGATGCGAACAGCCGATTGATCAACGGAAGATTGTTGGCGATCTTCGCGTCGGCGGCCGTTTCGGAGGCTGCGCCAAGCGTGCCTTGCGCCCGGTCCGGCGCCTTGACGATCCGGTCGACCAGCTCCTCGAGCGCGCTGCTCGAAACATAGTGGCTGGCGAGGCCGAGATAATGGCATTCGGCGCCATCGAGGCGAGCGCCCGTCAGTGCCATGAACTGGCCTACCCGGCCCGGCAGCCGCGACAGGTACCAGCCGCCGCCGACGTCGGGGAACAGCCCGATCCCCGTTTCCGGCATTGCAAGCCGTGTGTTCTCGGTCGCGACACGGAATGTGCAGGGCTGCGAAATGCCGACGCCGCCGCCCATCGTGATCCCGTCCATGATCGCAATCGTCGGCTTTTCGTACGTGAAGAGCAGGTGATTGAGACGGTATTCGGCGAAGAAGAACTCTTTGGCCTTGTGGGCGTCACGCGCGCCGCTTTTCGCAAGCATGACCACGTCGCCGCCGGCGCAAAATCCGCGGCCTTCGGCGTGGTCGATGACGACGCATTGCACGTCGGGATCGCGGCGCCAGCGCAGCAGCGCCTGGCTCATCGCATCGCACATCTCGGTCGTCAGCGCGTGAATCGCTTTCGGACGGTTAAGGCGAAGGCGGCCGACGCCACGGTCGGCCGATATCAGGACATCGTCGGTCACTGGCGCAGAAGGTCCCGGCTGACGATCACCCGCATGATCTGGTTGGTGCCTTCGAGGATCGAATGGACCCGAAGGTCCCGCCAGAAGCGCTCGATCGGATAATCCATCAGATAGCCGTAGCCGCCGTGGAGCTGCAGCGCGCGATCGACGACCGACGAGCCGGTGTCCGTCGCGAGCCTTTTCGCCATCGCCGCGAACTTGCTCTTGTCCGGCGCATTCGCCGTCACCTTGGCCGCGGCCACGTAGAGCAGGTAGCGCGCCGCCTGCAGCTCCGTCTCCATGTCCGCAAGCATGAACTGCGTGTTCTGGAAGTCGGCGATCGGCGTTCCGAACTGCTTGCGGTCCTTGGTGTAGCGGACAGCCTCGTCAAGGCAGCGCTGGGCGCCTCCCAGCGAGCAGGCGCCGATGTTGAGCCGCCCGCCGTCGAGACCCATCATGGCAATGCGGAAGCCTTCGCCCTCTACGCCGACGCGGTTGGCAACCGGCACCCGCACCTCGTCGAAGTTGACCTGCGCGGTCGGCTGCGAATGCCAGCCCAGCTTCTTTTCCTGTGCCCCGAAGCTGACGCCCTTCATGTCCTTTTCGATAACGAGGCAGGTGATGCCTTTCGGCCCCTCCTCGCCGGTGCGGACCATGGTGACGTAAATCTCATTCTCGCCGCCGCCCGAGATGAACGCCTTCGAGCCGCTGACGACATAATGATCGCCGTCAAGCACAGCCCTGGTCTTGAGGGCCGCGGCGTCAGAGCCCGAGGACGGCTCCGTCAGGCAGTAGCTGCCGATGCGCTCCATCGGGATCATCGACGGCAGGTATTTCTGCTTCACCTCGTCCGAGCCGAAGCGGTCGATCATCCACGCGGCCATATTGTGGATGGAGATGAAGGCGCTGGTGGACGGACAGCCGTAGGCCATCGCCTCCATGATCAGCGCCGCCTCGAGCCGGCCGAGCCCGATGCCCCCGCTCTCCTCGGACACGTAGATCGCGCCGAAGCCGAGCTCGGCAGCCTCGCGGATCGTGTCCTTCGGGAAGACATGCTTCTCGTCCCATTCGGCCGCGAACGGCGTGATCGCATCGGCGGTGAACTTGCGCGCCATCTCCTGGATCTGGAGCTGGTCGTCGGTAAGCTCGAACTGGTGCATGGCGGCGGGCTCTAGCCCGCGGTTTCGTCCTGAAGCAATCCCTCGAAGCGCAGCACGTTGCGCACCGCGGGCCGCTCCATCATCCGGTCGCGAAACGCGCTGACGTTGGACCAGCGCGCGACGTCGAAGCCCTGCATGGCCGCCCAGCCGGTCATCACGAACAGGTACGGGTCCGCGATCGTCAGTTCCTCGCCGCACAGATAGTCGGAGCGTCCGAGCCTGTCGTCGACCAGGTGGAATTTGTTCGCGATCAGGTCGCGGAACATCGCCTGGGTTTCCTCGCCGGCTCCCCGGAAGAACGGGGAAAAGCTCTTGTGAAGCTCTGTAGCGACGAAATTCAGCCACTCGAGCACTCGGTACCGGCGGAAATCGCCCATGGGCGGAAGCAGGTCCGTCGAGCCCGACATGTCGCCGAGATATTGAAGGATGACCGCATTTTCCGTGAGCACGTCGCCGCTGTCGAGCTGCAGCGCGGGGACGGCTCCCTTGGGGTTGATCGCGAGATAATCGTCCCCGTGCTCGGTTCGCTTCGTAGCGAGATCGACGCGGGTGCTGTCGTGGCGAAAGCCGGTCTCGTGGAGCAGGATATGCACCGCCTGCGAGCAGGCACCCGGCGAATAATAGAGGTTCATCATGGCGCTCCTCCTCAGTCGCTGGTGTTGGCGGATTGATCCACCACGTCGGGGTCGTCCGCGCCGTTGCGAAGCTCGTCCGTAGGCGTCGCGGCGCTTTCGTCCGGCGGGAGGGTTTCGACCTCGGCGTTCGGCGGAATGTCGTTGGTGATGACGATGTTGGCGTCGTCGGCCTGATTCCGGCATGCGGCCAGCGCCGCCGTAAAGAGCACTATAACGAGCTTATTCGCAGCGGACATAGGTGAAGCTCGCGCTCGGGTCTCGCTCCGTCCGGACCAGCTTGCCGTCCTGAAGCTGGAGCGTCTGGTATTTCGTCCAGTTCTGCCCCTCCCCGGTGAAGGCGAAGTCGCCGCTGATCGAATTTGCCGAAGTCTGGACGTTCGCAGCCGGCACCGCCCGCGATTCGTAGAAGCGCAGCTCTTCGGAATTGACGACCAGCAGCCCCTTGGCGTCGCCGAGCGCCGTCGTGCAGTCGACCGGCGTCAGGCCCCAGCGGCCCTGGAGTGCTCCGGGCATCCGGCCCGCGGCCGAGGGCGTTCCGGCTGTTTCGGCCGCATTGGCCGGCGGGCCTCCCGTCGGGCTGGGCTCGGCCTGGTTGATCGTCGGCAGCGCGGCCGCATTCTCCGCTTCGTCGGCCACCGGGTCCGGCCGGCCGCAAGCGGAAAGGGCGGCAATGGCGAAGGCTGCGATCAGGATCCTCATGTGGACGTAACTGCCGTCGGGCCGAGGAGGTTGCAGCGGCGCCTTGCATGAAGTGCTCGCATCGTCGCGCTGGACGATGCTGCGCGCATCACCCCATCGTCGGGATTACGAAGGCGTTCTCGCCCGTGACGGAGCCGTCGGGCCAGCGCTGGGTGACGACCTTGTTCTTGGTCCAGAAGCGAAGGCCTTCCTGCCCGTACTGGCCGATGTCGCCGAAGCCGGAGCGCTTCCAGCCGCCGAAGCTGTGGTAGCTGACCGGCACCGGGATCGGCACGTTGACGCCGACCATTCCGACATTGACGCGATGGGTGAATTCGCGCGCCGCGTGGCCGTTGCGGGTGAAGATGGCGACCCCGTTGCCATATTCGTGCTCGGACGGGAGCCGAACGGCTTCGTCGAAATCCTTCGCGCGGACCATCTGCAGCACGGGCCCGAAAATCTCGTCCCGGTAGCTTTTGAAGCTCGGCTTCACATGGTCGAAGAAGGTCGGGCCGATGAAGAAGCCTTTCTCGTTGCCCTGCAGCGTGAAGCCGCGGCCGTCGACGACCAGCTCCCCGCCTTCATCGATGCACATCTGGATGTAATGCTCGATGCGCTCCTTGTGCGCCTGGCTGACAACCGGCCCGTAATGGGCATCGGGATCGGTCGAAACGCCGACGCGCAGCTTCTCGATCGCGGGGATGAGCTTCTGGCGGAGTCGGTCGGCCGTGTCGTCCCCGACCGGCACGACGACCGGAAGCGCCATGCAGCGCTCGCCAGCGGAGCCGAAGGCGGCGCCGGTGAGATCGTTGACGACCTGGTCGAGGTCGGCGTCGGGCATGACGATGCCGTGGTTCTTGGCGCCGCCGAACGCCTGCACGCGCTTCCCGTTCGCGGTTCCGCGCGAGTAGATATATTGCGCGATGTCGGACGAGCCCACGAAGCTGACGGCAGCGATGTCGTCATGGTCGAGGATCGCGTCGACCATTTCCTTGTCGCCGTGGACGACGTTGAGGACTCCGTCGGGAAGGCCCGCTTCCTTCATCAGCTCGGCGAGGCGGACGGGGACCGTCGGATCGCGCTCGGACGGTTTCAGGATGAAGGCGTTGCCGCAGGCGATCGCCATTCCGAACATCCACATCGGGATCATCGCCGGGAAGTTGAACGGCGTGATTCCGGCGCCGATTCCGAGCGGCTGGCGCATCGAATAGACGTCGATGCCGGGGCCTGCGCCTTGCGTATATTCGCCCTTCAGCGCCTGCGGGATCCCGCAGCAATATTCGATGACTTCGAGGCCGCGCTGGACGTCGCCCTTGGCGTCGGCGACCACCTTGCCATGCTCGGAGGACAGGAGCTCGGCGAGCTCGTCCATGTGCGCTTCGACCAGCTCCTTGTACTTGAACATCACCCGCGCCCGGCGCTGCGGGTTCGTCGCTGCCCAGGCCGGCTGCGCGGCCTTCGCCGCATCGATCGCGCGCTGAAGGTCGGCCGCGGTGCCGAGCTTCACCTTCGCCTGCACTTCTCCGGCATTGGGGTCGAACACGTCGCTGGTGCGATCCCCCGATGCATAAGCTTCGCCGGCGATGAAATGGTCGATGTCACGCAACATGGTTTCGTCCTGATTTTCGAGTCCTGTGGGGGCGCGGCTCCCCTAGACCCGGGCGCTCTCAAATGCCAGTTGCGGGGCGAGGGAGAGGCCCATGAAAGTTTTTGCGCTTTTGCTTTCATCCATTGCATTGATCGGAGCCGCGCCTGCGCCCGCTCCGCACTCTCCGGACGGCCAACTCCGCCAGATCATCGCGCCGGTGAGCGGCGCGGAGATGCGCAAGACGGTCGACAAGCTCGTGAGCTTCGGGACCCGCCATACGCTCTCTTCGCAGACCGATCCGAAGCGCGGAATCGGCGCGGCGCTCAACTGGACCGAGACGAAATTCAAGGCCTTCGGCCTGCCGACGGTGCGTCCGTGCGACACGGTGACGGGCAAGCGCGTGCCCAGTCCCACGCGCGTGTGCGACATGGTCGCGATCCAGCGCGGCACCGAGCGGCCCAACGACGTCGTCATCATCCAGGGCCATATCGACAGCCGCGTCACCGACGTGATGAACTTCACCTTCGACGCGCCCGGCGCCAACGACGACGGATCGGGGACGGCCGCGGTGATCGAGGCGGCGCGGGTGCTCTCGAAGCGCAAGTTCCCGGCGACGATCGTCTATGCGGCGCTGTCCGGCGAGGAGCAGGGACTGCTGGGCGGCAAGGTCCTCGCGGACTATGCTAAGGCGCAGGGCTGGAACGTCGTCACGGTCCTCAACAACGACATCATCGGCAACAGCTGCTCGTCGGACGGCCTGTGCGACAACACGCATGTGCGCGTGCTGTCCGAAGGTCCGCGCTCGCAGGGCGAGGCGGAGCTTTCCGACCAGGTCCACAGCCTCGGCGGCGAGAACGATTCGCCGTCGCGCAACATCTCGCGATATCTCGACGCCCTCGCCGACAAGCTCAACATCGGCCTCGACGTGCGGCAGATCTGGCGCACCGACCGGTTCGGCCGAGGCGGCGACCATATCCCGTTCCTTGAGGCCGGCTATCCGGCCGCGCGGCTCAGCGTCGCGGTCGAGAATTACGACTGGCAGCACCAGGATTTGAGGACCGAGAACGGCAAGGTCTATGGCGACACCATCGACCATATGGACTTCGCTTACCTGGAGAAGGTGACAAAGCTGAACGTCGCCGCGCTCGCGGCGATCGCCAGCGCACCGCCGCCGCCCGAGCCGAAGGCCGAAGGCGCGGTCAGCACGGATACGACGGTGACTTGGCTGGATGCGCAGGATGCCGATCATTATGTGGTTCGCTGGCGGCGCACTGACGCAAACCAATGGGAAAACAGTCGCGTAACTAGGGATTGCGTTGCCTTTACCGGCGGTCCGAGGGCTCCCAAGCGCGATGCAGCAGGTAACAGTCTGTTTGAGTCGCGTAGTTCGTGCAAGCTCGTGATTCCCCACATCCGCGTCGACGACTGGGTGTTCGGCGTTTCGTCGGTGAGCAAGGACGGCTTCGAAAGCCCGGTCGCCTCGGCCGTCCCCGGCGGCGCGTTCAAGCCCTACGTGGCTCCGCGCGAAAAGAAGTGACCGTCATTGCGACCCTCGCGCAAGCGAGGGGAAGCAATCCAGGAAACGTTGACGCTGCTGGATTGCTTCGTCGCGTGCGCTCCTCGCAATGACGGAAGCGAGGGACACCGACCGGCCCGCAGAGCAAAGGCCGCTCGCGGGGATCGCGCTGAGGCTTCTGACCGCCCTGCTTCTCGCGATCATGTTCGCGCTTGTGAAGCTCGCGAGCACGCGCGGCGTGAACGTGGTCGAAAGCCTGTTTTATCGCCAGTGCGGCTCGGCTTTGTGCGCAGTGGGGCTGGTGGCCGCTGGTCCCGGTTTCGGATCGCTGCGGACGCAGCGCGTGTGGGCGCATGTCGCCCGGATGGCGCTCGGTCTCGTCGCCATGGCGCTCAATTTCGTCGCTTTCATCCTGTTGCCGCTGGCCGAGGCGACGACGATCGGCTTCTCGGTGCCGATCTTCTCGGTCGTCCTCGCTGCGCTCGTGCTCGGCGAGCCGACCGGCAGATGGCGCTGGGGCGCGGTTGCGGCGGGCTTCGCCGGCGTGCTGCTGATCGTGCAGCCCGGGAGCGGCGAAGTCCCGCTGCTTGGCGCATCGGTGGCGATCGCGGCCGCCTTGCTGACGGCGTCGGTCACGATCGTGATCCGCCGCCTGGGAGCGACGGAACGTGCGACCACGACCGTCTTCTGGTTCGCGGTCAGCTCGCTGGTTCCGCTCGGACTTCTGATGCTGTGGTTCGCGGGCCCGCACGACGGCGCCACCTGGGCGATGCTCGCGTGTCTGGCGCTCGTCGGCGGTCTCGCGCAGCTGACGCTCACCGGCGCGCTTCGGCTCGCGCCCGTCGCCCTGGTCATGCCGATGGACTATACCAGCCTGCTGTGGGCGACCTTGCTCGGCTCGTGGCTGTTCGCCGAAATGCCGACGCCGTGGATCTGGGCCGGCGCTCCGATCATTATCGCCAGCGGGCTGGTGATCGTCTGGCGCGAGCACCGGCAGCATCGGCGGGCGGCATTGTCGGCGGAGGCCGCAACGCCCACCTAGAGGCTTTGAAGGAGCAGGTGATGGCCGGCGGATGGACTCGCGACGGAGCGGTTCAGGACCAGATCGACGACACCGTGAAGGATGCGGTCCTTCGCGCCCGTGCACTGACGCCCAAGGGCGACAGCGCCGAGGAATGCGACGATTGCGGCGAGCCGATCCCGAGCAAGCGGCGCGAGGCGCTTCCGGGCGTTCGTACCTGCGTCGCCTGCCAGGCCGAGCGCGACAAAGCGGTGGTGCATTCGACGATCAACCGGCGCGGGAGCAAGGATAGTCAGCTTCGGTGAACAGGCCGTCATTGCGAGCGGAGCGAAGCAATCCAGTGGAACATGGTCGCAACTGGATTGCTTCGTCGCCGTGCTCCTCGCAATGACGGTTTGAATGGCCAAGAAACCTTCTCCCGGACTGCCGTCGCGAAAGCAGATCCTCGACTTCGTCTCGACCTCCGACCAGCCGGCGGGCAAGCGCGAGATCGCGCGCGCGTTCGGCCTCAAGGGCAACGACAAGATCGCGCTGAAGAAACTGCTCAACGACATGGCCGACGAAGGCCTGATCGAGGCTTCGCGAGGCCGGGCGTTCAACAAGATGGGCGGCGTTCCCAAGGTGACTGTGCTTCACGTCGTCGAGGCCGACGACAGCGGCGCGATCTGGGCCAGGCCCGAGCATTGGGAAGCGGACACGCCGCCGCCCAAGCTCCGTGTGATCGAACGCGAGCGGCGCGGCGCGCTCGGCATTGGCGACCGCATCCTCGCGCGTACCGAGGAGCGCGGAAGCGGCTATGTCGCCCACCCGCTCAAGAAGCTTGCGCGCAAGGCGGAGCTGGTGCTCGGCGTGCTTCGCAAGGAAGGCACGCGCTTCTGGCTGACTCCGGTCGAGAAGAAGGAGCGGCGCGAGCTTCCCGTCAGCGACGTCAAGGATGGCGGAGCGGGCGACCTCGTGCTGTGCGAAGTGTCGGGCCGCGGCCCGCGCGTGACCGCAAGGGTCGATGCCGTCCTCGGCGACCCGTTTGCGCCGAAGAGCTTCAGCCTGATTGCGATCCACAAATACGAGCTTCCGAATGAGTTCAGCGAGGCGGCGATCGACGAGGCGCATCGCGTGGCTAAGCAGCCGCTGGGCGAGCGCGAAGACCTGACGCATTTGCCGATCGTCGCCATCGACCCCGCCGATGCGCGCGACCACGACGATGCGATCTGGGCCGCGCCCGACGACGATTCGGATAACAAGGGCGGCTGGAAGGCGATCGTCGCCATCGCCGACGTCAGCTTCTACGTCCGTCCGGGGAGCGCGCTCGACAAGGGCGCTCGGGCGCGCGGCAACAGCGTCTATTTCCCCGACCGGGTCGTGCCGATGCTCCCCGAGGAGCTGTCCGCCGACATCTGCTCGCTCAAGCAGGGCAAGGCGCGAGCCGCCATGGCGTGTCACCTGAAAATCGCGAAGGACGGCGCCCTCAGGAACTGGCGTTTCACCCGCGCCAAGATTTGTGTAGCAGCAAACATTGCCTATGAGGATGCACAGGCGGCGATCGACGCGGCCAACGAAACTCGCGTCGAGGTCTCATCGCCGACCTGCTCGATGCCCGAGATCGAAGGTCCGGTCCCGACCGAGATTGTCGAGAAGGCCCTCAAGCCTTTGTGGGGATGTTGGCGCGCGCTCCTCAACGCGCGCGAGAAGCGCGAGCCGCTCGAGCTCGAGCTTCCCGAACGCCAGGTGGTGCTCGACGAGAAGGGGCGCATTACGTCGGTCAGTCCGCGCGAGCGGCTCGACGCCCATCGGCTTGTCGAGGATTATATGATCGCCGCGAACGTCGCCGCCGCGCGTGCGCTCGAAGCGAAGAAAGCGCCGGTCATGTACCGCGTCCACGAGCCGCCGAGCCGGGTGAAGCTCGACGCGTTAAAGGACTATCTCGACACCTTTGATATCGAGTTCACGCTCGGACAGGTGATCAAGCCGGCGACATTCAACCGGATCCTCGGCCGGGTGGGGGACGCGGAGTTCCGGCCCGAGATCATGGAACAGCTCCTGCGCACGCAGATGCAGGCGCGCTACGGTCCCGAGCGGCTCGGCCATTTCGGGCTCGCGCTTGCCACCTATGCGCATTTCACGTCGCCTATCCGGCGCTACGCGGACCTCCTCGTCCACCGCGCCCTGGTCAGCGCCTACAGACTGGGCGAGGGCGGGCTGCCGCCCGAAGATGCCGAAAAGTTCGACGAGGTCGGCGAGCACATCTCGCGGCTCGAGCGGCGCGCGATGGAAGCCGAGCGCGAAACGATCGACCGTTATGTCGCGGCCTATCTCGCCGACCAGGTCGGCCAGCTGGTGACGTGCCGGATTAGCGGCGTGCAGCCGTTCGGCTTCTTCGCGACGGTCGTTGACTTCGGCGGCGACGGGATCGTACCCGTGTCGACGATCGGCGACGAATATTATCGCTATGAGGAAAAGTCCCAGCAGCTGGTCGGCGAAGAGACAGGGACGACCTACCGGCTTGGCCAGAAATTGAAGCTCCGCATAGTCGAGTCCAATCCGGTGACCGGGGGCCTGCGCTTCGAGCTCCCGGACGGCGCCGCGGAGCTGGAAGATCGCCAGCCGCGCCGCGACCGCGTCCGCCGCCCGCAAAACCGTCGCGGCCGTCCGGGCAATATTCGCCATAGTAACAGAAGGCGCTAAACGGGCCTCGAGGGAGTCGAGGAATGGCGACTGCTGCAGCCGCTGCCGTCGCCAGGGCGCGCCGGGCAATCCAGCACGAATTCTTCAGCAACGACGCCGTCCGGCCGGACCGGGCCATCAGCTTCGAGCCGCGCACCCGCCTGCAAAGGCGGCAATTCGAGCGCATGCGAGAGCGCGGCATCATTCGCGAGGGGAAGAACGGCCGCTACTGGCTCGATGTCGTGGCTTACGATGTCGATCTCACCGGCCGCTACCGCCGCGTGAAGTTTGCGTTGCTGTTCGTGATCCTGGCGATGCTGCTCGCGCTCCTCATTCCGGTGCTGAGACATTAGCCGTCGCAACCAATGCCGCCCGCGTTCATTCAAGGGTGCGCAAAGGAGAAGCCACAATGGCCTACAAGATCGCGATCCTCGTCGGCAGCCTTCGCAAGGACAGCATCAACCGCAAGGTCGCGCGGTCGATCTGCGCGCTTCAGGATGACGATCTCGACTGTTCGATGATCGAGATCGGCGACCTGCCGCTCTACAACCAGGAGTATGACGACCCCGCGAACACGCCCGAACAATATACGCGTTTCCGCGATCAGGTCCGCGAGGCGGACGGGGTTCTGTTCGTCACGCCCGAATATAATCGTAGCGTGCCCGGAGTCCTCAAGAACGCGATCGACATTGGCTCGCGGCCCTATGGGCAGAGCGTCTTCGACAAGAAGCCGGCCGCGATCATCACCGCCTCGCCCGGAGCGATTGGCGGCTTCGGCGCCAACCATCACCTGCGCCAGTCGTGTGTGTTCCTGAACATGCCGATGATGCTCCAGCCCGAGGCCTATCTCGGAGGAGTCAGCGAGGACAGCTTCGACTCAGACGGCTGCCTCAAGGACGGCGGACTGAAGGACGTGGTGACGAAGGTCGCGCATGCCTTTTCCGACTGGATCGACATGATCCAGCGTTCGCGGCAGCTGCTGGCCGAAGACGCCGCCCATTCCGAAGCCAGGCAGCGCCAGCCCGAGAACGCGTGATCAGGTGACCCTGGCGCGCCGCTTGAAGCGCGGCTGGTCCCATTCGGCTCCGTCGAGGATGTCGGCGAGGATATCCGCCGCCCGCCATATCTCCTCAAAGCGGTTGTAGAGTGGCGCGAAGCCGAAGCGCATGAGGTCGGGAGCTCGGAAGTCGCCGACGACTCCGCGCGCGATCAGGGCCTGCATCACCGCATAACCGTCCGGGTGCGCGAAGCAGACGTGGCTGCCGCGCTGCTTCGGGTCGCGGGGGCCGAACAGACGCAGATGCTCGCCGCAACGCCGCTCGACCTCCGAAACGAACAAAGCAGCGAGCCTGCGCGACTTGGCTGCGAGATCGCCCATTGCGACGCCCTCGAACGTATCGAGGCCGGATTCGAGCGCAGCCAGGCCAAGGATCGACGGGGTCCCGGTGAGGAACCGGCCGATACCGCCGGCGGGGCGATAGCTCTCTTCGAACGCGAAGGGCTCGGCGTGACCCATCCATCCCTGCAGGGGCGGCTGAAGCTGATCCTGCACTTCCTCCGCGATGTAGAGGAAGGCGGGCGCGCCGGGGCCGCCGTTAAGATATTTGTAGCCGCAGCCGACCGCGAGCGCGCAGCCGCTCCCGTTCAAATCGAGCTCGATCGCGCCGGCGCTGTGCGACAGGTCCCACACCACCAGCGCGCCGGCAGCGCGGGCGGCGTCGTTGACGCCCTGCATGTTTTGGATCGCGCCGCTCCGGTAATCGACATGGGTTAGGGTGACGACCGCGCTCCGTTCGTCGATCGCGTCGACGAGCGAGTGCGAAGGCACGCATCGCAGCTCCAGCCCGAGCATGTCGGCGAGGCCCTGAGCGACATAGGTATCGGTCGGGAAGTTGCCCTGCTGCGTCAGGATGACCGAACGGCCGGGACGCGCCGCGACAGCGGCGGCGAGGAGCTTGAACAGGCAGACTGAGGTCGAATCCGCGATCAGAAGCTCGTTCGCCCCGGCGCCGACGATGGGGGCGAGCTTGGCCGCGACACGCATGGGTGCATCGATCCAGCCGTGCTTCGTCCAGCTGGTGATGAGGTCGTCGCCCCACTGGCTGGAGATGACGTCCTCGACGCGCGGCTTCGTGGCGACCGGCAGCGCACCGAGGGAATTGCCGTCGAGGTAGATAGTCTCGTCCGGGAGCCGGAAGCGCTCGCGGCCGAAGGCGAGCGGGTCGGATTCGTCGAGTTTGCGAGCTTCGTCGACCGTCACAGTTTCGGCAAGGTAACGCCCTGCTGTCCCATATATTTGCCGGCGCGGTCCGCGTAGCTCACCTCGCACGGCTCGTTGCCCTGAAGGAACAGGAACTGGCACGCGCCCTCGTTCGCATAAACCTTCGCGGGCAGCGGAGTCGTGTTCGAAAACTCCAGCGTCACATGGCCCTCCCAGCCGGGCTCGAGGGGCGTCACGTTCACGATGATCCCGCACCGCGCATAGGTGGACTTGCCGAGGCAGATCACCATCACGTCGCGCGGCACCCGGAAATATTCGACCGTGTGGGCGAGCGCGAAGCTGTTGGGCGGGATGATGCACACGTCGGTTTCGCGGTCCACGAAGCTGTTCTGCGCGAAATCCTTGGGATCGACGATGGCGTTGTCCACATTCGTGAAGATCTTGAAGTGGCGCGAGACGCGCGCGTCATAGCCGTAGGAGGAGAGGCCGTAGCTGATGCAGCCTTCGCGGCGCTGCGCCTCGACGAACGGCTCGATCATGCCGTGCTGCTGGGCCTGCTCGCGAATCCAGCGATCGGAGAGAATGGGCATTGGCGACGGGTAACGGGCGCCCGCGGATGCTTCAATCAGGCTTGCCCGATATCCTCGTTATCCACATCGCGGTTCCCCTTTTGTCCGTTTGGAGCGACAATGGGCCCAGCGTAGAAGGTGGGCATGGCATCAGTCGTTCCGATTTCCGAGCCGGCGCAACCCGCCGGGACCCCGAGTCTCCCCGCGAACGTAGAGGCGGAGGCCGCGCTTTTGGGCGCGCTCATGCTCGACAACCGGTTGGTCGAGGACGTCGGCCTCAAGCTCAAGCCGCACCATTTTCACGAAGAGCTTCACGGCCGAATCTACGATTCGATCCTGAAGCTCACCGACAAGAACATGGTCGCGAACCCGGTGACGCTGCGCCCGATGTTCGAGGCCGACGAGGCGATGAAGCAGGTCGGTGGCGCCGGCTATCTCGCGACTTTGACAGGTTCGGGCGCGACGCTCATCGCGGCGAAGGACTTCGCCCAGCAAATCTACGACCTGGCGCTGCTGCGCGCGTTGATCGGGGTGGGGCGCGACCTGGTCGAAAGCGCGCTCGACACCAGCGAGGAAGTGGCTCCGCTGGAGCAGATCGAAAAAGCGGAGAGCGAGCTTTACCGGGTCGCGGAAGAAGGGGGCGTCGAGGGCAAGGCGAAGAGCTTCGCCGAGGCCACGCGCGACGCGCTGCAGACCGCCGAGCGCGCTCTCAACAGCGGCGGGCACCTGTCGGGGCTGACGACTGGGCTCGAAAGCCTCAACGCGAAGATCGGCGGCCTGCACAATAGCGACCTCATCATCATCGCGGGCCGTCCGGGCATGGGCAAATCCGCGCTCGGGACGAATATCGCGTTCGCGGCGGCGCAGCGGTTCCTGCGCGATGCCGAGGACGGGATCGAGCCGGAGAAGTCCGGCGGCGCCGCGGCCGCGCTCTTCAGCCTGGAAATGTCGGCGGATCAGCTCGCGACCCGCATTCTCGCCGAGCAATCGGGGATCAGCTCCGAGAACCTGCGTATGGGCAAGATCAGCAAGCAGGAGTTCCGCGAGCTCGCCCGGGCCGCCGCCGAGCTCGAAAGCCTCCCGCTTTACATCGACGACACGCCGGGCCTGACGATTGCAGCGCTTCGCGCCCGCGCCCGGCGGCTCAAGCGGCAGAAGGGCATCGGCCTGGTCATCGTCGACTATCTGCAGCTGCTTCAGGGCACCGGCCGCAACAGCAACGACAACCGCGTGAACGAGATTTCCGAGATCAGCCGCGGTCTCAAGACGCTTGCTAAAGAACTCAACGTCCCGGTGATCGGCCTGTCGCAGCTCAGCCGCGCGGTCGAGCAGCGCGAGGACAAGCGCCCGCAGCTTTCGGACCTTCGTGAATCGGGGTCGATCGAGCAGGACGCCGACATCGTGCTCTTCATCTACCGCGAGGATTATTACATGGCCGCCAAGCAGCCGGCCGACGACCACCCCGACTTCGCCGAATGGCAGGAAGAGATGGGGCGGGTGTACGGCCTCGCGGAGATCATCGTCGCCAAGCAGCGCCACGGCGCCACCGGCAAGGTGCGGGTCAAGTTCGACAGCCGCATCACCAAATTCTCCGACCGCATCGACGAAGGGTTCCTGCCCGAAGCGCGCGGCTGAGCCGGTTGCGATTCCACCGCGATGGAATAAGGGGGCGGCTCCGCAACGGAGCAGCGTGAATGGCCGAGCAATATGACGTCGTCGTCCTAGGGTCCGGTCCGGGCGGCTATGTCGCCGCGATCCGCGCTTCGCAGCTCGGCCTGAAGACGGCGATCGTCGAGCGCGAGGTGCTCGGCGGGATATGCCTCAACTGGGGCTGCATCCCGACGAAGGCGCTTCTCCGTTCGGCGGAGATCTTCCATCATCTGAAACATGCGGACTCGTTCGGCCTGTCCGCGGGCAAGCCGGGTTTCAACTTGAAGAAGCTGGTCGAGCGTAGCCGCGCCGTGGCCGCGCAGATGAACCGCGGCGTTACGGGGCTCATGAAGGGCAACAAGATCGCCGTTCACATGGGCGAGGGGAAGCTGACCGGCAAAGGCAAGCTCACGGTCACTGCCCAGGGAAATACAACGGAACTGGCGGCGAAACACGTCATCGTCGCTACCGGCGCGCGGGCGCGCGACCTCCCGTTCGCCAAGTCGGACGGCAAGCGCATCTGGACGTACCGGCACGCCATGGTCCCGGCCGAAATGCCGACCGAGCTGCTGGTGATCGGCTCGGGCGCGATCGGCATCGAGTTCGCGAGCTTCTACAACGAGCTCGGCGCGAAGGTGACGGTGGTCGAGATGCTCGACCGCATCGTGCCCGTCGAGGATGCCGAAGTGAGCCGGGCGCTGACGAAGTCGGTCGTCGCCCAGGGCATGGAAGTCCTGACCTCCGCGGGCGTCGAAAGCCTGAAGAGCGACGCCAACGGCATTGCTGCGAGCATCAAGACAAAGGACGGCAAGGTCGCCGAGCGGCGGTTCAGCCACGCGATCGTCGCTGTCGGCATCGTTCCCAATACCGACGGGATCGGTCTGGAAACTCTCGGCGTGAAGACGACGAAGGGCCACATCGATACCGACGAGCATTGTCGCACCAATTCGGACGGCATCTGGGCTATCGGCGACGTGACCGCTCCGCCCTGGCTTGCGCACAAGGCAAGCCACGAAGGCATCATCGCCGCCGAAGCCATTGCTCGCGAGCTCGGCAACAAGGATGCGCACCCCCATCCGATGGACGCGAAGAACATCCCGGGCTGCACCTATTGCCGGCCGCAGATCGCCAGCGTGGGGTTGACCGAAGCCAAGGCGAAAGAAGCGGGATACGAGGTGAAGGTCGGCCGCTTCCCGTTCCCCGGCAACGGCAAGGCCATCGCGCTCGGGGAGACCGAGGGCTTCGTCAAGACCGTCTTCGACGCCAAGACCGGCGAGCTCCTCGGCGCACACATGATCGGCGCGGAGGTCACCGAGCTTATCCAGGGCTATGCGATCGGCAAGACCGCCGAGCTGGTCGAGCAGGACTTCATCAACACGGTGTTCCCGCATCCGACGCTCAGCGAGATGATGCACGAAAGCGTGCTCGCTGCTTTTGGCCGGGTCATCCACATCTGACGGCCGTCGCAACCGCCGCCGCATTGCGCCGATCCATGATCGGCAGTAGCCGCTCGGCATGAGCTCGCCGACCGCCAGCACGCGAACCCTGGTGATCGCTTTGCTGGCGAACCTCGGGATCGCCGCGTCGAAGTTCGTCGCCGCAGCGATCACCGGCTCATCGGCAATGCTCACCGAAGGCGTCCACAGCGTCGTCGATTCCACCAACCAGCTTCTTCTGATGTGGGGTCGCCGCCAGGCGAGGAAGCCCGCCGACGAATACCATCCGTTCGGTTACGGCCGGGAGCTCTATTTCTGGAGCTTCGTGGTCGCGGTCCTGGTCTTCGCGCTCGGTGCCGGAGTGTCGATCTACGAAGGGATCGTCCACCTCCACTATCCGCACGCGACCGTATCGCCACTCGTGGGCTACGTCGTCCTGCTTGTCGCGTTCATCCTCGACGGATGGTCGACCCTCGAAGCCTACCGCGAGTTCAAGGCGACCAAGGGCCAGCTGGGCTGGATCGAGGCCATCCGTCGGTCCAAGGACCCGGCAGCCTTCATCGTGCTTCTGGAGAACGGCGCGGCCATGGCCGGCATCGTCGTGGCTGCCATCGGCCTTTATCTGGCCCAGCTGACCGGCGATCCGTTCTACGACGGTGCCGCCTCGATCGTGATCGGGCTGATCCTCGCTCTGACCGCCTTTGTCCTTGCCTACGAATCGAAGGGGCTGCTGATCGGCGAGGCCGCCGACCCCGAGCTCGTCTCGGAGCTGTGTGCGCTGGTGTGCAAGGCCAAAGGGGTGATCGCCGCGGGTGAAGTGCGGACCGTCCATTCATCGCCAGACCAGATCACCGCGATGATCAGCGTCGATTTCGACGACACGATGACCGCCGGCGAGGTCGAGCAGATCGTCTGCAACATCGAGGAACAAGCATCCGCGCGCTGGCCGGAACTTCGACGGCTTTATATCCGCCCGCGAAAGGGCTCGCTGCTCGGCAGTTTGTGACATGGCATCGCCGTGGAACGGGGCTTCGGCGAGACTGTTGGGATTTGGCAGGTTGCATTGGGAGACAGGAATGCGTGCCCTCCAGTTCATCGGCGCTTTGGCCGTCGTCGCTGCGGTCGCCGCGTGCAACCAGGGGGATGCCGACAATGTGATGGCGCCGCAGGCGAATGCGCTGACCCCCGCTGAAGTTAATCTGGCGCTTGGCCCGGAGCCTGACGCCATCGCCAATGACGTGAACGCCTCTGACGAGGCCGTCGGCAACGCTGCCGCCGACAACAGCGTCACGGAAAGTGGCAACGCGCCACCAGCCGACCTCCCCAACGAAGCGGTCAACGAGGCCAATAATCAGGAGTAGCGCGATGAAACGCGGATATTGCGACAATATCGAGAAGGTGACTGTCGAGAACGAAGATTTCCGGCGCGTTCTCTACACCGGTGCGCACTTGCAGCTGGTCCTCATGACGCTGCAGCCGGGAGAAGAGATCGGCGAGGAGGTTCACCCCGACCGCGACCAGTTCTTCAGGATCGAAGAAGGCGAAGGCGCGATCGACATCGACGGCCGCGAGAACCGCGTCGAGGACGATTTCGCCGTGATCGTCCCCGCGGGAGCGCGCCATAACGTGCGGAACATCGGCTCGCAGCCGCTTCGGCTCTACACGATCTACGGTCCGCCCGAGCACAAGGACCAGGTCGTTCAGTCGACCAAGGAAGAGGCCGATCGCCGTCACGCGCAGGAAGAGTGGGAAGGCGAGACCACCGAATAGGGACTATTTGCGCCGGTAGGTGCCGACCAGCTGCGCAACCGCCAGCCGATGCTGCGCCGCTAGCGTCTCGAACTGGTCCACTCGGGCATCGCCTGGGAGCGACAACCGCTCGACGTCGAGGGCATAGAGCTTGAAGCGGTAGCGGTGAGGACGCTCCCCGTGCGGCGGGCACGGACCGCCGTAGCCCTTCGTGCCGAAATCGTTGACGACTTGCACGGCCCCGCCTTGTTGCATCGAGCGCACGTTCGCCGGGATGCCGCCAACGCCCCAATGGCGGAACGTGCCGCCCGGCGCGTCGGGATCGTCCATTACCAAAGCGAGGCTTCGCGTGCCGCCTGGCGGCGCTGTCCAATGCAACTCCGGCGGCCGATTGGTGCCGTCGCAAGTGTGGGCCGCGGGAATCGGCTGCCCGTCGGCAAAGGATTGGCTGGCCAGCGCGAACGTCTGGCCGGTTCCCGCTTCGTCGTGAGCTTGGCGGTTATCGCCAGCCGCTCCGCAATTCGCCAGTGCGACAAGCAGCAAGGGCGGAATGATCCTCCCCATGCAGAGCCTCCAATGTTGCCGTCGGCCAACTCGCTCTCGTCGACTCTGTTCCTCACCAACAAGCTGTGTTATACAGATAAGACAGTGAGGTGAGTCATGGACCGAGAAAAGTACGAAGAGATGCGGCGCGCGATGGAGCAGGCGCGCGACGAGTTCCGCCATGCGATGGACCATGCTCGCGACGCGATGCGCCTGGCATTCGATGAGGCGCGGGCGGAGATGAACCAGGCGCGGGACCGGCTGCGCGCCGAAATGGAAGAGGCCAGGCGGCGGATCGAGATCGCCCGAGACGAGGTTCGCGATGCGCACGAGCGACGGGCCCGCGACGAAGGCCGCGGCAAGCCTCGGCGGCGCAAACCCCGGGGCGGCGAAACGGCGCCGGTCGAACCGCGGCCCAAGCCGACGCCGCTCACCGACGGCGCCGAAGCTCCCGTCGATTAAGGCGGTCCCGGCGCTTTGGGGGCCGCCGGGACCGACCGAAGATCATTTCTTGTTGAGATCGTCCAGATAGACGCCCGCCTTGGCCCAGTCCGACTTCGTCTTGCAGTCGATCCGCGCGATCCGGCTGCCCGTGTCGCTCGAATATTGGATGCAGATCTTTTCTTTCGGGGCGACTGCCTGTTTCGCGCGCGAGGGCGCCGCGGACGCCGGGGCGGCGAGGAAAGCCACGGTCGCTGCAACCATCAATGCTTGGTACGCCATTCTACGTCTCCCTCCTTGGAGATGCAGATGGTGCGGCCGACGAGGCGGGACTGCACACGGACTTCGACCGCCCGCCGCCGCATGTCGACCAAGTCCGTTTGTCGGTTTGTGGGGCGCGCTCGTCGCTCGTCGGATGCGCGAAATGCGCAGCATGGGCGTTGACCGGGCGCGGGCCGGTAGCTATGTGGCCGGCCGTCCGCGCGACACTGGGTTTCAGAATCGCGAGCCGGGCAAAGAGCTGAACATTGCTCAACTTGCGTGAAAGGCCGGCTGGCCGAGTGGCCGCCGAGGCTTTCGCGCTTTTTCTGTTGGGCAAAGTAACCGCGGGCGGCCTCATTGGGAGGTTTTGGCCCGCAACGAAAGGTGAAGGGCTTCATGCCGACGATTAACCAGCTGATCCGCAAGGGTCGCGAAGCGCAGAAGGCCAAATCGAAGGTCCCTGCGATGGAGCAGAACCCGCAGAAGCGCGGAGTCTGCACGCGCGTCTATACGACGACCCCGAAGAAGCCGAACTCGGCGCTGCGCAAGGTGGCCAAGGTCCGCCTGACCAACCAGCGCGAAGTGATCAGCTACATTCCGGGCGAAGGGCACAACCTCCAGGAGCACAGCGTCGTGCTGATCCGCGGCGGCCGCGTGCGCGACCTTCCGGGTGTCCGCTATCACGTGCTTCGCGGCGTGCTCGACACCCAGGGTGTCAAGGATCGCCGGCAGTCGCGTTCCAAGTACGGCGCCAAGCGTCCCAAGTAATTCAGAGCAGTAAGCCCCGGACGGGTTCCGGATCAGGCTGAAGAGAAAGGAAGCTCCTATGTCTCGTCGTCGTCGCCCCGAAAAGCGCGAAATCCTCCCGGATCCGAAGTTCGGGGATGAGGTTCTTTCGAAGTTCATGAACAGCGTGATGCTGGACGGAAAGAAGTCGGTCGCCGAAAACATCGTCTACGGTGCGCTCGACAATGTCGAAGCCCGTCTCAAGAAGGAGCCGCTGTCGGTCTTCCACGACGCGCTGAACAACGTGAAGCCCGGCATCGAGGTCCGCTCCCGCCGCGTCGGCGGCGCGACCTACCAGGTTCCGGTCGAGGTTCGTCCCGAGCGCGCCCAGGCGCTTGCCATCCGCTGGCTGATCTCGGCGGCGCGCGCCCGCTCTGAAAAGACCATGGCCGGGCGGCTGTCGGGCGAGCTGATGGACGCGGCGCAGAATCGCGGCAACGCCGTGAAGAAGCGCGAGGACACGCACCGCATGGCCGAGGCGAACCGCGCCTTCAGCCACTACCGCTGGTAATTTTTACACCCATATTGCGGCCTGCCGGCGCTTGCCGGATTCCCGCATCGCCAAGGAAGAATTGAAATGGCCCGCAGCCATCCGCTCGAACGCTATCGCAACATCGGCATCATGGCCCATATCGATGCCGGCAAGACGACCACGACCGAGCGAATCCTCTACTACACCGGCAAGTCCTACAAGATCGGCGAAGTCCACGAGGGCTCCGCGACGATGGACTGGATGGAGCAGGAGCAGGAGCGCGGGATCACGATCACTTCCGCGGCCACCACGACCTTTTGGAAGGCCGAGGACGGGCAGGGTCCCGAGCACCGGATCAACATCATCGACACTCCGGGGCACGTCGATTTCACGATCGAGGTCGAGCGCTCGCTCCGCGTCCTCGACGGCGCTGTCGCTGCGTTCGACGGCGTCGCGGGCGTCGAGCCGCAGTCGGAGACCGTGTGGCGGCAGGCCGACAAGTACGGCGTTCCGCGCATGTGCTACGTCAACAAGCTCGATCGCACGGGCGCGGACTTCTATTATTGCGTGCAGACGATCATCGACCGACTCGGCGCGACGCCGGCGGTGCTTTACCTTCCGATCGGCGCCGAGAGCGACTTCGTCGGGCTCGTCGACCTCGTCAGCAACCGCGGCATCATCTGGAAGGACGAGAGCCTCGGCGCGAAGTTCGACTATGTCGAAATCCCCGAAGAGCTGAAGGACAAGGCCGCCGAATACCGGCAGAAGCTGATCGAGCTCGCCGTCGAGCAGGACGACGACGTGATGATGGCCTACCTCGAAGGCGAGGAGCCCGACGTCGCGACGCTCAAGAAGCTGATCCGCAAGGGCACGCTCAGCCAGGCGTTCGTTCCGGTGCTTTGCGGATCGTCCTTCAAGAACAAGGGCGTCCAGCCCCTCCTCGACGCGATCGTCGATTTCATGCCGAGCCCGCTGGACATCCCGCCGGTGCAGGGCGTCAAGCTCGACGGCGAAACTCCGGACGAGCGGCCGGCTGACGACAATGCGCCCTTCTCGGCGCTGGCGTTCAAGATCATGAACGATCCGTTCGTCGGGTCGCTCACGTTTGCCCGCATCTACTCGGGCAAGCTGTCCAAGGGTTCGTACCTGAACTCGGTCAAGGACAAGGACGAGAAGATCGGCCGCATGCTGCTGATGCATGCGAACAGCCGCGAGGACATCGACGAGGCATTCGCCGGCGACATCGTCGCTCTGGCGGGCCTGAAGGAAACCACGACCGGCGATACGCTTTGCGCGAAGAATGCTCCGATCATCCTGGAGCGGATGGAGTTCCCGGATCCCGTCATCGAGCTCAGCGTCGAGCCGAAGACCAAGGCGGACCAGGAGCGGATGGGCGTGGCGCTCAGCCGCCTCGCCGCCGAGGACCCGAGCTTCCGCGTGTCGACCGACCATGAATCGGGCCAGACGATCATCAAGGGAATGGGCGAGCTCCACCTCGACATTCTGGTCGACCGCATGAAGCGCGAGTTCAAGGTCGAGGCGAACGTCGGTGCGCCGCAGGTCGCTTATCGCGAGTCTCTCGCGAAGCCGGTTGAGCTGACGTACACCCACAAGAAGCAGTCAGGCGGCTCCGGCCAGTTCGGCGAGGTCAAGGTTGCGCTCGAGCCGGGCGAGCGCGGTTCGGGCATCGAGTTCATCGACGAGATCAAGGGCGGCAATATCCCGCGCGAATATATCCCGTCGGTGGAAAAGGGCATGCGCGAGACCGCCGAGACCGGCTCGCTGATCGGCTTCCCAATCATCGACTTCAAGATCCGGCTGATCGACGGCAAGTATCACGACGTCGACTCCTCGGCGCTCGCGTTCGAGATCACCGGTCGCGGAGCGATGCGCGAAGCCGCGCAGAAGTCCGGCATCAAGCTGCTCGAGCCGATCATGAAGGTCGAGGTCGTCAGTCCGGAGGAATATCTGGGCGACGTCATCGGCGACCTCAACTCGAGGCGCGGGCAGATCCAGGGCACGGACAGCCGCGGCAACGCGCAGGTGGTCGAGGCGATCGTGCCGCTCGCGAACATGTTCGGCTATGTGAACCAGTTGCGCTCGTTCACCCAGGGACGCGCCCAGTACACGATGCAGTTCTCCCATTACGAGGAGGTGCCGCAGAACGTCGCCGACGAGGTGAAGGCGAAGCTGGCATAACGGCAATTTTGTAGCTATGGGCGCGCTCGCGTTGGGCGGGCCCGCCCCAATTCAACACAGAAGAGGCGTAAAATGGCGAAGGCGAAATTCGAGCGGACGAAGCCGCACGTTAACATCGGCACCATCGGTCACGTGGACCATGGCAAGACGTCGCTGACCGCGGCGATCACCAAGGTGCTGGCCGAGAAGGGCCAGGCGGAGTTCACCGACTACGCCAACATCGACAAGGCTCCGGAAGAGCGCGAGCGCGGCATCACCATTTCGACCGCGCACGTCGAGTATGAGACCGACAAGCGCCACTACGCCCACGTCGATTGCCCGGGCCACGCCGACTATGTGAAGAACATGATCACCGGCGCAGCGCAGATGGACGGAGCGATCCTCGTCGTTTCGGCCGCCGACGGCCCGATGCCGCAGACCAAGGAGCACATCCTGCTCGCCAAGCAGGTCGGCGTTCCGACGATGGTCGTGTTCCTGAACAAGGTCGACCAGGTCGACGATCCGGAGCTTCTGGAGCTGGTCGAGCTGGAAATCCGCGAGGAGCTTTCCAAGCGTGAGTTCGACGGCGACAACATTCCGATCGTCGCCGGCTCGGCTCTCGCCGCGCTCGAGGACAAGAACCCCGAGATCGGCAAGGAAGCCGTTCTCAAGCTGATGGACGCCGTCGACGAGTGGATCCCGACCCCGGAACGTCCGCTCGACAAGCCATTCCTGATGCCGATCGAGGACGTGTTCTCGATTTCGGGTCGCGGCACCGTCGTCACGGGCCGCGTCGAGACGGGAATCGTCAAGGTCGGCGACGAAGTCGAGATCGTCGGGATCAAGGACACCGCAAAGACGGTCGTCACCGGCGTCGAGATGTTCCGCAAGCTGCTCGATCAGGGCCAGGCCGGCGACAACATCGGCGCTCTGATCCGCGGCGTCGGCCGTGAGGAAGTCGAGCGCGGCCAGGTTCTGGCCAAGCCCGGCTCGATCACTCCGCACACCGACTTCCAGGCCGAAGTCTACGTCCTGTCGAAGGACGAGGGCGGCCGCCATACGCCGTTCTTCGCCAACTATCGTCCGCAGTTCTACTTCCGGACGACGGACGTCACCGGCGAAGTCCAGCTGCCGGAAGGCACCGAGATGGTCATGCCTGGCGACAACGTCACGCTCGGCGTGAAGCTGATCGCACCCATCGCCATGGACCAGGGCCTGCGCTTCGCGATCCGCGAAGGCGGCCGCACGGTCGGCGCGGGGGTTGTCGGCTCGATCTCGAAGTAATATAGGGCGCCAGCCGCGCGGGTCGAGAGATTCGCGCGGCTTGCACTTAGTACCATTGGATTTCGCGGGCCGCGGCTTCGGCTGTGGTTCGCCGGCTCTTTCGCATCGGTAGGGACATGGAAACGCAGAACATCCGGATTCGCCTGAAGGCTTTCGATCATCGAGTGCTCGACCAGGCAACCGGCGACATCGCCGACACGGCGCGCCGTACGGGTGCTCTCATCCGTGGACCCATTCCCCTTCCGACGCGCATTGAGAAGTTCACCGTCAACCGCTCGCCGCACATCGACAAGAAGTCGCGCGAGCAGTTCGAGGTGAGGACGTACAAGCGGCTGCTCGACATCGTGCAGCCCACTCCGCAGACGGTCGACGCGCTGATGAAGCTCGATCTTGCTGCGGGCGTCGACGTCGAGATCAAACTGGCCTAACCGCCAGTGCCCCTGACGGGGGCCCCGCAAAGTCGTTTGCGGGGAATGATCGGGAGATACCGCGGAGCTTTGCTCCGGCTGCGTCCCCGCCGTTCCTTCGGGAGCATTAGCCCAGGCGGGGCATGCGGAAATTCGAACGGGCTGCAAGCACTCGGGAATGTCCCCGTGTGCCTCTGTGTAGGAGCAACTGGTCATGCGCACTGGCGTGATCGCGAAGAAGGTAGGAATGACTCGCCTGTTCCAGGCGGACGGACGGCATGTGCCCGTGACCGTCCTGCAGCTGGATGGCGTGCAGGTCGTCGGCCGCCGCGAGGCCGATCGTGACGGCTATACGGCGGTCCAGCTTGGCGCCGGCAAGGCGAAGGCCAAGAATCTCACCAAGCCGCAACGCGCCGCGTTCGGCAAGGCCGAGGTCGAGCCGAAGGCCAAGATCGTCGAGTTCCGCGTCGCGGAAGACGCGATGCTCGACGTCGGAGCGACGCTGAGCGCCGACCATTTCGTCGCCGGGCAGCTGGTCGACGTCTCGGGCGTCACGCAGGGCAAGGGCTTTGCCGGCGCGATGAAGCGCTGGAACTTCGGCGGTCTCCGCGCGACCCACGGCGTTTCGGTCTCGCATCGCTCGCACGGATCGACCGGCAACCGCCAGGACCCGGGCCGGGTGTTCAAGAACAAGAAGATGGCGGGTCACATGGGCGCGCGCAACCGCACCCAGCAGAACCTCGAGATCGTCCGTACCGATCCCGTCCGTGGCCTGATCTTCATTAAGGGGTCGGTGCCGGGCCACAAGGGCAGCTGGCTGACCATTCGCGACGCGATCAAGGTCGAGCGCAACGAGAGTGCGCCGTATCCGGCGGGCCTCTTCGAGCCGAAGAAGGCTCAAGAGGCGGAAGAGGAGCAGGCTCCTGCGGGTCTGGTCGAGGAGGGCGCGGTCCACGAGATCCCGGCGCTCCCCGGTGACGACGAAGTGGCCGCGATCGCTGCCGAGCAGGAAGCTGGCGCGGCTGCCGAGGCCGAAGCTGCCGAGGCCGAAGAGAACAAGGACTCCGGCGCAGGCGAGGGTGAAGCCCCCGCCGGCGACGAGAGCAAGGAAGGCTAAGCCATGAAGGTCAAGGTCCAGAGCCTGGACGCCGGAAAGGGCGGCGATATCGAGCTCAACGACGAGATTTTCGGTGTCGAGCCGCGCGCCGACATCCTCCACCGGGTGGTGACGTGGCAGCTCGTCAACCGCCGCGCCCCCGCGCGTGCGGCTCGCGAGCGCAGCGACGTCGCCCGCACCGGCAAGAAGTTCGGTCGCCAGAAGGGCGGCGGAACCGCTCGTCACGGCGACCGCCGCGCCCCGATCTTCGTCGGCGGCGGCAAGGCGCACGGCCCCCGGGCCCGGATCTTCGCGTCGAGCCTGAACAAGAAGGTTCGCGCGCTGGGGCTCAAGATGGCGCTGTCCGCGAAAGCTCGCGACGGCAACCTGATTGTCCTCGACAACCTCGACCTGGCCGAAGGGAAGACGAAGGAGCTCAGGAGCAAGCTCGGCAGTCTCGGCCTTGGCAAGACTGCGCTGGTGATCGACGGCGACGCGCTCAACGTCGGTTTCGCACGCGCGTCGTCGAACCTCGAGAGCATCGACCTGCTGCCGGCGGTCGGGGCCAATGTTTACGACATCATGCGCCACGAGACGCTGGTCTTGACCCGCGCCGCGGTCGAGAAGCTGGAGGCGCGGTTCAATGGCTAAGAAGCAGCAGACCAAGATCGACGCGCGTCATTACGACGTCGTCCTCGCGCCGCACATCACCGAGAAGTCGACCATGCTCTCCGAGCACAACGCCGTCGTCTTCAAGGTCGCATCCGACGCGTCCAAGCCCGAGATCAAGGCCGCCGTCGAGGCGCTCTTCAACGTGACGGTGACCGGAGTGAACACGGCGGTGACCAAGGGCAAGACCAAGCGCTGGAAGGGCCGGCCCTATCAGCGGTCCGACTTCAAGAAAGCGATCGTGACGCTGGCCGCGGGCCAGACCATCGACGTGACGAGCGGGATCTAAGCCATGGCACTGAAGCAATATAAGCCGACCTCGCCCGCTCGCCGCGGCCTGATCCTGGTCGACAAGTCCGCGCTGTGGAAGGGCAAGCCCGTCAAGGCGCTCACCGAAGGCAAGCGCAAGACCGGCGGCCGCAACAACAAGGGTCACGTGACGTCGCGCGGGATCGCCGGCGGCCACAAGCAGAAGTATCGCTACATCGATTTCAAGCGGCGCACCTGGGACGTCGTCGGGACCGTCGAGCGGCTGGAGTACGACCCCAACCGGTCGGCGTTCATCGCGCTCGTGACCTACGAGGGGGGTGAGCAGGCCTATATCATCGCTCCGCAGCGCCTCGCTCCGGGCGACAAGGTGATCGCGGGCAAGAAGGTCGACGTGAAGCCGGGCAATGCGATGGAGATCGGCCAGATGCCGGTCGGAACCATCGTTCACAACGTCGAGCTGAAGCCGGGCAAGGGCGGTCAGATCGCGCGCGCGGCAGGCACCTATGTGCAGGTCGTGGGCCGCGACCGCGGAATGGTCATCGTCAGGCTGAATTCAGGCGAGCAGCGGTATGTCCGCGCCGACTGCATGGCGACGGTGGGCGCCGTGTCCAACCCGGACAATGCCAACCAGACGCTCGCCAAGGCCGGCCGCACCCGCTGGCTTGGCAAGCGCCCGCTGACTCGCGGCGTCGCCAAGAACCCGGTCGATCACCCGCACGGCGGTGGCGAAGGCCGGACGTCGGGCGGCCGTCACCCGGTCACTCCGTGGGGCAAGCCGACCAAGGGTGCCCGCACTCGTAGCAACAAAGCGACCGACAAGTTCATCATCCGGTCGCGTCACGCGAAGAAGAAGGGTTAAGCAATGGCCCGTTCCGTCTGGAAAGGCCCGTTCGTCGAGCTTTCGCTGCTGAAGAAAGCGGAAGCTGCGCAGGACAAGGGTGGCCGCGCGCCGATCAAGACCTGGTCGCGGCGTTCGACGATCCTGCCGCAGTTCGTCGGCCTCACCTTCAACGTCTACAACGGCCGCAAGTTCGTGCCGGTGTCGGTCAATGAGGACATGGTAGGCATGAAGCTCGGCGAGTTCGCGCCGACCCGCACCTTCCACGGCCACGCGTCCGACAAGAAGGGCAAGCGCTGATGGGCAAGCAGGCTGCACCGCGCAAGGTCGGCGACAAGGAAGCGCTGGCCGTTGGCAACACCATTCGCGGCTCGGCTCGCAAGCTGAACCTGGTCGCGCAGATGATTCGTGGCCGCAAGGTCGAGGAAGCGCTGAACATCCTCAAGTTCTCGCCCAAGGGCATGGCCGAGGATGTCCGCAAGGTCCTAGCATCGGCGGTCGCCAATGCGGAGAACAACCACAACCTCGACGTGGACGCGCTGATCGTCGCCGAAGCGAGCGTCGGCAAGTCGATCTCGATGAAGCGGTTCATGACCCGCGCGCGCGGCCGTTCGGCCCGTATCGTCAAGCCGTTCAGCCGCCTCCGGGTGGTCGTTCGCGAGCAGGAAGAAGCGTAACTTATGGGCCAGAAAACCTCACCCGTCGGGCTCCGCCTGCAGATCAACCGGACCTGGGACAGCCGCTGGTTCGCGGAAGGTCAGGATTACGGTCGGCTCCTGCTCGAGGATCTCAAGATCCGCCGGTACATCATCGAGAACCTGCCGCAGGCGGCGATCTCGAAGGTCGTGATCGAGCGTCCGGCGAAGATCTGCCGGATTTCGATTTACGCGGCGCGCCCCGGCGTGATCATCGGCAAGAAGGGCGCCGATATCGAAAAGCTCCGCAAGACGCTGTCGTCGATGACGTCGAGCGACGTGAGCCTCAACATCGTCGAGATCCGCAAGCCGGAAGTGGACGCCAAGCTTGTCGCGCAGGGAGTCGCCGACCAGCTCGAGCGCCGCATCGCCTTCCGCCGCGCGATGAAGCGCGCGGTTCAGTCGGCGCTTCGGCTCGGCGCGGAGGGCATCCGCATCACCTGCTCGGGCCGTCTCGGCGGAGCGGAGATCGCGCGCACCGAATGGTACCGCGAGGGCCGTGTTCCCCTGCACACGCTGCGCGGCAATGTCGATTACGCGGAAGCCGAGGCGCACACCGCCTACGGCGTCTGCGGCGTCAAGGTATGGATCTTCAAGGGTGAGATCCTGGGTCACGACCCGACCGCCCAGGACCGGCTGATGATGGAGGCCCAGACCTCCGGCGTCCGTCCGGCTCGCGAAGACCGCGGTCGCTAAGGCTTTAGGAAAAACAGATGCTGCAACCCAAGCGCACCAAGTTCCGCAAGGCCTTCAAGGGCCGCATCCACGGCAACGCCAAGGGCGGGACCGAGCTCAATTTCGGCGCCTTCGGCCTGAAGGCGATGGAGCCCGAGCGGATCACCGCGCGCCAGATCGAGGCGGCTCGCCGCGCGATCCAGCGCCACATCCGCCGTCAGGGCCGTCTCTGGATTCGCGTGTTCCCGGACGTTCCGGTCAGTTCGAAGCCTGCCGAAGTCCGCATGGGCTCGGGCAAGGGCGCGCCCGAGTTCTGGGTGGCGCGCGTCAAGCCGGGCCGGATCCTGTTCGAGCTCGACGGGATCCCCGGTCCGCTTGCCAAGACGGCGTTCGAGCGCGCCGCCGAGAAGTTGCCGATCAAGACCAAGGTCGTCGCGCGCCTCGGTGAGACGCTGGTCGAGGAGGATCGTTAAGATGACCGCGACCGACGATCTCAAGGTCAAGAGCGACGACCAGCTGCAGCAGCAGCTGACCGAGCTGAAGCGCGAGCAGTTCAACCTGCGCTTCCAGTCGGCGACGAACCAGCTCGAGAAGCCGTCGCGCGTCCGCGAGGTCCGCCGTGACATCGCGCGCATCAAGACGATTCAGAACCAGCGCGCCCGCGAACAGGCCGCGAAGGCGTAAGGGAGACTATTGGAGATGCCAAAGCGCGTCCTGATCGGCACCGTGGTGTCGGACAAGGGTGACAAGACGGTCACCGTCCGCGTCGACCGGCGGGTGAAGCACCCGCTGTACGGCAAGATCATCCGCCGTTCGAAGAAGTACCACGCCCACGATGCGGACAATGCGTTCCGCATGGGGGAGCAGGTGCGCATCGAAGAGTGCAAGCCGATTTCGAAGACCAAGACCTGGACGGTCGTCGAGCGCCTCGGCGCCGCGAAGGTCGCCGCTGTCGAGATCGACGAGCCGGACGTTGTCGCGCCTCCGGCGGAGGCAACGGCAGCGTCCGAGAAGCCAGAGAAGAAGCCCGCCAAGGCCTCCAAGGGCAAGGGCAAGGCGAAGGCCGAAGACGTCGCCGAAGCGGACGCCTGAGCAGATAGATAGAGGATAGGGTCGAACAATGATCCAGATGCAGTCCAACCTGGACGTCGCGGACAACAGCGGGGCCAAGCGCGTCGAGTGCATCAAGGTGCTGGGCGGGTCCAAGCGCCGCGTTGCAGGCGTCGGCGACATCATCGTCGTTTCCGTCAAGGAAGCGGCGCCGCGCGGCCGCGTGAAGAAGGGCGACGTTCACCGCGCGGTGATCGTCCGCACCGCGAAGGACATCCGCCGTCCGGACGGTTCGGTGATCCGCTTCGATTCGAACGCGGCGGTGCTTGTGAACAAGAGCGACGAGCCGATCGGCACGCGCATCTTCGGCCCGGTCGTTCGCGAGCTTCGGGCGAAGAAGCACATGAAGATCATCAGCCTCGCGCCGGAGGTTTTGTAATGGCGATGAAGATCCGCAAGGGCGACACGGTCGTGGTCCTGTCCGGCAAGGACAAGGGCCGGACCGGCGAAGTGACCAAGGTGATCCCGAGGGACGACAAGGTGATCGTCTCGGGGATCAACGTTCACGCTCGCCACCGCAAGCCGACGCAGCTGAACCCGCAGGGCGGGATCGAGCGCAAGGAAGCGCCGCTGCACATTTCCAACGTCGC
>JAEZIO010000067.1 GCA_023436615.1 Pseudomonadota bacterium | reverse complement strand
AGTTCGGTTCCATGCGCCGGCACGTCGAGGAGACGGCAGAGCGCCGCCTGATCCCCGAACCAGGTCGCCTGCTCGCTGAATGACTGCTCGTAGAGGGCGAGGAATTCGTCGAAGAAGGCGCGCGCCTCCGCCGGCCTGCGGTTGTTCACGAGGATGAGGCCGCCGTTGATGGGCTCGGCGGCGAGCGGCCGCCAGGTCAGTCCGATGTCAAAGTCCTGCTCGAACAGAGGCCCCAGGTCCTGGTTGAGAAGCATGTCCGTGTCGATGAAGATCAGCGGCTCGGCGAAGTCATAGGCGTCGATATACGCTTTTTGCGCCCGCGTGCGGTCGAGCATCACCGAAGCGGTGCTGACGGGCACCCGAACGACCTCGAATGGGCTGTTTCGGTGCAGCTGAAAATGTTCATTGGCCAACAAGGTCAGCCTGGACGCCGGTTGGGTGAGCTTCGCTGATCGCCCCAGCATCTCCAGCATTCGGCCGTGATGTGGGGCAATTCGTTCCAGCCTGCGTTTCGGATGCGGCGGCGCGAGCTGCCTCCCGTCGGGGAATTCTGCGTGGAAGGCGACGAAATTCACCATCGGCCGGAGGTCGAGGAGGGCACTTTGGTTGTCAAGGCGGCTCCAGGCCGTTTCACTTCACCTCGATGGGGTAACCGACGAAAACCTTGGGTTTGCGAAGCAGCACATGCGTGTTGATGCGGTCAGCGCCCGTTTCGGCGCTCGTCAGCTGCTCGCCGATCCGGGTCCATTCGGGCAGGTCCTTCACCACCACCTTCAGCAGATAATCAAAATCGCCGCTCACGTGCGAAGCCTCGACGATCTGCGGCATTGCCGCGATTGCCGCGTCGAAGCGCGCAAGCTCGTGAGGGCTGTGCCCCTTCAGAGTCACTTCGGCGAAGAGGACGATGCCGACGTCGATAGCGAAGGGGTCGAGACGCGCGTGATAGCCTTCGATCACGCCGGCGCGCTCGAGGCGGCGAACGCGCGCCAGGCACGCGCTTGGCGAGAGCGCCACCCGCTCCGACAAGGCCTGGTTCGTCAGCCTCCCGTCCTGCTGGAGAGCCGCAAGGATTCGCCGGTCGATCCGGTCAAGCGTCAAACGTGCGGGCATGGTCGCAGAACACCGCAGAGTCTGCGGTCCGGGTCAAGACCTTCGGTGCCAACTGCGGCTCGATCCGAGCTATAAGAAAGTCAATGATCTCCATCCCAAACTGGAGACGAAACAGGAGCTTAGGAGTTTCACAATGGCTATCAGGGAAAGCGTTGCGCAATGGCTGGTCGCAGGTGCGATCATCGTCGGCCTCCCCGTCCTTCTTGCGGCCGGACATCAGTTGGTCGGCTAAACGGCCGCCCTCACGATCAGACGCGGCGGAGCAGGGTCCCTTGCTCTCAAACCGATAAGGGCCAGCCGATAACCGGCCCTACCTGACTTCGCTGCGAACTCAGCGGCAGGCGTGCTCCCTCACGCCGGCCGTCTTCATATCCAACAGGAAAGGAACACCAAAATGGCACATGATTTCGAAGGCAGGATTGCGATGGTCACAGGCGCCGGATCGGGCATCGGCGCGGAGATCGCCCGCGACCTCGCTCGCGGCGGCGCCAGGGTTGTCGTCGCCGACATCGACGAATCCGCGGCCTCGAAGGTCGCCAAGGACATCGAGCAGGACGGAGGCGCAGCCGCGGCCGTCCGGCAGGACGTCGCCGACGCCGAGTCCGTTCGCAAATCCGTGGAATTCGCGGTGGAGCGCTTCGGCGGCCTCAACCTCGCGGTCAACAATGCGGGGATCGGCGGCAGCCTCGCCAGCACCAGCGACTATGGCGTCGAGGACTGGGACCGGGTCATCGCGATCAACTTGAGTGGCGTCTTCTACGGGATGAAGTTCCAGCTTCCGGCGCTGGCCAAGTCGGGTGGCGGCTCCATAGTCAACATGGCCTCGATCCTGGGTTCGGTGGGAACGCAGAACTCGCCCGCCTATGTGGCCGCCAAGCACGGAGTGGTCGGCCTCACCAAGGCATCGGCCCTCGAATATGCGAAGGACGGCATCCGCGTGAACGCCATCGGCCCCGGCTACATCGACACGCCGCTGCTGAACAATCTCGACCGCGACGTCTACAACTCACTGGTGGACCTTCATCCGGTGGGTCGGCTCGGCCGTCCCGAGGAAGTGGCGAACCTGGCGCTTTTCCTGCTTTCGGACCGGGCATCTTTCATCACCGGCAGCTACCACCTCGTCGACGGCGGCTACACGGCGCAATGACGCGCTATCGGGTGGCCTCCGCGAGGACCTCGCGAACCACGTTGGAGGGAATCGCGAACCCGATGCCGACGTTCCCGCCGTCAGGGCTGATCAGCGCCGAGTTGATGCCGATGATCTCGCCGCGGGTATTGATGAGCGGGCCGCCCGAGTTGCCGGAATTGATCGGCGCATCCGTCTGGATGAAGCGGCGCGGATCGTTCCCCCCGAGCCCGCGGTCGGTGGCGCTGACGATGCCCGCCGTCACCGTCTGCCCAAGCCCGAACGGATTGCCGATCGCCACCACATAATCGCCGACGGCGACGCGCGAAGATTCGCCGAGCGGAAGCGCCGGCAGGTTCTTCGCGGCAACGCGGAGGATCGCCAGATCGACCGCCGGAGCGACGCCGACAAGCTCGGCTGGGAAGTGCCGTCCGTCCCTCAAGCCGATCTCAATTGCCGTCGCGTTGCGGACGACGTGGAAATTGGTGACGACGAGGCCGTCGCCGGCATCGACGACCGCGCCCGATCCGGCCGAAATCGCCGGCCGCAGGGCGGAGTCGGGAACCCCCATGTAGCGACGAAAGAACGGGTCCTGGAGCAACGGATTCTGCTCGGCAGGCGACGGCTGCAGGACGGCGATGTTGACCACCGCGTCCGCGGTTCGGCGCACCAGCGGCGACAGCGTCAGCTGGGTCCCGATCGAGGCCGGCGCCGCTGTCGAAGCCGGACCGGAACCGCTGTCGGGAAGAGGCAGGTAGCGGGCAACCACCCCGCCCGCGAGCGCGGCGACGAAAACGAGCGCCATCGCGGCAACCGGTGTTTGTCGCGAGCGCGACGGGCTGCGGGCGCGGTCAGCCACGCCCGTCACTCGACGTCAGCACGCCGGCCTCAGGCCTGGTGCTCGACCCTGGGTTCGCGGCGCCCGATGGCGGAATCGACGCTGATCGGCCCCGGCCCCGCGAAAACGAAATAGAGGAAGACGAAGCAATAGAGGATCGCCGCGTCGCCCATGTTGTTGACCGGAAACATGTTCTGCGGCGCATGCGCCATCCAGTAAGCGACCGCCATCGTTCCCGAAGCGAGGAAAGCGGCTGGACGGGTCAGCAGGCCGATCGTGATCAGCGCGCCGCAGAAGAGTTCGATCACCCCGGCGAAGTGGCCGGGGTCGTTCAGGCCCCAGCCGATGTTGGCGAAGTCGCCCGGAGGGAAACCGAGGAACTTCTGGGTGCCGTGTTCCAGGAATATCAGGCCGACGACGATCCGCAGAACGCTCAGCATCGTCGGCGAATATTTCGAAAGTCCTTCACCCATTGTCCTTGCTCCTCCTGCGGCGACGCTGCGGCATGACGATCGCCGGCGGATCGCTGGCCGGGAATGTGTCATCAAGCGCATCGTCGAGTAAAGCTTCGCGGTGGGCGACCCGGCGCTCCTCGTTTGCCTGCTCCGAGGCTCTGGGGGGCTTCTGCACTCGCTTGGTCATGAGCGATTTCCTTGCGGCAATGCGTAGGCAATCACCTCATCGCCGACGGGCGTCTCCATGAAATGATGGCCGCCCGTCATGATCAGCACATATTGGCGGCCGTTATGGTCGTAGGTCATGGGGGTCGCCTGACCGCCGGCCGGAAGGCCGTCGTGCCATAGCGACTTGCCGGTTCTGAGGTCGATGGCGCGCATCAGATTGTCGGTAGCCCCGGAGATGAAGATCAAGCCGCTCGCGGTCACGACGGCGCCGCCGTTGTTTGGAGTCCCGATCTCGAACGGCATCATGGACGGAATGCCCCACGGGCCGTTGCGCCGTGCGGTACCGTAGGGGCGATCCCAGATCGTGCGGCCGGTCGCGAGCTCGATTGCGCGAAGACCGCCATAAGGCGGCTGCTTGCACAGGAGGCCGGTGAACGGCAGGCGCCAGCCGGCGTTCACGTCGACCGCGAAGGGCGATCCCCACTGCGGATCGCCGGCTCCTTCATGGCCGCCGCCCATGCTTCCGCCGCGCGCTGCTTCGCGTGGCGCCCAGCCGCGGCGGTCCGCCTCCTTGCGCGGCACCAGCCGCACATAATTGGGCATGTTGTTGTAATTGGCGACGATGACGCCGTGGATTGGGTCGACCGCTACTCCGCCCCAATCGGTGCCGCCATTGTAGCCGGGATATTGAACCGTCCGCTTGTCTGCGCGAGGCGGCGTGTACATCCCGCGATAGTCCGCCCGTCGGAACTGGATGCGGCAGACCATCTGGTCGATCGGCGACATGCCCCACATGTTCCGTTCCTCCAGATCGGGGAACGCCAGAGTGTGATAGGACGAAAATGGCTGCGTCGCGGTCCGCTGCTCGGGCTCGACACCGCCTTGCGGAACGGCGCGGCGCTGAACCGGGAACAGGGAGCGGCCCGTGCGGCGGTCGAGGATGTAGATGTCTCCCTGCTTGCTCGGAAGCACCAGCGCGGGAACCACTCCGGCGCCGACCGGGAAATCGACGAGCGACGCCTGCCCCCCGAAATCATAGTCCCAGACGTCCTTGTCGACGGCGCGGAAATGCCAGCGAGGCCTGCCGCTCGTCACATCGAGCGCGACCAGCGACGTCGCGAATTCGTTTTCCGGCGGCCGGCGGCTGCCGCTCCAATAATCGACCGCGCTGTTGCCCATTGGAAGATAGACGAGGCCCAGCTGCTCGTCCCCGCTTGCGGTCGTCCACATGTTGGGCGTCCCGCGCTCGTACGACTGTCCCGGCGGCGGCGCCGCAGCCCGGTCCGGGTGCATCATGTCCCACGCCCAGCGGAGCCGCCCGGTCGTCGCGTCGAAGCCCTGGATCACGCCCGACGGCGCATTGCGCATCTGGCCGTCGAGAACCTGGTGGCCCGTGACGACGATTCCCCGGACTATCGTCGGCGGAGAGGTGATGGACACCATGCCAGGGTAGACGGGGCCCATCCCCGCCTTGATGTCGACCTGGCCGTTGCTACCGAAATCCGCGCACGGGCGACCGGTCCTGGCGTCGACGGCGATTAGCCGCCCGTCGAGCGTGCCCTCGATGATTCGCGCCGCGCATTGTCCGTTCGGCTGCGCTCCGGGCGAAGCATAATAAGCCACGCCGCGGCAGGCAGCGGTGTACGGGATCCATTGCTCGGGCACCCGGGGATCGAAGCGCCACTTCTGCTGGCCCGTCGCCGGGTCAAGCGCGATCATGACGTTCATGCCCGTGCAAAGATACAGGGTGTCGCCGACCTTCAGCGGGGTCGTTTCCGCGCCCCAGCGCTCTTTCGGCCGCTCGCCGGTGCGGTACACCCACGCGCGTTCGAGCTTGCCGACGTTATCGGGGGTGATCTGCGCCAGCGCCGAGAAACGCTGCGCGCCATAGGTGCCGCCGTAGGCCGGCCAGTCGCGGCCCACCGGCGCCAGCGACGGATTGGCCACCGCGGCGGCAAGCCTGGGCGGGAAGCCGCGCGGATCCTGCATCAGATAGCCTGGCGAAACGACGATTCCGACCAGGAGGAGGACCGCCAGGCCGGCGACCGCCGCGAACGCGGTCATCCAGCGCCAGCGACGCGGATCGAGCAGCGGCAGGACGAGCAGGACAAGGACAGCCAGAACCGCGGGTCCAACAACTCTCGGAACCAGCGCCCAGGGGTCGAGGCCCACTTCCCAAAGCGCCCACACGACCGTGAGCGCGAATATCGCGAGATATGTGTATGCACCGAGCGGCCGGCCCACGACCAGGAGCGCACCCGCCGCGATCAGGCCGACCCCCGCGAGCAGGTAATAGATCGAGCCGCCCAGCACGGCGAGCCAAATGCCGCCGGCCGCAAGGATGAGTCCGATGCCGGCCAGCAGCGCCCCGAGCAGCAGGATCAGAATCGAGCGCGTTACGCGCGGACGCGAAGTAGCCTTCGCCATCGGCAACTCCCCTTGTTGAGGGGACGATGTGCTGCCTGTTACTGGGGCAGTCGCAGCGCCTCCTGGTCGCTCGAACGCAGCTTCCGGTGCGCGAACCGGAACAGCGACCTCAGCGATTGGTTCCGCTTGGACAGGCCCGTCGGGAGAGAAAAGCCAGTTGGTGGATGATCTGGAAAGTCGGCGACTAGAACCTCCCGTCGACCCAAATAAGGACCACGTCCTCGGCGACCCGGACGCT
This sequence comes from Pseudomonadota bacterium, assembly GCA_023436615.1. Taxonomy (GTDB): domain Bacteria; phylum Pseudomonadota; class Alphaproteobacteria; order Sphingomonadales; family Sphingomonadaceae; genus Sphingomicrobium. Next base: position 18,059 of record JAEZIO010000067.1, on the reverse strand, counting down.
GCGATCACGCTGGTCGAATATGGCAGCTACGCGTGCCGGCACTGCCGCGCGGCCCACGACCGCGTCGTCGATCTGAGAGACCAGCTCGGCACCGAGCTCGCGCACGTCTTTCGCCATCGCCCGCTCGCAGGCAGCGAGCTTGCGGTTCGCGCCGCCGATCTTGCCGAACGCGCCGCGGAGGTCGGCAAGTTCTGGCGAGCGCACGTCGCGCTGATGACGCGCTCCTGGGACCTGACCGAAGACGATATCGAGTCCATAGAACGCGAGCTTCAGCTGCCGCCCTCGTCGAGCCCGCAGGGAAAGCGGGCCGCCGCGCGCGTTCGCGACGATATCGCAAGCGCGGAAGCGAACGGCGTTTCCTTCACTCCGACCTTCTTCATCAACGGCCGTCTTTACGACGGTCCGTGGGACGATGCGTCGTTCGCCGACGCCTTGCTCGGTGCGCTCGGCTATCGCGTCCGCGCCGCCGCCCTCGACTTCGTCAACTGGACTCCGTCCTCGGGCTTGCTGCTGCTCGCAGCCACCTTGCTCGCGCTTTTGCTCAGCAACACGCCTCTGGGCCCGGCATTCGCCACCCTTTGGCAGCGCGAGTTCGGTTTGGCCTGGGACGGCGGCGGGTTCCAGCTGCCGCTTCTCCGATGGGTCAACGACGGCCTGCTGACGATCTTCTTCCTGGTCGTCGGCCTCGAGATCAAGCGCGAGTTTACCGTCGGGCACCTGGCGACGCGCCGGCTCGCCGCAATGCCCATCGCCGCTTCGATCGGCGGAATGGCGATACCTGCGCTGATCTACCTGCTGCTCATCCCGTCCGGGCCGTGGACCCGCGGCTGGGGCATTCCGATCGGCACCGACACGGCTTTCGCCGTCGCCCTGATCGCGATGATGGGGCAGCGCGTGCCGATCGAGCTGCGGATCTTTCTCACCGCTGCAGCGATCGTCGACGACATCGGCGCCATCCTGATCATCGCGATCTTCTACACGCAGCATATCGATTTCGGATATCTGGCTGCCACGCTGCCTATCCTCGCGGGCCTCGCGGCGCTCAATCGCGCCTCGATCTACCGCGTCGCTCCCTACGCCCTGCTCGGCATTGCGCTGTGGTATTGCATCCACGAAGGCGGCGTTCACGCAACGCTGGCCGGAGTGCTGCTGGCGCTGTTCATCCCGACGCGACAGCCGCCCAATTACCAGGCGCTGATGACCCAGGCCGACGCGATCGTGTCGAACGAGACTCAGCGCGGGCCGGAGGAAATGCGCCATTCCTTGTCGCATGGCGCGATGCGCGCGCTGGAAGCCATCTACCTGCGCCTCGAATCGCCCGCGGCCCGGCTGCTGCGGATCGTCGAAGTCCGGTCGAGCTACATAGTCCTGCCGGTGTTCGCCTTCGCCAACGCAGGCGTGACGTTCGTGCCCGGGCTGCTGGAGGGCAGGGGCGGGCTGGTCATTGCAATCGTGGCGGGGCTGGTCGTGGGTAAACCGCTGGGCCTGCTTGGCGCGTCATACGCCGCCGTCAAACTCGGCCTCGCGACGAAGCCTCACGAATATAGCTGGTTCCAGGTGTTCGGCGCCGGCTGCCTCGCCGGCATCGGCTTTACCATGTCCCTCTTTATCGCGGGCCAATCCTTCGCCGCAGCCGCCGACTATGACGCGGCCAAGATCGCGATCTTTATCGCTTCGACGATTGCCGCGGTCGGCGGCGTCGCGACGCTCTGGCTCGGTTCGAGGCGAGCGATGGAACCCGCCTAGCCGGCTTCTCCGGCGGGGATAATCAGGATGTCGCGGTGCGCATCGGCGATGACATCCGCCGCGACGCTGCCGATGAACGCGCGCCCGAGGCCGGTGCGCTGGTTGGTTCCGAGAACGATCAGCTCGCTGCCGACCTCCTTCGCCGAATCCAGAATGGCGCGCGCCGGCGATCCTTCGAGCGACACGACCGTCCGGCACGTCGGCGGAAGACCGAGATCCTTGACCAGCCCGGCGAGCTTCTCGTCTGCGCGATCGCGCTCGGTCGTCACATAGCTTTCAACGGTGTGCGGATGTTCGAGCGCCTGACGCATCAGGCCCGCGGCGGGCGCATCGAAGGCGTGCATCACCACCACTTCCGTCTCGTCGAAGATGCCCATCGCCAAGGCCTTGCGCGCCGCGCCCCGCGAGGCCTCGTCGAAGTCGAGCGCCAGCAGTGTGCTGCGATAATGGCCCGTCGGCGTGTCGACCGCGATCAACAGCGGTCGCTCGATCTGCTCGACGACTCGCTGAGCCGTCGTCCCGACGAAGATGTCGGCGAACCGGCGCCGGTGCGGCCCGAGGATGATGAGGTCGGCCGAAGCCTCGTCTGACGCGGCAAGGATTCCGGCATGCACGTCGTCGACCTTCACGACCCAATCCGCGGAAAAGCCGTCCTCCGATCGCAGCGTCGCGACACTCTCTTCCATAAGCTGCTCCGCGGCCTGCTGCTCTGAATCGGCCAGGGCGCGCGGATAATCGGCATCGATGACATGGACCAGGGTCAAGGCTGCGCCGAGCTTCCGGGCCAACAGCGTCGCCCGCATGAGCGCGCGATCGGATCGCGAGGAAAAGTCCGTGGCAACGAGAAGCCGTTCCATCTTCCGTTCGATCCGCCTCAATCCTGAAGCCCTTCAAAGCGGAAGAAATCCTCCGGCGCCATACCCTCGAGCTGCTTTATCTCACCCGCTTCGATGTAACCGACGGCGCAGGCATAGGCGTCCCATTCGGCTTTGAGCTCCGCAAATTTTTGGGGATACCGCGCCGCCAAATTGTTCAGTTCGCGCGGGTCTTCGCCAACATTGTAGAGGTGCCAGTCGTTCTCACCGTAGGGCGGCGCCATGAATAGCAGCTTCCAGTCGCCTTTGAGCACAGCCCTGCACTCCATCATCTCAAAGCCGATCGCGTCGAAGGGCCCGCGGACTCCTGCGGAAGTTTCGCCGGTTAGATACGGTTTCCACGAACGCCCATAAAGCGGCTCCAGCGGCTTGCCGTTTCGCTCGGCCGGGCGGCTGGCGCCGACGAAGTCGAGCACGGTCGGCAACACGTCGGTTGCGTGCAGCAGCTGCGAGGCGTCAACGCCCCGCTTCATCACGCCCGGCCCGCGGATGATCAGCGGCACCTGCGTCCCGCCCTCATAGGTCGTCGTCTTGAAGTAAGAGAGCGGCGTGTTGGCGACCTCGGCCCACGCCCCGCCGATCGAAACGAACGAACCCCTCCGCCCCATGTTGGCGAGGCTGTTGTCATAGTCGCGTTCGATCAGCTCGGGAGTGTTGGGCTGGTAGAAGTGCGGTTCTTTCGGATTGGCGCCATTGTCGGAAATAAAGACGATCAGCGTGTCCTCATATTCTCCTTTGCGCCTGAGTAGATCGAGGACTCGGCCGATGTTGTAATCGGCGTTTTCGATCATCGCTGCGTAGATTTCCATCTTGCGCGCCTGTTCGGCGCGTTGCTCGTCGTCCAGCTCCTCCCACATCGGAAACAGGCCGCTGCCGGGATTCGGCTCGAGCGAGTCCGGGACGAGTCCCAGTTCCTTCATCCGCTCGAGCCGGCGGGTGCGAATCGAGTCGTAACCCTCGTCGTAAGCGCCTCGATATTTGTCGAGCCATGAACCTGGAACGTGGAGCGGATCGTGCGGCGCGGTGAAGGCGAGATAGGCGAAAAACGGCGCATCGTCGGGCTGCTCCGACAGGTAGGAAATCATCTTGTCGGCGTAGAAATCCGACGAATAGAAATCCTCGGGAAGCTCCTCCGTCACATCCCGCCCGTCTTCGTCGTAGCGCGTGTGCGGAAGCTCGCTCGCGCTGAGTGCGCGGTGATCGCTGAAGTGGCTGGCTCCTCCCCCCAGGAATGAGAAGACCCGTTCGAAGCCGCGGTCCTCGGGGCGATAGCCGTCGATGGCGCCGAGGTGCCACTTGCCCGCCATGTAGCAATGGTAACCTTCGCCGCGCAGGACTTCCGCAACCGTCATCACGCGATGGTTCAGCGGGCCCTCGTACCCGGGCTGCAGATACTGGTTGGTCGAGTGCATCGGCGGCATCGTGCCCAGGCCAGCCTGATGATTGTCGACGCCGGACAGCAGCATCGCTCGGGTCGGCGCGCACAGCGAGGACACGTGGAAATTTCGAAATCGCACGCCCTCGTCGGCCAGACCGCTCAGGACGGGCGTGCGAATTTCGCCGCCGAAGGGCTCGATATCGGAATATCCCATGTCGTCCACGACGATGAGCAGGATGTTCGGACGTTGGCGCCGATGGTCGGTCATTTCTTGTCCTTTCGCCCGGCGGTCGATTGAGGGGCGCTAACGGCGAACGGACGGTGGCGGAGCGCGGTTCCGGCCGGTTCAGCCCTTGTCCTTCGCCGAGCTCGAGTTTCCGGCGGGCGCATATCGCCACGCTTTCGCGTCGCTCACGGCGCGCTCGGTGGACTCGCCCAGCCGCTCCGTCGCTCCGTAGAAGACGGGGTCATTGCCGTCCCGCAGCTTGCTGGCCCGCATCAGCGGCGCCAGCAGCGATGAGTCGATGCCGCTGAGATAGAGCCGGCCGCCGGCCGCAGCGAGGCGCTCCGCATAATCATCAAGAACGTCGACCAGCGTCGCGCCGACCTGGCTGTGGCCGCGCATGCGCAGGATGACGACCGGCCGTTCCGCTCCCTCGGGCGTTGGCAGCCGCTCAGCCAGAGTCCGAGCGCCGGCGAAGAACAGGCTGCCGTGGATGTTCACGACGATCACTCCGCCCGCTTCGCCGACAGTTGTAGGCAACGGACATTCGAGGAGGCCGCCGTCAGCGGCGGGGCGAAGCCACTTGAGAGTGACGTCATTGGCCGCGCGGACCACGCTGAGCGTCGCCGACAACAGAACGCCGACAAGGATCGCCGCGCTCAAAGAGAAGAACAGGCTCGCGAGAAATGTAACGATCGCTGCCGTCCGCGCGGGCCAGCCGACCGCCCAGATCGACCGCGCTTCGCCGAGGTCGATGGCGCTGATACCGGCAATGATCATCAGCGCCGCGAGCACTGTCATCGGGACGAGTCCCACGGGCGCCGACAGGAAGAGGAGGATTGCGATCATCCATAGCCCACCGAAAATCCCCGACCAGCGTGTTTGCGCGCCTACCGAAACGTTGAGCGCCGACTGCCCTACGGACCCGCCCGCCGGTATGCCGGAAAACAGCCCGGCCGCGATGTTGCTGGCGCCCTGTGCAAGCATGTCGCGATCGACGCTGATCTTGCTGCCGTCGATGTTCGACATGCTCTGGCTGACACCCGCGCCCTGGATGGCGATAATCGCCGCCAGGGCGAAAGCCGCGAACAAGAGGTCGGCGGTAATCAGGGAGAGTGACGGCAAGCGCGGGAAGGGCAGCCCGCCGCCGACGCCGCCGACATCCGACACGGTGCGGACTCCCGACCAGCCGAGCATCAGCACCGCGACGGTCGGCACGACCATCGCGATCAGCGAAGACCAGCTTCGAAGCCGCGACCTCTGGAGTGTTGCAGCGAGGACCAGTGCCAGGCTTCCGACCGCCAGAGTGCGCAAGTCGATGCGACCGAGGTTGCTCAGGAGCGACCAGAACTGGAAAGGTTCGCTACCGCCGGGCGGATCGTAACCGACCAGGGGCGCGGACTGGTCGAGGATCAGCACGACGGCGACCCCCACGAGGAAGCCGGTCATGACGGCCTGAGATACATATTTCACCAGCCGACCGATCCGCAGCATCCAGAACAGCGCGAGCAATGCTCCGGCAAGGACGGTGAGCAGCAGCAGTGCGTCGAGACGCTCGGCCGGCGCATATCGGCCGATCGCTTCTCCGGCCGCCAACGCCGATGCGCTCGTGGTTGCGATCTGCATGCGCTGCGCGGAGACCAGCGCGCTGCCGGCAATCGGCGCGACCGCGCTCGTGTAAAGGCCGGCAACAGGATTGACTCCGGCGAGCGCCGCCGATGCCAGGCCGTCGGGCACGCTGACGACGCCGTTGATCAGCCCCGCTCCCAAATCCTTCAGCAGGATGCTGCGGCGCGGCGCGGAAAGCTGCCTCAAAGCAGAGCGACCTGCGCATTGTCGCATTTGAGCGATTTGGCGATGATGATGAGCGCCACGATTCCGAGCGTGCTGACGAGTGTGATCAGAACGAACACGGACGGATCCGAAAAGCTGCTTACGGCAATCAGCATTGCCGCGGCAGTGTTGCGCTGAGCGGTGGCGAGCCCGCCGATATCCTCGAGTGCGTCACTGCCCCAGCCGGCGGCGTAGCCGATCCCGAATGCGGCGAGGACGAACACGAGGCCGATGATCAGCGCCCCGGAAAGAATGATGTCGGGCATCTCGGGCAAATGGCCGACGATCGTCGATACCAGCACGACGTTGAGCGCGACGTTGCCGATCTTCGCGACCCAGGGCTGCACCATCTTGGCGAGCTTCGGTGCGACGGCGGCGAATGCAGCGCCCGCGACGATCGGAAGAAGCATCTGGCGCACCAGCGACCACGCCATCCCGGCCGCGTCCACGTTTAGCATAGGCAGGAGAGCTGGGAGCACGAGCGGAACGATGACGATGGTGGCCAGCACGAGAAGCATCATCGTTGCGGCCCCGAGCGCCACGTCGTGCTTCGACGTTGCCGTGAGCTTGATCAGGAATGGCGCCCCCGCACAAAGCGAATAGACGACGAGAGCGGCGGCAAACTGTGGCTCCAGCGGCCACAGCTTGAGCAGCAGCCACATTACCAACGGCGCGGCGATGAAGTTCGCGGCGATCATCTTCGCGTAGAACGGCCAGTCGCCCCAGTATCGCGCGATCCGCCGCGGGTGCTGCGTCATGCCGACGTTGGCCATCGTGCAATAGATGAAGACGGGCAGCGCGAGCTGGCTGATGCGAACCATGAGCTCGAACATCACGCCACCCTCGCGGCGCGGCTAGACGTCATCCGAATCCTCGGCCGCCTCCACGCGGATCGTGTAATCGCTGGTGAATGGGCGGCTCAGCCCGAGTACGAGCACGAGCACAAGCGTGAGAAGAAAGGCGAGCCAGAGGAATCCGAAGCCCGATATGATGCCGATAGCGCCGGACGCCCAGATCGACGCGGCTGAGCCCGCGCCGTAGACCGTGTAGCGCTCGCGGAACAGCGCGCCGGCGCCGATGAACCCGATCCCCGTCATCACCCCGCTGACCACGCGGGTGGCGTCCACGCTCAGTTGGGGATCGGTCGTCCGGTGTCCGAACTCGCTCATTCCGAGCGTCAGGGCGCAGGCAGCGACCGCGATGATCACGAACGGACGGAAATCGATGGGCTTTCTGCGGAGAAAGCGCTCCATTCCGAGCGCAAGTGAAAGCAATGTTGCTGCGCCGATCCGCGCAATCGCATCCAGCCAGGTGACGTGGACGGGCCCGAAAGCTCCGGCTTCCATCCTGCGCAAACGCTGGTCGCCGTGCTCGGTTGCCGAGCGGCGCGAACGCAAATCCGCCCCGGCGCGTTATGCGCCGAGGCGGGTGGTCGGCCGAGGTTGGTGGGACGTCAGACCAGGGCCGCGATGGTTGCGACGGCAATCGCGAAGCACATGATCAGGAACGGAAGCAGCAGCACCAGGATCGTGGCCTCGCCGCTCGTTGCATGTCCTGTTGCAGTTGCGATGCCTTTTTCGCGAAACCTGTACCAGTCGAGCGATTTGCTCGAGCTATGCCCGCGCGCCATTCGCGGGAATAGCGCAGGCACGGCAAAGAAGGCCGCGATGAACGCAAAGATGACGCCGTAGGACACCGCCATGTTGGAGCGGAACGCGAAGGCGAGGATGCCGACGAAGCCGGCAAACATCAGCCCCATCGCGACGTACACGCCTGCGGGAAGTTCGAAGCTTTGATCGTTGCAGGCCCGCTGCGCAGGCGGGGATGCGATTTCGTCCCGCGCTTGCAGGACACTCAGTTTGACGCGGCTGGTCATGACGATTTTTCCCCATCGAGTAACGGCGATGAGGGACAATGATAAGGCTCCGCCGCAGGCGAAATCCGTAATAACACCTAAGGAGCGCGAGCTTACTGATCCTGCGCGGCGAAGATAATCCGAAGCGCTTCGGAGAGGCTGCGTACGCCGAGCTTGGCCATCAAATTTGCGCGGTGGATCTCGACCGTCCTCGGGCTGATGCCGAGGTCGAATGCAATCGTCTTGTTGGGCAGCCCCTTCGCGAGGCCATCGAGCACTTCGCGCTCCCGCGGAGTCAGCGCCCGGAGCTTGGTCGTGGCATCCTGCGCCCGGTCCTGGCGCTGCGTCGATTTCCGCAGGCGGTCGAAACCATGTTCGATGGCTTCCAGGAGGATGGCTTTCTCGAACGGCTTTTCGATGAAGTCGACGGCTCCGCTCTTCATTGCCTGGACGGCCAGCGTAACGTCGCCGTGTCCCGTCATGATCACGACAGGAAGGTTCGCGCCCTTGCCCGCCAGTTCCGCCTGGACCTGGAGGCCGTCCATTCCTGGCATCCTTATGTCCAGGAGGACGCAACCGGGCTCGAGCGCGCCCGCCTTCAGCAGATCGACACCGCTTTCATATGCGCGAACCTGATAGCCTGAGGTCTTCAGCATGAAGCCAACGGAGCGGCGAACGGACTCGTCGTCGTCGACCAGGTGGACGAGCCTTTGATCGTCGCCGCTCATTTCGTCGCTTCCCCGCTCGGCACCGTGAAATGGAAGGCCGTTCCAGCCGAACGCCCCTCCTCGAACCAGATCCGGCCGCCGTGCGCCTCGACGATCGTGCGGCAGATCGACAGGCCAATCCCCATACCGTTGCGCTTCGATGTTACAAATGGCTGGAACAGCTGCGAGGCAATGGCATCGCTGATGCCGCTGCCGCTGTCCTCCACGGTAATACGCACGTAGTTTCCTTCGCGCTGCGTGCGGATTTCAAGCGAGCGGCTGTCGCTGTCGATCATCGCGTCCACCGCGTTGCGGATGAGGTTGACCATGACCTGCTGGATCTGGACGCGGTCGACGATAACGAGGTCAGCCGTGGGATCGAGCGAGACCTGCACGTCGATGTCATGCTCGCGCGAGCCCACGAGCGCGAGCGCATTCGCTTCGTTGATCAGCCGCTGCAGGCTCTCGACGTGGCGCTCCGACTCGCCGCGGCTCATGAAGTCGCGCAGCCGTCGGACGATCTGGCCGGCCCGAATGGCCTCGCGAGCAGCTTCATCCATGGCTTCGCGGACTGTCGCCAATGTTTCCTGGTCGGCGCCGGCCTGCAACAGATCGCGCGCCGTCTCACAATAGGCGGACAAGGCAGTCAGCGGCTGGTTGAGCTCGTGAGCAAGCGAGGACGCGAGCGTACCCATTTCGCTGACCCGCCCGACGTGGGCGAGCTCGGACTGGAGATCCTGAAGCCGAAGTAGCGTCTGCTGGCGCTCCGTAAGGTCGCGAATGAAGCCGGTGAAAATACGCCGGTCGCCAAGCCACGCTTCGCCGACTGCAAGCTCGATTGGAAAGGTTCGCCCGTCGCTGTGCAAGGCCGTCGTCACGCGGCCGATGCCGATGATCTTGCGTTTGCCTGTTCGCAGGTAGTTCTGCAGGTACTGGTCGTGCCGATCGCGGTCCGGCGACGGCATGAGCAGGCTGACGTTCAGACCGACGACGTCACCCTCGGCGTAGCCGAACATCTTCTCGGCTGCGGCGCTGAACGAAAGAATGCATCCCGCTTCGTCGATGACGACCATTGCATCTGGCACGGTGGCCAGGATCGAGCGCAGATGCGCCTCCGGTTCCGACTGCGGTGCGGGCGTCTGGTCGTTCATGGCGTGGGCATTAGCAGCGAATGCCGAAACGTTGCAGTTCCAGCCGCCTAGGGAAATTGCGTATCCAACGCCGCGGACCGGTAGGCTAGGTCGAAGGCGAAGATGGACGAGATCCTCGCAGCCAGTCCCGACCCAGACAAGGGTGCCGCAGCCGACCTGGCCGAACGCCTTGCGCGCTATCGCCGGAGGGTCGAGGCGGAAGGGCGGTTGCGCGCACTTGGCCTGATCGATCGCGCCATCGAAGCGGCAGACAGGAAGGCGAAGGCGGGCCGATGATCACTCGCGGCGAGCAGATGCTTGCACTGAGGCGGCGGCGCATGGCGGCGTCCCCACCGTTCCTTCGCGGTGGATTCCGTCCCTTCTTTTTCGGAGGCGCGGCCTGGGCGGTGATCGCCCTCGCGCTCTGGCTCTGCTCGCTTGCGGGAGCCATAGAGCTGCCCACCGCGATAGACCCGCTTGCCTGGCACCGGCACGAAATGCTGTTCGGGTTCGTCGGAGCGATCGTCTCGGGATTTCTGCTGACGGCGATTCCCAACTGGACGGGTCGGCTGCCGATCGCGGGGGTGCCGCTCGTCGCACTGTTCGGCTCGTGGGTCGCCGCGCGCGTCGCGCTTCTGTTTTCCGGCGTCACCGGCCTGCTCCTTGCCGCCGTGCTCGACATCGGCTTCTTCCTCGTGCTTGCCGCGCTCGGAGCGCGGGAGGTGCTTGCCGCGAACAATCGCAACCTGCCGGTCGTCGGGATGGTCCTGCTGTTCGGACTCGCTGACGCCGTCGATTATGCAGCGATCACGGGGATCGTCGGCGCTGGAGACCTCGGCTGGATGCTCGCGCTTTCGCTCGTCGTCATGATGATTTCGCTGATTGGGGGCCGGATCACGCCTTCGTTCACGCGCAACTGGATGGTGAAGCAGGGAATGAGACGGGGCCTTCCGACCCAGCCGGGCAAGTTCGATCTCGCAGTGATCGCGGTGACGGGCTTTGCGCTGCTGTGGTGGATGACCGCGCCAGCCGGCTGGATGACGGCCGGCGTGCTCCTCCTCGCGAGCAGCTTGCAGGCGGTACGTCTCGCCCGCTGGGGCGGAATCCGCACGCTGTCGGATCCGCTCGTGGCGATCCTTCACCTCGGCTACGCCTGGGTGCCGGCAGGCCTGCTCCTTCTGGGGCTCGCGATGGGCGGCCTCATGCCCCGAAGCGCGGCAATCCACGCGCTGACGGCCGGTGCCATGGCAACGATGATCCTGGCTGTGATGACGCGAGCCACGCTGGGCCATACCGGGCGCGAGCTTCGCGCCAACGGCCCGACGGTCGCGATCTACGCGCTCGTCACGATCGGCGCGCTGCTCAGGGTCTTGGCGCCGCTAAATTTGGTCGATTACTCGCTTGGCATGGAAATCGCAGGGCTCGCCTGGGGCAGTGCGCTTCTCCTCTTCCTCATCGCCTACGGTCCAATCCTGTGGAAACCTCGAGTCGGCGAGAGCGCGTGACCGCGTCCTTTTGAGGTAGATCAAATCACCTATCCTTAGTGGCCGCTACCTTCATCTTCCACAATATGTAGAGGGGATGGGGCATGTTCGACGTAGCGCTGGCAGAGGAGATTTGGGCAGCCAAGTACCGGTTCAACGCCGACGACGGCGGCGGGGATAGGTCCTTTGCGGAGACCGCCGAGCGCGTCGCGCGAGCCGTTGCCGCAGCCGAAATGCCTGAAGCGCAGCCACAGTGGGAGCGGCGATTTCGCGACGCAATCGGGGATTTCCGGTTCATCCCGGCGGGCCGCGTGCTCGCGGGCGCGGGCACCGACAGGGCAGTCACGCTCTTCAACTGCTTCGTCATGGGGACGATCCCCGACAGCCTCGACGGTATTTTCGAGCATCTGAAACAGGCCGCGTTGACGATGCAGCAAGGGGGCGGCGTGGGGATGGATTTCTCCACGATCCGGCCGAGCGGCAGCCGCGTGCAGGGCGTCGGAGCCGACGCGTCCGGTCCGCTGACCTTCATGGACTGCTGGGATTCGATGTGCCGCACCGTGCATTCGGCCGGCCAGCGGCGCGGCGCGATGATGGGTTGCCTGCGGATCGATCACCCGGAAATCGAGGCGTTCATCGATGCCAAGCGTGACCCCCAGCGCTTCCGCAACTTCAACCTCTCCGTGCTCGTCACCGATGCATTCATGGTCGCGCTCGGGAGCGACTCCGATTGGCCGCTCACATTCCATGGCGAGACAGTCCGAAGCGTGCGCGCGCGGGATCTTTGGGACAGGCTGATGCGCGCAACCTATGACGTTGCGGAGCCCGGCGTGATCTTCGTCGATCGCGTGAACCAGCAAAACAATCTGGCGCATTGCGAGACGATCTCCGCGAGCAATCCGTGCGGCGAGCAAATGCTGCCGCCTTATGGCGCGTGCCTGCTCGGCTCGCTCAATCTTGCGGCGCTCGTAGAGCGGCCGTTCGAGGACGACGCGCGGCTCGACGAGGAGCAACTCGGCGAGCTGACGCGAACCGCGGTTCGGATGCTCGACAATGTCATCGACATTTCCCGCTATCCGCTTCCCGAGCAGGAGGCCGAGGCCAAGGCGAAGCGCCGAATCGGTCTGGGGATCACCGGGCTTGCGGACGCATTGCTGTTTTGCGGAGTGGCTTACGGAAGCACAGAAGCCGTCGGACGAACGCGGCAATGGCTCGCAACCATCAAGCGCGAAGCCTATCGCGCCTCCGCCGAGCTTGCGGCGGAGAAGGGGGCATTCCCGCTCTACGACAAATGCATGCTCGAGAGGCCGAATATCGCATCCCTAGACGACGAGACACGGGCAATGATCCAGGAGCACGGGCTCCGGAACGGCTGCCTGACGTCGATCGCGCCGACCGGAACAACCTCGCTTCTTGCCGGCAACGTCAGCTCCGGGATCGAGCCGGTTTTCGCCTACAGCTACACGCGCAGGATCCGCCAGCCGGACGGCAGCTCGCGCGAGGAGCAGGTCGAAGATTATGCGACGCGCGTCTGGCGCCAGGTGAAGGGCGAGGCCGCGCCGCCGCCCGAATTGTTCGTGTCGGCCCAGACGCTTTCTCCGTCGGACCATCTGACCATGCAGGCGGCCGCGCAGGCGCTGATCGACAGTTCCATTTCGAAGACGGTAAACTGCCCCGAGGATATCAGCTTCGACGATTTCGCGGATATCTATGTCGAAGGCTATCACCTCGGGTGCAAAGGCCTCACGACTTACCGTCCCAATGCCGTGACCGGCTCGGTTCTCAGCGTCGGTCCATCTCACCCCGAGACGAAGAAGGAAGTTCTGGCGCCGCGCTCCGACCAGCTTCACGGCACGACCTACAAGCTGAAGTGGCCCGAAAGTCCGCACGCGGTGTACGTTACGATCAACGACGTCGAGGAGGCGGGCGACCGCCGCCCGTTCGAGATGTTCATCAACTCGAAGAACATGGAACATTACGCCTGGACGCTGGGCCTCACGCGGATGGTGTCGGCGGTTTTCAGAAGGACGGCGGACGTCGGATTCGTCGCCGAAGAGCTGAAAGCAGTGTTCGACCCGCGCGGCGGCGCCTGGATGCAGGGTCGCTATGTGCCGTCCCTGCTCGCCGCGATCGGCGATATCGTCGAACGCCACCTTGGCGCCCTTGGCGCGCGGCCGGTTACCGCGAGTGTTTGTGAACCGGCCCCCACGCAAATGGCGCTTCCGCAATGTCCGCAATGCGGAGCATCGTCGCTGGTCAAGTCCGAAGGCTGCAACAATTGCCTGGACTGCGGTTACTCGAAATGCGGCTGATGCCGATCAGAGTGCGGGCGCGTGCTGGCTCGCGGTCTTCGGCAGATAGGCATCGAAGGCTGCCGCGACGGTACGAACGAGCGGCTTGGCCTCTTCGACCACCTGGATGATGCTGCCGTCGCGCCGTATCAGGCCGTCCGCTTCCAGCTCATCGAGCGGCGCTTCAATGGAGCCGATGTCGGCTGTGTAGCGGCACATCAGCTGTTCGATGATCTCGGCTCGACGCCGGTCCTCGTCGGTGAGGCGGTAACCCCGTACCGTAGCGAGCCGTCCGGCCGCGATCCGCTCCGCATAATCGGGGATCCGCGTCGCGTTCTGGACATAGCCCTGCGGCAGCCGTCCGATCGCCGACGCGCCGAACCCAATCAGCGTTGAGCAGCGGTCCACGGTGTAGCCCTGGAAGTTTCGATGGAGCGCGCCGGCCTCCGCCGCGATCGCGAGGCTGTCGTCGGGCCGAGCGAAATGATCGAGACCGATCTGCGCGTAACCCGCCGCGATCAGGGTTTCAGCAATGGCAGCGGATTGTTCGAGCCGCTCGGCCGCGCCCGGCAAAGCGGCTTCGTCGATCTTGCGCTGGTGCACCTTGAAGGAGGGAACGTGCGCATAGCCAAAGACGGCGAAGCGGTCCGGCTCCAACCGGAGCGACTGCTTTACGGTGTCGACACAGGATTGCGCTGTCTGGAACGGCAGGCCGTAGATGAGGTCGAGATTGATTCCGCGAACCCCGGCGCTCCGCAGCAAATCCACTGCCGCCGAGGTCGTGCCAAAGCTTTGCGTGCGGTTGATGGCCGCTTGAACTTTCGGGTCGAAGCTTTGCGCGCCCAGGCTTGCACGGTTCACCCCCACGCCGCCCAATGCCGACGCGAATTCGGGGTTTAGGGTCCGCGGATCGACCTCGATCGCGATCTCGCAATCCCCCGCGAACTCGAAGTGCGCGCGCAAGGCCGCATCCAGCTTTCCGAGATCGCTGGGACTCAGAAGTGTCGGCGATCCTCCGCCGAGATGCATGTGACCGATCCGAGGCCGAACGCGCATCTCGGCTGCCACGAGATTCACTTCGTCGATCAGCGTATCGACGTAGCGGCTGACGGGCGCGTGGCGCCTCGTGACGGTCGTATGGCACCCGCAATACCAGCACATCTCGCGGCAGAAAGGGATGTGAACGTAGACCGACAGCGGGTCGGGAGAATCGAGATCACGCAGCCAGCGGCGATATTCGGCCTGGTCGATCGCCGGGGCAAACTGAGGCGCCGTCGGGTAGCTCGTGTAGCGCGGTACGCGCATCTGCGCGTAGCGCTCGAAGGTTTCCCGGGAAGTCATCTCCGTAAAGCTACGGATCGAAAGCCCGCACTCGTTGATTTAAATCACGAGCAGACTAACGGGTGGTCGCTAGGGCGCGGCTAGAGCGGGTGGTGCAACAAAGCGTGATTCTTCCGCAAGGCATGGTTGACGGCTTCGGCCGCAAGATCACCTACGTTCGCCTGTCCGTCACCGACCGATGCGACCTTCGCTGCCGCTATTGCATGGCGGAGACCATGCGCTTCCTTCCGCGCAAGGACGTGCTGTCGTTCGAGGAGATCACGGCGCTTGCCGACCTGCTCATCGGCCGGGGCGTTCGCAAGATCAGGCTCACCGGCGGCGAACCGCTGGTTCGCAAGGGTATCGAGCAGCTGATCTCCGAGCTTGGAAAGCGGATCGGCAGCGGTCTCGACGAATTGCCGCTGACCACGAACGGAACGCAGCTCGCCCGTTTCGCGACGGTGCTCCGCGATGCGGGGATCCGCCGAATCAACGTCAGCCTGGACAGCCTCGATCCGGACCGGTTCCGGCACATCACGCGACGAGGCGATCTCGACCAGGTCCTGGGCGGAATTCGGGCTGCGGCGGATGCCGGGTTGAAGGTCAAGATCAACATGGTCGCGCTGAAGGGCCTCAACGACGACGAAATCGCACCGATGCTGCGCTGGTGCGCAGCGCGCGGCTTCGACCTGACTCTGATCGAAACGATGCCTTTGGGCGAAGTCGAGGAGGACCGGACGGAGCGCTATCTCCCGCTCACCGCGGTCAAATCGCGCCTGGAACAGGAATTCTCGCTGATTCCCTCGCTTGCGCGAACCGGCGGCCCGGCACGCTATTGGGATGTCGAGGGCAGCGGCGTGAAGCTCGGCCTGATCACGCCGCTCACGAACAATTTCTGCGATGGCTGCAACCGCATCCGGATCGCTGCAACCGGTACGGTGTACGGCTGCCTCGGTCACGACGAGAAGGTGGAGCTTCGCGACCTGATCCGCGCCGGTGACCCGCAGCTGGTATCCGAGGCGCTCGACGACCTCCTTCTTGCCAAGCCGCGGCGGCACCAGTTCGCGATCCGCCCCGATGCCCGCCCCGCTGTGGAGCGCCACATGAGCGTGACCGGGGGCTAGGAATGCGAACAAATGATCTGGATCAAGCCCGGGCACGCGAATCCAGGGCAGAGAGCGTTTCAGAGGATCGATGCCGTACCCGCGTCGGATCTTTCTCGGAGGCTTTCCCCATCCCGCTAGCCTCCGCAATGAGCCCCGGCCCTTCCACCGAACTCAGGGCCGGGGTTCCTTTTCCTAATCACCGATCGAGCGAGCAATCTGCGGCCCGGCCGCTGCGCTGCGGATCGCGCACTGTGCCGGGGGGCAAATCGAAATGACCGCAAAACAGGGCCGCGGCCCGGCCGCCGGCGCCAACCAGGCGCTGTGGACCAGCACCATTGCGTTTACCGTCTGCTTCGCGGTCTGGACGATCTTCTCGATCATCGGGCTGGGCGTGAAGGACCAGCTGGGCCTGTCCGAGACGGAGTTCGGCCTGCTGGTCGGAACGCCCATCCTCACCGGCTCGCTGACGCGGGTGCTGCTAGGGGTCTGGGCCGACCAGTTCGGCGGACGGCGGGTGTTCGCGGCCGTGATGATCCTCGCCGCCATCGCGACATTCCTGACGTCCTACGCTGACACCTACGTCGAGCTGCTGGTAGCGGCGCTCGGCGTCGGCATCGCGGGCGGCTCTTTCTCTGTCGGCGTGACCTACGTGTCCAAATTCTATCCCGGGGAGAAGCAGGGCACGGCGCTGGGCATTTTCGGCGCAGGCAACGTTGGCTCGGCGGTCACCAAGTTCGTCGCCCCGTTCGTGATGGTCGCTGCCGGCTGGCAGGCGGTCGCCCAGGTCTGGGCTGCCGCGCTCATCGTCACGTCGCTGCTCTTCCTGGTGCTGACGAAGGAAGACCCCGAACAGCTTGCCAGAAGGCGTGACGGCCGCGCCGCGGAAAGCGTCGCTAACCAGCTTTCCGTCCTCAAGAACCTGCAGGTCTGGCGGTTCGCGCTTTATTATTTCTTCGTGTTCGGCGCGTTCGTGGCGCTGGCGCTGTGGCTGCCGCGCTACCTGATGGGTGTGTACGAGCTCGACGTGAAGACGGCCGGCATGCTCGCGGCTTTCTATTCGGTCCCTGCAAGCCTGTTCCGCATTTACGGCGGCAAGCTTTCCGACCGGTACGGCGCGCGGTCGGTGATGTACGTAACCTTCGGCGTATCGGTTCTGACCACCTTCATGCTGTCCTACCCGCCGACGACCTACATCGTCCAAGGGGTCCGCGGCCCGATCACCTTCCATACGGAAATGGGGCTGGTCCCGTTCCTGGTGACGATCTTCGTGCTCGGCTTCTTCATGAGCCTCGGCAAGGCCGCGGTGTTCAAGCACATCCCGTCCTATTACCCGAACCACGTCGGCGCCGTCGGCGGGCTCGTCGGGATGGTCGGCGGCCTTGGCGGATTCATCCTGCCGCTGGCGTTCGGCGCGCTGCTCGACCTGACGGGCGTATGGACGAGCTGCTTCGTGCTCCTGTTCGTCCTGGTCTCCGTCGCCCTTGTCTGGATGCATTCGGCGATCCGGCACATGGAACGCAGCGCCGAGCGCAGAGGCGTCGCCGCCCAGGTGCCCGAGCTTCCGGAAATGCGCGGGCTCGGCGAGGCCGGCATCAAGATCCCGCCGCGCCGCGCGGGCCCGATTGCCGACTGGCGGCCGGAAGAACCGGGCTTCTGGGAAAGCGGCGGACGTGCGGTCGCGCGCCGCAACCTGTGGATTTCGACCTACTGCCTGCTGCTCTCGTTCGCCGTGTGGATGGTCTGGAGCGTCGTGGTCGCGCGGCTGCCCGCGATCGGGTTCGAGTTCACCACCGACCAGCTGTTCTGGCTCGCTGCTCTGCCCGGCCTTTCCGGGGCAACGCTGCGGATCTTCTACGCCTTCCTGGTGCCGATCTTCGGCGGCCGGCTGTGGACGACATTGTCCACGGCATCGCTTCTCATCCCGGCGTTCGGCATCGGTTACGCGGTGCAGGAACCGAGCACGCCCTACCTGCTGTTCGTCGTGCTCGCGCTGCTGTGCGGGTTCGGCGGCGGCAACTTCGCCTCGTCGATGGCGAACATCAGCTATTTCTTCCCGAAATCCGAGAAAGGGAATGCGCTCGCGATCAATGCGGGGCTCGGCAATCTCGGTG
>JAEZIO010000020.1 GCA_023436615.1 Pseudomonadota bacterium | reverse complement strand
CACGTGAACGGCGGAATGGCAATGCCCTGAGCGCGGGCAGGCGCAGCGGCAGGAAGATCAGACGCCTTGCGGCGACGATGCTGGCAAAGGCGATGGCGACGCCCGCGATGACGTCCACGAAATAATGGCCGCCATCGACGGGAGTGGCGGCAATCGTGGTCAACGCGACGGCCGCGCCGCTCCAGCGGAGCCAGCCGAGCCCGCTGTTCCAGAAGGCCCACAAGGTCAGCGTCGCCAGGCACGCGTGGTAGCTCGGGAAGGTGATGATTCCCTGCATCTTGGGCAGGCTCAGGACCGTCATCTCGCCGCTTCGAAGCGCTGTCAGGTCGTGGAGGTGCACATAGCCCGCATAAGGGTTCACGTGGCGGAAGTCGGCTGCGGTTAGCCCGAGATGCACGTAATTGCTGATCGCCGGGAACAGCGGCGACAGCAGGATCGCGGCTATGCCGCTCGCGATCGAGGCCAGGATGAAGGCGCGAAGCCGGTCGAGGCGGCCGCTGAAGCCGAGCGCGAGGATAACCACGATGATTTGCGGGATCAGCGAGGCATAAGCGAGGCGAAACGGCAGCACGAGCCAGTCGTGCGCATCGACGAAACGCACGTATCCGAGCCAGTCGAGCCCGAGCGCGCGGTCCCACGAGTAGAGCGTCGCGTCCCAGAAGGCGCCGCCATTGCGAGCGAGAAGGTAGGAAAGGATCGAGCCCGCCGCCGAAAACACAAGCGCCTGAGTCAAGGCGACGCAGCTTGCGCTTAGCTTCTCGTTGATCCGCACTCGTCGGTAGAAGAGCGCGGCGCCGCCCAGCGCGAGGCAGGCCAATGCGAGATTGGCGAGGCTTGCCGCTTCGATGCGCAGTGGGGAACGCAGCTCGAGCGCCACCACCGCGGCAACGAGCGCAGCGATCATGGCCCAGCTGAAGCGGTCGTTGCTCCGGTGCTTTGTGTCGGTTCCACCCACGTGACCGCAATGCCACGAAGCCGTTAATTTTGGGCAAAGCGCGTGCGCCCGCGGCGCCTGCGGCACGTCTTGTAGCAGCCTGAACGCCACCTATATCGCCCGCGAAATCATTGTTCTTCGGCCGCTTGAGTGAAGGGCCGCAATAGGGGACGAGGGAGTTATGGCGAAAGTAATCGGGATCGACCTGGGCACGACCAACAGCTGCGTTGCCGTCATGGAAGGCGGCAAGCCCAAGGTCATCGAGAACACCGAGGGCGCGCGCACGACGCCGTCGGTCGTCGCGTTCACCAAGGATGGCGAGCGCCTCATCGGCCAGCCTGCGAAGCGCCAGGCCGTCACGAACCCCGACAACACCATTTTCGCGGTGAAGCGCCTGATCGGCCGCCGCTTCGACGACCCGGTGACCAAGAAGGACACCGAGCTTGTCCCGTACAAGATCGTCAAGGGTTCGAACGGCGACGCCTGGGTCAACGCCGGTGGCAAGGATTACAGCCCGTCGCAGATTTCCGCCTTCATCCTCCAGAAGATGAAGGAAACCGCCGAGGCCTATCTCGGCGAGACCGTCACCCAGGCGGTCATTACCGTTCCCGCCTACTTCAACGACGCGCAGCGCCAGGCGACCAAGGATGCCGGCCAGATCGCCGGCCTCGAGGTGCTCCGCATCATCAACGAGCCGACCGCCGCGGCGCTTGCCTATGGTCTCGAGGGCCAGGACGGCAAGACGATCGCCGTCTACGACCTTGGCGGCGGCACGTTCGACGTGTCGATCCTTGAGATCGGCGACGGCGTGTTCGAGGTGAAGTCGACCAACGGCGACACCTTCCTCGGCGGCGAAGACTTCGATGCCAAGATCGTCGACTATCTCGCCGACCGCTTCAAGGCGAAGGAAGGCATCGACCTTCGCACCGACCGGCTCGCGCTGCAGCGCCTGAAGGAAGCCGCGGAGAAGGCCAAGATCGAGCTGTCGTCCGCCTCGACGACCGAGATCAACCAGCCGTTCATCACCGCGCGCATGGAAGGTGGAGCGACGACCCCGCTGCACCTGGTCGAGACGATCACGCGCGCCGACCTCGAGAAGCTGGTCGCCGACCTCATCGACCGGACGCTCGAGCCGTGCCGCAAGGCGCTGAAGGACGCCGGCATCGACGCCAAGGACATCAACGACGTGGTCCTGGTCGGCGGCATGACCCGCATGCCGCGCGTGCGCGAGGTCGTGAAGGAGTTCTTCGGCAGGGATCCCCACGTCGGGGTCAACCCCGACGAGGTCGTCGCCATGGGCGCGGCGATCCAGGCCGGCGTCCTGCAGGGCGACGTCAAGGACGTGCTGCTGCTCGACGTGACTCCGCTCTCGCTTGGAATCGAGACCCTGGGCGGCGTGTTCACCCGCATGATCGACCGCAACACCACGATCCCGACCAAGCGCAGCCAGGTGTTCTCGACCGCTGACGACAATCAGAGCGCGGTCACGATCCGAGTGTTCCAAGGCGAGCGCGAGATGGCGGCCGACAACAAGATGCTCGGCCAGTTCGACCTGGTCGGAATCCCGCCAGCGCCGCGCGGCGTGCCTCAGATCGAGGTGACGTTCGACATCGACGCCAACGGCATCGTCAACGTCTCCGCGAAGGACAAGGGCACCGGCAAGGAGCAGCAGATCCGAATCCAGGCTTCGGGCGGCCTTGCCGACGAGGACATCGACAAGATGGTCAAGGAAGCCGAGCAGTTCGCCGAAGAGGACAAGAAGCGCCGTGCGGTCGCTGAGGCGAAGAACAACGCCGAGAGCCTCATCCACTCGACGGAGCGTCAGCTCGCCGAGCACGGCGACAAGGTCGATGCTTCGGTGAAGTCTGAGATCGAGAATGCGATTTCGGAAGCGAAGGCAGCGGTCGAGAGCGGCGATCCCGAGCAGATGACGACCAAGACAAACGCGCTGACGCAGTCGGCGATGAAGCTCGGCGAGGCGATGTACAAGGCGCAGCAGGCGGAAGCCGAAGCCGCTGCGGGCCCCGAGGCCGGAACGTCGGGACCTGGCGGGGAGGGCGAAGCCGCGGGTGCCGACGAGGAAGTCGTCGACGCGGAATTCTCCGAAGTCGACGAAGAGAACAAGGGCTAATGCCGGTGCCGGCTCACCGGCCGGCACCTAGTCGGCGCGCCGGGGGAGAATGATGGAGCAGGATTATTACGAGCTGCTTGGCGTGCCTCGCAGCGCGGACCTGCACACGATCAAGAGCGCCTATCGCAAGCTCGCGAAGGAGCATCACCCGGACCGCCACAACGGCTGCTCCGAGCAGGAATCGCGCTTCAAGGCGATCAGCGAGGCATACGACTGCCTTCGCGACCCGCAGAAGCGTGCTGCCTATGACCGCTTCGGAAAGGCCGCCTTCCAGAACGGCGGCGGCCAAGATCCGTTCGGATCGGCCGGCTTCGAAGGGTTTTCAGATATCTTCTCGTCGATATTCGGCGATTTCATGGACCGCTCGGGAGGCGCGAGGGCCAATCCCGCGCGCGGCGCCGACCTTCGCTACGATCTCGAGCTCAGCCTCGAGGAAGCCTTCGCCGGCAAGGAGGCGACCGTCACCGTCGATGCGCTCGCCGGCTGCGAAACCTGCGGGGGCCGCGGCTGCACGGCGACGGAGGATTGCGCCCGCACATGCTCGACGTGCGGCGGAATGGGCAAAGTGCGCGCGCAGCAGGGCTTCTTCGTCGTCGAGCGCGGCTGCCCGATGTGCCGCGGGAGCGGCGAAGTCATCGCCGACCCGTGCCGCGCCTGCGACGGCGAGGGGCGGACGCTCAACAAGCGCAAGCTGACCGTGAAGATTCCCCCCGGCGTCGATGAGGGCACGCGAATCCGGGTCGCCGGCGAAGGCGAGGCCGGCGTCCGCAACGGCCCCAGGGGCGACCTTTACATCTTCGTCCACATGAAGCGGCACCCTGTCTATGCCCGCGAAGGCACGACGCTGATCGCGGACTGCCCGGTAAGCTTCACCGCGGCAGCGCTCGGCGGCTCGATCACGCTTCCCGGCCTTGACGGGCAGAAGGTCGAGCTGAAGGTTCCGGCCGGAATCCAGTCGGGCGAGCAGCTTCGCCAGCGCGGCGCGGGCATGAGCGTCCTCAACGGCCGCGGTCGCGGCGATCTCGTCGCCCGAATCCTCGTGGAAACGCCGACAAGGATGACTTCCAAGCAGAAGAAATTGCTGGAGGAATTCCGCGCGACGGAAACCGGTGACGAATGCCCGGCGGCCAAGGGTTTCTTCGGCCGGGTGCGGGATATGCTCGGCGGCTAAGCCGCGCCGAAGACCCGCTCGAAGATCGTGTCGACGGTCTTCAGGTGATAATCGAGGTCGAACAGCTCCTCGAGCTGCTCGTTCGAGAGACGCGACGTGACCTCCGAATCCTCCTTGAGCAATTCGAGCAGCGACAGCGCGCCGTCCGATTCCCAAACCTTCATCGCGTTGCGCTGCACGAGCGCGTAGCTCTCCTCGCGCGACAGGCCCGCCTGAGTCAGCGCCAGGAGGACCCGTTGCGAGTGGACGAGGCCGCCCATCCGATCGAGGTTCTTCATCATGCGCTCGGGGTAAACGAGCAGCTTGTCGATGACCTGCGTTAGCCGGGCGAGCGCGAAATCGAGGGTGATCGTCGCATCGGGGCCGATGAAGCGCTCGACGGACGAGTGGGAGATGTCCCGCTCGTGCCATAGCGCGACATTCTCGAGCGCGGGAATGACGGCGCTTCGCACCATCCGCGCTAAGCCCGTGAGGTTCTCGGTCAGAACGGGATTGCGCTTGTGCGGCATCGCCGAGCTGCCCTTCTGGCCCGGCGAAAAATATTCCTCGGCCTCGAGCACCTCGGTGCGCTGCAGGTGGCGGATCTCGGTCGCAAGCCTCTCGATGGAGGAGGCGATGACCCCCAGCGTCGCGAAGAACATCGCGTGGCGGTCGCGCGGGATGACCTGCGTCGAGACCGGCTCGGGCTTCAGGCCGAGTTCGTTCGCGACATGCTCTTCGACTTGCGGAGGGACGTTCGCGAAGGTGCCGACTGCGCCCGAAATCGCGCAGGTGGCGATGTCGTCGCGCGCTGCCAGGAGGCGGTCGCGGTTGCGCGCGAACTCGGCATAAGCCTGCGCGAGCTTGAGCCCGAACGTCGTCGGCTCGGCATGGATTCCGTGGCTACGGCCGATGGTCGGCGTGAGCTTGTGCTCCAACGCACGGCGCTTGAGTACCTCGAGGAGCGCATCCACGTCCGTGAGAAGGATGTCGGCGGCCTGCTTCAATTGGACCGCCAGCGCGGTGTCGAGCACGTCGGAGCTGGTCATGCCCTGGTGGAGCCAGCGCTTCTCGGGCCCCAGCTTCTCGCCCGCCCAGGTGAGAAAGGCGATCACGTCATGCTTGGTGACGGCCTCGATAGCGTCGATCGCCGGCACGTCGATCTCGCCGAGCACGCCTTCGTCGTAGACGGCGCGGATCGTCTTCGCATCTTCGGCGGGGATCATCCCGATGTCCCCCATCGCCTCGGCCGCGAACACCTCGATCTGCCACCAGATCCGGTAGCGGTTCTCCGCCGACCAGATGGCCGTCATTTCGGGGCGGGAATAGCGGGGAACCATCGGCGCGCTTTATGGGTGGGAGGCGGCTAAATCAAACCCATCGCGCGCATGCTGGTGCGGCCAGACGCGCCGACGATCACATGGTCGTGGACGGCTATCTTCATGTGCCGCGCCGCTTCCACCAGGTCCTGCGTGATGCGGACATCCTGGCTTGAGGGGGTCGGATCGCCGCTCGGGTGGTTGTGGACGATGATGAGCGCCGTGGCGCCGAGCTGGATCGCGCGGGCGATCACCTCGCGCACGTGGACCGAGGCTTCGTCGACCGAACCTTCCCACATCGCTTCGTTGGCGATCAGCATGTTCTTCGCGTTGAGGAACAGCACGCGGACCTGCTCGGTGCGCGAATGCGCCATCGCCGCGTGCAGGTAATCGGTGAGCGCGTCCCAGCTCGAGAGAACGGGTGCGCCTTCCGCGCGGGTCTCCAGCAGCCGCAGCGCCGTCGCCTCGGCGATCTTGAGCGCGCCGATGACGCTGTCGCTCAACCCTTCGCGCCGAAGCGTGTCGGCGCTTGCCGAAAGGAGCGGGCCGATGCCGCCGTATCTTGCAATGAGCGCCTTCGCCTGATCCTTGGTATCACGGCGCGGGATCGCGAGCGCGAGCAGATATTCGACGAGCTCGTGGTCGAGAAGCGCCTTCTCGCCGCCTTCGAACAGCCGCTGCCGAAGCCGTGCGCGATGACCGGCGCCGCTGTGCATCTCCGGAATCGAGGCGCGCCCGTGCATTCCGCTCCTTTCGCGGACAGCCGAGCAGCGGCATCCTAGCCACAGTTGCGCGCCTGTGGGAAGCGCGGTCGTGCCGGTTACGGAACGGCTATGCAACGCGCGGGTTGAACGCACCAATGGCAGAGCGGAATGGCGATCGAGGGGGACGCGATCCGGATGTGGTAATCATCCGGCATCCGCGATTCCGCAGGATATTGACCTGGGTCGGGATCGGCGCGCTGGTCCTGATCCTCGTCGCGCTCGCGATCGCCTGGACGCAGAGGCGGCCGATCGCGAGCAACATCATCAACCGCCAGCTCGAGAGCCGCGGCGTCGACGCGACCTACACGCTGGACCGCGTCGGCCTTCGGACCCAGCAGATCAGCAACCTTCGCATCGGTGACCCGAACAACCCCGACGTGACGGCCCGGCGGGTGCTGATCCAGATGCGGCTCAAGTGGGACGGAAGCGTCGATGTTTACCGGATCGTTGCCCGGGGCGTCCGCCTGCGCGGACGAGTCCTTCCGGACGGCCGGGTCAGCTGGGGCCAGATCGACAAGCTTCTTCCGCCGCCGTCGGGGCAGCCGTTCAGCCTTCCCGACGTGGCTCTCGATATTGCCGACAGCAGCATATCGCTGCGCACGCCGTGGGGGCCGCTGGGCTTCGCGGTTCGCGGCAACGGCAATCTGAAGGGGGGCTTTGCGGGGCGCTTCGTGTCGTCGAGCCCGCGGCTCGTTACCGGCAATTGCGCGGCCGAGAAGGTGCGAGGCGCTGCCGCGATCGAGATCAAGGCGCGCCGCCCGCACGTCATCGGGCCGCTCACCGCCGACAGCTTCCGCTGCCCAGCGAGCCGGTTCTCTGTGGTTCAACCGCGCCTCGAACTCGATGCGCGCTTCGGCGAGGCCTTCGACAATTACGATGCGACGGCCCGGATCATGTCGCAGGTGATCACCGCGGGCGACAACGGTCTGGCCGCCCTCAATGGCCGCATGAGCCTCATCGGCAACCCCACCGACGCCCGCGGCGACGTCGACCTCAGCGCGCAAAGATCCCGGCTGGGCACCATCACCGCCGAACGGACGCGAGTGCAGGGCCGATACCGCTTGAGCACAACGAAAGGCACGCTGACGCTCGTAGGCCAGTATCGCGCGAACGGCGCCAGCCTCGCGCCCTCGATGATCTCTGGCCTCACCGGCGCGCTCGCGGCGACGAAGTCGACGCCGATCGGCCCGGTCGCTGCAGCCATCGGCAGCGCGCTGAGCCGAAGCGCGCGGAATTTCGACGTGTTCGGGGGGATCCGGCTGGTGAACTTCCCCGGATACGGCGGCGCGCGGGTTACCGACGCGACGGTGCGCACCGTGACCGGCGGACGGGCACGGATCTACGGCGGCAAGGGCGTGACCTATTATTGGCCGACGGGCGCTCTGCGCTTCGATGGAACGCTCGACATGGCGGGCGGCGGATTGCCCACCGGCCGAGTGACCCTCCACCAGGCGCGAAACGGCGCAATCAGCGGCGTTGGGCAGTTCCAGCCCTATACGGTCAACGGCTCGCGGCTTGCGCTTTCGACGCTGCGATTCGATGCGCAGCCGAACGGCGCCACGAGGTTCAGCACTCTCGCTAACCTGACCGGCCGTTTCCCCGGCGGTCAGGTGCGCAACCTCAACCTGCCGCTCAGCGGGACGGTGGGGCCCGGCGGCGCCATCCAGGTCGGCCGCGAGTGCATGGTCGTCACGTTCGACTACTTGCGGATGCAACAGCTTCAGCTCGGGCGCACGCGTCTCCCGGTCTGCCCGACGGGACCGGCAATCATCTCGCAGTCGCCCGGAGGAGCACTGCACGTCGGGGGGCGGATCAGCAATCCGTCGCTCGCAGGCCGCCTCGGCTCCTCCCCGATGCGTCTCAACGCCAGCAGCATCCTCCTCGGCCAGAGCGGGTTCGACGGGCAAAATGTGGCGCTTCGGATCGGCGGCAACCGCTCGCCGGTGATACTCAATGCCGACGCCTTGCGCGGCGCGTTCACGAGCGGGGGCGCGACGGGAACGCTCGCCAATGCCGACGCCATTATCGGCAGCGTCCCGCTGAGGCTGACGGATATCGATGGGCGCTGGCGCTTCGCGGGCGGGCGTCTGGCAATCGATGGCAGCCTGTTCGTGAACGATCGCGCGAGTCCGCCGCGCTTCTATCCGCTCAAGAGCAACGACGTGCATTTCGTGCTCGCCAACAATCGAATTAGCGCGACGGGCACGCTCCGGCATCCGGACAGCGGCACTCGGGTGACCGACGTTTCGATCGAGCACAATCTCAGCAGCGGAGCCGGCCACGCGCTGCTCGACGTGCCGGCGTTGACGTTCGGTCCCAACCTTCAGCCGGAGGAGCTGACCCGGCTCACCGAGGGCGTGGTCGCGCTGGTCGAGGGCACCATCACGGGGCAGGGCCGGATCGAATGGTCCGGCTCTGGCCACGTCACGTCGACCGGCGATTTCGCGACTCGCGACATGGACCTCGCCGCGCCGTTCGGCCCAGTGCAGGGCCTTTCGACGAATATCCACTTCAGCGACCTTCTCGGGCTTCGCACGCCGCCCGGGCAACTCGCGACGATCCGGTCGATGAACCCCGGCATCATCGTCAACAACGGGGTCCTCCGTTACCAGCTGCTGCCCAACCAGCTCGTGAAGATCGAGCGCGGCGAATGGCCGTTCATGGGCGGGCGGCTCATCCTCGACGAGACCATCCTCAACTTCGGAAGTCCGAGCGCGAAGCGGCTCACTTTCGAATTGATCGGTTTCGATTCGAAGCAATTCGTCGACAGCCTGGGCTTCTCGGGGATCGAGATGACCGGAATCTTCGACGGCGTCCTGCCGATGATCTTCGACGAAAATGGCGGCAGGATCGTCGGCGGACGCCTCGAAGCCCGCCCGCCCGGCGGAAGCCTGGAATATACGGGCACGAAGCCCGAGGCCGGAATGGTCGCTGGCGCGGTCTTCGACCTGCTTCGTGACATCCGCTACAAGTCGATGATCGTCCGCCTCGACGGCGACCTCGCAGGCGAATTCGCGACCCGAATCACCATGGATCAGGTGTCGACCGGAAGCGAAGGAGGAGGGTTGGTCGCAAGCCTGGTCCGGCGCGTGTTCAGCCAGATTCCGTTGCGGCTCAACCTCAACATCAATGGGCCGTTCCGCGCGCTCATCCAGATGGCGAAGGGCTTCAAGGATCCGACCTCGGTGATCCAGCCGGTGATGCCCTTCCCGCTCGATGCCCCCGGGATCGTCACCGAAGTGCGCACGCTGCGCAAGGAAGAGGACCAGGTTCAGACCTCTCCGCCGCAGGACGAAGTCGACGTTTCCACCCAACCCCCACAGCCAAGCGAGAGATGACATGACGAAGCTGACAATCACGCGATCGGTGCGGCTTCTCGCCGGAGCGGCGATGGCCGTCCCGCTGGCGAGCTGCATCACGGTCAAGGCGCCCGAAAAGCCGATCGAGATCAACCTCAACGTCGATATCCGGCAGGAGGTGCTGGTGCGGCTCCAGCAGGACGTCCAGCAGCTGATCCGCCAGAACCCCGACGCGTTTCCCGGCAAGCGCCCAGGGGGGTCGCAGTGACGTTCGCCTTGCGGCTAGCCGCAATCGCTCTGGCGGCCGCAGCGACCGCGGCCGCGGCACAGGGTAGCTCGGCGCTTGCTTCGGCGCGGCAGGCGGGGATCGTCGGCGAACGGTTCGACGGCTATCTCGGCTATGCGGCAGCGGCCGGAGAGCGGGTCCAGCGCGAGGTGGGCGCCGTGAATATTCGTCGGCGGAGCCTCTACACGGGCCTCGCGACGCGGCGCGGCGTCAATGTCCAGGCCGTGGGCGTGGCGGCCGGATGCGAACTCCTGAAGGACGTTGCCGTCGGCGAATCCTATATGCTCGACGACGGCGCCTGGCGTCGCCGGGCTGCCGGACAGCCCGCTCCGGTGCCGCGCTACTGCGCCCGCTGAGCCGATAATCCCAGTGCCGGCCGGCCCGCGGTTGACTAGCGGGGGCCCGCTTCATAAAGGGGCCGCGCCTTGGCGGGCTCCGACGCCGCCATGTCCTTGAACCTGCCCGACTCTGCCGCCTTTCCCGGGCTGGCCAGCGACGAGAGGAAAGACATGGCTGCCGACGAAAACCCGCAGGACCCAGAGCTTCCTCAGGATGCGCGGCTCGGCTCGCTCGATGAGCGGATCGAGCGGTTGCAACAGGAAGAAGCGAAACGGACCGCGAGGCGAATGCCGGACCCGACGACCCGGATCTGGCAATTGATGTTCAGCCACCTGATCGGTGCTCCGGCGGGCGGCGGCATTCTCGGATGGGGCCTGGACTCGCTGTTCGGGACCTTTCCGCTGTTGTTCCTGCTGATGCTGTTCCTCGGGTTCGGCGTCGGCGTGGTGAACGTACTACGGATTTCCAAGACGCCCCCGGGCGCAAGCTGAGGTAGCCAGGACAAGTGGCCGCAGAAGGCAAGATCGACCCGATGCACCAGTTCACTGTGGAGCCGCTCGTGCCGCTCCACATCGGCGGTTACGACGTCAGCTTCACCAATAGCGCGGCGTGGATGCTGGCGGCGCTCGCAATCCTCGGGCTCTTCATGTGGGGCGGGATGAAGCGCCAGATCGTTCCCGGTCGGTGGCAGATGGCGGTCGAGGGGCTAACCGGCTTCATCGACGACATGGTCAGCGTGAACATCGGCCCCAACGGCAAGAAATACACGCCCTACATCTTCTCGCTGTTCACGTTCATCCTGGTTTGCAACCTGCTCGGTCTGATGCCGTTCGCGATCGTTCCGGGCTGGCATCCCTTCACCCCGACGAGCCATTTCAGCATCACCGGCGTGCTCGCGGTCCTGAGCTTCTCGATCGTGCTGATCGTCGGCTTCGCCAAGCACGGTCTCAAGTTCTTCTCGCTGTTCATCCCGCACGGCACCCCGATCGTGATGATCCCGCTGATCTTCATCATCGAGTTCATCAGCTTCATGGTGCGGCCGTTCAGCCTCGGGCTGCGACTGTTCGTCGCGATGATCGCCGGTCACATCCTCATGGAAGTCTTCGGAAGCTTCATCATCAGCGCCGGCGACACCTTCGCCTCGGCGCCCGCCACCGGCGGCGGCGTGATGGGCCTCCTGGTCAGCATCATCGCCTTCCTGTTCATTATCGGCGTGTCAGCGCTCGAGCTGCTGGTCGCCGCGATCCAGGCCTATGTTTTTGCGCTGTTGACGACCTTGTACATCAACGACGCGGAAAATCTTCACTAGTTCGGTTCACCAGTTTTTTCAGGGAGTTATCAAATGGACTTCGCATCGGCTCAGGTTATCGGCGCAGGCCTCGCGGCGATCGGCGTCGGGGCTGCCGCCATCGGCGTCGGCAACGTTTTCGGCTCGTTCCTCGAGAGCGCGCTTCGCAACCCGGCAGCCGCCGACGGCCAGCAGGGCCGCCTGTTCATCGGCTTCGCGGCCGCCGAGCTTCTCGGCCTGATCGCGTTCGCCGTCGCGATGATCATCCTGTACGCGCGCTAATCGCCGCGTGCGGCTGACTTTCAGCCGGAGCTGAAATGCCTCAGATCACCCAACTTCCGGTCATCTTCTTCTCGCAGCTGTTCTGGCTGCTGCTGATTTTCGGCACCGTCTTCTTCGTCATCGGGCGAGGAATGGTGCCGAAGATCCAGGGCGTGGTCCGCGATCGCGACCGGAAGATATCGGACGACCTCGAACGGGCGCAGCAGGCGCGCGACGAGGCGGAGCAGACCGAGTCGGAGTATCGGCAGCAAATCGAGGCGAGCCGAGCCGAAGCGATGAAGCTTGCGCAGCAGGCGAAGCAGGCCGGCTCGCGTGAGGCTGAGGAGCGCACCCGCGCGGTCGACGCCGAAGTCGGCAAGAAGATCGAGCAGGCCGAGGCGCAGATCCGTAAGTCCGTCGAAAAAGCGATGGCCGAGCTCGATTCCATCGCCGCGGAGGCGACGCAGGAGCTTGTGGCAAAGCTTACCGGCAAGAGCGTTTCGGCCGACGAGGCGCAAAGGGCAGTGAAGGCGGTGATCCATGGCTGAACCCCACGCCGCCATCGAGACTCACCCGCCGTCTACCGTCGAGCACGCGCAGCCGGCGCTTCTCGGCGTCACCGCGCCGATGTGGATCGCGCTGGCGATGATCGTCGTGTTCGCGATCATGATCTGGCAGAAGGTGCCGGCTGCGATCGGCAAGGCGCTGGACGGCAAGATCAACGCTATTCGCGGACAGCTTGCCGAGGCCGAAGCACTTCGCGAGGAGGCAGAAGCGCTCAAGGCCGAATATGCGGCGAAAGCCGCTCAGGCGGAGGCCGAGGCCGCCGCAATGGTGGAGCGCGCCCGTCACGAGGCGGACGCGCTGATCGAAAAAGCGCGTAAGGATGCGGATGCGCTCGTGGACCGCCGCACCCGAATGGCCGAGGACAAGATCGCTGCCGAGGAGCGAGCCGCGGTTCAGCAGCTCCGGGCGGCGGCCTCCGACGCGGCGACCCGTGCTGCCGCGCGGCTTATCGCCGAGCGGGTGGACGCGAATAGCGACGCCGCCCTCATCGACGGCGCAATCGCCGAACTGGGCAAGCGCTAGAGCGCCTCAGCCCTGGCTGTGCTGGCCCCCGGGCTGGCTGACTCCTTCCAGCGCCTGGTGCGCGCTTTCGTCGTCGGTCTCGCGGCTCAGGTCGCCGAGGCTGACGATCCCGCACAGCCGGTCGTTCGCGTCGATCACGGGCAGGCGCCTGATTTGTGCGTGGCTCATCTTGGTGGCCACTTCCTCGACATCGTCGTCCTCGCGCGCGCAGATGATCTCGTCCGTCATCAGCTCGCGGACCGGCGTCTCGGGCCCGTAGCCCCTGGCGACGCCGCGCACGGCGATATCGCGGTCGGTGATCATCCCGATGAGGCGGTCCCCGTCGCTGACCGGCATCGCACCGGCATCTTCGCTGAGCATGAACTTCGCCGCTTCCTTGACCGGCTGGTCCGGGCGAACGGTCTGGACGTTGCGAGTCATCACTTCGCTGATCTTCATCGCGTCTCTCCTCTCGCGGATTCGCCGGTTAAAACGACCGGCGGGAGAGGGCCGTTCCGGCTGTTAGGGCACGTTCTCGGTCAGAAGGTCGTAGGTCGCGACCAGTTCGTCCTTCTGGTTGAAAATCTCCACGGCCCAGCGGACGACTCCTGTCTCCTCGCTCTTGAGCGACTTTGAGCGGACGCTGAGCTCGACGCGCATCGAATCGCCGGGATAGAGCGGAGTGAGGAATCGCAGATTCTCGAGGCCCGTGTTGGCGAGAACTGGCCCCGGATCGGGATCGACGAAAAGCCCGGCAGCAAAGCTCAGGATCAGATAGCCATGGGCGACCCGCCCTTCGAAGATCGGCGAGGCCTTGGCCGCTTCCTCGTCCATGTGCGCGTAGAATTTGTCGCCGGTGAAATTTGCGAAATGCTCGATGTCCTCGATGCTGACGGTCCGGCTTCCGGTCACCCACGTATCGCCGATGTTGAGCTCGCTCATCTTGAGGCGGAACGGGTGGACGTCGATGATGTGCTTGGGTGCTCCCGGGACGAATTGGCCGGTGATCGCGGCGATCATCGCGGGCGACGACTGGATGGCCGTTCGCTGCATGTAATGCTTGACGCCGCGCACGCCGCCCATCTCCTCGCTCCCGCCGGCGCGACCCGGGCCGCCATGGACGAGGACCGGAAGCGGCGAACCGTGGCCGGTGGAATCGCTGGCGTTGGTGCGGTCGATTACGAGCATTCGTCCATGGAAGGAGGCGGCGCCGCGAACGAACTCGCGCGCGGCTTCCGGCGAATGGGTGAATAGCGACAGAGCGAGGCTGCCCTTGCCGCGGTTGGCGAGAGCGATGGCGTCGCCGATGTCCCTGTAAGGCATGATGGTGGACACCGGGCCGAACGGCTCGACGTCGTGGACAGCCGCGGTCTTCCACGGGTCATCGCTCCGAAGCAGGACCGGCGGGAGGAAGGAGCCGCCCTTCACCGGCGGCTCGGCATCGGGATCGCCCGCGACGATGCGGGCGCCAGCCGCTTCGAGCTCGGCGATTTTCTCGCGCACGTCCTCGCACTGGGATGCGCTCACGAGCGCGCCCATGCGCGTGTCCTCCGATCGCGGGTCGCCGACCTTGGTCTGGGCGAGGCGACCGCGAAGTGCCTCCTCGACCGCGTCGAGATGCTCGACCGGCGCCATCGCGCGCCGGATCGCGGTGCACTTCTGCCCGGCCTTGACGGTCATCTCGATCGCCACCTCGCGAATGAAGAGGTCGAACTCGGGCGTTCCGGGCGCCGCGTCGGGGCCGAGGATCGAGGCGTTGAGGCTGTCCTGCTCGGCGATGAACTTGACGCTTTCGCGCATCACGACCGGGTGGGTCCGCAGCTTGTAGGCGGTGGACGCGGAGCCGGTGAAGCTGACGACGTCCTGGCCGGTCAGATGATCGAAAAGATCGCCTACGCCGCCGACGATAAGCTGCACGGCGCCGGGCGGCAGCAGCCCGCTTTCGATCATGATCCGGAACGCGGCTTCGGTCAGGTAGGACGTGGCCGATGCCGGCTTCACGATCGCTGGGACGCCCGCAAGAAGCGTCGGCGCCAGCTTCTCGAGCATTCCCCAGACCGGGAAGTTGAACGCATTGATGTGCACCGCCGCGCCCTGCAGCGACGTGTAGATGTGCTGGCCGACGAAGGCGCCGCTCTTCGACAACGGCTCGAGCGCGCCGTCGAGGAGAACATGGGCATCGGGAAGCTCGCGGCGTCCTTTCGAGCTGAACGAGAAGAGCGTGCCGGCGCCGCCCTCGATGTCGATCCATCCGTCCTTGCGCGTCGCTCCGGTTTGGAAGCTCAGCTCGTAGAGCTCTTCCTTGCGCGCCATGATCGCGAGGCCGAGGCCCTTGAGCCGTCGTGCGCGCTCGTGAAAGGTCATCTTCCGAAGCGCCGGCCCGCCCACTTCCCGGGCGTGGCGAAGCATTCCCCCGAAATCGAGCCCGCCCGAGCCGGCAATCGCGACCGGCGAGCCGTCGATCGCGCTCGGAAGCTCCGTCAGGCCGCCGCTGCCGGCAATCCAGCGGTCGCGTTCGTAATTGAGAAGCTGGGCGGTCTTCATTTCACCTCGATTTCGACGGGGATTCCCGCGCGGACTGAATTGCCGATCGTCGTGATCGCCTTGGCGCGTTCGATCAAATCGGAGGGATCTTCGGCGCCGGCGAGCCGGCACTCGACATCCATACTGATGTTCGTTGCACGCGAGGGCTGGCCGCCGAAGTCGATCGTGACCCTCACGCCAAGATCGGCAATGGTAACTCCGGTTTCGTCCGCAAGCGCCTGAAGGTCGTTGCAAAGGCAACCGCCGATCGCCAGCGCCAGAAGCTCGCCGCCGTTGAAACCGAGACCCATGCCGCCGGCCTTCCCTTCGGGACGGTCCGCAATAACGGTGTGCCGGCCGGCCCGTCCGACTGCGGCGCGGGTGCCCGAGAGCAGTCTATATTCAATGGTCGTGCTCGCCACCGCAGGGACTATGCGGTGACGCGAAACGGGGGCGCCTGCCGCGAGCGCGCCTGAAGGCGCTCGATCACTTGCGGCGCAAGGGCATTGGCGAGGATGAACCCGCCGATGGTATCGAGCAGGCGGCCGGTGTTGCGCATGACGACCTCAGGGCCCTTGTAGCCCGCGAGCGCTTTCTGCACCTCATCCAGGTGCCCCGCGTAGACCGGCAGTCCATCGTCGGAAATTCCATAGCGGGCCCATGTGCCCGTCCAACCCATGACGAATCGCTCCACGATGGCGAGAAGCTCGTCGCGGCCGGGTTGCGGATCGGTCCACTCGGCGATGTAGGCGAGGTGGCACTGCATTTCCCAAGGCGACATCACCAGCGGCGAGTTGATCTGCTCGAAGCCGATGCGGCCAGACGCAATGTCGCCGGGGCCGACCAGCCGTTCCTCCGCATTGTCCGACAATGCTTCGCGAATCAGGTCCCACAGGTGCGCGCTTCCGACCGTGTCGAGCACGAGGTGCACGCGCGTGTCCTTCCCGCCGTTGCGGACCTGGTGCCGGTAAAAGGAATCGAGAATCCAGCATTCGCCGGGCTTCATGTGGACGGTCTCACCGTCGCAGGTGAAGGCGACTTCGGGGTTGGTGATGACCGGAATGTGGATCCGCAGGTGCGTGCGCCAGTAATAATGGATGTCGATGTGCTCAGGTACGACCGCGCCGGGCCTGAGGCCCATCAGCCGGCTGCGGCCCCACGTCGAATCGAGCGCCGCCATGATCTCCTGGATGTACCGGCAATCGCGCAACCATTGCGTCGGGCCCATCGGGCCTGACACGGCGTCGGAAATGGCGCCGCCCGGACTGACCAGCGGTACGGCGATATTGCCGTCGAGCTTTTGCGGATGCTCTCCCCAGGCGCTTGCGGGCAGGGCCGACACTTCCCGCGCCAGCGTCTCTCCGGAGAAGCGTACCGGAAGCTTCAATAATGGTCGGCCAATGCGCACCCGCGCCAACTCCTTGCTTTCCTTGGCTCTGATACTTGCCGGCGACGCCTTTCGCAAAGAGCGGCCGGCGTCGCGTCAGAATTCGTAGCCGAACAGTTCCAGATCGCGCGCGTAGAGCTTGGCGACACCGTCGACCAGCGCCGGCGTGTAATAGCCGCGGTAGTCGTCGCGGGTGGACGAATTGACCTTTTCCAGCGCCGTCGCCGGGATTCCGATCCGCTCGGCGATGGCGTCGTAGGACTGCTGCATCTCTTCGACCCGGCCTACGTAGTCGGTGAGCAGCGTGCCGTCGGGGTGGGCGAGGAAATTGCTCTGCGGCCAGAACAGCACGTGCTGCATCGGCGGAGCTTTAAGGAAATAGGCCATCACGCCCTGCGGGTTGGCGCGAAACTCGCCTTTGAAGCGGGTCATGAACGCGCAGTAGGACACGAAGCGATCGAACGGGTTCCGAACGAAGGCGAATTTGAAGAAGCTCTCGAATTGCTCCGGCTTGAGATGCGGCCGGAGTTCCTCGAGGGTGATATGCCCGTGCTGGATCGCGGCGAGCTCGGGGATCGGGAACTGCTTTTGAACGAAGAGGCCGGCCTGCTCCATGTCGTCGGGACCGAGATACGGCCGTAGCGCCTGTCGAACTGCGTGGGTACCGGTCTTCGGAACGGCGGCGAAAATGAACTTGTGGCGGAACGATACGATCATCGGCCGGTGAAGGTCGGCGTCCGCTTTTCGAGAAAGGCCGCCACCCCCTCGCGATAATCCTGCGTGTAGCCCAAGCGTCGCATTTCGTCCCGCTGGAGGTGAAGCTCCTGGTCGAGGCTCCGGCCCCAGGTCGAGCGGACTATCGCCTTGATCGCCGCGAGGCCGAGGGGCGGGAGCGACGCCAGCTTGGCGGCCAGCGCATCAACCTCGCTGTCGAGGGCCTCGTCGTCGACGCATTTCCAGATCAGGCCCCATTCTTCGGCCTTTTCGGCCGGAAGCGGCTCGCCGGTCAGCGCCAGCCCCATCGCACGCGCCTGTCCCACGAGACGCGGCAGGATCCATGACCCGCCGCTGTCCGGAATGAGGCCGATCGCGGAGAAACTCTGGATGAACTTCGCCGAGCGGGCTGCCACGACCATGTCGCAGGCGAGTGCGATGTTCGCGCCCGCGCCGGCTGCGACCCCGTTGACGCGCGCAATCACCGGCTGGGGGATGGATTCAAGCGTCTGGATCAACGGGTTCCAGCCGGTCTCGACCGTAATGCCGAGGTCCACGGGGTGATCGCCCGATGCGACGGCGCGCTCGTTGAGATCCTGCCCGGCGCAAAACGCCCGTCCCGCGCCCGTAAGGACGATGACTCGCGCCTGCTGCGCCTCTCCAAGCGCTTCGCGGAGTTCGGCGTGCATCTGCGCGGTGAAGCTGTTCAGCCGGTCGGGCCGGTTCAGCGTGATCCGGGCTATGCGGTCGTCGAGCTTGAACTCGATGGTCTCGTATTCCATGCCCGCCGGAGTAGCGAAGGAGGGCCAGTGGACGCAAACGAACTCGCGCGTCGGGTCGCGGAACGGATGCTCGCCGACGAGGGCACGGGCCCCGCCTGGGGCATCGCGATTGAGGAGGCGCGAGCTGGCTATTGCCGCCTTTCGATGGTGCTTCGCGGGGACATGCTCAATGGGCACGGAATCGCGCATGGCGGGATGGTTTTCGCGCTTGCGGACACGGCTTTCGCCTACGTGTGCAACGGGAGGAACGAGCGCGCGGTCGCGGCGCAGGCGTCGATCGTCTTTCTCGGAAGCACGGAAGCCGGCGAAACACTGGTTGCCGAAGCCGAGGAAGTCGCTCGAGAAGGGCGAAGCGGAGTCACGCGCGTTTCGGTTCGCACGTCCGAGGGGCGGGCGGTCGCGGAGTTCACCGGCTATTCGCGCACGACGGGTGGAGCGGTGGTCGACGTTTGAACGTTGGCACCCCAGAGGCTACATCTGAACCATGTACACGACCGAGCTCCAGAAGACTGCGAAGATCGAGAACCTCGATGACCCGAAGCTGGTCGAGGCGTTCGAAGCGCGCGTCGCAGCCGACGAATTCATCGAACCCAAGGACTGGATGCCCGAGGCGTACCGGCGCACGCTGGTGCGGCAGATTTCGCAGCATGCCCACAGCGAGATCGTCGGCATGCTCCCCGAGGGGAACTGGATCACGCGCGCGCCGTCGCTGAGGCGCAAGGCGATCCTGCTTGCAAAGGTGCAGGACGAGGGCGGGCACGGCCTCTACCTCTATTGCGCTGCCGAGACGCTGGGCACGAGCCGCGAGGAGATGGTCGAGGCGCTGCACTCGGGCAAAGCCAAATACTCGACGATCTTCAACTATCCGACGCTCACCTGGGCCGACATCGGGGCGATCGGCTGGCTGGTCGACGGCGCGGCGATCATGAACCAGGTGCCGCTGCAGCGGACGAGCTACGGCCCTTACGCCCGCGCGATGGTGCGCATCTGCAAGGAAGAGAGCTTCCACCAGCGCCAGGGCTACGAAATCATGATTGCGATGGCGAACGGCACGCCCGAGCAGAAGCGGATGGCGCAGGACGCGCTGAACCGCTGGTGGTGGCCCTCGCTGATGATGTTCGGGCCGCCCGACGAGAATTCGCCCAACACGGCGCAGTCCATGCGTTGGCGGATCAAGCGCGAAACCAATGACGAGCTGCGGCAGAAGTTCGTCGACATCACGGTCCCGCAGGCCGACTTCCTCGGCCTCACCGTTCCCGATCCCGACCTTAGGTGGAACGAGGAGAAGGGCGGCTACGATTTCGGCGAAGTTGACTGGAGCGAGTTCTACGCAGTCGTGAAGGGCGAAGGCCCAGTCGCCAAGGAGCGCATGCATGCCCGCCGCAAGGCCTGGGAGGACGGCGCCTGGGTCCGCGAAGCGGCCGACGCTCACGAGGCGAAGCGCCTGGCGAGGAAGGCTGCGTGAGTGGTGACTGGCCGCTCTGGGAGGTTTTCGTCCGCAGCAAGGGCGGTCTTTCGCATCGCCACGTTGGCAGCGTTCATGCTCCTGACGCGCAGCTCGCGCTCGCGCATGCGAGGGACACGTACACGCGCCGGATGGAAGGGGTGAGCCTGTGGGTGGTGCCGTCGAAGGAAATCGTCGCTTCGGACCCTGACCAGGCCGGCGAGCTGTTCGAGCCGGCGGCCGACAAGATCTACCGCCATCCGACCTTCTACGACATTCCCGATGAGGTGAAGCACATATGACGGCGCCGGACGCGGCGCGCGTCGATTACTTAAAACGGCTCGGCGACGATTCGCTTATCCTCGGACAGCGGCTCAGCGAATGGTGCGGTCATGCGCCGGCACTCGAGGTCGATCTCAGCCTTGCAAACGTCGCACTCGACCTGATCGGGCAGGCGACGTTGCTTCTGGGCGAGGTCGGCGACGCTGACCAGCTGGCGTTTCATCGCGACGTTCTAGATTTCAAAAATTGCCTGCTGGTCGAGCAGCCGAACGGCGATTTCGCGCAGACGATCGCGCGGCAATTTCTCTATTCGACCTGGCAGCACATGCTGTTGCAGCGGCTGGTGCAGTCGACTGACCAGTTCCTCCGCGAATTCGCGGCCAAGGCGGTGAAGGAGGTCGCCTATCACCGCGAGCTTGCGTCCGAATGGGCTGTCCGGCTCGGGGACGGGACCGAGGAGAGCGCGCGGCGGATGGGCGCCGGGCTCGACTGGTGCTGGCGATTCATCCCCGAGCTTTTCGAAGCCGACGCCACGATCGAAGCGCTGATCGCCGACGGCACCGCGCCCGATCCGCGCTCGTTCGCGGAGGAGTATCGCAACGCGCTCGGCGGGGTTCTCGCGGAAGCGAATCTGGAAATGCCTGCGGACCAGCGCGCGATACTCGGCGGCCGCCGCGGCCATCACAGCGAGCATCTCGGCCATCTGCTCGCGCCGATGCAATATCTTCCGCGCACCTACCCGGACGCGCGCTGGTAAGATGTCCGCGCATTTCTACCCGCTGCGCATAGCGGAGATCGTTGAGGAGACTGCCGAGGCAAACTCAATCCGCTTCGACGTGCCGGGCGAGCTTCGCGACACGTTCGCCTTCAAGGCCGGCCAGCACCTCACGCTGAAGGCGGAAATCGGCGGCGAGGAAGTGCGGCGAAACTATTCGCTGTGCACGACTCCCGATTCCAACGACTGGATGGTGACGGTCAAGCGCATCGCCGGCGGCGTCTTTTCCAACTGGGTCGGCGACGAGCTGAAGGCTGGCGACACGCTCGACGTGCTGCCGCCGCACGGAAGCTTCACGACCGACTTCGACCGTTCCGCTAGGCGCCACCTCGTCGGCATTGCCGGAGGCTCGGGCATCACGCCTGTGATGTCACTGCTCCGAACGGCGATGCAGGCGGAGCCGCACAGCCGCTTCACGCTCTTGTACGGCAACCGCGACAGCAGCTCGATCATCTTCCTTGAAGATCTCGCGCGGCTGAAGGACCGCTATCTCGACCGGTTCGAGCTCTATCATTTCCTCGATGCCGAGGAGGGTGATGTCGACCTGTTCAATGGGATGCTGGATCGTGCGCGCGTGGACGATGCGATCGAGCGGTTGATCGGCTCCGCGGACCGCGTGTCCGACTGGTTCATATGCGGGCCGGGCCCGATGATGGACGCGGCGGAAACGTCGCTCATCGAGCGCGGCGTCGGCCGCGAGCGAATCCATATCGAGCGCTTCACCGCGGACAGGCCGCCGCAATCGCTCGTCAGGGAGATGGCAGACCTTCAGACGAAGGCAGCCGGAGTCGTCATGTCGGTCACGCTCGACGGGCGAACCCGCAAGGTACCGTTCACGGAAGCGAACATCCTGGACAGCGCGCGGGCCGCGGGGCTTCCGGCACCGTTCGCCTGCAAGGCGGGCGTGTGCGCGACGTGCCGGGCGAAGGTGACGAGCGGGCAAGTAGAGATGGCGGCGCGCTACGGACTGACCGACGAGGAGATCGCCGATGGCTATGTGCTCACCTGTCAGTCCGTGCCCGCGGGCGACGGAGTCGCGCTCGATTACGACGCCTGAGCATTTTGCGCGTGCGGGGGTTTGTCGCTAAGCCGCTTGGCATGCTGGACCACCCGGAACTGGTTGCTCGGTCGATAGCCGATTTGTGGCCGATAAAGAACGATTCGCTGCTCGCGCTGATCGAGCTCGCCAATGCCGATCCGCGCCCTGAGAAGATCGACGTCGGCGTCGGAGTCTTCCGCGACAGTGCGGGCAACACGCCCATCCTGAAGGTAATCAAGGAAGCCGAACGGCGGCTGTGGGAACGGCAGGACACCAAATCCTATCTCGGCGGGCGCGGCGACGTGCGTTTCGTCGAGCTGCTGCGCCCCATTCTCCTGGGCGAGCATGCCGGCGACGAACGTATCGCGGCGCTGCAGACACCGGGCGGTTGCGGAGCACTCACTCTGGGCTTCCACCTGGTCAAGGCGGCAAACCCCGACGCGCAAGTGTTTATCGGCACGCCGACATGGCCGAACCATGGGCCGATCGTCCGCGGGTCCGGTCTCAACATCGTCGAATACCCCTATTACGATCCCGCGGACCGGCGCGTGCTTTTCGACGGGATGATGGAGCGGCTCCGCTCGGCGCGCGCAGGCGATGTGGTTCTGCTGCACGGCTGCTGCCACAATCCCACGGGTGCCGACCTCAGCCGCGAGCAATGGGCGGAAGTGACCAGGCTGGTCGCCGAGCGCGGCCTGCTCCCGTTCATCGACATCGCCTACCAGGGTTTCGGCGACGGGCTCGATGCCGACGCGGCCGGTCTGCGCGGGATGCTCGACGCGTGCGACACCGTTCTTGCAGCGCAGAGCTGCGACAAGAACTTCAGCGTTTATCGCGACCGTGTCGGATCGCTGTGGTTCAAGACGCCGACGACGGCGGCGACCGACAACGCGATGAGCCACGTGTTGCAGATTTCCCGCGAATTCTGGTCGATGCCGCCGGATCACGGCGCAGCCTCAGTGCGAATCGCGCTCGACGAGCCGGACCTCCGCTCTCAATGGCACGTCGAGCTCGACGGCATGCGCGAGCGGATCGCGAGCCTGCGCAAGCGGCTGGCGGCGGCCGACCCTTCGCTCGCCTATGTCGCCGAGCAGAAGGGCATGTTCTCGATGCTTCCCGTGAGCCCGCAGCAGGTGCTCGAGCTTCGCGAGCGCCACGCAATCTACATGGCCGACAGCGGGCGCTTCAACGTCTGCGGCATGTGCGACGACGATGTCGACCGGTTCGCTTCGGCGGTGCTCCAGGTGATGAATGGCTGAAGCCGACGCGGCCCGATTTGCCGGCGCGGCGGTCGACTGGAGCCGGGTTGCACGGCTCGTGCTGACGTCGCGCGAGATGGACCGGATCGAGGAGCAGGAGCTCGTTCCGCAAAAGAAGATCCTCTACCAATTCTCGGCCCGCGGCCATGACATGGCCCAGGTGATGCTAGGGCTACAGCTCAAGGACGGCGACGCGACGTGTGGCTACTACCGGTCGCGGCCGCTGCTGCTGGCCCTGGGCGTCGAGCTTGCGGACGCGCTCGGTTCGGGGATGGGCCTCGCCGGCGGCTATTCGGACGGCCGCGACATCGGCGTCGTGTTCAACTATCCAAACCCCGGCGGCGCCCACGCGCTGCCGATGTGCGGCGGCGTGGGCGCGCAATATACGCCCGCGGCGGGCTGGGCGCAGGCGATCAAGTATCGGCAGGACGTCCTCGGGGAGGGGCCCGACGACGCGATCGCGCTGGTCCTCGGTGGCGATGCGAGCGCTGCCACCGGGGGATTTTGGTCGGCGCTAACAATTGCCACGACTCAACAATTGCCGCTGCTTATTTACATCGAGGACAACGGCTACGGCATCTCGGTTCCGTCGGAATATCAGACGCCGGGCAAGGACATCGCCGCAAACCTGGCCAGCTTTCGCGGCTTGACCATCTTCAACGGCGACGGAACCGAGCCGGAGCAGGCTGCGAAGCTGATCGCCGACGCGGTTGCCCATGTCCGGGAAAAACGGTCTCCCGTGCTGCTTCGCCTGACCGTTCCGCGGCTCGAAGGACACAGCGCGCAGGACACGCAGGCCTATAAGAGCGAGGACGAAATCGCGTCGGAATGGACCCGCGATCCGCTTCCCAAGCTCCGTTCCCACAGCGGGATTTCGGATCGCCAATGGGAGGCAATGGAACGCGAGGTCGCGGGCGAAGTGGCTGCCGCAGTCGCCGAAGCGCAGGCGCGCGGGATCTCGGATCCCCAGCGCGTCACGA
This sequence comes from Pseudomonadota bacterium, assembly GCA_023436615.1. Classification (GTDB taxonomy): domain Bacteria; phylum Pseudomonadota; class Alphaproteobacteria; order Sphingomonadales; family Sphingomonadaceae; genus Sphingomicrobium. The sequence goes on along the minus strand of JAEZIO010000020.1, from coordinate 52,200 downwards.
GCAACGTCTTCTTCGAAGGGGAGCTACAGCAGGTCGGTGGCCGCGCGGGCCTCGGCCTCGACGGAACAACGGACGAGGCGAAGCCCGAAGGCCAGCGCATCAACATGGTCACCGCAATTCGCCGGACGCTGGAACAGGAGCTCGAAGCGAACCCGCGCGTGCTTCTGTTCGGGGAGGATGTTGGCCCGAAGGGAGGTGTCCATGCGGTGACGCTTGGGCTTCAGGAAAAATTCGGCGCCGCACGGGTCTCCGACACGAGCCTGAACGAGGAGGGAATCGTCGGCCGCGCCGTGGGCATGGCACTCGCCGGGTTGATGCCGGTCCCCGAAATCCAGTTCCGCAAATATTCGGAGCCGGCGACCGAGCAGATCCACGATTGCGGGACGATGCGCTGGCGCACGAACAACAGGTTCGCCGCGCCGATGGTGCTGCGCATCCCCGGCGGCTTCTTCAAATGTGGCGACCCCTGGCATTCGATGACCAACGAAGTCGAGTTCGTGCACAACCCCGGCTGGAAGGTCGCTGTGCCGTCCAACGCGGAGGACGCGGTTGGCCTGCTCCGAACGGCGCTTCGCGGCAACGACCCGGTCATCTTCTTCGAGCATCGGGCGATGTACGACGAGGCATGGGCGCGGCGCCCGTGGCCGGGCGACGGCTATGTGCTGCCGTTCGGGCGAGCGAAGAAAACGCGCGAAGGCGACAGGATCACGATCGTTACCTGGGGCGCGATGGTGCCGCGTTGCGAGGCTGCCGCCGAAGACGTGAGCGCGGATGTGATCGACCTGAGGACGCTGATGCCGTGGGACCGCGAGACCGTGCTGGAAAGCGTTCGCCGCACTCGGCGATGCCTGATCGTGCACGAAGATCTGCGCACCGGCGGATTTGGCGCCGAGATCGCGGCAGTTGTTGCCGATGAGGCCTTCCTCGACCTGGACGCGCCCGTAGCGCGAGTGACGATGCCGGACATCCCGAGCCCGCATCATCCCAAGCTGCTCGAGAGCGCGGTCCCCTCAGTGGCCGACATCCGTGCCGAGATCGATCGTCTGGTGGGGTTTTGAATTGATCGAGATCCGCGTTCCGGACGAGCAGGAGGGGACGAAAGCGGTCGTCCGCTCGTGGCTAAAGCGCGTCGGTGAAACAGTCGCCGAGAACGATCCGCTGGTCGAGCTCGAGACGGACAAGGTCACACAGGAAGTGCCGGCGCCGGCCGCGGGGGTGCTTTCCGAGATTTTGCTGGACACCGATGCCGAGGCGCTGCCGGGCGCGGTGCTGGGACGGATATCTTCCGAGAGTGACGGTCGTCCTGAGCGCAGTGCGAAGCCCGAAGTCGAAGGGCGTTCTGCGCAAGCACAGTCTGGACGCCCTTCGACTTCGCTCAGGGCGAACGAGGCCGGTCTGTCGCCAGAGTCTCGGCTGTCTCCGTCCGTCCGTCGTGCATGCCTTCAGCACGGGATCGACCCGTCTCGGATCGAGGGGACGGGGAGGGGCGGCCGCGTTACCCGTGAGGATGTCGACCGTGCGGCTGCCGCCGTGACCGTCAGCAGCACCGGCGAGCCACCGAACGCGCAGCCGCGCCAATTCTCGGGGCAGGATATTCCGCACGATCGGATGCGGCTGAAGATTGCGGAGAACATGGCGCGGGCCGTCGCCGAGCAGCCGCACGTCACCGCAGTGTTCGAAGCGGATTTTTCAGCGGTCGCGGCGCACAAGGCCGCGATGGCCGCGCGCGGGGTCAAGCTCAGCTACACCGCCTACATCGTCAAAGCGGCGGCCGACGCGATGGCTGTCGCGCCCGCGATAAACGGCCGCTGGGAGGACGACCGCATCGCGATCTCGCCGACCGTCGACATCGGCGTCGGTACCGCGCTCGGCGAAAAGGGGCTGATCGTTCCGGTCGTAAAGGACGCGGGAAGCCTCAGCCTCGAGCAAATCGGCGCCAAGCTGGACGACCTGACCCGCCGGGCGCGGGACAACCAACTCAGTGGAGCCGACATCTCCGGCGGCAGCTTCACGATTTCGAATCACGGCGTTTCCGGCTCGCTGCTCGCGGCACCGATCATCCTGCACCAGGGCCAGGCCGCGATCCTTGGCGTCGGCAAGCTCGAAAAGCGCGTAGTGGTCCGCGAGCTCGGGGGCGAAGACGCGATCCTGGTGCGGCCGATGGCTTACGTGACGCTGACGATCGACCATCGCGTCGTCGACGGGCACCAGACGAACGCCTGGCTCACGCGCTTCGTCGAAATCATCGAAGGCTGGCCTGCCGCCTAGATATTCGTCTGATCGGCCGGAAGGTGATCCGGGATGTCGGCCGCGCCCTCTTCGACAGTGCAGTCGAAGTCGGCACCGGCTCCGTAGCAGGTCATCGACAGGGACCCCATCGCATAGCCTTTGAGGAACGGCTTCATCACCTCGCCGGATTCGGCGGCGACGCCCGCGACGTAAAGCAGCGGCACGAAATGGTCGGGCGTCGGCACGGCCAAATCGTAATTGCGATGCTCGGTCGTTCGAAGGATGTCCCCGGGCGATGATCCAAGCTGGGCCTGCACGGCATCGTCGAACCGCTCAGCCCAGTCGAACGCCGAGTCGGGCTTGTCCCACTCGATGCGGCGAAGGTTGTGGACGACATTGCCGCTGGCGAGGATCAGGATGTCCCGGTCCCGTAGCGGCGCGAGCTTGCGGCCGAGCTCGACATGGTAATCGAGTGGCTTCAGCGCGTTGATCGATAGCTGGATGACGGGAATGTCGGCGTCCGGGTAGACGTGCGCGAGGACGCTCCAGGTGCCGTGGTCGAGGCCCCATTGGTCGCGGTCGAGGCCGCACCAGATCGGCTTCACCGCTTCGACGACCTCCTGCGCGACGTCGGGCGATCCGGGAGCCGGATAATCGAAAGCGAAAAGCTCGCGCGGGAAGCCGTAGAAATCGTGGATCGTCCGCGGCCGTTCCATTGCCGTCACCGCCGTCGCGCCGAAATACCAGTGGGCGGACACGACGACGATCGCGCGCGGACGCGGCAGCGCCTTTCCGACCGAGCGCCAGCCGCGCGTGAAGCCGTTCAGCTCAAGCGTGTTCATCGGGCTTCCGTGGCCGATGAAGATGACGGGCATTCTGCTCATGCGAATCTCTCCAACACATGAAGGACGCGATTGGTCGCACGGCGTAATCCTTTCTGTTCCGGAACAGTTTTTCTATCCAGCCGCTATTCATCGTCGTTGATGACGGAGGTTGGAGCGCGAATTGGCTGAACGGAAGCGGAGTGGCGACGCGGAGTTCGTGCGGCGGGCGTTGATCGTCATCGGCCTCGTCGTGCTCGCCTTCCTCGCGTGGCAGTTGCGAACCGTCCTCGTGCTCCTGTTCGGCGCGGTCGTCGTGGCGACGATAATCCGGACGATCGCCGACCCATTCGTCAATCGCCTCCGCGTGCCGGACGGACTGGCCGTGCTCATCGCCGTGCTGCTGATCCTCGCAGTCATTGGCGCGGTCGCGTGGATGCTCGGGAGGCAGATCGCGGCGCAGACGGAAACGCTTGCCGATACGATGCCGCGGGCCCTGGCGACTGTCGATGAATGGCTTGCCGGAGTGGGCCTCGCGCATCCGCTCCAGAGCTGGCTTGCCGAGTTGCACCGTCACGGCGGGGCGCTCGTCTCGCGATTCAGCAGCTGGCTTTCCGCCGCGAGCACCGGTCTCGCCAACCTCCTGATCGTCTTCTTCGGCGGCATATTCCTTGCCGCGGAGCCGCGCTTCTATCGAACGGGTGCGATCAAGCTCGTCCCGGCACATCGCCGCTCGCTCATTGCGGAAGCGATGGACGATTCGGAAAAGGCGCTCCGCTTGTGGCTGCGCGGGCAGCTCGTGGCGATGGTGGTGATCGGCGTGATGACCGGCACAGGCCTGTGGCTGCTGGGCGTGCAATCGTGGCTGGTCCTCGGAATCCTCGCAGGTTTCTTCGAGTTCATTCCGTTTGCGGGTCCGATCCTCTCGGCAGTTCCGGGAATCTTGATCGCGCTCGTCCAAAGCCCGGAGCTCGCGTTGTGGACGGCTGGAATGTACGTCTTCGTGCAGCATTTCGAGGCCTACCTGATCCAGCCCGTCATCCAGCAATATGCGGTCGAGGTGCCCGCGGTGGTGCTGCTGTTCGCCCTGCTCGCCTTCGCGCTTCTGTTCGGCATCGTCGGTGTGTTCTTCGCGGCGCCGTTGACCGTCGTCACCTATGTGCTGATCAAGCGCCTGTACGTCCGCGAAGCGCTGGACACGCCCACGCCGATCCCCGGCGAAGGGAAGAAATAGTCAGGCTTCGAGGATGGTGTAGGGCTTGCCCACCGCTTCCCGCAGCACGAATTGCGCAACGTTGTAGACGGGAGTGCCGCGCAGCGTCTTGCCTTCGTAGGTCCCGTGATGTGCGTGGCCGTGGACGACGAAGGCGATGTTGTCGAAGCGGTCGATCGCGTCTGCGAGGCGCTGCGAGCCGAGGTACTGGAAGATCTCGATCGGCTCGCCCACCAACGTGTCGACCACCGGCGAATAGTGCAGGACAGCGACGGCTTTCTCCGTCCGAAGCGAGCGCAATCCGTTCTCCAACTTGCGCGCCTCGTTGTTCGCGATGTCGACGAACGCCTTGATCTCTGGCTCGCCGAACGGCGCGAGCTCGCCGCGGCCGAAGCCGCCGATGAAGCCCTTGACGCCGGCGAAGCCGACGCCGTCGATTTCATGCGCTTGCTCGTCGAGAACGATCATTCCCGCATCGCGGAGAATGTGCGCGACCGTCTCGTGGATCCCGCATTCGTAATCGTGGTTGCCGAGCACGCCGAGCACGGGGATCGTGCATTTGCGGATGTCCTCGGCGAGGATCTCGGCCTCGCGTTCCTTGCCGAAATTCGTGAGGTCGCCGCACAGCAGGAGCACGTCCGCGGAATCGGAGATTTCCACGAACATCTGCGCGTAAGGGGAAACGCTGTCTTCGGTGACGTGGAGATCGCCGATCGCTGCAATCTTCATCAATGCGGCTCGTGATATTGTTCTTCGAGGTTGCCGACGGGCTCGGAGAATCCCCACTCGTTGACGTCGGTCATGTAATCGCGCGGCGAGAAGATGCGCCCGCGGCACACCTTCATTCCCGGTGCCGGGATGCTGTTCTGGACGCGCAGGCGGTCGAGCAGCTCGTCGAGGAGCCATTGCGGGACGGAATCCCGCTCGCTCGGATAGATGTAGCGGAAGTTGAGCAGGTGAATGAGCAGCACCTCCCAGTGAAGCTCCATATGATTCAGCAGCCGCCGCCAGTCGATTTCCCCGTGCCGCTTCAGGATCATGTGGGCGACGTCGGCGCCGTCGTACCGGTGACGGTCCTGAACGAACATCTTCGACCAGACGAACTCGGTCGGCGGCACCAGGTGCACTTCGGTCCCGAAAAGCTGCGCGCGTGGCGAATTGTCGAACCAGTCTTCGGTGACGTGCGTCGATGCGGTCGGCATGTTGAAGATGACGTCGACGAAGATGTCGTCGTTGGTGATCCGCGCCAGCCAGCGGTCATCGACGATCTCCACGTCGAAGCCCTTTTCCTTGAAGTAGGCGAGGATCTTCAGGCAGTCGCCGGCGGTGGTGAAGACATCCACGTCCTTGGTCGGCCTGACGATGCCCGTGTAGGCCGCGAGGGCGTAGGTCCCGGATAGCAGGAACGGGATCTCCGACGCGGCAAGAAGCTCGATGACTTCCGTGTAGAATTCCTCGCGCTTCGGAGGCGGCGCGTACAGCGTCTTTTCGAGCGTCGTCTGATGTTCCATGCGCCGCGTGAACGGCGGGCCGGAGCCGGGGGTTCCCGAAGTTGGGCTAGCGGCGCGCCCGCCGGTAGAGCCGGATGACGTCGCCGACCGGCAGTGCGCGGATCTCGCCCTGCGCTCCTTCCATCGTGGTTGCGGCGAAAAGCGAGTTGATGACCGCTTCCTCGGTCGCCTCCACCGCCGCCTGGAAAAGCGGCGACATCTGCTCGTTTGGCAAGTCGACAATGCCGCTTGGCCTGGCTCGCCGTTCGGCGGTCCGGCGCACATCGGCATTCGTTGAAAAAGCGAGCGCGTAGTCGCCCGATCCGTTCGTCATCGGCGAGCCGGTCCGCGCGATGCCGAGGAACGTGCGGCGAGCAAGACGCTCGAGGTTGCGGTCGGAGAGGGGCGCATCGGTTGCAAGTACAATGATCACCGAGCCGTCGGCAGAACCGGCCGCAAGCTCGTTCTTCAGGAAATACTGGCCGAGTTCCTGGCCGATTGGGACGCCGGCGACGTCGAGGATACCGCCGAAGTTCGTTTGCACGAGCACGCCGACGGTCCAGCCGCCGAGCTTCGCGGGCAGCTTGCGCGAGCTGGTGCCGATGCCGCCTTTCCAGCCGAAGGCGACCGTTCCCGTTCCAGCGCCGACGGCCCCTTCGTCGACCGGCCCTGCCTTGGCCGACTCGATTGCGGCGATCGCATCAGCCGGCCGTACGCGACGCGCCCGAATGTCGTTCAGAAAGCCGTCATTGGTCTCGCCGACGACGGCGTTGACCGAGCGGACATCGCGGTTCCCCGGTTGCCGCAGCGTCCACTCGATGTTTCCAGCCGCGGCTTCGGGTACGCTAAGCGTGTTGGTGAGGACGATCGGCGTCTCGATCTCGCCAAGCTCCGCGATCTGCGTCGACCCCATGAACTTGCCGTAGCCGTTGCCGACCGCGAAGCCCGCCGGCACCTTGTCCTGGTAGAGGTTGCCGCCATGCGCAAGGACCGCGGTGACACCGGTGCGGATCGCCTTACCCTCGATGATCGTCACGTGCCCGACCTTTACGCCGGCGACGTCGGTGATCGCGTTCAGCGGCCCGGTCGGCAGGATCCCGAAGCCGATACCCGCTTCGCGTGCGCGAGGGCGGTCAGCGGCGGTCGCGGCGGTCGTCACCAAAGCGGCAACCGCAAGAAAGAGAGAGATGCGCATCGCGGTTTCATCGCCCCACACCTTGTCGCATGCAACCGCCGCCGCTAAGTCGCAGCGCCACGCACCCATAGCTCAGCTGGATAGAGCGCTGCCCTCCGAAGGCAGAGGTCAGAGGTTCGAATCCTCTTGGGTGCGCCATCATCGGCGAAGCACTTCGGCAAGGACTGCGTGAAGCTGCTTGCGAGCAGAGCCGACGATCATTCCGACATGGCCGGCATCGACATGGAGCGTTTCACCCGAGGGCGCCGCGGTCGCCGGAGTTATTCGATCGTTCGCGGCCGTGACGTTGACGAGCGGCACGTCAAGAGTGTCGGATACCGCCTTGCCGTCGACGCGCCATTCGCCGTTGCCGGGCAAGTCACGGTCGAACATGTCCTCGAGCAGCTCGCGCGCGGCGGGGCAGGGCAGGGGCTCGCCCTCGTTCGCCCAATCCTCGAGGGTCACGAACCGGTGTGCCTCGGTGCTGTCGGCGTCGACCTCGGCGAAGCGAGCGAATTTCGCCACCGTGCTGCGCGGGTCGAGCGACCAGAATGCTGCCTGAAGCACTTCCATTGGCAACGCGCCAAGCTGCTCTGCGGTCGTCCGCGACGATTCCCACAGCTGCTTCAAGGAGGCGCGGGCCCCTTCGGGATAAGCCGAGAAGCGCCACGGTGCGGCAAGGGTGACGAGGCACTCCAGAGGGAGACGATTGGCGGCGGCGATCGCCATCGTGCCGCCGAGGCAATAGCCGATCAGCGCGACAGGCTCTCCGACCTCGCGAAGCAGTGGCAGAAGCAACTCCTCGATATGGCCGCCGAGGTCGAGCTGCGAACGCTCGCGTGCACGGCCCCAGTCGAGCAGCAGCGCGTGCCTGCCCATGCCTGCGATCGCTTGGGCAAGCGAAACCTGCTCGTCGAGGTCGAGCACGTCTGGCGGATTGATCAGCGACGGCAAGAGCACGACCGGGGCTCCGGCGCCGCCGCAATCGCGAAGCGAAGCTCCGCGCACCCGCGCGAGCGCCTGCCGCTGTCGCCCCGGCCGCGCCCGCGGCGCTTCCTCATAGCGGGACAGCCCTTCAAGCGCTTTGGCGGCGAGCTCCGGCTGCGTCTTCGAGAGCATGCGCACCAGCTCCAGGAACAGCGTCAGCGGGCGCGGAGCGCGGTTTTGTTGCACCGCACAGTGCGCGTCTGATAGGCTCGTCTTTCGGTCTTCGGAGCTGTTCATGGGCAAGTCTGGCGGCAAGGTAACGATCAAGAAGTACGCGAACCGGCGGCTTTATGACACCGAAAGCTCCGCATACATCACGCTCGACCGGCTCGCCGAAATGGTTCGGGAGGGCCGCGAGTTCGAGGTCGTCGACGCGAAGACCGGTGAGGACATCACCCGCCAGGTGCTCACGCAGATCATCGTCGACGAGGAAGCGCGCGGATCGACCATGCTTCCGGTCGGATTCCTCAAGCAGCTCATTGGGCTTTACGGCAATTCGATGCAGGCCGTCGTGCCGCAATATCTCGACGCGGCGATGGATGCGTTCAAGCGCAACCAGAAAGCGATGTCCGATGCATTCGCGGGTAATGCCTTCGCGGATATCGCCAAGCGGAACATGGCCGCTTTCGAGGACGCGGCCGGAGCCTTTCGCGGCGGTGCGAAGAAGCCGGCGGCCGCATCGGACAAGGAGCTCGATGAGCTTCGCGCGGAGCTTGCGAAGCTTCAGGAAAAAGTCGATCGACTGACCAAATGAAAAAACTCATGTTTGCGTTCGCGGCAGCGCTCGCGTTGCCGTTGCAGAGCCCCGCTTTGTCCCAGACGCCCGCCCACTTCGATGTCGACCAGGTCCACCCGACCTTCGGCTCATGGTCGTACCGACCGATCGCCGGCGGCAGCGAATCGGCGTTCACCGACCTCACAGGCTCGCGCAGGCTGATCGTCCGCTGCATCCGCGCGAACCGCTCGGTGGCATTCGTTCGAACAGGGGTGCCAGCGGCAGCGCCCACCCTGTCGGTGTGGACGAGCACGCTCGCCCGAAGCGTTCCCGCGACATTCCAGGCGACGAATGAGTTGACGGCGATGGTTGCAGCGACCGATCCGCTGCTGGACGCGATCGCTTTCAGCCGCGGCCGCTTCGCTACCGCCGCCGCCGGAACGCCGTTGCTCACGGTGCCGGCGTGGCCGGAGACTGCGCGCGTGATCGAGGATTGCCGGAGCTGATCGCGCGTGAGTCGGAAGCGCGAAGTCGAAGAGGATTGCCGAAAGCTGATCGCAAAACAAGGCTTGTCCTGAAGGGCGCTCGGATTCATCTTCAGTCCAGCTTCAACGCAGCGAAAGGAGGTGATCCGATGTCTCATGGTTCAGCACAGAGGTCGGAAAGGGGTGTCCGTCGGTAATCGCTGAACGGACGGCCGTCACTTCCGGCCGCTGACCATGTTCGAGGGGATCGCCGCACGTCGGCGGTCCCCTTTAACGTATCTGCGCGTCGCGACCCGAACGCCCGTCCAACAAGCCGCCAGAATCCTCTGCCTTTTCGCCGCCGCAACGGAACTGTTGTTCGCCTCAGGTGTCTATCCCGGCATCAAACGGGAGGTTCGCGATGGCAAAATCCAGCAGGCGTACGAAATCCTCGAAATCTTCCAGGTCGTCGGGCTCGAGCTCGTCTGGCTCGTCCGGATCGCGCTCGTCGAGGTCGAGCACGTCCACGGTCGACAAGATCGCCAAGGCAGCAATGAGCAAGGAAATGCTCGCCGCCGGCCTCGCCGCGGCGGCCGCGGCAATCAGCGCCAGTCCCAAGGCGCGCAAGGCTATCAAGGATGCAGGAATGGAAGCGGCGGACAGCGCCAGCAACGCGGCGAGCTCGGTGATGTCGAGCGCGACGAAACTTGGCGCACTGATCGCCGAGGCGGTTGCCGATGCCGCTCAGCGCGTCATGTCCGGCAAATGGCCTATGGAGGAGGGCAGCAGCGGCTCCAGCAGGTCGAGTGGGCGGAGCAGCTCAGGCGCACGCAGCAGCTCCGGCGGGCGCAGCAGCGGTAGCGGTCGTTCCTCGTCTTCCGCGTCGAAAAGCAGCGGCTCGTCGTCGCGGTCGTCGGCAAAAAGCTCGGGGACGAGCTCGCGCTCGGGCTCCGGTGCTCGCAAGTCCGGCGCCGCCAAATCGAGCAGCGGCGGACCCAAGAGCCGCAGCAGCGGCGCGCGCAAGTCCTCCTCCTCGTCGCGTGGCGGCTCGCGCTCCGGCGGAAGCAGCGGGCGCGGCGGCCGCGGCGGAAGCTCCGGCGGAGGTAGCTCCGGCGGAAGCTCGGGCGGCGGAAGCTCGAGCTAGGCGGCCTGACCTGCAAACTGGAGGCGTGCGAGGCTCGCGTAGAGCCCGTTCGCCTTCGTCAGGCTCGCATGCGTGCCTTCCTCGACGATCCGGCCGCTCTCCATCACGATGATCCGGTCGGCAGCGCGCGTGGTCGCGAGACGGTGGGCGATCACCACCGTCGTGCGCGTCTTCATCAACCGCTCGAGCGCTTCCTGAACTAGGCGTTCGCTATGCGCGTCGAGCGCTGACGTCGCCTCATCCAGCAGGAGGAGCGGCGCGTCCCGAAGCAACGCGCGCGCAATGACAATGCGCTGGCGCTGGCCGCCGGAGAGGCGCGCGCCGCTTTCGCCGAGGAACGTGTCGTAGCGGTCCGGCAGCGTTTCCAGGAATTCGTGGGCGTTCGCCGCTTTCGCGGCTTCGACGATCTCTTCGTCGCTCGCATCCCAGCGGCCGTAGCGAATGTTGTCGCGTGCGGATGCCGCGAAGATGATCGTCTCCTGCGGCACTAGCGCGATTTGGCGGCGGATCTCGCCGGGGTCGGCGTCGCGGACGTCGACCCCGTCGAACAGCACGCGTCCGTGTTGCGGGTCGTAGAAACGCAGCGCGAGCTGAAAAAGCGTCGACTTGCCGGCGCCCGATGGCCCGACGACGGCGACCGTCTCGCCCGGAGCGATGCTCAGCGACAGGTCGTGGAGCGCCTTGTCCTCAGGCCGAGTGGGATAGCGGAAGGTGACGTCGTCGAACTGCAGCGCCCCCTGCGACGGATGCGGCAGCGGGACGGGTTCCGCCGGCGCGTGGATTTCCGGTTTGGCGACAAGGAGCTCGTAGATTCGGCCCGCCGCGCCCGAACCGCGAAGCAGGTCGCCATAGGTTTCCGTGAGCGCGCCGAACGCGCCGCCGACGAGCACGCCCGTGAACACGAACGCGGCAATCGAGCCACCGCTCATCCGCCCCGCTGCGACGTCGCTCGCGCCTTCCCACAGCAGCAGGACGATCGCGCCGAACACCAGGGTGATGATGGTGAAGGTCATGATCGCCCGCATTCCAAAGCGCCGGCGGGCAACTCCGAATGCGGTTTCGACGGTGGTGCGGAAGCGACCGAGCTCGCGATCTTCCTGGCCGAACGCCTGCACCACCTTCATTGCGCCGAGCGTCTCGGCGACGGTTGAGCCGACATCTGCGATCTTATCCTGCGACGCGCGGCTGAGCGCGCGGATCCGCCGGCCGAAGAGGACAACGGGCCCGAAGACGAGCGGGATACCGATGACCAGCATTCCGGCCAGCTTGGGCGACAATGCGAACAGGTAGAGGATTCCCCCGAAGCCCGTGGCGAGGTTGCGGAGGGCGATGGACACGCTCGAGCCGACGACCTGTTCCAGGATTGCCGTGTCGGCGGTCAGCCTCGACGCGATCTCCGACGGGCGGTTTTCCTCGAAGAAGCGCGGCGGCAGCGTCAGCAGGTTCTTCTGCACGGCGAGCCTGAGGTCAGCGACGGTGCGCTCGCCGAGCCAGGACACGAAATAGAAGCGCAGCGCGGTCGCCGCAGCCAGCACGACGACAATCATGAGCAGATAGTGGAATGCCTGCGTCACGGCCTCGCCGCTCGCTGCGCCGCTTCCGAAGCCGCGGTCGATCACGCGCTTGAATCCATAGGGGATAGCAAGAGTCGCGGCCGACGACAGGATCAGGAAGAAGAGGGCGGCGGCTATCTGCTGCGGGTAGCGCCCCGCGAACCGCCAGACGAGCATCAGGTTGCCGAGGCTTGCGCGCTTCCTGTCCTTGCTCCCCGCCATGAGTTGCCGCCTAGCAGTGCATGCCCGGCGCCTCAATCGCGACCGCTGTTGCGCTGCAGCATCATCTTGCGCAGGTGCGAGAGAGCCGCCACATCAGCACCAGATGCTTTATGATGCTTATGAGGTGCAGCGCTCCTTCCTTGCGGGCGCGAGCAAGCTGGCCGGGCTCGGCGCAGGCTGGCTCACCAACCCCGCCAATCCTTGGGCTTATGCGTCGGCGAGCCCACTCGTCGCGGCGAGCCTCGAGGTCTTCGCTCACGCCTCGGCGCCGCGCGGCAAGCCGAAGTTCGGCCTTGATACAACCAAGGTCGGGGGGAAGACCGTCGCCGTTCGCGAAGAGGTGGTCCTGCGCAAGCCGTTCGGACAGCTGAAGCGCTTTGTGCGAGCGGGCGTCGATGTTGGGCCGCCGCTGCTGATCGTTGCGCCGATGTCCGGCCATTACGCGACGCTTCTGCGCGGGACCGTCGAGCGGATGCTGCCGCGCCACGACGTCTACATCACCGACTGGCGCGACGCGAAGCTCGTTCCGGCAGCCGAGGGCCGGTTCGACCTCGACGATTATATCGATTACCTGATCGCCTTTCTCGACCGGATCGGCGAGACGAGGGGCGAGCGCCCGCACATGATCGCGGTATGCCAGCCGTCGGTCCCGGCCTTCGCGGCGACAGCACTGATGAACGCGGACAAGCATCCGTTCCGGCCGCAAACCCTGACAATGATGGGCGGCCCGGTCGACACGCGCAAAGCACCGACCGCGGTCAACACAGTCGCGACGCAGCGCCCGCTGAGCTGGTTCGAGCACAACGTCATCGCGACTGTCCCTGGCCTGTACCCCGGAGCCGGCCGGCGGGTGTATCCGGGCTTCATGCAGCTCGCCGGCTTCATGGCGATGAACCTTGGCGACCACCTGTCCAGCCACTGGGAGATGTTCAAGCATCTGGTCGCCGGCGACGATGAGAATGCCGACGTCACGCGGACATTTTACGACGAGTACCGATCGGTCTGCGACATGACGGCCGAATTCTATCTTCAGACGGTGGACGTGGTCTTCCAGCGGCACCTGCTGCCCAAGGGGAAGCTCACGCACCGGGGACGCAAGGTCGATCCAAAGGCCATCACCGATACCGCTCTCCTCGCGATCGAAGGAGAGCGCGACGACATTTCCGGCCTCGGCCAGACGAGGGCTGCCCTAGACCTCGCATCGAAGCTGGCGCCAGCGAAGAAGCGCTATTTCATGGCCGAGGGCGCCGGCCATTATGGCATCTTCAACGGCCGCAAATGGCGCGAGAAGATCGCTCCCGTGGTCGAAGAATGGATCGCGAGCCACGCGACCTAAGATCTTGAAAGCACTTCGGTAATCACCATTTTCGTGGTTGTGTTCAACGCAACGAAAGGAGGTGGTCTGATGTCTCATTGTCACACGCCGTACGCGGCCAGTCTGGTGAGCGCAGCCTCCGCGGGGGTTGCCGCCTAAAAGGCGTCAGGCCGCTTCCGGCTAGACAATGGAAAGGCCGTTCGGGGCGACCCGGGCGGCCTTTCGTCTTTTTGCGGATGGACGTCAGTCCTGCCGGTTCCAGCCCGCGATCGCCGTTTCGACCATGCGCGCCCAAGTGTCGGGATCGCCCTGCGCCGCCATCTGCTCGTCGGGTTCGCGCATCGTATGCAGCACAGCCAGCGCCTCGTTCACATGTTGGCGCCAGACCATGTCGACCTTGTCGCCGGCGGACGGGTCGCTCCCTTCGGCATTGCTGCTGTGAGCAGCGCCGGCAAGAACCCGCGCCACGCGCTCGACCAACGGTTGTTCAGAAACAGGCATCGTTCCGCTCTCCTCGTTTGCCGTGACAACCCGTCGAAGCAGCTGCGGTTCAACCGGTCCGCCTGCGAGGCGGCGGCAGGATGCGCTTGAGAAGCCGGCGCGCCTTCCACACCAGCCACAGCGACAGCAGGACGAGAAGCGCGGCAATCAGTGCGGCCGCGATCGGGTTCGCGATCGCCAGCGCAAAGAGCCCGCCGGTGGCTACGTCCTCGGCGCTCGAGACGGCCACATTGGAGAAGGGCTCCGGGCTCGCGTTGACGATGGTGCGCGCACCCGCCTTGCCCGCGTGCGCGAGGAACGCCGCGCCGCCACCGAGGAGGAAGCTTGCGACCTGCCAGGCCGGGTCGGCGCCGTCGACGATCGCCATCGACAGCAATGCGCCGCCGAGCGGCCGCACCACGCTGTGAATGGCGTCCCAGGCGCTATCCACCCACGCGATCTTGTCGGCAAAGAATTCCGCAAGCGCTCCGAGCGCTGCAATTCCGATGATCCAGTTGTCGGCGAGGACACCGAGCCCGCGAAGCTGGTCGGGGAGGGCAAGCCAGCCGAATTTCATCGCCAGGCCGGTCGCGAACGTCACGAGATACAGCCGCCAGCCCGCGAGCAGGCTGACGGTCGAGGCGAGTGCGATAAGCTCGACTGCCGACATCGCTACAGCCCTAGCATTTCCACCGTTCGTCGAAAAAGTGCTTGCGCTCTACAAATGTAGCGCTACAAATGTAGCGTACAAAGGGAGCCAGGATCATGTCGCGTCACCAGAACATTCTCATCATCGCTGCAGCCGCCCTCGTTTCGAGCGCCTTGATCCTCCCGACCTCGGGAGTCCTGGCACAGAGCTGGACCACGGTGGTGCACAACCGCATGCCGGTCATCCAGGGGAGCGGGAACGTCGTTCGCCAGAACCGGGCGGTCGGCGCATTCCAGCGCGTCGAGGCGATGGGCTCGGAAGACGTCCAGGTGCGCGTCGGTGCGCGCCCGTCGCTCGTCATCGCCGCCGACGACAACATTCTGCCGCTGATTACCACGGAAGTTCGCGCCGGCACGCTCAAGATCAGTTCGCGCGGATCGTACCGGATGCGCGGACCGATCCGGGTCTGGCTGACAACGCCGAGCCTCGAAGCGTTCAAGACGTCGGGAAGCGGCAATGTCGATATCCAGGGCGTAAGGAGCGGCCGCCTCGAGTTGATGATCCAGGGCTCGGGCGACATGCAGGCGACGGGAAGCACGCGCGAACTCGATCTCGACATCCATGGTTCGGGAACCGCGCGCCTGGCGAGCCTCAACGCGGCCAACGTCAGCGCGTCGCTCTACGGAAGTGGCGACGCCACCGTCCGGGCAACGGGTAGCCTTGACGCACGCGTCTACGGTTCGGGTACGCTCCGCTACGTCGGAACTCCCGCCAACATCCGCCGCCAGAATTTCGGCAGCGGGCGAATTGTCGCGGCGCGATAAGCCGCGCTAGAGAATCTCGAACAGGCCGGCGGCGCCCATACCGCCGCCGACGCACATGGTGACGACGACGTGTCTGACTCCGCGGCGCTTGCCCTCGATCAGCGCGTGGCCGACCAGTCGCGCTCCCGACATTCCGTAGGGGTGGCCGATCGAGATCGCGCCGCCGTCGACGTTGAGCCTGTCGTCGGGGATTCCGAGCTTGTCCTGGCAGTAGAGCACCTGCACGGCGAAAGCCTCGTTGAGCTCCCACAGCCCGATATCGTCGACGCTGAGGCCGAAGCGGTCGAGCAGCTTCGGCACGGCGAAGACCGGCCCGATGCCCATTTCGTCGGGCTCGGTGCCCGCCACGGCCATTCCCACATAGCGGCCGAGCGGCTCGAGCCCGCGTTTCGCCGCAAGCTCCGCCTCCATGATGACGCAGGCGGATGCGCCGTCGGAGAGCTGGCTGGCATTGCCGGCCGTGATCTGCTTGCCCGGGCCGCGCACCGGCTCGAGCTTGGCGAGGCCTTCGAGCGTCGTGTCGGGGCGATTGCCTTCGTCCCGGTCGATCGTCACCTCCCGCATCGAGACCTCGCCGGTCTCCTTGTCCTTGACGCCCATCTTGGTCGTGACGGCCACGATCTCGTCGTCGAACCTCCCCTCGGCTTGCGCCGCTGCCGTCCGCTGTTGCGACCGAAGCGCATATTGGTCGCAGCGGTCGCGGGATATTCCGTAGCGCTCGCCGACGACTTCGGCCGTGTCGATCATAGGCATGTAGACGCCGTTGTGCATCGACAGCAGCTCGGGATCGGGCCCGACTCGAAGCTCGCCCGTCTGCACCAGCGAGATCGATTCGACGCCTCCGGCGACGATCACGTCCATCCGGTCGACGATGACCTGCTTGGCGCCGGTCGCGATCGCCATCAGTCCGGACGCGCACTGGCGGTCGATCGACATTCCGGCGACGGTAACCGGAAGCCCGGCGCGCAAGGCGGCGGTGCGCCCGATCGTCGTCTGCACACCCTGCTGTAGCGCGGCGCCGATAATGACGTCGTCGACTTCGGCGGGGTCCAGTTTCGCGCGCTCGACAACGGCCCGGATCGGGTGCGCTGCCAGTGTCGGCGACGGCGTTGCGTTGAAGGCTCCACGATAGGCCTTGCCGATCGGCGTTCTGGCGGTGGAAACGATGACGGCATCGCGGGCCATGATATTCTCCTCAGATGAAAAGCAGCGTCAGCCACACGGCCGACAAGGCAGGCTTGTCCTCGCCCTCTATCTCGACGGTGACGACATGGCGCAAAAGAATCTGGCCCGGCGCTTTTTCTTCGACACAATCGAGCAAAAAGCGGCCGCGAACGCGCTTGCCGGATCGGACCGGCGCCAGGAACCGGACGCGGTCAAGCCCGTAATTGACAACCATATGGGTGGTTTCGGGCAGCAGGATCACTTCCGCCGCCATCCGCGACAGCAGCGACAGCGAGAGGAAGCCGTGCGCGACCGTTCCGCCGAACGGCGTCTTCGCCGCACCGTCGGGATCGACGTGGATGAACTGCCGGTCCTCGGTCGCGTCAGCGAAGGCCGTGATCCGTTGCTGGTCAATCGTGAGCCAGCCTGAGGCGCCGATCTCCTCGCCGATGCGCGCGCGAATTTCGTCGAGGCTTGCAGTAGGCATCAGCGGCGTGACGGCGTTGGAGCGTATGGCATCACCAGCGTGCCGTCGGGGGCGGCGGTGAAGGTCGTCTGCGTCGGGTAAGCGAAGTCGATCTCCGCGGCGGCGAATTCGCTCAGGATCTTCATCATGATCGCGGCGCGGTCGGCTGCGATCACATTCACGTCTATGCTTTCGGTGTCGTAGAGCAGCTCGTGATCCAGGCCCGACGCGCCGAAACCGGTGAGGCCGCAGCGGACGAAGATGCAGCCGGGGCGGCTTTCGACCGCTCGACGCGCGATGTCGGCAATTTCGGCGAGCCTGTCCGGCGGCGTTTGATAGGTGATTCCGAAGGTCAGAGTCGTCCGCCGGTTCTCGCCTTCGGCGAGGTTGCGGATCTCCTGGTCGAGCAGCTTGGTGTTCGCCATCACCACCTGCTCGCCGGTGAGTGCGCGCATCCGCGTCGTCTTCAACCCGATCCGCTCGACCGTCGCGGTGCTGTCGCCGTAGCGGATCGTGTCCCCGCGCCGGAACGGCTTGTCGAACAGGATCGACAGCGCCGCGAAGAGGTCGGAGAAAATTCCCTGGGCCGCGAGGCCGATGGCGATGCCGCCGATGCCAAGGCCCGCGACCAGGGCGGTGACGTTGACCCCGAGGTTGTCGAGGATGACGATCATCGCGATTGCGAACAGCGCCACGCTGACGAGCACGCGGATGACGGCCCGGGCATTGTCGAGGGCGGTCTCGCCGGCTTCGTCGCCCGAATGGCGGCTGACCGTTCCCATGATGAGCTCTCGTGCCCAGACCGCGCCCTGGATCGCAGCGACGATCACGAAGGCCACGTCGATCACTCGGGCTACCCGCTCGGGCGGGCCCGTGTAACTCGCCAGAACGTCGAGGGCGGCGACGACCATGAAAAAGATGCTGGTCTTGGCGAGCACGCGGCCGATGACCGACCGCCACGTCCGGCAATGCGGGTCGTGCGCGGTGATGCGGTGCCCGATGTGACGAAGGATGAGCATGGCGACGACCGCGGCCGCTGCAGCCGCGCCGCCGATCAGCAGCTCGTGCTGGTTCTGTGAGAGCCAGTCGGCGGTGCGCGCCGGCCAGGTGATGCGCTCATCCATCGCCGCCGTCATGGCCGCGCGCGCGGCGCGAAATCAAGCCGTGGCTTGGGCAGCGCCTTCCGCCGCGGACCGCACTTTCGCGGGGCCTGCGGTCTCTGCGGCACGGATCGCGGCATCGGCCGTGCGCTCCACCGCTTGGGCCTTCTTCGCCCGGCGCTTCCGGCCGGCGAGGAAGTCCAGAAGCCCCACTTCCGCGGAGGACAGCCATTTGCGGGACCGCGGCCGCTCCATGCCGCCCAGCGGGTTGCGTGGGCGCTCCCGCGCCGCCTCGATCAGCTTGGGGTGCACGTAGGACTTCCGGCTGATCGCGGGCGTGTTCCCAAGCGCCTCGGCGACCGGTTCCAGCATTGTCGTCAGGCTGATCTTGCTGCGGTCCTCCTCTTGCGCTTCCATCATGGTCTCGAAGGCAATGACGCTCGCCGCCCACGTCCGAAAGTTCTTCGCCGTGAAATCGCCGGCCGTGGCGTCCCTGATGTAATCGTTCACGTCGGCAGAGGTGACCGCGCAAGCCTCGTTGTTTGCGTCGATGAACTGGAACAGCTGCTGTCCGGGAAGCTCGTGGCACTTCGACACGATGCGTCTGAGGCGAGCTTCGGTGATCGGCACCTCGTGCGTGATCCCGTGCTTTCCCTGGAAGCGCATCACGAGCTTGCCGCCCTTGCGCTTGAGATGCCGGCTTCGCAGCGTCGTCGCGCCGAAGCTCTTGTTCTCGCGGGCATATTGCTCGTTGCCGACCCGCAGATACTGCGTGTCGAGAAGCCTGACGACGGCAGCAAGCACGGCCTCGCGGGTCAGCGGCGGCTTCTTGAGGTCCGATTCGACCTTGCGCCGCAGCTTCGGAAGCGCGGCGCCGAATTCCAGCGTGCCGGTATATTTCTTCTTGTCGCGGCGGGCGCGGAAGTCCGGGTGATAGCGGTACTGCTTTCGCCCGCGGGCGTCGGTGCCGGTAGCCTGCAGATGCCCGTTGGCATCCTTGCAGAACCAGGCGTTCTCATAGGCCGGTGGAAGCGCGATCGAGTTGAGCCGGTCGATCGTCTCGCGATCGGTCACGCGTTCGCCCTTGTCGTCGAAATAGGCCCAATAGCGGCCCATCCGCTTGCGCGAATAACCGGGCTCGGTATCGCTGCTGTGACGCAGCCGCTGTTTGGCTTCCGACATTGCTCGCCTAAGCGAGCGGCGGGGCGAGGCGGTTCCTCGGTGCGGGACGAGCAATGCCGAATATCCAGAATGCCAGGATCCTGATCGTCGCGACCGACGGCTTTGAGGAATCGGAGCTGTTCGGTCCGCGTGCGATCCTGACCGGGAAGGGGGCGTCGGTTGCGCTCGCCTCGCTCGACCTGATGCCCATTCAGGCAACGGTCCACGACGACCCCGGGAGGACGATCCGGCCCGACCTCGCCATCGAGGACGCGCGGGTCGAGGATTTTGACGCGCTGATCCTCCCGGGCGGTGTTCGCAATCCCGATGCGCTGCGGACCTGCGCCGCAGCGATCGCGCTGATCAGGCAGTTCGCTGCCTCCGGCAAGCCGGTGGCCGCGATCTGCCATGGGCCATGGCTGCTGGTCGAGGCCGACCTCGTACGCGGGCGCACCGTCACGGCCTGGCCATCGATTCGCACCGACCTGCGCAATGCCGGCGCCACCGTCCTCGACGAGCCGGTCGTCACCGACGGCAATTTCGTAACCAGCCGCAAGCCGGACGACGTCGCGCACTTCACCGACGCGCTCGTGAAGCTTATCGAAAGCACTCCGGCTTCCTCGGCCTAACGGGCTGGCAAGGATTCGCCTGTACGCTTGCGGAATGGCCCTGCTGAACGCCTTCCGCCGCCGCAGCTTCGCGCTTCCGCCGTTCGAGCTCGCATCGCTTCACTTCGAGTCCGAAGCGGAGGACGTGCTGCTACTCGATCGGGTTGTGCAGCCGAGCGCCGACGACAAGGTGATCACCTTGCGACAGGCGATCCCTACGCCGGGCGAACTTAGCGAGACCATCGACCAGCATCTGGCGGCGGCGAGCGTGGCCGGCCGACGGCCCGACGCCGCCGATGAACTGCGGAGCGCGCTCGCCGACCTCCGTCGATCCCTCGGCTAGTCCTCGACGGTCAGCGCTTCGATCGTGACCACGATCGACCCGTCTTTGTGCCGCTCGGGGTCGTCCGTGACCGCCACGTCTGCGACGACATGGCCGGGGATCGAAATCTCGCAATCGCTCAGATCGTCGAGCAGGCGAGCGGCTATTTCGTCGGCCCCGGGCGCGGGGATGCGAAGGCGCATCCGGTGCTGCTCGCCGACGAATGTCAGCGATTGCCAGTCATGGGAACGGAACTCCGTAAGCAAAATCCTATCTCGTTCCACGCCAGCGCGCCGAAGGATCGCGCGCAGCAGGCCCGCCGCGGCCGGCGACATCGCCATCCGCATCATTGGACCGCCTCCAGATAAGCCCGAACGCGCGCAACTGTTTGAGGACGCGGCTCTCGTCCATTGCGCAAGTCGAAGACGAAGCGTGGATCACCGACCGCATCGCGGCCGAATCGGGTCGGTGGTACTCGACGATGGCGCAAATATTTCTCGACTTCCCTTAGCAAATACACTCTTCATTGCCCACGGTTTTCGCGACTCGGCTGCCCATGCATTCCCAACGCAATTCCTACTGGTCTAGGCACAATCCTATGCTTAAAGCTGCGTTATGAACTCGGATCCGCGCGCTGTTCTCGAGCGTCTCTGCCAAGAGCGTGGGGAAGATTTCGCCGGCCTGTCCCGAATGCTTGGCCGCAACTCCGCCTACATCCAGCAATTCGTCCGGCGCGGCGTCCCCAAGAAGCTCAAGGAGGAGGAGCGAAAGAAGCTCGCGCGCTTCTTCGCAGTGCCGGAATCCCTGCTCGGCGGTCCCCCCGAAGCGGACTCCGCCACTCCAGGGCTGGTCCCGGTGAATCGTACGCTGGTGCGCGCTTCGGCAGGCCCTGGAAGCTTCGCTGGAGAGGAGCGGGGACGGCCCTATTTCGCGTTCGACCAGCAGTGGCTGAAGACGCTCACGCCGTCCGCCGCATCGAGCCTGTCGATCATCCGTGTCGAGGGCGACTCCATGGCCCCGACGCTGAACGCCGGCGACGACATCCTTGTCGACCTGGGCGATTGCATGGATCGCCTTCGGGACGGAATTTACGTGCTTCGCGCCGACGACGTGCTTGTCGTCAAGCGCCTTGCGATCCATCCTGCCGGGCGACGCGTGACCGTGCAGTCGGACAATCCCGCCTATCCCGACTGGCCGGATTGCGACATCGACGCGATCCACTGCATCGGGCGCGTGATCTGGGCAGCGAGAAAGCTCGGCTAGGCGTCAGCCGGTCCGGCGGCGGTCGACGAGCCACAAGACCACGGCGATTACGATGCCGGCCAGGGTGCCGAGCATGACCCCGCGCATGGCATCCCGCGTGGCCAGGCCGACGACGAAGCCGATGAGTATGGCGGCCATGAGGAAGCAGCCGCCGGCACGCTTGTTCTGAGGCTCCATTGCCGCGCAATGGCAGAGCGGCAGCCGCGACGCCAGAGTCAGGCCGGGAAGTTCATCCGTTCCACGAGCGCGGCATAGCGGGGGTCGCTTCGAAGCGGCGCGATGAACTTGTCGTTCTTGATCCGAAGCAGGCCGGCGTCCCGAATCTGCCATGCCCTGTCGAGCGCTGCAAAAGCGCGGTCCTTGTCGCCGAGCTGGGCATAGATCTGCCCGTACTGGAAGCTGGCGGCATCGCCATATAACTGGCGTAACCGGTCGATCCGCGATGCCACCTCGTCGCGCCGGCCGGTACGCGCGAGGATGACGGCTTCATTGACCAGCCGGTTGTAATTGTCCGCCGGCGCCTTGCGCAAATATGCTTCGGCCTCGGGTATCCGATCCTGAATGATGAGGGCGTATGCGACGCCCTCGGGCCAGTTGAACAGGTGCGGCTTGGTGCGCTCGAGGTCGCGGGAAAAGTCGACCGCTTCCGCATAGCGCCCCGCGGACATCAGCGCCGCATATTTGGTGAAGTAGGAGTTGATGTTGAGGGGATCGAGCGTGATCGCCTGCTCGGCGAGGCGGACCGCCTCCCTGCCGTTTCCGAGGGCGCCGAGCACCATCGCGTAATCGGAAAGGGGTCCGGAGTCGCCCGGAGCAAGGTCGAGCGCTCGCTGGTATTCGGGGATGGCCGATCCGAGATCGAGGTATATCCGATGGATTTCGGCGAGCGCACGATGGGCGTTTGCCAGATCGGGGGCGAGCCGGAGCGCACGCCTCGCGTTCTCCATCGCCTCGTTGCGCAAACGGACAAGCTCGGGGACGTCGGTAGCAAAGGTGCTCGCGTACCACGCCGTGAAGAGCCCTTTGTGCGCATAGGCATCGGCGTATCGAGCGTCGATCTCGATGGCGGCATCGGCAAGGGCAATACCCTGGCGCAGACCGTCCTTGTCGCCTCGGCGAGTCGCCTCGAGCGCCTGCAACAGGAGCTTTTGCGCTTCGGGATTCTTCGTTCCCCCAACCGAAATCGCGCCGCGATCGGACGCACCGAGAGTGATGCTCAAGGCGCGCGCGACATTTTCAGCGATGTCGGTCTGGATTCGGATCGCGTCGCCGGGCGCGCGATCGTAATTCTGCGACCACCGCTCGATGCCGTTGCGGCCGTCGATGAGTTGCGCGCTCACCCGGATCGTCGACGGCGATTGCCGCACGCTGCCCGTCAGTATGTTGGTGACGCCGAGCTTCGTGGCGGCGGTTTGCGCATCGTCGTTGCGGACCGCTTCGGATGACGTGCGCCCGACCACCTGGACACCCGCGAGCCGTGCGAGAGCGCTTCGGAGCTCTTCGGCTATGCCGTCCGAGAAATAGGCCTGTGCGGGATCGCCGCTGAGGTTCGCGAAGGGGAGGACGGCGATGCTGTCGGTCGCCGCCTGTGCCGATGTCGGCTTGAGCAGCGCCCAGCCGCCGATCCCCGCAATCGCCGCCGTCGCCGCGGCACCTCCGACGACGAGCGTGCGACGATCCATGCCAGCGCGCGGCGAAATCGCATCGCCACGGCTCGCCCCCGCAAGCCGCTCCACAGCAGAGAGAATTGCGCGGTAGCGCGCGTCCGACCGGTCGCCGTGCCAGCCGGTAAGCGGCAGGGCCTGGGTTTCGCCGAATCCGAGCGGCAGGTGGACCTTGTCGATCGTGACGGGAACATAGACCCGCCGCTGCTGTGCCCGCGTCGCCTCGTCCTGGACGAATGTGCCCTCGGCCCCGACGGAGCGCTTGCTCCACGCGACGAGGACGCATTTGGCGGCATTGAGCTCCGACTCGATCGCATGCCGCCACGCGGCGCCGCCGCCGATCTGCTCGTCCCACCAGACCGAATAGCCTTCGGCCTCAAGCGCCTGCACGAGCGGCTTCACCCGGCGCTTGTCCTCGGCCTTGTACGAGACGAACACGTCGCTCATTGAGCTGCCCCCAGCGTCGGGTGCAGCTTAAAGGCGATGGGAAGGCGGGGCAATCGACTGGGCACTCATGGTCAACACTCCGTTGACGACGATTGTCGGCAGTCCCGAAACGGCTTCGAAGCTAAAGCGATCAGGATGGACGATCCCTTCATCTCCGGCAGGCCTGCGCTCGCCGACGCGGCCGAGCTCATCGAGCGCTTCGGCGACGACGCCGGGCTGGAGGCGGCCATTCGCGCGGAGCGAAGCCGCGACGCTGGCAACGTCGTGCGGTTCTGCCACTGGCGGCAGATAGAACGCGTCATCGTGACGCTGGCGAGCGAGGAAGTGCGCGGAAGCATTCATTAATCGCTTCACCGGTCTGGCGCGGTTCATGTGCGCCATCTACTCTGAAGGGATGAAATCCGGGGTTGGGGTGGGATCGCTTTCGCGGCTGCTGGGCGCTGCCGCCTGCGGTGCGTTCCTGTCCGGTCCGGCTTTCGGCCAGCAGAGCCCGCCACCGCCTCCCGTCGTCCCCTCGGGCTCGGCGGATCTCGACCCGTCCGCTCCGCTCGACCCGATGCCGGACCTTGGAGTCGACTGGCCCGACCTCGGCAAGATGCCCGCGGACGAACCGCTCGAGCCACCCGCGACCGCCCAAACGCCCATCACCGACGCCCGCAGCGAGCGCTATTACGCGATCGCGATCGAGGGACTGGAGCGGCTCGGCAATTCGCAAGTGCTGGTCGAGGCGTTCGAAAAGCAGTCCGCCTTGTACGAAGGGCGAAGGAAGCCCGCTAACGCGGCCCAGGTGCAGCGCCGCTCCGAAGCGGATGCCGAGCTTCTTGCCGAGTTGCTCCGGTCGCAGGGTTTCTACGATGCGACCGTTGAGCCCGCGATTTCACCTGCGGGGGAGGTGCTGAGGGTAACGCTCGCCGCCGAGCCTGGCGAACAGTACCGCTTCCAGTCCGTCGAGCTGCCGGGGCTCGAGGCCGCGGGGTCCGAAGCCGACCGGCTTCGCGAGGCCTTTCCGATCAGGCCGGGCGATCCGGTCATCGCCGCCGACGTCGCGGCCGCAGATCTCGGGCTCAAGATCGCCCTCGGCGAGCAAGGCTTCGCGCTTGCCGACGTCGGCGAGCAGCAGATCGTCATAGATCATCGCACGCATCTTGCGACGCTGGTCCTGCCGGTCGACACCGGACCGGTCGCGCGCTTCGGTACGATTCGCGTGAGCGGGGAGCCGCCCTTCGGCGCCCGCCACGTTGCGGAGATGGCGCGCTTCAAAACCGGACAGCGGTTTGAGCGCGACCGCGTCGACGACTTGCGCCGTGCCCTGATCGCGACTGGCCTGGTGGCGTCCGCCGAGGTGACGGTAGTGCCGCGGCCGGACCAGCAGACAGTGGATCTCGACGTCAAACTGACGCCTGCGCCGAGCCATACGATCGCAGGCGAACTCGGCTACGGCACGGGCGAGGGTGCGAAGCTCGAAGTCAATTGGCAGGACCGGAACTTCGTCAATCCGGAAGGCGCTCTGACTCTTCGCGGCATCGCCGGCACGCGCGAGCAGCTCGCCGGAGTCGAGTTCCGCCGAAACAATTTCGGCGCGCGGGACCGCGTCCTCGATCTCCAGCTAGCCGCAAGCCACACCAATTTCGATGCCTATGAGGCGCACACCATCCGCTTCCTCGGAAGCCTGGAGCGGCAGAGCAACATCATCTGGCGCAAGAAATGGACCTGGGGCGTGGGTGCAGAGCTTCTCGCGACCGACGAGCGCGGCGTGTTCCAGGATCCGGCCGTCAAGGAAACGAAGACCTTCCTGATCAGTGCGCTGCCGCTGAACCTCGCATACGACGGCAGCGATGACCTGCTCGATCCGACGCGCGGCTTCCGGGCATCGATCCACCTGAGCCCCGAGGTCTCCGCGAAGGGCGGATCTTTCGCTTATGGCCGGGCGCAGGTCGATGCGAGCGCCTATCAGCCGGTTTCGGAACTTGCGGTGCTAGCGGGGCGTGTCCGTCTTGGCAGCATCTTCGGGGCCGACGCGCCGTCGATCGCGCCATCGCGGCGCTTTTACGCCGGCGGCGGCGGCTCGGTGCGCGGCTACGGCTACCAGCGAGTCGGCCCCCGGGACTTCGAAAGCGACCCGGTTGGCGGCAAGACGCTGACCGAATTTTCGCTCGAGGCGCGCTTTCGGCCCAAAGCGTTGGGCGGCAATTTCGGCGTCGTCCCGTTCTTCGACGGCGGCTCGCTGACCAACAAGGTCACGCCGGACTTCAACGGGTGGCAGTTCGGCGCCGGGGTGGGGCTGCGATATTATTCGAGCTTCGGCCCGATCCGGATCGACGTCGGAACGCCGCTGAACCCGCGCAAGGGCGACAGCCGCATCGCCGTCGCGGTGTCGCTGGGCCAGGCGTTCTGATGACGGAGATCGCGGCCGGGCGCGAACCGCGCGAGCGGCCGCCTTATCGGTTGAAGCGCAACTGGGTGCGGCGCCTGCTGCAGGAGCTGCTCGCGCTCCTCCTTGCTCTCGCTTTGTTGCTGGGAATCGGGCTGTTCGTGCTCGACACGGCCCCGGGCCATCGCTGGATCGTCGACCGCATCGCGCAGCTGGAAACCTCGTCGGGGCTGAGGATCCGGATCGGGCGCATCGACGGCTCTGTGTTCGGAGAATCGAAGCTCAGGAACGTTGCGGTCCTCGACCAGGACGGCGTGTTCCTGACGTCGCCGGAAATCGACATCGACTGGACGCCGGCCGCGTGGCTCTACAACAGCCTCAGGATCGAGCGGCTGCACGCGGACCGAGTCGCTCTGGTGCGGCTTCCGAAACTCAAGCCGAGCACGAAGAAGGGTCCGATCCTTCCTGGGTTCGACATTCGCATCGGCGAGCTCACCGTCGACCGCCTCGAGATTCAGAAAAGCGTCACGGAAACCGCGCGCGTCGGCCGTTTGAAGGGAAGCGCCGACATCCGGTCAGGCCGCGCAGTCGTGAACCTCGCCGCGGCGATCGACGGTTCGGACCGGCTTGCGATCGCGCTCGACGCCGAGCCTGACGGGGACCGTTTCGATCTCGAGGTACGCGCGCGGTCCGCCGCCGGGGGGCTGTTGCCAGCCATGATCGGGTCGAAGCGGTCGCTCGACCTGGTAATCACCGGCGACGGCGGCTGGAGCCGCTGGCGGGGAGCGGCGGCGCTGGACCTTTCGGGCCGTCCGACGGGCCGGCTCCGTCTCACCAACGACAATGGCCGCTTCGGCCTGACGGGCGTGCTTGCGCCTTCGCAGTTCCTCAAGGGCCGCCAGATGCGGCTGACCGCGCCACGCGTTCGAGTGAGTGGAAGCGCGACTCTGAAAGACCGCATCCTCGACGGCGAGCTCGTGCTCGGGTCGGGCGCGTTGCGAGCGGCGGCGAGGGGCGCTCTCGATCTCGCGCAGAACCGCTTCCGCTCGGTCCGGATCGGATTCGACCTGCTCCGGCCGCAAGCGCTGTTCACCAACATGGCCGGACGCAGCGTGCGGATGCTCGTTACGCTCGACGGGCCGTTCGGCACGGCCGATTATTCCTACCGGCTGACATCACCGGGCGTGAAGTTCGACCAGACGGGTTTCATCGACGTGCGCGCGGAGGGGAGGGGCCGGCTTTCGCCCTGGCCCATGCGCGTGCCGCTCCACCTTCGGGCACGGGCGATCACCGGGGTGGGCGATACTGCCGGCGCGATCCTCGCCAATGCCAGCCTGGACGGCCTCCTGACGATCACGCCCAAACTGGTCCGCGGCGACGCGCTTCAGCTGCGAAGCGCGCAGTTGAACGGCAAGGTTTCGCTGCTGATCGATCTGGTCACCGGCCGTTTCGAAATCCTGCTGTCGGGGGGGATGAAGCGCTACTTCATCGAAGGGCTCGGAATCGTCGACGTGCTGACCGACCTTCGCGTGGTCCCCGCGCCAGGCGGTCGCGGATCGCTCGTCACCGGCTCCGCAAAGGCGTGGGTGCGCCGGCTCGACAACAGCTTCTTTCGCGATCTGACTGGCGGACTTCCGCGGCTGGAGACGGACCTCACCCGTACGCCGGACGGCCTGCTGCACCTCAGCAACCTGCAGCTTTACTCGCCCAAGCTCCGGCTTGGCGGTGAAGGCGTGCGTTACCGCGACGGGACCTTCCACATCACGGCGAGGGGACGACAGGCACAATACGGTCCCGTCCGCATGGTGCTCGACGGCAATATCGCCCGGCCGAAAGTGGAGCTGTTACTGGATCGGCCGAACGAGACCCTCGGCCTCAAGGACGTCCGGCTGCTGCTCAATCCGACGCCAGCGGGCTTCGACTATCGCGCATCGGGCGGATCGCGCCTGGGCCACTTCACCAGCAATGGCAGGATCCTGCTTCCGAGAGGCGCCCGCACAGTGATTTCGGTCGCCGCGCTCGACGTCAATGGCGCGCATGCGTCCGGGCAGCTTCGCGCCGATCCGGGCGGGTTCACCGGCGGCCTCGAGGTTGCCGGCGGCGGCCTCACCGGGACGCTGGCGTTCGCACCGGTCGGCGACGCGCAGAAGATCGAAGCGCACCTGGTCGCTAACGGCGTGACCCTTCCCGGAGCGCTCGCCGTGCGTAGCGGCCGCCTCGACGGCACGATAGTGCTCGACGAAAACCGAACGGCTCTAACGGGCGTCGTCAACGCCCGTGGGGTGGAATTTAACGGCATCACCATGGCCCGGCTCGCCGCCAATGCGAACCTCGTGAACGGGTCCGGACAGGTGCGGGCCGCGTTCGCGGGGCGCCGCGGCGCCGCATTCGAATTCAATACCCTTGCCGAGCTGTCGCCCGACCAAATCCGGCTGACGGGCCGCGGCTCGGTCGAGCGCAAGCCGCTCGTGCTCGACCAGGCGGCTGTCCTGACGCGTTCCGGCGACGGCTGGGCGTTGGCGCCGACGCGGGTGTCGTTCGGCGGCGGGCGAGCCGTCGTCTCGGGCAACAGCGGATCTCGGCCGAGCGTCCACGCGCAGCTTCAGTCGATGCCGATGGACGTCCTCAACATCGCCTGGCCGGACCTCGACATGGGCGGGCGCGCGAGCGGCACTCTGGACTATGCGTGGAAGGGGACGCGTTCCGGCAAGCTGAACCTGACGGTGCGCGGCCTGAGCCGGTCGGGCCTGGTGCTTGCATCGCAGCCCATCGATCTGGGGCTGGCGGCGATCCTGGCGGGCAACCAGGCAGGGCTTCGCGCGGTGGCCGTAAGCAGGGGGCAGACCATCGGGCGCGCGCAGGCCCGGTTCGCGCCTTTGGGCAACGGCCCGGTCGTCGCCGAGCTGATGCAGGCGCCCTTGTTCGCCCAGCTTCGCTACCAGGGCGCCGCCGACACGCTGTGGCGGCTGTCCGGAGTGGAGATTTTCGACCTGACCGGTCCCGCCGCGATCGGCGCCGACGTTCGGGGCAGCCTTGCAAACCCCATCATTCGCGGTTCGCTGCGGACGCAGAATGCGCGCCTGGAGAGCTCGGTGACGGGCACCGTCATCGAGCGCCTCGTCAGCGAAGGCCGCTTCCAGGGCTCGAAGCTCTTCTTCAGCCGGCTCGCCGGGCAAACGCCGGGCGGCGGGTCGCTCGACGGCGCCGGCACGGTGACTTTCTCCGAAGGCCGGACATTGCTCGATCTGTCCTTCAACGCCAGCCACGCGCAACTGCTGAACCGCGACGACGTCGCCGCGCGCGTGACGGGCCCGCTCAAGGTCCGCTCATCGGCGAACGGCGGCGGCACGATCTCGGGCAATTTCCACCTGGACGAAGGGCGGTTCACGCTCGGCCGCGCCAGCAGGGCGGCTTCCGTCCCCCAGCTCCAGGTGCGCCATTCCGGCCTCGATGAAGCCGACGTCATCGAGGCCGAGCAGCTGCATCCGTGGCGGCTCGACGTCGACCTTGCCGGCGGCAACCTGCAAGTGCGCGGGCTCGGCATCCGCAGCACCTGGACGACAGACCTCCACGTGGGCGGGTTCGCCGATTCCCCGGCGTTCACCGGCCGCGCCGACCTGGTCCGTGGGGATTACGATTTCGCCGGCCGCAGCTTCCGGCTCGAGCGCGGGATCATCCGCTTCCGCGGCGAGAACCCGCCGAACCCGCTGCTCGACATCCGTGCGGAAGCGCAGGTCCAGGGGCTCGACGCAACGGTCCTCGTCCAGGGGACGGGATTGAAACCCGAAATCAGCTTCGCATCGGTGCCGCAGCTTCCGCAGGACGAACTTTTGTCGCGGATCCTGTTCGGAACCTCGATCACCAACCTGTCGGCGCCGGAAGCCTTGCAGCTGGCTTCTGCCGTCGCCGCGCTGAACGAGGGGACCGGCAACCTCGACCCGATCAACGCGCTGCGCCGTGCCGTCGGCCTCGACCGGCTGCGGATACTTCCCGCGGACATCGCCACCGGCCAGAAGACGGCCCTAGCGGCGGGCAAGTATATCGGGCGCAAGCTGTACGTCGAAGTGATCACCGACGGGCACGAATATTCTGCGACGCGGGTCGAGTATCAGATGACGCGCTGGCTCTCTCTACTGTCGACGGTCTCGACGATCGGCCGAGTCAGCGCGAACGTCCGGCTGTCAAAGGATTATTGACGTCGCGGGCAGCGGTTGCGACCAAGCGTCCAAACGGGGGATCGCATGAAAAACTGGAATGTCCGCAAGACTATCGTGCCGCGCGAGGAAATGGCGGCCGAGCATCGCCTCCACCCGAGCCTGTCATGGCCGCACCTCATCGCGCTCGGCGTGGGCGCGATCGTTGGCACCGGCATCCTGACGCTGACGGGCGTCGGCGCTGCCAAAGCGGGTCCGGCGGTCATTTTGAGTTTCGCGATCGCAGGGGTCATCTGCGCATTCGCGGCGCTCGCTTACGCGGAAATGGCGACGATGTATCCTGCCGCCGGCAGCGCCTACACCTACAGCTATGTGGTCTATGGCGAGCTCGTCGCGTGGATCGTCGGCTGGTCGCTGATCCTCGAATACAGCCTCGTCGTCAGCGCCGTCGCCGTCGGCTGGTCCGGCTATGCCGCCGGCTTTCTCCAAAGCATCGGGGCCGGCTTGCCGACAGCGCTGATACAGGGCCCGGAACTTGGAGGAGTGCTCAACCTTCCGGCCATCTTCATCATTGCGGTCGTCGCCGGACTCCTCATCTACGGGACCCGCGAGAGCGCCAACGTCAATGCCATCCTCGTGCTGGTGAAGCTGGCCGCGCTGGCGCTGTTCATCATCGTCGCGCTTCCGTTCTTCAACGTCGGCAATTTCGAACCGTTCATGCCATACGGTTTCCCTCGCAGCGGGCCGTCGGGCTCGGAGGTCGGGGTGATGGCGGCGGCGGCTATCATCTTCTTCGCCTTCTACGGCTTCGACGCGATCGCCACAGCGGCGGAAGAGACGAAGAACCCCGACCGCGACCTCGGAATCGGCATCGTCGGGTCGATGATCCTGTGCGTGATCATCTACATGGCCGTCGCTGCGGTCGCGATTGGCGCCTTGTCGTACCTGCGCTTCGCCAACAGCCCCGAGCCGCTGGCGCTGATCCTTCGCGAGATCGGCCGTCCTTGGGCAGCGCGGATCCTCGCGATCGGCGCCGTGGTCGCGCTGCCGACCGTCATCCTCGCCTTCTTCTACGGCCAGAGCCGGATCTTCTTCACAATGGCGCGCGACGGGCTGCTCCCCACGAACTTGGCGCGAGTCTCGAGCCGCGGAACGCCGGTCAGGATCACGATCTTCACCGCAATCGTCGTTGCGGTCATCGCCGGGCTGTTCCCGCTCGCCGACATCGCCGCGCTCGCCAATGCGGGAACGCTTTGCGCTTTTATCGCCGTGTCCGCGTGCATGCTGGCGATGCGCAGGCGTGAGCCGGATGCGCCGCGCAAGTTCACGACCCCGGCGCCGTGGCTGGTCGGAATCGTGGCCATCCTCGGGTGCGCCTATCTGTTCTGGAGCCTGCCGATCAAAACGCAGCAGTACTTCCTCATATGGAACGCGATCGGTCTCGTCGTTTACTGGCTCTACGGATCGTCGAGGGCGGAAGCGGCGCGGGCCCGCGCGAGTGGCTGACACCGCCGCGCGCCGCCTAAAGAACATCGTCGGCGGCTCGGCAGGCAATCTTGTCGAGTGGTTCGACTGGTACGTCTACGCGGCCTTCGCGATCTATTTCGCGAAGAGCTTCTTCCCGGCCGAGGACCAGACCGCCGAGCTTTTGCAGGCCGCGGCCGTGTTCGCCGTCGGCTTCGTGATGCGGCCGATCGGCGCGTGGCTGATGGGCATCTACGCCGATCACAGAGGCCGCAAGGCCGGGCTGACTTTGTCGGTGACCTTGATGTGCGCCGGCTCGCTCCTCATCGCGGTCGCTCCGACGCACGCGCAGGCGGGCGTGCTGTCACCCGCCATCCTTCTCATCGCTCGGATGATCCAGGGGCTCAGCCTCGGCGGAGAATATGGATCGAGCGCGACCTATCTCAGCGAAATGGCCGGCCGCGAGCGCCGCGGGCTATGGTCTAGCTTCCAATATGTGACGATCATCGGCGGGCAGCTGACGGCGCTCGCTTTCCTCGTTTTCCTCCAGAGCATCCTGACCGAAGCGCAGCTCGACGCCTGGGGCTGGCGGATCGCCTTCGCGATGGGCGGAGTGCTGGCGATCGTCGCCTTCATCATCCGGCGGCGGCTCGACGAGACGCTGAGCTACGAGATTGTGGCCGCGAAGGCGGACCGGCCGAAATCCACGACGCGCAACCTGTTCGGGGAGCATCCGCGCGAGGCGCTGCTGGTGATGGCGCTGACTGCCGGCGGCACCGCCGCCTTCTACGCCTACACGATCTACCTGCAGAAGTTCCTGGTGAACACGAGCGGCTTCGACCGGCAGACGGCATCGCGGATCATGACCGTTGCGCTCGCGCTGATGATGCTGCTCCAGCCGCTTGCCGGCGCGATATCGGACCGCATCGGGCGCAAGCCGATGATGATCTTTTTCGGCGCGACGGCGACCGTGTTCACCTATCCGCTGTTCACGACGCTGGAGACGGTGAAGAGCGTTCCGGCAGCCTTCGCGCTCGTCATGGCCAGCCTGGTGATGGTGACCGGCTACACGTCGATCAACGCGGTGATCAAAGCCGAGCTGTTCCCGGCGCACATCCGGGCTTTGGGAGTCGCGCTGCCGTTCGCGCTTGCCAACACGATCTTCGGCGGAACGGCCGAATATGTGGCGCTCTGGCTCAAGAGCATCGGCCACGAGCGGTGGTTCTACCTGTATATTTCCGCGCTCGCGGCCTGCTCGCTGGTCGCCTACGTCTCGATGCGCGAGACGAAGACGAACAGCCGAATTCTCGAAGACTAGCTCGAATAATACATGTCGAACTCGACCGGGCTGGGCGTGGTTTCCCAGCGCATCACATCTTCCCACTTAAGCTCCATATAGGCGTCGATCTGGTCGTCGCTGAACACGTCGCCCTTGGTCAGGAAGGCCCGGTCGTTGTTGAGGCTGACGAGCGCCTCGCGGAGGCTTCCGCACACGGTGGGCACGTCGACCAGCTCCTGCGGCGGAAGGTCGTAGAGGTTCTTGTCCATCGGGTCGCCCGGATGGATGCGGTTCTGAATGCCGTCGAGGCCTGCCATGAGGAGAGCGGAGTAGGCCAGGTACGGATTGGCGAGCGCGTCCGGGAAGCGGAATTCGACGCGCTTGGCCTTTTCGCCGGCGCCATACGGAATGCGGCATGACGCCGAACGGTTACGGCTCGAATAAGCCAGCAGCACCGGCGCTTCGAAGCCCGGCACCAACCGCTTGTAGCTGTTGGTGGTCGGGTTGGTGAACGCGTTGAGCGCGCGGGCGTGCTTGATGACACCGCCGATGAAGTAGAGCGCGGTTTCGCTGAGCCCCGCATAACCGTTTCCGGCGAACAGGGGCTTGCCGCCTTTCCAGATCGACATGTGCGTGTGCATGCCGCTGCCGTTATCCTGCGCGATCGGCTTGGGCATGAAGGTCGCGGTCTTGCCATATGCATGGGCGACCATGTGCACGACATATTTGTAGATCTGCATCCGGTCGGCGGTCTGGACCAGCGAGCCGTAGGTGAGGCCGAGCTCATGCTGCGACGCGGCGACCTCGTGATGGTGCTTGTCCATCGGCAGGCCCATCTCGAGCATGGTCGAAACCATTTCGCCGCGGATGTCGATGGCGCTGTCGACAGGCGCGACCGGGAAATAGCCGCCCTTGGCGCGCGGGCGGTGCGCGAGGTTGCCGCCCTCATAGTCGCGGCCGGTGTTGGTCGGCAGCTCGATATCGTCGATCCGGTAGTAGCTGGTCGAATAGCCGTCTTCGAAACGAACGTCGTCGAACATGAAGAATTCGGCTTCGGGGCCGACGAAGATCGAATCGCCGATGCCGGTTTGCTTCAGATAGGCCTCGGCCCGGGTGGCGGTCGAGCGAGGGTCCCGCCCGTACAGCTCGCCCGTGGAGGGCTCGACGATGTTGCAGAACAGGATCAGCATCGGCGTCGCGCTGAACGGATCGACGTAGGCCGCATCGAGGTCCGGCTTCAGGATCATGTCGGACTCGTTGATCGCCTTCCAGCCGGCGATCGAGCTTCCGTCGAACATGAAGCCGTCGGTGAGCTGGTCCTCGTCTACGACGCCCGACGCCATCGTCAGGTGCTGCCATTTGCCCTTCGGATCGGTGAAGCGGAGGTCGACCCAGTCGAGTTCCTCGTCCTTGATCTTCGAAAGGATTTCGCCCGCATCCGCCATGTGCCGCTCCCTGGTGTCTCGTTGCCTGCTCCGGGCGACAAGAAATCGCGCCCGCGAAGCAGTGGCGCTGCGCGGGTGAGACTTGCGAATCCGAAGCTTGGGAGCGACTTGTCGTTCGGCTGCCGGCCGGAATCCAGCCGCCCGTGAACTTTTCACCGGCCGCCGGTCGTCCGCCCGGAGCTAAGCGACGCAAGCAAGAATAGTGGCGCGCGTGTAACGGAAGTTAATTGTCTCCGCCCGCCCATCGTTTAGCTTTGCCCAATGGAATCAGACGGTTGCTATTTCAGGCGACGGGCGGAGGAGGAATTCGCTGCAGCGAATGCGACCACGTGCAAATATTCGCGAGCGTCGCATTTCGAGCTCGGCGAGCGTTATGCGCAGCTTGCCGCGGCGATCGACGAAGCGACCGACAAGCTCGGGCCGCTTCCCCGATTCGAGTAGCTCCGCCTTAGAGGCGGCCCATCAGAAGCAGGATGAGCACGACCACCAGGATGATGCCGAGCAGGCCCGACGGGCCATAGCCCCAGTTGGCGCTGTGTCCCCAGCGCGGAAGCGCGCCGATCAGGAGCAGGATCAGAAGAATTACGAGAATGGTCCACAACACGGCCGTTCCTCCCTTGTTTTCGGTTGCGAGGCGTAACGACCGGAACGGGGCGCTGGTTTCGCCCGGTCAATAAATGCGGCGCTGCGCCGCTATCAGCATCCTCAGAAGCATCGCCACTGGTCGGGGAACGCCGACCTTGCCTTCGAGCCAGAGGCTAACCGCGGACCGCGATACGCCGATCGCGTTCGCGAGATCCGCCTGGGTCCGGTAGCCGAGCGTGCGCATCGCCGCCTTCAGCTCCTCGGGCGCCATGGACGAGAGGCGCGGATCGTTCATTCAGCGACCGGCCGCCTCAGATCGCATCGGCGCCGCGGTCGCCGGTGCGGATCCGCACCGCCTCGTCGATCGGGATGACGAAGATCTTGCCGTCGCCGATCCGCCCGGTGCGCGCGGCCTGCGTGATCGCTTCGATCACGTTCTCGACAAGCACGTCCTCGACGACGACCTCGACCTTCACCTTGGGCAGGAAGTCGATGACATATTCGGCCCCGCGGTAGAGCTCGGTATGGCCCTTCTGGCGGCCGAACCCCTTCACTTCAGTGACGGTGATGCCTGATACGCCGACGTCGTGAAGCGCGTCCTTCACGTCATCGAGCTTGAACGGCTTGATCACGGCTTCGATCTTCTTCACGCGAAACCCCATTCGATGGCGGCTCGCCGGTAATGCCCAATCGCCGCCGCATTTGAAAGGCAGTGGCCGCGCGAATGGACAAGGCGATCATCCTTTCGGCGGGGCAGGGCTCGCGCCTGGGGCACCTGACCGACGACAGGCCGAAATGCCTGATCGACTTCGGCGGCCGGACGCTCCTCGACCGGCAGCTCGACGCGCTTGCAGCAAACGGCGTCGGCGAGGCGGTGGTCGTCACCGGATTCCACGACCATCTCGTCGAGGAAGCGCTGGCAAAGCGAAGCGGCAGCCCGGCGGTCCGCACCGTCTACAACCCCTTCTACAAGGTCGCCGACAATCTCGGCTCCCTGTACATCGCCCGGCACGAGCTCGACGGGGACTGCCTGGTCTGGAACGGCGACACGCTGGTCTCGGATTCGCTCATGGCCAAGGTCGTCGCGAACCGGCGTCCGGGCATCTGCGTCACCATCGACCGCAAGGCATCCTATGACGAAGACGACATGAAGGTCGTAGTCGAACCGGACGGGCGGCTGCAGGCGATCGGGAAGCGGATCAGTGCCGGCGTGAATGGGGAATCGATCGGCCTCCTCGCATTCCGCTCGGGCGGCGCCGCAACCTTCCGCTCCGCGATCGAGCGCGACATCCGGACGACCGAGGGAACGACGATATGGTACCTGCGGGTGATCCACCATATCGCCGAGCGCGCGGACGTGTGGACACTGGACATCAATGGCGAGGAGTGGGGAGAGGTCGATTTCCCGCCGGACGTGGAACGCGCGCGAGAACTTGTGGCGGGGTGGGACCGATTGTCCAAAGTCGACGCAGCGTAGAACCCACAAGTTGCCAATAATTTGCGCGCTTCATTTGCTAATAAACGTCTGTAAAGCGGCCGGATAAGCACAACTTTTGTTAAGTTACACGTATTTCCCGAAAACTTGACATTTTCCGTACAGACTCTAGTGTAAGCCCATGAGTAAAAACGCTCAATCGGTGCAGATCATTCTTCATCCCGGCAGCAGTACGGCACGACGCTAGCGCCCTGCGCGCGAGGCGACCGCCCGCTTCGCAGGGCTGCTCTCCACCCGGTTCCGATAGCGGAGCCTTCCGATAACCTAGGGTCTCAGCCGCCACGCTGCGCGTGGCCGAGGCCTGCAGCAGTGGAGGTGCCGATGGCAAGCTGGCCTGCACAGTCCGAAACCCTGTTTGCGAAGCGCGACGCGGCCGACCGGCCGGCGGACAAGCGTACCCGCATCGTCAATCTCGTCGCGAAATATCCCAACGTATCAGCGGCGGAAGCGGCGGAGATCCTGAAGCACATACGCACCGCGCGCTATGTCGAAATCGAACGCTTAGCGTCGGACGAGACTGTGCGCGCGCAGCTCCAGCATTTCTTTGCGAACCATCGGGACCAGCTTCGCTTCGGCCCGATCGAGATCGTGACGGCGATCGCCCTCGTCGTCGCCTTCCTCGCCATCTGCTGGCTGCTGTGGAATTCGATTGGAGGCGCGTAATGCTCGCGGCTCTGGACGGGACCGGCAACGCAAGGCTGGTGAACGAAGCGTCCGAACTGATCGGACGTTACCCGAAGCTCGAGCGCGGCGAAGTCGACCACCTGGTCGCAATCTTCCCGCGCCTGCCGTCGCTCGACGTCGCGCTGATGCTCAGCGACGGCGCGATCGGACCGCGCGCGGAGCGATTCATGCGCGATCATCGGCGGCGGCTGCGAATTCGGATGAAGGATATTTTCGGTCTTCTTAGCCCGTTTCTCCTGTTTATTGCAGTCATGTTGGCGGCTATTTTTCGCTAATTCCGCAGCTTCTTTCGTTTTTCCCCATCACGGTTGATTAGCCAGATCGAGCAGGCCATATCGGTAATATCAAGATGATGATGACCACCATGATCCTTCGCCACGAAGTGCACAGCGGAAGCAGCACCGCACGCGTCTAGGCGCCCGTCCCGCCGTTCCCGAGGGAGCAGCGGAAGGGCGCCACCTCGACGAGCTGCGCGGATGCGCAGCGATATCCGAGCCGAAAACCGACATTCGACGCGCCGTCTTCGGCCCGGCTCTCAGGTGCGCGTGCATTGGAGGACTCATTGTCAGATCGTTTCGTCATAGAGGCCGACCGCACAGTTGTCGGCGTGGCCGTGCGAGGCGCCGGCGGATTTCGCTTCTTCACCTCGAACCCGCATTACAAGAAGCTGGAGGGCAAGACTTTCCCCAGAGCCAGGGCGCTCGTCCGCCACGTCGACGAGCTGGCGGCGATCAAGCGACGGGCAGCGGCACGCCAACGGCGCGGCGGCAACTGACATGGCTGCAGTCGCACAGCCTCGAGCCGCTCTGCCGCCATTGCCGGCGGAGATGATCGGCGACCTGTGGTACCGCATCAGCGAAGACGCGCCGTTCGCGGTTGCCGAGAACGAGGTCCATTATTTAAGCGCGGTCGCGCTTGGCCTCGATGACGATCTGGCCTCCGTTTTGCTCCTGAAGAAGCTCAAGCTGGCCAAGAAGCTGGCTCCGGGCAGCGTGCCTGACGACCTCGCGGTCATGAACAGCTTCGTCGAATTCCGAGCAGGCGAGGGCAAGCGGCGGCTCGGCCAGCTCCTTCACCCGTCGGTGGCCCGCGAGCCGTTCGGGCTAAGCGTCGCGTCCCGTCTCGGTGCCGGTCTCGTCGGTCTTCGTGCGGGGCAGTCGATCCTGTGGCCCGACGATATCGGTGAGCTCCAGCCGCTGCAGGTATTTTCCGTGCGGCCGGCGCACTGGCGCATGCGAAGGCCGAGGCTGAAGCGCGCTGGACCGCCGGCGGACAGCCGCAATTCACAACAAGAGAGGATGAAATGACACTGGAACTGGACTTGTTCGATCGACCGTCGATTGCGCGGCCCCGGCATAAGCAAGGGGCGATCGCGATGGCCGTGCGCGTGCCCGCCGCGGACTACGCTGACGCCGACATCGACGGTTCGGGCGAGGGGCTTTCAGTGGGGGATTTCGGAACAGGCACGATCGTGGCCCTGGCGTCTATCGTGCTCTTCAAGCTGTTCCTTCTGGCGCTTCTGTTGGTGTCGATCTGATCGGATCGGCACCGGCCCGTCGGCGCCGCTGCGACGACTCCCCATGCACGCCAGTGCGTGCCGGCGGGCCTAAGCCGCTAAACGTAAGGCGGCTTGTCCAAGCCGAGTTATTCGTAGGGCGGCTTGTCCAAGCCGCGGGGGCTCTTCGTGAAAATCTCGCAACCCGTTTCGGTGATCCCGATCGAATGTTCAAACTGGGCCGACAGCGAGCGGTCGCGGGTGACCGCTGTCCAGCCGTCGTCGAGCAGTTTCACGTCGGCCCGGCCGATGTTGATCATCGGCTCGACCGTGAAGAACATTCCGGGCCTCAGCTCCGGACCCGTCCCGGGCCGCCCGGCATGAATGACTTCCGGACTGTCGTGGAACAGGCGCCCCAGGCCATGGCCGCAGAAGTCGCGGACGACGCTATAGCGATGACGCTCGGCGTGGGTCTGGATGGCGTTCGAAATGTCGCCCATGCGACTGCCGGGCCGGGCCTGCTCGAGGCCGAGCATCAGGCATTCGTAGGTGATGTCGACGAGGCGCTTCGCCTTGATCGGCACGTCACCCACCAAAAACATCCGGCTCGTGTCGCCGTGCCAACCGTCGAGGATGGGGGTCACGTCGATGTTGACGATATCGCCGTCCTTGAGGACGCGGTCGCCGGGGATTCCGTGGCACACGACATGATTGATCGACGTGCAGCAACTGCGCGTGAAACCGCGATAGCCGAGCGTCGCTGGAACTCCGCCGGCCTCGGTCGTCATTCGGTAGACGATGGCATCGATCTCGTCGGTTGTGACGCCCGGCACCACGTGGGGGACGAGAGCGTCGAGGATTTCGGCGGCAAGGCGGCCGGCGCGGCGCATGCCCTCGAAGGCTTCCGGTCCATGAAGCTTGATGACGCCGTTGCGCGCCTCGACGCGGTCGTCCTCGGCGACGGTGATGTATTGAGTCATGCCGCCTAGATAGGCATTCGGGCGGGCGAAGTCACCGGAGGCGCGGGATTGGCCGACGAATCGAAAACCTGGACCGCCGCGTTGATCGTGATCGGCGATGAAATCCTCTCCGGCCGGACCGAGGACAAGAATGTCGCGCAAGTCGCGCGCTGGCTGAACGCGCAGGGTATCCGCCTCGTCGAGGTTCGCGTCGTAGCGGACGACCAACCAGCCATCGTCCCCGCGGTCAACGCGCTCCGGCCCAACCACGATTATGTGTTCACGACCGGTGGCATCGGCCCGACCCATGACGACATCACCATCGATTCGATTGCTGCCGCGTTCGGCGTGCCCGTGGTCATCGACCCTCACGCGCGCCAGATCCTCGAGGATTATTACCGCAATCGCCCCCTCGGTCTGACGGAGGCGCGGCTGCGAATGGCCCGCGTGCCCGAAGGCGCCGAGCTGATCCCGAACCCGTCGTCCGGCGCGCCGGGCGTGAGGATCGGCAACGTTTACATCCTTGCCGGCGTCCCCAACATCGCCGGCGCAATGCTCGCGGCGCTCGACGGAAAGCTCGCCGGCGGGAAGCCAATCGTGTCCGTCACCGTGCGGGCCCATGCCGCCGAGAGCGATGTCGCGGACCTGCTGCGGCGCGTGCAGGACGAATTCCCCGGGGTCTCCGTCGGCAGCTACCCCTTCTATCGCGACGGTACGTTCGGCGCGGACTTCGTCATTCGCTGCGAGGACGAGCATCTGGCTCATGCGTGCGCCGCGGAGTTGCGACGCCGTCTGCAGGAGGCGAGGGTAGAGGTGGTGGACGGCGAGTAAGACGTGCCGCCGCCGTTCCGAGCGCGCTCCAGAACGTCGACATGCCCCGGCATGTCGGTTCTGGAGCGGGTAGCGGGAATCGAACCCGCGCGTTCAGCTTGGGAAGCTGACAGGCTGCCACTACATCATACCCGCCCAAAGGCGCTCAGACCCTCGCGGAATTAAGTGGTCGGTTGCTGGGCGTCAACGCGCCCGCGGCCCCCTCTTTCGCGCGCGCAACGGCCAACTTAGAAGCGCACTGTGGGGGTATTCAGCCGCAAGCCGAAGCGAGTCGACGCGAGCGAGCTCCATCGCCGCCCCGTTCGGTGGTTCGACTTCATGATGGCGGCCTTCGTCGCAATCCTGCTTCTCTCGAACGTGCTCGGAGCAGGCAAGGTCGCCGTCGTCCACCTGCCGCTGGTCGGCGAGTGGCCGTTCGGCGCGGGCATCCTGTTCTTTCCTCTGTCCTACGTCCTCGGCGACGTGCTGACGGAAGTATATGGTTACGCCCGCGCGCGCCGCTGCATCTGGGCGGGGACGGTCGCCATGCTGTTCATGGCGTTCATGGCCACCGTCGTCGTCGCGCTTCCGCCAGCGCGCGAATGGACCGGACAGGCAGCCTACGAACAGGTGTTCGGCCAGGTCCCGCGCATCGTCTTCGCCTCCATCGCGGCTTTCTGGGCGGGCGAGTTCGTCAACAGCTTCGTGATGGCGAAGATGAAGGTCTGGACCGAGGGGCGCCACCTTTGGACCCGAACCATCGGCAGCACCGTCGTCGGCCAGGGCGTCGACAGCGCGATCTTCTATCCCGCCGCCTTCCTCGGTGCCGCCGGTTGGACGAATGACCTCGTCGTGAAGGTGCTGCTCACCCAATGGGTGCTCAAGGTCGCCTGGGAAGCGCTGCTGACGCCTGTGACCTATGCCGTCGTCGGATTCCTCAAGCGTAGCGAAGGCGTCGACGTCTTCGACGAACGGACGGATTTCACGCCTTTTTCCGCCGAGGTGTGACGCGCCCGTTCAGGCACGGATCAACGCATTCTCGATTGAATTAGTAAGCACGCTTATTATATGCGCGCGCCATGGAAGAGCTGCTTTTCGAAATCCACGAGACCGCCCGGTCGATCCGCCGCGCGTTCGACCAGCGGGCCGCGACCCTCGGCGTGACTCGGCCGCAGTGGCGAGTGCTGGCGCGCCTCAAGCGCGAGCCGGGGTTGCGCCAGGTCGACCTTGCCGAACGCCTGGACATGGAGCCGATCACGCTTTGCCGGATCGTCGACCGGCTCGAGGAGGCGGGCCTCGTGGAGCGCCAGCGGGACCCCAACGACCGCCGCGCGTGGCGGCTTGCGCTTACCGAGAAAGCGGCTCCGCTCGTCAAACGGCTTCGTGCGCTGGCGCATGATCTCGCCGACGATGCGATGGACGGGATCGCCGAGCCTGAGTTGCGGGCGCTGAAGCAACGGCTTGCCGCCATCAGGGACAATGTCGCCGGCTCGGGAGAGCAGGGCGGGAAGGCTTTGCGCGCATGAACGAGTTGAAAAAGGAAGCGGGCGCCGCGCCGACGGAGACCCCCGAGGACGCCGCCGACGCCATCGAGCCGACGCGGAAGGTCCGAAAGGCTCGGAAGCCGAGAACCTCGCGCAAGCGGACCATCCTGATGCTGATCGTGCCGCTGCTGCTCCTTGCCGGCGGCATCTATTACTGGATTTCCGGCGAAGGGCTGGTGTCGACGGACAATGCCCAGGTGAAGCAGGACATCGTGTCTGTCAGCGCGCAGGTCAGCGGTGCCGTCGTTGAAGTTGCCGTGAAGGACGGCGACCATGTGAAGCGCGGCGAGCTGCTTTTCCGGATCGACCCCGAACCCTACCGGGTGGCGCTCGAACAGGCGGAGGCGCAGCTTGCCGCCGCTCGGCTCCAGACGCGCCAGCTGCGCACGCAGGCAGCGGGCACGGGCGCCGACATCGTCGGAGCGCAGGCGAACCTCGACATCAAGCGGAACGCGCTGGGCCGGCAGCAGGCGCTGCTGTCCCGGGGCTTCACCACCCGCGCGGATTATGAGGATGCGCTCAACGAGGTGCGCGCGGCGGAAACGGCGCTCGCCGATGCGCGGGCAAGGGCTGCGAACGCCAATGCCGCGATCGCGCCCGGTGAGCAGCCGTCGGTCGCCCAGGCCCAGGCCGCGGTCGACAAGGCAAGGCTCGACCTCAAGCGCACAGAAGTCCGCGCGCCGATGGACGGCGAGATCGCCAATTCGGAGCGGCTCCAGGTCGGGCAGGCGGTCGCGCCCGGCGTTGGGCTCCTATCCCTGGTCCACGGCCAAAACGCGTGGATCGAGGCCAACTTCAAGGAGAAAGATCTCGCGGAGATGGCTCCCGGACAGGCCGCGGATATCGACATCGACGCCTATCCCGGCCTCGACCTCAAGGGCCACGTCCAAAGCATCGGCGCCGGGACTGGCAGCGAGTTCGCGATCATCCCCGCCCAGAATGCCAACGGCAATTGGGTGAAGGTCACGCAGCGGGTTCCTGTCCGGATTGCCATCGACGGCCGCCCAGGCAAGCCCATGGTGGCCGGTCTTTCCGCCGTCGTCACGGTGCACCTGCACTCAAGGACCTAGCGTGGCCGCGAGCGCGGAAATCGCCACGCACCCGCTGCCGCGCGAGCAGCGGATCATCGTCACCATCGGCGTGATGATGGCGGTCTTGCTGCAGGTGCTCGACACCACCATCGCCAACGTCGCCTTGCCGCACATGCAGGCGAGCCTCAGCGCGACCCAGGACACGATCAACTGGGTGCTGACGAGCTACATCGTCGCATCGGCCATCGCGCTTCCGATCAGCGGCTGGCTCGCGGACCGCGTAGGCCGCAAGCGGCTGATGCTGATCTCGGTCGTCGGCTTCACCGTAGCGTCGGTCCTTTGCGCAGCCTCGACCTCTCTGACCGAGATGGTGCTGTTCCGCGCCGCGCAGGGCGTCAGCGGCGCGTTCATCGTGCCGCTGGCGCAGGCGACGCTGTTCGACATCAACCCGCGCGAAAATCACGGGCAGGCGATGGCCCTTTTCGGCGGCGGCATCATGATCGGTCCGATCCTGGGCCCGGTGCTGGGCGGATGGCTGACCGACAATTACAACTGGCGCTGGGTATTCCTCGTCAACCTGCCCGTCGGAATCGTCTGCGCCCTGCTGCTGGTCCGGTTCCTGCCGAAGACCGAAACCCACCGCCGCAAGTTCGATTATCTGGGATTCGCGCTGCTCGCGGTGGCTGTGGGCGCGCTGCAGCTGTGCCTCGACCGCGGCCAGCAGGAAGACTGGTTCGACAGCTGGGAGATCATCGTCGAGGCCGGCGTGTCGATCGCGGCCTTCTGGATGTTCGTGGTCCACATCGTCACCGCAAAGCGGCCCCTGTTCGACCGAAGCATGTTCGCCGACCGCAATTTCGCAACCGGCATGGTGTTCATGGTCGTGACCGGCGTGCTGCTGCTCGCCGGCCTGGCGCTGCTGCCGCCGCTTTTGCAG
Organism: Pseudomonadota bacterium; assembly: GCA_023436615.1. GTDB lineage: Bacteria > Pseudomonadota > Alphaproteobacteria > Sphingomonadales > Sphingomonadaceae > Sphingomicrobium. The sequence continues at coordinate 8,472 of JAEZIO010000020.1, read as the reverse complement.
AACCTTTACGGCTATTCGGTGCTCCAGTCGGGATTCCTCACCGCGCCCCGGGGCATCGGAACGCTCGCCTCGATGCTGCTGGCCGGCCGGCTCACGGGCCGGATCGATGCGCGCCTGCTGGTCGGGCTGGGCGTGGTGCTGATGGGCGTCTCGCTGTGGATGATGACGGGCTTCGCGCTCGACCAGCCGTCGTCGCCGGTTATCTGGAGCGGCGTCGTCCAGGGCCTCGGGCTCGGGCTCATCTTCGTCCCGCTGCAGAGCCTCGCGTTCGAGACGCTGGCGCCCAAGGCGCGGACGACGGCGGCGAGCCTGCTCAACCTCGCCCGGAACGTCGGTGGGTCGATCGGCATCTCGATCGTGAGCACGCAATTGGTGCGGATGAGCCAGGTCGCGCATGCGGACATGGCAAGCGCGATCGGAACCAAGGTGCCGACCACGGTCGGGCCGCTGCTCGAAAGCCTCGGCGTTCCCGGCAACGCCGCGGTCGCGCTCATCAACGCGGAGGTTACGCGGCAGGCCGTGTTCATCGCCTATCTCGACGATTTCAAGCTGATGATGATCGTCACCTTCGCGGTCCTGCCGCTGCTCTTGCTCATGCGGCGCGGCAACCGCCCGGGCGGCGCTAGTCCGGCAATGGCGATGGACTAGCCCGGATAGCCGGCGAGCGCCGACGAAAGATCGGCGATCAGGTCATCGGGATCCTCGAGACCGACATGCAGCCGCACCAGCGGCCCCTCCCATTGCGGCTTCGTCGCGGTTCTGACCGGCTCGGCTGGGACTGCGAGGCTTTCGAACCCGCCCCAGCTGTAGCCGATCCCGAACAGCTCGAGCCGGTCGATCATCCGGTCCCGCGCCGCTCCGTCGCCGCCGGCGAGCACGAATGAAAACAAGCCGGTCGAACCGCTGAAGTCGCGCGTCCAGTAATCATGCCCCGGGCAGGATTCGAATGCGGGGTGGAGGATCCGCGCGACCTGCGGCTGGTCGGCAAGCCAGCGCGCTACCTTCAGCGCATTTTCCTCGTGCCGCTTCAGTCGCACGCCGAGCGTCCGAAGCCCGCGCGACGCGAGCCACGAATCGTCGGGCGCGGCCGCATGGCCGAGCTCGAAGACCGTCCGCTGGACTCTTTCGTAATGCTTGCCATTGGCGCTGATCGAGCCGAGCAGCAGGTCGGAATGGCCGCCGACATATTTGCTGAGCGCCATGATGGCGATGTCGGCGCCCCGCTCGATCGCGGGGAATAGCAGCGGTGTCGCCCAGGTGTTGTCGAGCAGGCTGACGAGCCCGCGACGTTTCGCCATCGCGCAGATGTCCGGCACGTCCTGCACCTCGAACGTGAGCGAGCCGGGGCTTTCGAGGAAGATCGCCCGCGTCCGTTCGCTCAGCATGGCCTCGATCTCGTCGGCAGTTGCGAGCGGGTCGTAGTAGCGCGTCGCGATCCCGAAGCGTGCGAGCGGGCCGTCGCAGAATTTGCGTGTCGGGCCGTAGGCGCTGTCGACCATCAGCAGCTCGTCGCCCGCCGACAGCACCGCGAGCAGGGCTGCAGTGACTGCCGCCAGCCCTGTCTCCACGAGGGCGGTGCTGGCCGCACCGGGTTCGAGCTCGGTCAGCGCCTCGGCAAGGGCCCATTGCGTCTCCCAGCCGTGGAGCCCGTAATAATGGCGGCCGATGCCGGGACCCGCGGAGCGCATTTCGGCCATGTCGTCGAACAGGACGGTCGAGCCGCGGCTGACGCCAGGGCTGACGAGCTTCCCCCGCCATTCCTTGCGGAGCCCGCCATGGACCACCCTGGTGTCTGGCCTGCGGTCCCGCGCCACCTAGAGGTTCACCGTCTCCATTCCGCGCGCGTGGTACCGTTCGCCGGCTGCCGCGCCCGGAGGACAGATGGCGTCGAGCCGGCGCAGGTCCGAGTCCGACAGCTCGACGTCGAGCGCGCCGATATTCTCGTCGAGATATTTGCGGCGCTTGGTGCCGGGGATCGGGACAACATCGTCACCCTGGGCAAGAACCCACGCCAGCGCGAGTTGCGCGGTGGTGCAGCCTTTCTCGGCCGCGATCGCCTCGACTTCGCGGACCAGCGCGATGTTCTTCTCGAAATTCTCGCCGGTAAAGCGGGGGTGGAAGCGGCGGAAATCGTCTTCGGGGAAATCGTCGGGGGAGGTGATCTGGCCGGTCAGGAAGCCCCGGCCGAGCGGCGAATAAGCGACATAGCCGATGCCGAGTTCGCGGACCGTTGGCAGCACTTCCGATTCCGCATCGCGGCTCCACAGCGACAGCTCGGTCTGAACGGCGGTAATCGGGTGGGTGGCGTGGCCGCGGCGGATTGTCTCCGGGGCGGCTTCCGAAAGGCCGAGGAATCTGACCTTGCCGGCCTCGACCAGGCGCGACATCGCGCCGACCGTTTCCTCAATGGGGACATTCACGTCGACTCGGTGCTGGTAGTAGAGGTCGATCACGTCGACGCCGAGCCGCTGCAGGCTGGAGTCGCAGGCCTGGTTCACATATTCGGCATCGCCGCGGACGCCCATGAACTCGCCGTTCGGCCCGCGCACATTGCCGAACTTGGTCGCAAGGAAAACCTCGTCGCGCCGGCCGCGGATCGCGCGGCCGACCAACTCCTCGTTACGACCGGAGCCGTACATGTCGGCGGTGTCGAGAAACGTGATTCCGCGGTCGAGCGCATGGTTGATGGTGGCGATCGATTCCTGCTCGTCTCCGCTTCCGTAGAACTCGCTCATGCCCATGCAGCCGAGGCCGATCGCAGAAACTTCGGGCCCGGCTTTCCCGAGGTGGCGCTTGCGGATTTCAAACATTCGTCAGTCCTTTCCTCGCTCGCCCCCCAGCCGCTCCCGGACCTCCCGCTCGTCCAATGGCACCGCGACGCGCTTGTGGCGAGCCGTCTGGCCGGAAACGATCGAAACTTGCGAACGGCTGACCCCGAGCGCCTTGGCAAGCAGCTTCACCACCGCATCGTTGGCGGCGCCGTCGGCCGGCGCTTCGGCGACTCGGACCTCGAGCTCCTGGCGCCCGTCGGCGCCCTTCCTCCATGCGCCAATGCCGGGTTTCGACGAGCGCGGAGTTACCCTGATCGCGATCTGCGCCATTTAGCGCGGGCTGACGATACGGCCGCCCTTCACAACGAGCCGCACCTTGCGAACCGCGGAGACATCGCGACTTGGATCGCCGTCCACCGCCACGAGGTCGGCAAGAAGGCCAGCACGAACGGCGCCGCGGTCGGTCAGCCCGAAAATTTTCGCATTGCCTGAGGTTGCTGCGGCCAAGACCTGCGGCGCGGCCATGCCGGCGCGCTGCATCGCTTCCATCTCGAGCCAGTTCTGGCCGTGCGGGAACACTCCGACATCGCCGCCCATGCAGATGCGCACTCCCGCTTTTATTGCTGCCTGAAACGCACGGCGGTTTTGCTGGACGGCCTCCGGCGCTGGTTCCTGCCCGCTCCAGTTCTGGAAATAGCGCGCATAAGCTTCGGATGCAGCAAGGGTAGGGCAGAGCGCGGTGCCGCGCTGAGCCATGAGCCTGAACACCTCCGGCGTGCCGCCATAGCCGTGCTCGATCGTGTCGGCGCCGGCGAGCACCGCGCGCCGCATGCCTTCGGCCGTCGTCGCGTGGACGGCAACCTGCCGGCCCGCATCATGGGCCGCCGCGACTCCGGCGTTGAGCTCGGCCTGAGACAGTGTAGGGCGGCTCGGTTCGCCCTTGCCCCAGCGATAGTCGGCGTAAAATTTGATCAGGTCGGCGCCGGCCGCGACCTGGTCGCGCACCGCCTTCACCGTCTCGTCGATTCCCGAGACTTCCTGAGCGCCCTGCGGAACCGGCACGCCCGGCTCGAAACCCTTGGGGCCATAGGCGCCGCGGGCGACGATGGCTCTGGTCGCTACCAGAAGTCGCGGCCCGGGAACGATGGCCTGCTCGATCGCCTGTTCGAGGCCCACGTCGGCGAAGCCCGCGCCTTCGGTGCCGAGGTCGCGCTCGGTCGTGAATCCTGCTTCAAGCGTCTTTTGCGCGTTAACGACCGCGCGCGCGGTCCGAAGCGCGAGCGGCTCGCGGAGCACCTGCTCGTCCCACAAGGTTTCGTTGTAGGGGTGAAGAAAGAGGTGCGAATGACCCTCGATCATGCCCGGCATCAAGGTCGCGCCGGGAAGGTCGATAACTCGCGCGCCAGCGGGCGTGACGACGCTCGGACCGACAGCGGCGATCCGATCCCCCTCGACGAGCACCGACCAGCCCGGTCGCATCGCGGCGCCGTCGAACACTTGCGCGGGACGGAGAAGGAGGGTTTCGGCTGCCGCGGGTGCGGCGACCGCCAGGGCGGCCACGAATAGGCTCAAGCGGCGCATCGCGCGCAGCCTAGAATCGAAAAGGGCGGCCCGGAAGCCCGGACCGCCCCTCGCGTAAGCAAGGTTTTTGCGATCTTAGCGCTTCGAGAACTGGAAGCTGCGGCGAGCCTTGGCCCGGCCGTACTTCTTGCGCTCGACCACGCGCGGGTCGCGGGTCAGGAACCCGGCCTGCTTGATCGCAGTGCGCAGCGCCGGTTCGTAGCGGGTGAGCGCCTGGCTGATGCCATGCTTCACCGCTCCGGCCTGGCCCGAAAGGCCGCCGCCCTTGACGGTGGCGACCACGTCATACTGGCCACGCCGATCGGCGATATCGAACGGCTGGTTGATGACAAGGCGCAGCGACGGACGAGCGAAATAGACTTCCTGCTCGCGGCCGTTGACGAGGATCTTCCCCGATCCCGGCTTTAGCCACACCCGCGCAATCGCGTCCTTGCGGCGCCCGGTCGCATAGGCGCGGCCGTGCTTGTCGAGCTGCTGCTCGCGGAGCGGCGCCTGCTCGACAGGAGGCGGCGCGGGCATTTCGGTCGCCGTCTCCGCGGGAGCTTCGGCTTCGGCCTGTGGCGGAGCAGCCTCTTCCCTGGTCAGCTCGGCGAGGTCGGAAAGGCTCTTCTTGTCGGCCATCTTATGCGCCTACCTTGTTCTTGCGGTTCATCGACGCAACGTCGAGGACCTGCGGATCCTGGCCCCCGTGCGGATGCTCGGTGCCGTTGTAGAGGTGAAGGGCGCGCATCTGCTGGCGCCCCAGCGGACCGCGCGGGATCATCCGCTCGACGGCCTTTTCGAGAACGCGCTCGGGAAAGCGTCCCTCGAGAACCTTGCCCGCGGTGATCTCTTTCAGGCCGCCCGGATAGCCGGTGTGCTTGTAATAGGTCTTCTGGTCGAGCTTGCGGCCGGTGAACCTCACCTTGTCGGCGTTGATGACGACGACATGGTCGCCGCAGTCGACATGAGGGGTATAGCTCGGCTTGTGCTTGCCGCGCAGGATGTTGGCGATGATCGTCGCGACACGTCCAACCACCAGGCCGTCGGCGTCGATCAGATGCCATTTCTTCTCGACCTCGGCCGGCTTTGCCGACTTGGTCGTCTTCATCAGCGCCTTCATTGCGCGTCCTCTTTTCCAACGAGAAAAAGCGGCCCTCGCGAGAGCCGCCGTCGGGACGCGCTATTTGCTGGCGGGAGCGGGAAAGTCAAGCAAATGGACAGGTTTCTCTGCGGGTAATATGCTACCGAACCGAACTTTGGTCTAGCGGTTAGCCTCGCCGGGTGGCGCTATATCGGCCAGTCGCGCCGTCGGCACGTCGATACCTGCGTTGCTTGGCCGGTGCGACGCAACCGCAACTGGCGCAAGCGCAAGGCCGCATTGCAAGACGCGCGCCTCTCAGCCGCGCTTCGAAGTGCGCGGCAAGCCCGGCTCGATCCGGCCTACTAGCCTGTTGCGGTCCCAAACCTCGGAGGGAGCTCTTAGGCCACAGTCGCGGGCCTGGCGGAGTGCGTCATCGTCATCGCTGGCTTCGATCCACTCGGCGCTGCTGATGTTGCCCGCCCCGTCGAGCCGATAATGCCGATATTGTGGCACGCTGATACCCCCCAACCCGAGCGCGGGATTATCACCGAAGCCCCGTGAAGCTGGTTAACATGAGTTATTCCTGCGACGGGAGCGCCTTTAAAAGTCCAGCTTTTTTGCTTATTCGTGACGGTGCTGTAACTCAGGTTATTCGAGCCCACCCGAGTAGCGTTCAATGGGGGCGCCGCCCATGATCACCGCGCACTTGAAGAAGATTAGGCTTCGCACCGACATCAATGGCGACGAAGAGCGGATCATCCGCGGCCTCGTCTCCGAAACCAGGCACGTGCGCGCCGGTGAAATCCTTATTCGTGCCGGCCAGCCTCTCAACCAGAGCCTGTTGCTGCTCGACGGATGGCTCGTCCGGTCGAAGGACCTCCAGACGGGCGAACGGCAGGTGATGGAGCTCCATGTCGCGGGCGACTTCGCCGACCTTCACGGCTTCACCTTGAAAAAGCTCGAGCACGACGTCGTCGCCGCGAGCGAGAGCGTCGTCGGGATCGTCCCGCACGAGCGGGTGTATGACATTACCGAGAACCAGCCGCACCTGGCGCGCGCCTATTGGCTGATGACGAACGTCGACGCGGCCATCACTCGCGAGATGGCCCTGTCGCTAGGGCAACGGTCGGCCCTGTCACGAATGGCGCATTTGTTCTGCGAGCTGCACGTGCGACTCGGTATCGTCGGCAAGACGCAGGGCGACAGCTTCCACTTCCCGTTCACGCAGCGCGAGCTTTCAGAATGTCTGGGGCTCACGGTGGTTCACGTGAATCGCACGCTTCAGGAACTGCGCCGAAGGAGCCTGGTTGAGACGCAGAACCGGACGATCACGATCCTCGACAAGCGGGCCCTGGAGGCGGTGGCGGAGTTCGATCCGGGCTACCTCCATCTCAGCAGGAGGGCGCTCTGAGTCAGTCCTTCGGAAGCACCGACTCCTCGACCCAGTCCGCATAGCGCCGAAGCAGCTTCTCGATCGGCCAGACCGCCACGCAGGGCGTGTCGTAGCTGTGCAGTTCCGCTATGCGCTCGATCAGCGCGTCGGCCTGCCAGCCGTCGGTCTTCAGGATCGCCGGGACCTCGTCGGCGCTCTCGATCGAGCCCTGCCAGCGGTAGATGGAGCGGCACGGCGAGAGGATGTTGATGCACGCGGCGAGCCGTTCCTCAATGACGGTGCGCCCGATGCGCTCCGCTTCCGCGGCGTTCGCGAAAACGGCGTACACCGAGACGATGGTCATCGCGGCCTGCCGACGACGTGCGCTCCCCACACCGTCGCCGCGAGGACAAGCGCGCCGACCGCTTGGTGGAGCGCGGCGAGCCAGATCGGCACGCCTTCGATAACGGTCGCGATCCCAAGCAGGATTTGCGTTCCGAACGTCGAATGAATGGCGATCGAGGCGGGCCGCGAGCCCGCGGCGCGCGCCATTCGCGCGAAAACGACCAGCGCGATCACCGTGACCCACGCCCACCAGCGGTGAACGAAATGCACCAGGAACGGGTCGTTCGCGAACGCCCACAAGACGCCGTGCGACCAGTCGACGCCCTCGGGGAAAAAGCGGTCGTTCATGAGGGGCCAGCTGTTCGAAACCTGGCCGGCGTTGAGGCCCGCCATCCACGCGCCGTAAAGGATCTGGACGGCGAGGACCGCGAGCACCGCCGCGGATGTTTCCGTCAGCCTCGAAGGCCGGTCGCGTCCTGTGCCGGCGAGGCGGCGAAGGTCGAGGGCGACCCAGATGAGCGCGCTCATGATCGCCAGCGCCAGCATCAGGTGCGCGGACAGGCGCAGGTGGCTTACGTCGGTTCGTTGCGAGAGGCCCGACATTACCATGTACCAGCCGAGCGCGCCCTGGAGCCCGCCGAGAACCAAGAGGCCAACCATCTTCCATCCGTAGCCTCGCGGTACCTCCCGCCGGATCGCGAACCACAGAAGCGGCACCGCGAAGACGACGCCGATGAGGCGGCCCAGCAGGCGGTGGACGAACTCCCACCAGTAGATTGACTTGAACTGATCGAGACCCATTCCGGCCGGGCCGTTGATCTGCTGATATTCCGGCGTCTGCTTGTAGAGGTCGAACGCTCGGATCCAATCGTCGTGCGTGAGTGGCGGGATAGCGCCGCTGACGGGCTTCCACTCGGTGATGGACAGGCCGCTTTCGGTCAGCCGCGTGACGCCGCCGACCACGACCATGGCGAATACCAGGGCTGCCACGAAGAACAGGAGGTTGGACAGAGCCAGCGGCCTTGCGCGAGCGTCGATGGCGGGAGAGGAGACGATTGCGTCCATGACGCGGCGGCTATGCGACGGAGCGAGGCCGGTCACAAGCGGCGCTTTTTCCTCGATGTAATGTTGTAACCTGACCACGGCCCGGTTATATAGCGCGCAATGGTAGCGTCGCTTGCAACACCGGGCCGGCTCGACCGGCTCGCGATCGGGCTTTCGGGCCTGTGCGTCGTCCATTGCCTGGCGTCGGCGGTGCTGCTCGGGCTTCTATCGAGCCTCGGCGGCCTGCTCGGTGCGCCGATCATCCATGAAGTCGGGCTGACGCTGGCGATGGTCCT
>JAEZIO010000082.1 GCA_023436615.1 Pseudomonadota bacterium | reverse complement strand
TGCGCATTTCCTTCACCAGCACGTTGAAGCTTTCCGGAATGCCGGCCTCGAACGTGTCGTCGCCCTTGACGATCGCTTCGTAGACCTTGGTCCGGCCGATCACGTCGTCCGACTTGACCGTCAGCATTTCCTGCAGGGTGTACGCGGCGCCGTAGGCCTGGAGCGCCCAGACCTCCATTTCGCCGAAGCGCTGGCCGCCGAACTGCGCCTTGCCGCCCAGCGGCTGCTGGGTGACGAGGCTGTACGGGCCGATCGAGCGCGCGTGGATCTTGTCGTCCACCAGGTGGTGAAGCTTCAGCATGTAGATGTAGCCGACCGTCACCTTGCGATCGAAAGGATTGCCGGTGCGGCCGTCGAACAGCGTTACCTGGCCGGACACGTCGAGCCCCGCCTTGTCGAGCATCTCCGTCACGTCGGCTTCGCGGGCGCCGTCGAACACCGGAGTGCCCATCGGGATTCCCCGGATCAGCGCCGACGCCATCTCCATCACGTCCTCATCGCTGCGGGCGTCGATCTCGTTGGCGTAATGCTTGCCGTAAACGTCCTTGAGCTTGGCTCGGACAGCCTTGGCGTCCTTGTCCGCGAACTCCTTGCCGCGGTCGTGGATGCCCTCGAGCATCTCCTGGATCTGCTTGCCCAGGCCGCGAGCGGCCCAGCCCAGGTGAGTCTCGAAGATCTGGCCGACGTTCATCCGGCTCGGCACGCCCAAGGGGTTGAGCACGATGTCGACCGGCGTCCCGTCCTCGAGGAACGGCATGTCCTCGTTCGGCAGGATGCGGCTGATCACGCCCTTGTTGCCGTGACGGCCGGCCATCTTGTCGCCCGGCTGGAGCTTGCGCTTAACGGCGACGAAGACCTTGACCATCTTGAGAACGCCCGGGGCAAGCTCGTCGCCGGCCTCGATCTTCTGAACCCGGTCCTCGAAGCGGCGGGTGATCGCGTTGATCGCCTCGTCGTACTGGCCCTTGAGAGCTTCGATGTCGGCCTGTCGCTTGTCGTCCTTGACCGCGATCTTCCACCATTCGTGCGGCTGCACCGACTCCAGCGTGTCCGCATCGACCTTGGCGCCCTTCTTCATGCCCTTGGGAGCAGCGGTCGCCGTCTGGCCGATCAGCATCTCGCGAAGGCGCGCGAAGGTCGCGCGGTTGAGGATCGCGCGCTCGTCGTCGGCGTCCTTCTTGAGCCGCTCCTTTTCCTCGGTCTGGATGGCGCGGGTGCGGTCGTCGATGTCGATGCCGTGCCGGTTGAACACGCGCACCTCGACGACGGTGCCGCTGACGCCCGGCGGGAGCCGAAGCGAGGTGTCGCGCACGTCGGACGCCTTCTCGCCGAAGATGGCGCGGAGGAGCTTTTCCTCCGGGGTCATCGGGCTTTCGCCCTTCGGCGTGATCTTGCCGCACAGGATGTCGCCCGGCTCGACCTCGGCGCCGATGTAGACGATCCCGGCTTCGTCGAGGTTGCGGAGCGCTTCCTCGCCGACGTTCGGGATGTCGCGGGTGATGTCCTCGGGCCCGAGCTTGGTGTCGCGGGCCATGACCTCGAACTCTTCGATGTGGATCGAGGTGAAGACGTCGTCCTTCACGATCCGCTCGGAGATGAGGATCGAGTCCTCATAATTGTACCCGTTCCACGGCATGAACGCGACGAGCACGTTTCGGCCGAGCGCGAGCTCGCCATATTCCGTCGAGGGGCCATCGGCGATGATCTGCCCCGCCTCGACCGACTCGCCCTTCTTCACCAGCGGGCGCTGGTTGATGCACGTGTTCTGGTTCGACCGCTGGAATTTCATCAGCGTGTAGATGTCGACGCCCGATTCGCCCGGCTTGAGCTCCCCGGTGGCGCGCACGACGATACGGCCCGCGTCGACCTGGTCGACCACGCCCGAACGCCGAGCTGCGATGGCAGCGCCGGAATCGCGGGCGACGGTCTCCTCCATGCCGGTGCCGACGAGCGGCGCCTCGGCCTGCAGGAGCGGCACTGCCTGGCGCTGCATGTTCGACCCCATCAGGGCGCGGTTCGCGTCGTCGTTCTCGAGGAACGGAATCAGCGATGCGGCCACCGACACGAGCTGCTTGGGGCTGACGTCCATCAAGGTGATCTGGTCGCGGGGCGCCATCAGGAAGTCCCCGTTGCGGCGTGAGGAAACGATGTCCTCGGCGAAGGTGCGATCCTTGTTGAGCTCGGCGTTCGCCTGGGCGATCGTGTGCTTCGCCTCCTCCATCGCCGACAGGTAAACGACCTCGTCGGTTACCTTGCCGTCGACGACTTTGCGGTACGGAGTCTCGATGAAGCCGTACTTGTTGACCCGGCTGAAGCTCGCCAGGCTGTTGATGAGCCCGATGTTCGGGCCTTCCGGGGTCTCGATCGGGCAGATCCGGCCGTAGTGGGTCGGGTGCACGTCGCGCACCTCGAAGCCGGCGCGCTCGCGGGTCAGGCCGCCCGGCCCGAGCGCTGACACGCGCCGCTTGTGGGTGACTTCCGACAGCGGGTTGGTCTGGTCCATGAACTGCGACAGCTGCGAGCTTCCGAAGAACTCGCGGACCGCGGCGACCGCAGGCTTGGCGTTGATGAGGTCGTTCGGCATCACCGTCGACACGTCGACGCTGCTCATGCGCTCCTTGACCGCGCGCTCCATGCGCAGGAGGCCGATGCGGTACTGGTTCTCGAGAAGCTCGCCGACCGAGCGGACGCGGCGGTTGGCAAGGTTGTCGATGTCGTCGATCTCGCCCTTGCCGTCCTTGAGGTTCACCAGCTCCTGGACGACGGCGAGGATGTCCTCGCGGCGGAGCGTCGTGACCGTGTCCTCGGCATCGAGGCCGAGGCGCATGTTGAGCTTGACGCGGCCCACCGCGCTGAGGTCGTAGCGCTCGGGATCGAAGAACAAGCCGTAGAACAGCGCGTCCGCGGTCTCGCGGGTCGGCGGTTCGCCGGGGCGCATCACGCGATAGATGTCGGCCAGCGCAGAATCTTGGTCCTCGGACTTGTCGGCCTTCAGCGTGTTGCGGATCCACGGGCCCGTGTTGACGTAATCGACGTCGAGAAGCTCGAGCGTCTTGATGCCCGCCTCGTCCATCTTGGCGAGATTTTCCTCGCTGACCTCGTCCCCGGCCTCGATGTAGATCTCGCCGGTCTTCTCGTTGATCAGGTCGTGCGCGGAGAAACGGCCGAAGATTTCCTCGGTCGGGATGACCAGGTTCTTGAGCCCGTCCTTGCCCGCCTGGTTGGCGCGGCGCGGAGTGATCTTCTCGCCCGCCTTGAAGACGATCTCGCCCGTCTTGGCGTCGGCGATGTCGTACATCGGCTTCTGGCCGCGCCAGGCTTCGGGAAGATAGGGGATCTGCCAGCCGTTCTTGCCGCGCTCGTAGGCGACGGTGCTGTAGAAGGTGTTGAGAATCTCCTCGCTCGTCAGGCCGAGCGCATGCAGGAGAGCCGTAACCGGAAGCTTGCGCTTGCGGTCGATGCGGACGTTGACGATGTCCTTCGCGTCGAACTCGAAGTCGAGCCAGCTGCCGCGGTACGGAATGACCCGAGCGGCGAAGAGGTACTTGCCGCTGGCATGCGTCTTGCCGCGGTCATGATCGAACAGGACGCCCGGCGAGCGGTGCATCTGGCTGACGATCACGCGCTCGGTGCCGTTGATGATGAAGGTGCCGTTCTGGGTCATGAGCGGCATGTCGCCCATGTAGACGTCCTGCTCCTTGATATCGATGACCGAACGGGCCTCGGTATCGGGGTCGATCTCGAACGTCGTCAGGCGCAGGGTGACGCGCATCGGCGCGGCATAGGTCAGCCCGCGCTGGCGACACTCGTCGGTGTCGAACTTCGGCTCCTCGAGCACATAATGGTCGAAATCGAGGTGGGCGGTGCCGGCGAAATCCTCGATCGGGAAGACCGAGCGAAGGGTCTTCTCGAGCCCCGACACGTAGCCGATCGACGGATCGGAACGCAGGAACTGCTCATAGCTCTCGCGCTGAACCTCGATGAGGTTCGGCATTTCCGAGATTTCGTGGATGTTTCCGAAGATCTTGCGGATACGCCGCGCGGAAGTGGTTCGGCCGGTGCTGGTGGCCGGAGCGTCGATCGCCTTAGTCGCCATTGGATTCCCTGCGCTGTGAGCCGCTGCCCATGCGCAAAAAGCGGGAGCCCGGCTCGGTTCTCCGGCGTACCGGAGGTGAGTTTGGAGCGCTTGGCCCGCTGCCCTCTCCAATGCGTTGAGCCCGTGCGCCGGTTCGGGCCCTGTCCCGGAGAGGACGGGAAAAGCTCCGGGCGCACGATACCGTGCGGCCAGAGCCGATATGTGTTGGATTGCCCCGATATAATCCTATTTTCCCTCGGCGCAAGGGAAAGCGGACGCAAAAAGGGCGGCCCCGAACCGGAGCCGCCCTTCCTTGTTCGGTAAGCGAGGAAAGAAGCTTACTTGAGCTCGACGGTGCCGCCGGCTTCCTCGATCTGCTTCTTGATCTTCTCGGCCTCGTCCTTCGACACGCCTTCCTTGACGGCCTTGGGAGCGCCTTCGACCAGGGCCTTCGCCTCGCCGAGGCCAAGGCCGGTGATCGCGCGGACTTCCTTGATGACGTTGATCTTCTTGCCGCCGTCGCCGGTGAGGATGACGTCGAACTCGGTCTTCTCTTCGGCGGCCGGAGCGGCAGCGCCACCGCCGGCGGCGGGCCCCGCGACGGCGACTGCGGCCGCGGCCGAGACGCCCCACTTCTCTTCGAGGGCCTTGGCGAGATCCGCGGCCTCGAGGACGGTCAGTTCAGACAGCTGGTCGACCAGCTTTGCAATGTCAGCCATTTGAATTCACTCCTGTGCGGGGCTTCGCGCCCCATGTGCGTTGAAACAGAGAAACTTAGGCGGCTTCCTTGGCCCCATAGGCCGCGAAGACCCGCGCCAGCTGCGCGCCCGGCTCATTGACCGTGCGGGCGATCTTGCTCGCCGGTGCCTGGATGAGCCCGACGATCGTACCGCGAAGCTCGTCCAGCGACGGGAGCGCGGCTAGCGCCTTGATCCCTTCGACGTCGAGCACGGTGTCGCCCATCGCTCCGCCGACGATCTCGAGCTTGTCGTTCGTCTTGGCGAAATCCACCGCGACCTTGGCGGCCGCGACGGGGTCCGACGAGGTTGCAAGCGCGGTCGGACCTTTGAGAAGGTCGCCGATCGGCTTGTAACGAGTCCCGTCGAGGGCGATGAGCGCAAGCCGGTTCTTCGCAACTTTGAACTGGGCGCCGGCGTCGCGCATCTTCAGGCGGAGATCGGTCGACTGCGCGACGGACAACCCGAGGTTGCGAGTCACGACGACGACGCTCGTCTCCGAGAAGACTTGCTTCAGCTGGTCGACCAGATCGGCTTTTTGCGAACGATCCATGCCAACTCCAACATTTCGGCCGAAGCATGCTGCGGCCGAGGTTCAACAAAACTCAACGCGATCGCTCGCGTCGAGCACGTGTGTCCGTGGGGAGCTGGATCGGTGGCGCGGGGCAATCCCAACGCACGGCGGAAGACGCATCGCACGCGCTACCGCTTGAATTCCTTTTCCCCGTCTAGGCTGCGAATTAAGGAGCTAACCCCAGCAGCTGTCTCGGACGGCTGCGGATGCCGAGGCGTCCGCGAAGGCGCGCCTATACCGATTTTCGGCGCGCAATCAACCGCGCTCGCCTGAAGGCTGCATCGGATGGGCGTTCAGCCACTGCATGGTTTCCGACTGAATGCGCGGACGTTGCGAGGATTCGAACCGGATCCGGTCGATCGCCTGCTGCACCGGCTTGCGGTCGGTCTCGGCAAGATTGGCTTTCGCGTAGGCTTCGAGGACCGGGATCAGCGCTGCATCGCCGCTTCCGGCCGCGAGCCTTTGCATGAAGCTGGATCGGCCGGAGATGTCGATCAGCCGGTTCACCTGGTCGAGGTGGGCAAGCACGAAATCGATGGCGAGCTTCGGGTGAGCCGCCGCGACCGCGCGGATGATGCCCGCGCTGACGGTCTTGCCCGGCTCGTCGATGAGCGCCAGCTCAAGTGCTCGTTTCGCGAGGCGTTCGTCCTGCGCCTGCCCCAACAGTCCATAGAGGGTCGACCGTTCGACCGTACCGGTCGTCGCCTGCGCTTTCCGGTGGATCGCCTCCCACGTCGCGGCGTCGGCATTGCGCGCGATCACGCCGAGCCATGTCGTCTTGAGCGATCCCGGGATGGCGTCGGGATCGGCCTCCCAGGCTGCGAAGAGCCGTCTCGCTTCGGCGAGCACCAGCGGATCGCGATACTTGCCGAGCGTCGCGATCAGGGTCGGGCGAAGAGTCGCGTCCACCGCTGGTTCGCCCGCCTTCGGGAGGAAGCCGAGCTGCCGAAGCCGAGGCGCGTAGGCGCGCTCGACGCGCGCTGCGATTTGCGCCTGGACGGCGGCATTGCCCTCGACCTGGTCGTAGAGATCGTCCCAGCGCAGGATCGCGCGCCGCGCGACTTCCGCATTCACGTTCGCAGGCAGGGCGTCGAGCACGCTCAATCCTACCGCCATCGGCTGGTAGCCGGCCTTCGACAGCGCGAGCTGATCGGAGAAAAGGCCGAACTGGTCTACGGGGCGGAGCGCCGGCACGAGCGCTGGAAGCGCCGCAGCCTGGGGCGGCGAATAGAGGGTTCGGAAATAGCCCTTCTGGCCCGCGTTCACGAGCAACGGCCCGCAACCCGGCACCCGAAGTTCGGTCGCTCGTCCGTTCGTCACGGCTTGCGCTGCAGCTCCGCCGGCCGTCGCCTTGACGGGCACGTGCCAGGCGAGCGGCTGCGCCGCGACTTCCTGCCGCCGGTCCGCGGAAAATTGCGACTGGGTCAGGATGGTGGTCGTCGAACCGTTTGCGCACTGGGCCGGGCCGACCGCGATCAGCGGGATTCCCGCCTGGGTCGTGAAGTCGTTCGCGATGGTGATCAGGCCGCGTGCACCCGCCGCCTCCACCGCGCGCCACAAATCGTTTGTGCGGGTGTTCCTGTACGCGTGCTGCGCGATGTAGCGACGGATTCCGGACCGCCACACCGCTTCGCCGGCGAAATCCTCGAGCATGGAGATCACCGACTCGCCCTTGGAGTAAGCGATGGCGTCGAACGCCTGGTTCGCCTGTTCGACGGTGCGCACCTCCTGCACGACCGGATGGGTCGAATTGAGAGCATCGAGCGCCATCGCGCCTTCGCGTGCCGACACTCGCCCGACATCGGCGCCCCAGTCCGGATGGAAATGCTCGGTCGCCTTCGTCGCCATCCACGACGCGAAGCCCTCGTTCAGCCACAGATCGTCCCACCAGGCCATGGTGACGAGGTCGCCGAACCACTGGTGCGCCATTTCGTGCGCCTCGACCTCGAAGATGCTTTGCCGCTGCGCTTCGGTGGTGATCGCGGGATCGTTCAGAAGCACATATTCGAAGGTGAAGATCGCACCCCAATTCTCCATGGCACCGAAGAATTGCGACTGGCCGGGGCCCGCGACGTTATCGAGCTTCGGGAGCGGGTAGGGCGTCCCGAAATAGTCGTCGTAATAAGGAAGGATCTGCGCCTCGGACTCGAGCGCGAGCCCGGCCTTGTCGGCGTTGCCGCGAGTCATGACGATGCCGACTTCCTTGTCGCCGACGCGCTTGGCGACACGCTCGAAATCGCCCGACGCGAAGAACAATAGATAGGACGACATCACCGGCGAGCGCTGGAAGGCGACCGCTTTCAGCCCGTTCCCGGCAGGCGTGCTGCTCGCGACCGGCATGTTGCTGACCGCCATTTCGCTGGCTGGGATGCGCGCGGTGAGGTCGAACGTCGCCTTGTAATCGGGCTCGTCCCAGCTCGGCACGAAGCGGCGGGCATCGGCCGCCTCGAACTGCGTGAATAAAGCGCGGGCGTCCTTGCCCTCCTTGTTCTTGTAATCGAGCGCGAACAGCCCGTTTGCCTGGGTGTTGATCTTGCCCGAATAATCGATCGTCAGTCGGTACGTCCCCGGCGCCAACTGGCGGCCGAACGCGAAGGTCGCCGTCTGCGCGTCGGCATCCGTTGTGATCTTTGCGGCGAGGGCGGCGATGCCCTTGCCGGCCAGCGTCGCGCTTGCGAAGCCGAGTTCGGCGGCATTGAGCGTCAACTCGCTGGTCGGCCGGACCACATCGAGGTCGATGGCGACGGTCGCGTCGAACGTGAGCGCCTGGGCGTGCGGTGTGACCGCAATTGCATAATGGTGCGGGACGGCTGTGCGCGGAAGCTGAGTCGGAACGCTGATGTCGACGGTGTCGGCCTGCGGCCGCGCGTGCAGCGCGCCGCCGAATGCGACTGCCGCCGAAGCAAACAGTGCCGGGATCAACTTCATCGGGTCGCCCTCCGCGTGGAAACAGGAGGCGCTAGTAGGATTATCGCCGCCAGAGTCCACGCCGCCTTCGACGAACGGCTCGCGCCGTGTTGACAAAGGCGGCAAGCTGGCGCCCCTTCCTAACCGCAAGGTCGGGAGGGGCTGCCTGGTGCTTGGTCGGCTGTGGAAGAGTTTCCGGATTGCCGCCGCCGCGCTGATCGCCGCCGTGCCGGCGCTCGCCGTGCCGCCGCCGCAGCCGCCTCGCGTCATCGCAGTCGGCGATCTTCACGGCGACTTCCAGGTCTGGCGCGACATTGCCCAGGCTGCAGGCATGGTCGACGCGCACGGCGGCTGGTCCGGCGGCCGCGCCACGCTCGTGCAGGTCGGGGACGTCGTCGATCGCGAACCTGAATCGCTCAAGATCGTCCGCGACCTGATGCGCCTCCAGAAGGAGGCGGCACGGCAGGGGGGGCGGGTGATCGTCCTCGTCGGCAACCACGAAGCGATGAACATGACAGGCGATCTTCGGTACGTGGTGCCCGGGGATTTCGCTGCCTTCGCGACGCGCCACTCCGCCGAACTGCGCGAGCGGCTGTTCGAGGCCAAAGCCGCGACCATCGAGGCGCAATATCGCCAGAAGAACCCCAAGATGACGAGTGCTGCGGTCCGCGACGCCTGGATCAAGGCCACTCCCCTGGGCTGGGTAGAGCAGCGGTTGGCATGGAACCCGAAGGGGGAGATCGGCCGGTGGGTCGTCTCCAACCCGGCGGTGGCGCTGGTCGGCGATAGCCTCTTCGTTCATGGGGGCATCAGTGCCGAGACGGCAAAGACGCCATTGCGCGACGTCAACGCTCAGGTCGCCGCCGCGCTAACCGCGATGGACAAGTCTCCCGACTCCATCATCAACAGCCCGCTCGGGCCGCTCTGGTACCGCGGCCATCTGACTCGCGACCCCGGCGTCACCGAAATCCCCGCGAAGGCTATACGGCCGCCGATCGAGGATGAATTGTCGCGGGTGCTCAAGGCTTATGGCGCGAAGCGTATCGTCGTCGGCCATACCCCCAACCTGCGCGGCATCCAGCTTCTGCAGGGCGGGAAGCTGGTCGCGATCGATACCGGCAACTCGCGCTATTACGGCGGCACGCCGAGCTATCTGGAAATCATCGGCGAACGGGTGACGCCGCATGCCGTGGCGAGGTCCAGCGGTCGTGGCGGAGGAGGGGGCGAATGATCCGCAAGCTGCTGCTAAGCCTGTTCGCGCTGCTGCTCGCCGCGCCTGTGGCCGCCGCGCCCGGAGGAACGCCGCTGTTCGGGTCGTCCGACGTGCTCCGGCTGTCGATCCGGGGTCCGCTCGCCGCGATAGCAAGGAGCCGGTCGCAGGACCCGCTTGGGGGCACGCTGTCCGTCGGAGGGCAGTCGCTGCCGGTGATGCTGTCGGCTCGCGGCATCACGCGCCGCGCCGCCGACGTCTGCCAGTTCCCGCCGCTGAAGGTGCAGTTCTCCGCCGCCCCCCCGCTGCAGTCGCCGTTCGCCGGACAGAAGTCGCTGAAGCTCGTCACGCATTGCCGCAACGCCGAAAGCTTCCAGCAATATGTGCTGCTCGAATATGCAGCCTACCGGATGTTCAACGTGCTGAGCCCGGCGAGCTTCCGGGTGCGGCTGGCGCAAATCGACTATGTCGACGACGGCGGCAAGGCGCTGGGCTCGCGCTACGGGTTCTTCATCGAGGATTTGCGCGATGTCGCCCGCCGCAACGCGATGCAGGAAGCGAAGTTGCCGGAGATCATCCCGGTCAGCTCGCTGAGCCCGCGCCACGCCGCGCTGTACGCTCTGTTCCAGCACATGATCGCCAACCACGACTGGTCGATGCGGGCCGGGCCGAAGGGCGAGGATTGCTGCCACAACGCCAAGATGATCGCGCCGGCGAGGGGGGTCGCGGCGGGAGCGATTCCCATCCCCTACGACTTCGATTTCTCCGGCCTGGTCAACGCGCCCTACGCGCTGCCGCCCGACGCGCTGAAGATCTCGAGCGTGCGCCAGCGCCAGTACCGCGGCTA
>JAEZIO010000074.1 GCA_023436615.1 Pseudomonadota bacterium | reverse complement strand
GATTATCTCGCGGTCTCGGGACTGCTGCATGGCATCGGCCCCAAGGAGCGGCCGGTCGTGCCCGTCAATTACATCGCCGATTTCGCCGGGGGAGGGATGATGCTTGCCTTCGCGACGGCTGCGGCGCTCCTCGAGGTGCAGCGCGGCGGAGCGGGCCAGGTCATCGACTGCGCGATGACGGACGGCGCGGCGCTGATCGGCGCGCTCACCTACGGCATGCGCGCCGCGGGCCTGTGGAACGATGAGCGCGAGTCGAACCTGCTCGACGGTGGCGATGCAGCCTACGGCGTATACCAGTGCAGCGACGGCGAATTCCTCGCCGTCGGCGCCATCGAGCCCCAATTCCGCAAGGCGCTGCTCGACGGGCTTGGACTGCGGCAAGATGCGGGCAGGGACGAAGTCGCCGGCGCCATCGCCACGCGCAGCCGCGACGAATGGACGACGCACTTCGCCGGAAGCGATGCCTGCGTCGCACCCGTGCTCAACCTCGACGAGGCTCCGCGCCATCCGCATAACCTTGCGCGGGACAGCTTCATCGAGCTGGACCGCGTGGTTCAGCCTGCCCCGGCGCCGCGCTATTCGCGCTCCCGGCTTTCAGAGCCGCGTCCGCCGCGAGGTTCCGGAGCCGACGGCGACGAGATACTGGCGGAGCTCGGCTATTCTGCCGCACGGATCGGCGAGCTTCGCCGCGAAGGAGCGCTTGTTTGAACCCGTTGTACGAGCAGATGCAGACGAGCGTGTTCGAGCGCATGTCGGCGCTGGCGATCCGCCACGGGGCGCTGAACCTCGGCCAGGGCTTTCCCGATTTCGGCTGGCCGGAGGAAATTCTCGACGCCGCCGCGCGCGCTCTGAAGGAAGCATCGAATCAATACCCGCCATCGCGCGGGCTTCCGCAGCTCCGCGAGGCGGTCGCGCAGCATTACAGCCGACATTTCGGAGAAGAGCTGAGCGCAGAGTCCGTGTGCGTCACGTCCGGCGCGACCGAGGCCCTAGGCGCCTGCATCCTCGGAGCGATTTCGCCAGGCGACGAGGTGATCATCTTTACGCCCGCCTACGACAGCTATGCGCCGATGATCCGGCGCGGCGGCGGGATCGTCCGCGAAGTTGCGCTCAAGCCGCCCGAATGGCGCATCGAGGGCGCCGCGGTCGAAGCCGCAATCGGACCGAAAACGCGCGCGATCCTGTTCAACAACCCGCAGAATCCGACCGGCAGGCTTTTCGACAGTGACGAGCTTCAGATCATCGCCGACGCCGCGCTCGCGCACGACCTCATCGTCATCAGCGACGAGGTGTGGGAGCATATCCTGCTCGACGGCCAGCAGTTCACGCCGCTCGCGACGCTGCCCGGAATGGCCGAACGGACGCTCAAGATCGGGTCGGCGGGGAAGATCTTCTCGCTAACGGGCTGGAAGGTCGGCTGGATCGCAGCGGCGACCGAGCTTGCGGGGGTGGTTGCTCGGGCCCACCAGTTCCTGACCTTTTCGACCGCGCCGAACCTCCAGGCGGCCGTGGCCTTCGGAATGGCAGAGGGCGACAGCTGGATCGAGCCGATGCGGCAACGGTTCGCGCGCGCCCGCGACCGATTGGCGGAGGGGCTGCGGAGCGCCGGATATGCGACGCTCCATCCCGCTTCGACCTATTTCCTGTGCGTCGACCTTGCGGCGTCGGGAATCGCGCTCGAGGACGACGCTTTTGCCGCGGCGGCCGTCGAGCGGGCCCGCGTTGCCGTCGTTCCCGTTTCGGCATTCGCCGAGCAGGACCCGCCGCGGAACATCGTTCGCCTGTGCTTTTCCAAGCGCGACGAGACGCTCGACGCCGGCATCGCGGCGATGGCCAAAGCCAAGGAGCTGCTCGCATGAGCACCGGCGAGGAAGCACGCGACCTGCTCGAGAGGCTTGGTGTTCGTTCGAGCGGATCCCTCGAAAGCCGCTCGCCGATCGACGGCGCAATCATCGGCAGCGTGCCCGAGGCGGACGGTGACGCCGTTGGCGCGGCGTGCGAACGCGCACAGCAGGCGTTCCTGGCTTGGCGGATGGTTCCTGCCCCTCGTCGCGGCGAGCTGGTGCGGCTGCTTGGCGAGGAGCTTCGTGCCGCCAAGGAGCCGCTTGCGCGGCTTGTCACCCTCGAATGCGGGAAGATCGTCCAGGAGGGCCTCGGCGAGGTTCAGGAGATGATCGACATCTGCGACTTCGCCGTCGGCTTGTCGCGCCAGCTCTACGGCCTCACCATCGCGAGCGAACGACCCGAGCACCGGATGATCGAGCAATGGCATCCGCTCGGCCCTGTAGGCGTGATCACGGCGTTCAATTTCCCGGTTGCCGTCTGGGCCTGGAACGTGGCGCTGGCGCTGGTTTGCGGCGACCCCGTGATCTGGAAGCCGAGCGAGAAGACCCCCCTATGTGCCGAAGCCGTCATGGCCCTT
This sequence comes from Pseudomonadota bacterium, assembly GCA_023436615.1. Taxonomy (GTDB): domain Bacteria; phylum Pseudomonadota; class Alphaproteobacteria; order Sphingomonadales; family Sphingomonadaceae; genus Sphingomicrobium. Next base: position 62,963 of record JAEZIO010000074.1, on the reverse strand, counting down.
GCACGGCGTGCTCTCGAGCGGTTCGGAGACGCGCCGGCCGGCCTCGTGCAATGCGTCCACGGCGGGCGCAAGGCAGGCGAAGCGCTGGTCGACGATTCCCGCGTCGCGCTGGTGTCCGCGACGGGATCGACGCTGATGGGGCGCGAAGTCGGCCCCCGCGTCGCACGAAGGTTCGGCCGCGTGCTCCTCGAACTCGGCGGGAACAATGCCGCCATCGTCGCGCCATCGGCGGATCTCGACCTCGCCGAGCGCGCCATCCTGTTCTCGGCGGCGGGGACTGCGGGACAGCGCTGCACGACGCTTCGTCGGCTGATCGTCCACGAAAGCATCGCCGATGCGCTTGTCGCGCGTTTGAAAGCCTCGTTCGCGCGGATCGGAGTCGGCGACCCGCGCGAGGCCGACACGCTCGTCGGGCCGCTCATCGACAAGCAGGCGCTCGATGCAATGCGCGACGTGCTCGGCGACACGATCGAGCAAGTCGAAGCGGTCCCCGGCGGGCATTATGTGCGGCCGGCAATCGTCGAAATCGCGACCCACGAGGGCGCGGTGTTGAAAGAGACGTTCGCTCCGATCCTCTACGTGCTGCGCTACGCCGAACTCGATGAGGCGATCGCGCTCAACAATGCGGTTTCGCAAGGGCTGAGCTCATCGATCTTCACGAACGAGCTCAAGGAGGCGGAGCGATTCCTGTCCGCGTGCGGTTCGGACTGCGGGATCGCCAACGTGAATATCGGCCCGTCGGGCGCGGAGATCGGCGGTGCCTTCGGCGGGGAAAAGCAGACGGGCGGGGGGCGCGAGAGCGGCTCGGACGCCTGGCGGGCGTACATGCGCCGCCAGACCAACACCATCAATTACGGCGATGCACTGCCCCTGGCGCAGGGGGTCGAGTTCAAGCTGGCGCCCTGAGGCGCATTAGCTGACCAGCGCCGGCCAGCGCTCCTCGAACGCGTCGCACCACGCCCGCAACGCCGGCCCTTCGAGCGGCTGAGCGACGAGATAGCCCTGGGCGACATCGCAGCGGATCGTGCGCAGGAAGCGCAGCTGCTCCGGAGTTTCGACGCCCTCCGCGGTCGCGACGAGGCCGAGGCCGTGGGCAAGCTCCACCATCGACTTGACGATCACGCTGCAGTCGTGGTCGCGCGGCAGGTCCTTCACGAACAATTTGTCGATCTTGAGCTCGGTAAAGGGCAGCTGACGGAGCTGCATGAGCGACGAAAAACCGGTGCCGAAATCGTCGATGGCGAGACCGATCCCCTTGATCCGGAAGCGCGTCAGCGTGTCCATCAGCTTGATGAGCGGCTGGGTGGCGCCTTCGGTAAGCTCGAGCACCAGCCGATCGGTGGGCACTTCCAGCTCACGGCAAATCCGCTCGACGAGATCGGGGAAATCGAGGCTCTGCAGGCTGATGGCCGAGATGTTGAAGGCGACATGGGTGTCGAGCCCCTCGTCTCGCCATGTCCGCCATTGCTCGAGCGTCGTTCGCAACCCCCAGTCGGTGAGTTGGGCGATGAAACCGTGCTGTTCGGCGAGGGGTACGAAGCGCGAAGGCTCCACCGCGCCGAACTCGGGATCGTCCCAGCGGACCAGCGCTTCGAGCCGTGTAAGCTTGCCCGTGTCGAGCAGGACCTTGGGCTGGTAAAGCATGTGGAGCTCGCGGTGCTCGAGCGCCCGCTCGAAGCCCCTGAGCAACTGCCGGTCCGGATGGGGGGTCATTCGACGAGGCTGGAACGAATCTCGACCAGGACCTGCTCGAGGTCCTGGAAACGGACGGGCTTTTCCAGAGGGCCGATCATCGTCAGGCCGAGCGCCTCCCCGAGACGAAAAGCAGATTCGAGCACGCGTCTGTCGAACCCGCTGATGATCAGCACCGGGGCGCGGTGGTCGGCCTCCGCCAGGAAGCGGAGCAGCTCGACACCGTCCATGCCGGGCATTCCAAGGTCGAGAGCCACCACATCCGGCTGCTTGTCGACGACGACATCGCGAAACTCGCGGTCATCGGAGGTGCGGATGGGCGTGAAGCCGCACTCGCTTGCGACCTGGGCGACAAAGTCGGCGAGTGCCGGCTCGTCATCGATCACAAGCAGCCGTGGCTGCCTCATTCGCGTGACTCCCCGAAGCTCATCGGCGGCTCTTGCGCTCGGCAGGCCCGGAATGAAACCGGTTTTTAACCGCAATCCGTCCAAAATGAGGACAGAAGCTTCTCGTACCAGGAAGGCACCGGATGTTTGCATCCATAATCCGTCGCAAGCGCAGCCAGTCGGCCGCGGACGACCAGGCGGCATTCGAGTCGACGACCTTTTCGCTGTCGACGGCGGTGCCGCGACCGGTCGAGCGCCGCGGCGACGAGCGAGTCGCGCCGCTGCTCAAGATCGCCAAGGTAACCGGTGCGGCCGGGGAACGCCTGATGCGCGTGCGCAACATCTCCGCCGGCGGCCTGATGGGCGATGTCGTCGATCCCGCGGCGGTGGGCGAGGCGGTCTCGGTAGAGTTGTCCTCGCAAAAGATCCCGTCGCACGTGATCTGGATCCGCGAAGGGATGGTCGGGATCAAGTTCGATCAGACGGTCGATCTCGGAGAGCTTCTGGCAGGTCGCAAGCCGCGCCACGGTTTCCGGCCGCGTCCGCCGCGCCTCCACGTCGAGTGCAAGGCTTCGGTCCGCCTCGGCAAAACCTATTACACCGTCGACGTCCATGACATTTCCCTCGGCGGCATCAAGGTCGCGCCCATCGAGGAATATTGCGTCGGACGGCCTGTCGTCGTGGTGGTCGAGAGCCTCAAGCCGATAAAGGGCGAAGTTCGCTGGTTCTCCGATCGCCGCGCCGGAATCGTTTTCGACAAGCCGCTCGATTTCGACGAGCTCGCTGAATGGGTCGGCAAGCGCCTCGAGGTCGCGAGCCTGCGGGCCAGCTTCCAGCACAACTGACCTCGCAAAGAGCACTGCCAGCGCCTATCTCCTGGGTGAAGGAGACGGGCGATGGCTGAAGATGTCGCGGTGCTCGCGGGCGGCTGCTTCTGGTGCACCGAAGCGGTGTTCAACGACGTGATCGGCGTGAAGAAAGTCGAGAGCGGCTATACCGGCGGAACCGCCGACAATCCCACATACAAGCAGGTGTGCGGCGGCGACACCGGGCATGCGGAGGCAATCCGAGTCACCTTCGATCCCGACGAGATCAGCTACGGCGAGCTGCTCGACATCTTCTTCGCGACGCACGACCCCACCCAGCTCAACCGGCAGGGGAACGACGTCGGCACACAGTACCGATCCGCCATCTTTCCCCAGACTGCGCAGCAGGAGGAGGAAGCGCGTAATGCCCGCCAGCGCGCGCAGGGCAATTGGGACGGCAATATCGTCACCACGATCGAGCCCAAGGGCCAGTGGTGGCCCGCCGAGGATTATCACCAGGGCTATTGGGAGGGCGAAGGGCAGCGAAACCCCTATTGCATCGCCAGCATCCCGCCCAAGCTGCAGAAGCTCCGGAAGAGCTTCCAGGCGCGCGTGAAGGGCGAAACTCCGGCTTACTGACGAGGAGCCGCCGCGCGGCTCAGTCGGTCGTTGATGGCGGCGCCAAGGCCGCGGTTCGGGATTGGGGCGACGGCGATCCTGCGCTTCGCAGAGGCGTCCGCCCGGTGAAGCAGGTCGAACAGCCGCGCAGCCGCCTCGACGAGGTCGCCGGATGCGCTTAGGTTCTCGTCTCCCTCGACGCTCGCGAAGCCGATCAGATATTCGTCGGCCGCAGCTCGTGTGACATTCAGGCGAAGCGGCTTGCCCGGAGCGTAATGGCTCGCGAGCTGGCCAGGCGCTTCGACTGCCCCGCCGGGCGCCGCCGTTACGGCATCGAGCTCGATCGGGCCGCGCCGAAGCAGGCGCAGCTTGCCGCCGGATTCCGCGACGATCGTGGATTCGATGCCGCCGGGGGATGCGCCGTCGTCGATGACCAGCGGTATCCGCCCGCCGAGGCTGTGAAGGACATGTTCCGCGCGCGTCGGGCTGATCGCGCCGCTGGCGTTCGCGGACGGTGCCGCGAGCGGCTTTCCGCTTACTTCCAGGAGCGACCGCATCGCACGATGCCGCGGTACCCGGATGGCGATGGTCGCAAGGCCGGCGGTGACGAGCGAGGCGATGCTGCTGCCCGCCCGCAGGGGCGCGACGACGGTCAGCGGGCCCGGCCAATGCCTGCGCCCAAGCTCGCTAGAAAGCGGTCCCAGCTCGGCGATGCGTTCTGCATCGTCCAAATTGGAAACGTGCACGATCAATGGGTTGAACGATGGTCTTCCCTTCGCTTGGTAGATACGCGCGACAGCCTCGGCATTTGTCGCGTCGCTGGCGAGGCCGTAGACGGTCTCCGTCGGGACGGCGACCGGCTGGCCCGCGAGGATGAGCGCGGCGGCATCGGCAATGACATCGTCACTGAAGGGCAGGACCCGCGTATCCATGCGACGCGGCTAGAGGATTAGCCGACGCGCGGGAAGGTCAGGCGCGCTCGCGCTCGAGCAGCTGCGCGGGGTCGATCCCGAGCCGCCCCATCCGCTCGCGAATCTCGGGCCATTCCTCGGTCAGGAAGCGGGTGCGCTCCGAATCCTTCAGACGGGCCCGTGCTCCGGATGCGACGAACAGCCCGACGCCGCGCTTGACGGTCACCAGGCCTTCGTCCTGGAAGCCTTGGTAAGCCTTTGCCACGGTTAGCGGGTTCGCCTGCTCTTCAGCGGCCAACGCGCGCACGGAGGGCAGCGGGTCACCGTCGTTGAACTTCCCCGACAGGATCGCGTTGGCGATCGTCTCGCGAAGGCGGACGTAGACGGGCTTCTCATGCTGCGTGCGGAGCGTCATGCTGTCATAATACAGCACGGCGCACGTTCGTCAACTCGGGCAGGTCACGGCCGTGGAGACCAGTTCCTGGCCACATCCGCCAGCTGAGGCCTTGGCCTTTCCTCCAGCTCCACGGCGGAATGGCCGATGAAAATGAACCCCGCGATGCGCTCGCCTTCGTCGCAGAATTCGGCTGTCACTCGCGGCGAGTAGGCGCGCCAGCCGGTGACCCAGCCGCCGACATATCCGAGCGCATGCGCCGCGAGCAGCAGGTTCATGCCGGCCGCGCCGCAGGACAGCTCCTGCTCCCAAACGGGGATCTTGTGGCCGTGGACCGGGGCGGAGACGAGAACGATGAGCGTTCCCGCGTAATGCGCGAACTCGTCTTCCTTGTTGTGCCGGGCGATGGGGGCGCAGTCGTCCTCCTCCGACAGCGCCTGGCGGAGCAGCGCCGCGAACGCATCGCGCTGATCGTTCTCGACCACGACGAAACGCCACGGGTGAAGCTTGCCGTGATCCGGCGTTCGCGCCGCGAGCGTCAGGATCTGATCGAGCTCCTGTTTTGTCGGGCCGGGTCCCGACATCTGCCTCGGCTTTCCGGAACGCCGGGTTTCGAGGAGCGAGAGGAGAGAGGAACGGTTGTTGAGCATCGTGCCGTTCATCTAGGGAGCCGGCCCGTTCGCAGCAATCGGCCCTTCACAAGCCGATTTGCGCCGTTAGGGTGCGGCGACTTGCGGCCGCTGCGCGCGTTATCGCGGGCGCGGCATTCGCTTTGGGGAGAGTCTGGTGGCGCCTGAACAACTGATCCCGGTCATCGCGGGAGCATTCCTGATCCTTCTGCTGGCCGGCGGCGGCGCCGTCGCGATGAGCCGAAACCCGGAGTTCCTCGGCCATCCCAAGGGCCTCTACATGCTCTTCTTCGCCGAGATGTGGGAGCGCTTCTCCTACTACGGCATGCGGGCGCTGCTGATCTTCTACCTCACGCAGCACTGGCTGTTCAGCGACGGCAAGTCGAACCTCATATACGGCGCCTATACCAGCCTCGTGTACATCACGCCGCTGCTCGGCGGCTACATGGCCGACCGCTGGCTCGGCCAGCGTAAGGCAGTGCTGTTCGGGGCGGTGCTTTTGACGCTCGGACACTTCACGATGGCGATCGAGGGCAGCGGCGGCCAGTCGGATCCGACGATCAACGTCTTCTGGCTGGCGCTCGCGCTAATCATCGTCGGCTCGGGCTTCCTCAAGGCGAACATCTCGGTGATGGTCGGCCAGCTTTATCCGCTGACGGACGTTCGTCGCGACGGCGCCTATACCATCTTCTACATGGGCATTAACGTCGGCGCGGCGATCGGAACGATCATCGCCGGCTATCTCGGCCAGACCTATGGCTGGGCCTACGGCTTCGGAGCCGCCGGCGTCGGCATGCTTCTTGGCCTGGTGGTATTCGTCCTCGGCAAGGGCCTGCTCAAGGGCGCCGGCGAGGCTCCGGCACCACTCGCGGCCAACAAGGAATGGGTGCTCTATGCGGCAGGCCTGGTCGGCGTCGCCGTGATTTGGGGGCTGATCCAGTACCAGGACGTCATCGAGACGCTGCTGATCATTGCTGGCGTGGGGCTGCTTGGATACGTCCTCTACGAGGCATTCAAGCTGGACAAGGATGCGCGCGACCGGATCTTCGCCATCCTGTTCCTGATTGCCCTGAACCCCGTCTTCTGGGGCCTGTTCGAGCAGGCGGGCGGTTCGCTCAACCTCTACACCGACCGTTACGTCGACCGCGGGGGCGTTCCGGCGTCCATCTTCCAGTCGATCAACCCGATCTACATCATCCTGCTGGCGCCGCTCTTCGCGGGTCTGTGGGTGGTCCTCGGCAGGCGTGGGCTCGAGCCCTCGGCGCCCGCGAAGTTCGGGCTGGCTCTGCTCCAGGTCGGCGCCGGCTTCCTGGTGTTCGTGCTTGGCGCGAACGCTGTCGGCCCGGCGGCCATGACCCCGGTCATCTTCGTGTTCCTGATCTATTTCCTGCACACGACCGGCGAGCTCTGCCTCAGCCCGGTCGGCCTCTCCGCCATGAACCGGCTCGCGCCCAAGTTCATGGCGAGCCTGATCATGGGCGCCTGGTTCTACATGTCGGCGGTCGGCAATTTCGTGGCCGGCAAGATTGGTGAGGCGACCGGCGGCGAAAGCGGCGAAATGACCAAGGAGGCGACGCTGTCGATCTACAACACGATCGGCTGGGTCGCGGTCGGAATCGGCGTCTTCGTCCTTGCCGTGTCGCCGATCGTCAAGCGCTGGATGCACCTGGACACGCTGCGCGACCACGACGAGCTCGCCGGCTACAAGGAACTCGGCGAGAAGCAGGCTCCCGGCCTCTTCCCGCAGGGCGAAACCAAGCCCGGTCCGCAAGAAACCTGATCCCGGGGGAACGATGATCGCCAGAACGATCGCCGCGGCGGCCGCCGCTGCCGCACTTCTGTCGGGTTGCGCGGCGGTCGCGCCGCCGAAGAAGGCCGCGCCGGCCATCCGGGTAAACGAGGATCCCTATCCATCCACCTACGTCGCTTATCCTGGCGTTCCGACGGTGATCCGCAATGCGACGGTGTTCGACGGCGAGGGCGGCCGGATCGAGGGCGGCACGGTGGTGCTGGCGGACGGCGTGGTGCAGGCGATCGGCGGACCGGAAGTGCCGGTACCCGCCGGGGCACAGGTGATCGACGGCACCGGGAAGTTCGTCAGCCCGGGCATCATCGACGTGCACAGCCACCTCGGCGACTATCCCTCCCCGGGAGTGGACTCTTTGTCGGACGGCAACGAAGCGACCGCGCCCGCGCGGCCCGAAGTGTGGGCCGAGCACAGCGTCTGGCCGCAGGACCCGGGCTTCTCCCGCGCACTGATGAACGGCGGAGTGACCTCGCTGCAGATCCTGCCGGGCTCGGCGAACCTGTTCGGCGGGCGCTCGGTAACGCTCAAGAACGTCCCGGCACGGACCGCGCAGGGGATGAAATTTCCCGGCGCGCCGTACGGGCTGAAGATGGCGTGCGGCGAGAATCCGAAGCGCGTCTACGGCTCGAAGGGCCAAATGCCGCAGACCCGAATGGGCAATATCGCCGTCACCCGGCAGACGTGGATCAAGGCGCAGGCGTACAAGCGCAAGTGGGACAAGTACGAGGCCAACGGCGGCGAAATGCCGGAGCGCGACCTCGCAATGGACACGTTGCGCGGCGTCCTTGCCGGCAAGATCCTCGTCCACAACCATTGCTACCGCGCCGACGAGATGGCGAACATGATCGATCTCTCGAAGGAGTTCGGTTACCACATCGCCGCCTTCCACCATGCAGTCGAAGCCTACAAGATCGCCGACCTGCTGGCCGCGAACGGCATTTGCGCGGCGATGTGGGCCGACTGGTACGGCTTCAAGATGGAAGCCTATGACGGCGTGAAGGAGAACATCCCGCTGGTCCACAACGCGGGCCCCGGCTCCTGCGCGATCGTCCACTCGGACGACCCCAACGGAATCCAGCGGCTGAACCAGGAGGCGGCGAAGGCGCTCGCGGACGGCCAGCGCGCCGGCATACCGAACCTGTCCGAAGCCGTTGCGTGGACCTGGCTTTCGGCCAATCCGGCAAAGGCGCTCGGGATCTTCGACAAGACCGGAAGCCTGCGACCAGGCAAGATGGCCGACGTCGTGCTTTGGAACGACGATCCTTTCAGCATTTACGCGCGGCCTGAGCGCGTCTGGATCGACGGCGCATTGATGTACGATGCGAACGATCCGCGCCGCCGGCCCGTCAGCGATTTCGAACTCGGCCAGCCCGGCGAAGGAGACGTCAAGTGATCCGCGCCGCGCTCGCACTGCTGGCATCTCTCGCCGCACCGGCGGCGGCCGAGACGATCGCGATCACGAACGCCATCGTCGCGACTGGCGACGGCTCGGGCCCGATCCAGGGCGGCACTGTCGTCGTCCGCGACGGTCGCATCGTGGCGGCGGGCGCCGGTGCTCGCATTCCCGCGGGCGCGCACGTCATCGACGCGACCGGCAAATGGGTCACGCCCGGGATCGTCGCGGGATTCTCGCGTCTCGGCCTCGCCGACGTGGATCTCGGCGCCGGTGGCGCCGACGACACCAGCGCCCGCAACGGACCGTTCAGCGCGGCGATCGACGTCGCGCCGGCGATCAACCCGCTGTACACCCCCATCGCGGTCAACCGCGCCGACGGCGTGACCCGCGCGCTCGTCGCGCCGAGCACCGCGCGCAGCATTTTCGCGGGGCAGGGGGCGGTGATCGACACCGGCGCCGACATGGACGCGGTGATGCGGCCGCGAGTCTTCCAATTCGTCGAGCTCGGGGAAACCGGCGCCAACGATGCAGGCGGCTCTCGCGCCTCGGCCCACATCCTGTTCCGCAATGCGCTTCGCGAGGCGCGCGAGCTTCAACGCTATGCTGCGCCGGTTAGCTCGTCGCGCGGACGGGAACCCGACGCACGCGACCAGCCGGTCGTCCGCGACCCTAATGAATCGCGGGTGCTGGGGCCGAATGCCCGCCGGAGCGACGACGTGCTGCTGACGCGGTTCGATGCGGCGGCGCTGGTTCCGGTTCTCCAGGGCCGGCAATATTTGCTCGTCCATGTCGAACGCGCGAGCGACATCCTCCAGGTGCTCGGCCTCAAGCGCGAATTCCCGTCGCTCCGGATCGTGCTGGTTGGCGCGAGCGAAGGCTGGATGGTCGCTGGCGACATCGCCCGCTCCGGCACGCCAGTCATCGCTTCGCCGGTGAACGACCTTCCCACATCGTTCGAGCAGCTTGCCGCGACCCAGTCGAACGTCGGCCGAATGGTCGCCGCGGGCGTCAGGGTTTCGATCGGAACGATCAACGACGACGAGAGCCGCAACCTTTTTCGGGAGCGGCAATATGCCGGAAACCTTGTCGCGCTGACGAAGGTGCCCGGCGCGACCGGCGTCTCCTGGGGCGAGGCGCTTCGGCTGATTACGTCCGCCCCGGCCGAGGCCGTCGGGCTGGGCCGCGAGATCGGTAGCCTGGCGCCGGGGCGGCGCGCCGACGTCGTCATCTGGTCGGGCGACCCGCTCGACCCGCGAAGCGCCGCCGAAGCGGTGTTCATCGATGGCGTCCGGCAGCCGCTCGACAACCACCAGAGCCGGCTTCTGGAGCGCTATCGCCACCTGCCGCGGCGAGACCTGCCCGAAGCGTACCGCCACTGATCGCTTCGCACGTCGCCCAGTTCGGGTCTATGAGGCGCACATGACGCGCAAGTTCTTCGGTACCGACGGCATTCGCGGGCTGACCAATACGGAGCCGATGACGGCGCAGACGGCGCTGTGTGTCGGTCAGGCCGCCGGAACTCACTTCCTGCGCGGCGACCATCGACACCGCGTGGTGATCGGAAAGGACACTCGGCTTTCGGGCTACATGATGGAATCGGCGCTGGTTGCCGGTTTCACGAGCGTCGGCATGGACGTCGTGCTCGTGGGCCCCATGCCGACTCCGGCGGTCGCGATGCTGACGACGTCGATGCGCGCCGACCTCGGAGTGATGATTTCAGCGTCGCACAATCCGTTCGCGGACAACGGCATCAAGCTGTTCGGACCCGACGGCTACAAGCTCAGCGACGAGGCCGAGCGGGCGATAGAAAAGCGGCTTGAGCAGGGCGCGAAGCTTGCTCCTGCGGAGCTGATCGGGCGCGCCAAGAGAATCGACGACGCGCGCGGCCGCTACATCCATCACGCCAAGTCCACGTTTCCCGACCGCCTTCGTCTCGACGGGCTCAAGGTCGTGATAGATTGCGCAAACGGCGCGGCCTATCATGTCGCGCCGGAAGCCCTGTGGGAGCTCGGCGCCGAAGTCATTCCCATCGGCATTGCTCCGGACGGCATCAACATCAACGATGGGTGCGGATCGACCCATCCCGAGCTTCTGCAGAAAACCGTCGTCGCCAGCGGCGCCGACATCGGCCTGGCGCTCGACGGCGACGCTGACCGCATCATCATCGTCGACGAAAAGGGACGGCTGACCGACGGCGACCAGATGATGGCGCTGATCGCGCTGGACTGCCAGAAGCGCGAGAAGCTCAACGGGGCCGTCATTGCGACGGTGATGTCGAATCTCGGCCTCGAGCGGCGGCTCGGCGATGCCGGAATCGCCATGGTGCGCACACAGGTCGGCGACCGCTACGTCCTCGAGGAGATGCGCCGGAGCGGATCTAACGTGGGCGGCGAACAATCGGGCCACATCATCCTCAGCGATTATTCCACGACCGGCGACGGCCTGGTGGCGGCGCTGCAGGTGCTCGCTGCCCTCGTCGACAGCGGTAGGCCCGCGAGCCAGGTGCTGCGTCAGTTCGAGGCCGTTCCGCAGCTCCTCAAGAACGTGCGCTTCAACGGCGGCGCGCCGCTGGATAACGAGACGGTGAAAAGGCGGATTGCCGCCGCCGAGCGCGAGCTGGAGGGCAAGGGGCGCCTGCTGATCCGCAAGTCCGGCACCGAGCCGCTCATTCGCGTGATGGCGGAAGGCGACGATCCGGCGCTCGTCGAGCGCGTCGTGGACGAGATATGCGAGGCGGTGCAAGCGTCGGCGTGAACGCTTTTTTCGCAATTTCGCGCACAAAAGCCACATCGTGCACATGGACAACTTCGCCCGACGGACAGGGTCGAAGGCGAGTAGCGTGACGCCGACGGCGCGAATCCTGGTTATTGCCGGCTCCGACTCGGGCGGAGGCGCGGGTATTCAGGCGGACATCAAGACGGTGACGATGCTGGGCGGCCACGCCGCCACGGCGGTCACCGCGATCACCGCGCAGAACACGCTCGGCGTGAGCGGCGTCCACCCGGTCCCGGCCGAGATGATCATCGCCCAGATCGACGCGATCGCGAGCGACATCGGAGTCGACGCGGTAAAGATCGGCATGATCCCGAGCGCCTTTGCCGCCGAAGCGGTCGCCAACCGGCTGAGGCAGCTCGAGAATGTCCCGATCGTGTTCGATCCCGTCATGGTCGCGACGAGCGGGTCCGAGCTTGCCGACGACGCCACCATTGCCGCGTTCGGAAAGCTCATGGATGTCGCGACCATCGCCACTCCTAACCTTCCCGAACTCAGCCGACTGACGAGCGAGGAGGATCCGGTCGCGGCCGCGCTCCACCTTGTCGGCCGCCACGGCTGCGCGGTGCTCGTCAAGGGTGGTCACGACGAGGGCGATGCGATCGCAGACGCGCTGATCGAAACCGACAATATGACGAGCTGGCAGGGCCAGCGCATCGAAACGAAGAACACGCACGGGACGGGGTGCACGCTAGCCAGCGCGATCGCCTGCTTCCTCGGACAAGGCGAGTCGCTGATTTCCGCCGTCGAGCGGGCTCGCATCTTCGTCCGCATCGCGCTCCAGGAGGCGCCCGCGCTCGGCCAGGGGGCAGGACCGATCGGGCACGGCGCCGTCCGCCTCGACGTCGGCGCCGGGCCGCGCCTCAACCAGGTAACCGTCACCGGCACGAACTATCGCAAGTCGGTCGAATTCTACCGGACGCTCGGCTTGAAGCAGATCGTGGATAGCCCGGAGAACGGCTACGCCCGCTTCGAAACCGCCGGCGGCGCGACGCTCTCGGTCCAGATCGACCCCGAAGAGACGATCTCGGCCACCACGGCGATTTATCTCGAGTGCGACGATCTCGACGAGCGGGTCGAGCAGCTCGCGCGCAACGGCCTCGCCTTCGAGCACGGTCCGCGAAACCAGCCGTGGATGTGGCGGGAGGCACGACTTCGCGACCCGTCCGGCAATATCGTCTTCCTGTACAAGGCCGGCGAAGCGCGGCGATTTCCGCCGTGGCGTGTCGACTAATCCACAGAATTCGTTGATTTCCCTCTGGAGGCGGCGGCGCTCGCTCCATAGGCTGGCGACTCGATGTCCCGTCGCTGCACCTTCAAGCTCGAGCTTGACTATCCGCAGCCGCTTGCCGGTGTCGACGAAGCGGGCTGCGCGCCGCTTGCGGGCCCCGTCGTCGCGGCCGCCGTCATTCTCAATCGCGACAACTTCCCGCGAGGCATAGACGACAGCAAGAACCTGCCCATCGAAAAGCGCGAATCGCTCTACGCGCGGCTAGTCGAATGCTCCGCCTGGGGCGTGGGCAGCGCGAGCGTCGAGGAGATCGACCGGATCAACATCTACTGGGCGCGGATGCTTGCGATGACGCGCGCCGTGGAGGCGCTCGGAGTCGAGCCGGCGTGGGTCCTGGTCGACGGCAATGCCTGTCCGCGCTGGCAGCGCCCTTCCAAGGCAATCGTCGACGGCGACGCCAAATGCCGCTCGATCGCGGCGGCTTCGATCATCGCCAAGGTGACTCGCGACCGCCTGATGGCCGAGCTCGCCGAGGAATATCCGGGCTACGGCTGGGAGACGAACCGCGGCTACGGCACGCCCGAGCATTATCGCGGCCTCAACGCGCTTGGGCTGACGCCGCTTCACCGCCGAAGCTTCGCGCCGGTGCGCGCGATTGAGCTTGGCCACGCGCAGCCGGAGCTGGAAATCATCGAAATGCCACGCGGCGAGTCCTTTGAGTCACACCCACCATCTGTTGAGTCCACGCCCGAGGAAGTGACTCAACATATTGTGATCGAGCCGCGCTCGGCCGCCTAGAAGTTGCGGCTTTGGAGCCGCCGTTAACCTCTGCGATGTTGACCGCGAGTCCGGCCTGACTCACCTTCGCCCGCTCACCAGGGGGCGCCTTCCACATGAACCTGCTTGCCCGAGTCACCGAGCACGAAGGCCGCGCGCGCATTGCTCCCGCAAAGGCCCGCGAGCTTCCGATCGATTCGATCCTCCAGGGGGATTGCATCGCGGAGATGGCGCGCCTTCCGGACAAGTGCGTTGACATGATCTTCGCCGATCCGCCCTATAACCTGCAGCTCGGGGGAGACCTGTTCCGGCCCGAAGGCAGCCGCGTCGACGCGGTCGATGACGAATGGGACAAGTTCGACAGCCTCGCGGCTTACGACGACTTCACTCGCGAATGGCTCGAACAGGCGCGTCGCATCCTGAAGGACGACGGCACGATCTGGGTGATCGGCAGCTACCACAATATCTATCGCGTCGGGTCTCTGCTGCAGGACGCCGAATTCTGGATCCTCAACGACATTGTCTGGCGCAAGTCGAACCCGATGCCGAACTTCCGCGGCACGCGCTTCACCAATGCACATGAGACTTTGCTGTGGTGCGCCAAGGACGAGAAGGCCCGCTACACGTTCAATTATCGCGCGATGAAGGCGCTCAACGACGATCTTCAGATGCGATCCGACTGGGTGCTGCCGATCTGCAGCGGATCCGAACGGGTCAAGGGCGACGATGGCGCAAAGGCGCATCCCACCCAGAAGCCCGAGGCCTTGCTGTACCGGATCCTGCTCGCGTGCACGAAGCCGGGCGACGTCGTGCTCGATCCGTTCTTCGGAACCGGAACGACCGGGGCCGTGGCCCGCCGGCTCGGCCGGCGCTGGATCGGAATCGAACGGGAGCAATCCTACGTGAAGGTCGCCAAGAGGCGCATCGCGTCGACCCTGCCGCTCGACGAGAGCGCGATGGAGACGATGGCGGACAAGCGCGCCGCGCCGCGAGTCGCCTTTGGAGTGCTCGTCGAAAGCGGCCTGTGCTCGCCGGGAACCACGCTCACCGATTCGAGGCAGCGGATTTCGGCGCGGGTGCGCGCGGACGGTTCGATCGAATCGGGGCCGCACTCCGGCTCCATCCACAAGGTCGGCGCCGCGCTCCAGGGCGCACCGTCGTGCAACGGGTGGACCTTCTGGCACATCGCCGAGGCCGGCGAGCTGCGACCGCTCGACGCGTTACGGCAAAAATACCTCTCCGAGCCTGGCTGATCCCCTTGCGGGGCGCGCGCCAGCGGCCATGATGGGCCGCGCACAGGAGGGGCAATGAAGCGGGCATCGCGTTCGATGTGGATGTGGGCGGCGGCGATCGCGCTCGTTCCGGCGACCGCTCATCCGCAGGCCCTAACCGCTCAAGCACCGGCGTACGAGGATCAGGCGCGCGTCGAGCGTGCGCTCGCCCGGTTGCAGCCCGAACGCCCCGGCATCGTCGACGCCTACGTGGTCGTGGCGGCGCTCGACACCATGCCTGTTTTCGGCCGGGAGGCGCGCGAGGCGGGGAGAGTCCTGTCGCGGAGGTTCGACGCCGCGGGACGATCGATCGTGCTCGCCGAGGACGAAGGCGCAGCCGAAGCCGACGCGCCGGCAACGCCCGATTATCTGGCCCAGGCGTTGCGCCGCGTTGCCGCGCTCATGAATCGGGATGAGGACGTGCTCGTCCTGTACACGACGAGCCACGGTACTCCGCGGGCAGGGCTCAACTTCCGCGACCCCGCGCGCGGTGAGGCGGTCATTACCCCGGCGCAGTTCGCGGCGCTGCTCGACGAGCAGGGCTTCAAGAACCGGCTGATCATCCTCCAGGCCTGCTTTTCGGGACAGTTCGTTCCCGCGCTGGCCCGGCCAGGGACGGTCGTCGCGACGGCGGCCTCGTCGATGCGCTCCTCGTTCGGCTGCACCGCCGACAATGACTGGACCTTCTTCGGCCACGCGCTCGTCAACCAGGCGATGAGACAACCCGACACTTTCGTCCGGCAATTCCGCCGGGCGGCCGTCGCCATCCTCGGATGGGAGCGAAAGCTCGGCATCGAGCCGTCGAGCCCGCAGATCAGCGTCGGCAGCGAAACCTCCGGCTGGCTCGCGGCGCTGGATGCGCGCGCTCCGAAGCTTGCCTCGAGCCCCGTCGGGCGTCCGCCGTCCGAGCTGACGAACTGACTGTCGTGCGCACGTTTCTCCGTCCTACCGGATTCGTGGACTCCCCGTTCGGCTTCGACGGCAAGGTCGCCCGGCTTGCAGGGGGGTTGAACTGGTTTGCCGCGGTCGAGCTCATCCGTATTGAAGGCAATCGGCGTGCCTCGACAGAACTGGTGTCTATAGAAACACTTGTAGATCATCTTGATGACGACACCTCAAGAACGTGGGAACGGCTGACAAGCCCGCGCCCGGCGCTCGAACTGGGGTCCCGAACCATTCGCCTCGACCAGCCTCACGTCATGGGCATCGTCAACGCCACGCCCGACAGCTTTTCGGACGGCGGTCGCTTCGCGGGAGCCGAGGATGCTGCTGCCGCGGGCGCGCGAATGGCCGAGGCCGGCGCGGCCATCGTCGATATCGGTGGGGAATCGACCCGCCCGGGTGCCAAGCCTGTCTGGGAAGGCGACGAGATCGCGCGCACTGAACCCATCGTTCGCCAGCTTGCGACGGGCGGGGTCGCGGTTTCGGTCGACACACGCAAGGCTGACGTCATGACGGCAGCGCTGGCAGCCGGGGCGCGGATGATCAACGACGTCTCCGCGCTCACATTCGACCCGCGCTCCGCCGAGACGGTCGCCGCCGCGGGTGTTCCCGTCGTGCTGATGCACCACAAGGGCGCGCCGGAGACTATGCAGGACAATCCGACGTACGAAGACGTCGTCGTCGAGGTGTTCCTGTGGCTCGAAGAGCGGATCGCCGCTGCCGAGGCGGCAGGCATCGAGCGGTCGCGGATTCTCGTCGATATCGGCTTCGGCTTCGGCAAGACCGTCGCGCACAACCTCGAGCTGATGAACAATCTCGCGCTTTTCCACGGGCTCGGGTGCGCGCTGGTGGTCGGTGCCAGCCGCAAGCGGACGATCGGCGCGCTATCCAACGAGGCTCCGGCCGACGAACGTCTCGGCGGAAGCATCGCCTTCGCCCTGAAGGCCGCGGAGCAGGGCGCCCAAATTGTCCGGGTCCACGACGTTTCCGAAACCGTCCAGGCGCTCAAGGTCTGGCGCGGGCTTCGCGACCAGGGGCTGACTCCGAAGCTTTGAACGCGACGATGATGGGACCGAGCGGCGAATGGCCGTCCATGCGTCCGTTCGCCGGGTCCCAGAGCGAGCTGACCGCGCCGTCGAAAAAGAGCGCATTGGGCGTCTTGAGCACGTCGCGGAAGAAGCGCGCCATCTTGCCGAACGACACCGGGTCCTGCGAGATCACGAACAGCGGCTTGCCCCCGGCAGTCACGCCGACGCCGTTGCGGATGTAGCGGGACGTGCCGTCGCGCTCGAACGCGGGGTGAAGCTTGCCGCCGATCACGAGCATCGGCCCCGACTGAGTTGCGAGACGTGGCCGCGCGGATTTCGGGACAAAATTGCTCCGGACGATCGCGGAGCGGCCGTTTCGCAGCACCATGAAGACGCCGTTGGGCATCATGTAGAAGTTGCCCGGGCCTTTCGCGCGGGCGTTGAGCGGATGCACTTCGCGAGAATCGCTTACCGCAAGGCCGATCGGCCGCCCGTTCTCGTCGAACATGCCGGCATTCATCGCGAAGGCGACGCGGCTCGTTTCGACATGGCGCATCAGCTCGCGAAAGGACCGGATCGCGGGGGCATTGCGCTGCGCGGCGATGAGCCGCAGTTCGCCGCCCTTCGGGTCGCAGACGGTGAAGCGGCTGCCTTCGAAGACTCGCTGCGAGCAGTAGGATGGGTCGGCTCTCGCTGCTCCGGGCTGCGTTCCGCAGGCGGCAAGCAGGAAGCTAAGGGCAAGGAACAGCGGCTTCACCGCAAGAGGCTGGCCGCTTTACGCCGCGGTGTCGATGCCGATCTCGCCAAGCTTGCGGTAGAGCGTCGAACGACCGATCCCGAGCCGCTTGGCGACTTCGGTCATTCGGCCGCGGTAATGGCCGATGGCCAGGCGGATGAGGTCGGCTTCGATGTCGTCGAGCGGGCGGATATGTCCGTCGTCGTCGAAAATGGTGATGGCTCCGACACCGTTGACCGCGGCGTCGCTCGACTGGCGGCTGATCCGCGGGATGACGTCCGTCACGCGGCCCGTGAATCGCGATTGGGTCGCGATGTGCGGGAAATCGCCTACGCCGAGCGAGCCGGTCGTGCATTCGAGGCCGGCGCGGAGCAACACGCTCGCAAGCTGGCGGACATTGCCCGGCCAGCCGTAGCGCATCAGCACGGTCAGCGCCGCATTGTCGATGGCAAGGGCGCGCATCAGCTGTTGCTCCGCGAAACGGGCAAGCAGGTGGCGGGCGAGGGCAGGAATGTCGCTGCTTCGCTCCCGAAGGGGCGGAAGTACGACGACCGTGCCTTCGAGCCTTTCGCGAAGCGGCGCGTGGAATTCGTCGGACAGCGGACGGCTGCACGTCGCGATCAGCCGAACGTCGACCGAATGGCTGCCGTTGCAGCCGACCGGCCGAACCTCTCCGGTCGCCAGCGTGCGGTCGAGCGCCTCCTGCGTTGCCGCCGGAAGCGCGCCGATGTCGTCGAGCAGGAGCGTGCCGCCGTTCGCTTCGAGGATCTTGCCGTCGCGGGCGGAAAAGGCTCCCGGGAAGGCTCCGGCCTCATGGCCGAACAGCTCGCTTTCGATGATGTTCGCGGGAACGGCCTTGCAGTCCACGGTGACTAGCGCCGAGCGCGCGCGCAGGCTCGCCGCGTGGATGGCCCGCGCGAAGCTCTCCTTGCCGCTGCCGGGCTCGCCGACGATGAGGATCGGAAGGCGGTTGCGCGCGGCCTTGGCCGCGACGGCCAGCGACGCGCGGAATTCCGGCGTTGCTCCGACCAGCTGGTCGAGCGAGAGCGCCGGTGCGAGCTTTTCGGCGATCGGCGTAAGCTCTCCGCTGGGGCGGCGGCGGTCGGCTGCCGCGGCAAGCGCCTCGAGCAGGCGCTCCGGAGCGACCGGCCTGCCCAGGAAATCGGTGGCGCCCGCGCGAATGGCATCTGCGGCAAGCGGCAGCGACTCGCCGTCGGCAAGCACCAGCACCGGTAGGCCCTCATGGCAGGAGCGAAGCGCGTCGATGACCTCTGCCGCCGCATCCCTGTCCCAATTGCCGAGAAGCGCGACCTTCACCTCGGGGCCGTAGGGGCCGCGAAGGAGCGCCAGCGCCGTCTCCAGCCCATCGGCGCCGACCACCGTCCAGCCGGCGCGCGAGGCGATAGCGGACACGCGCCGGCGCTCGGCCGGATCGGCGTCCACCAGCAGCAGCGATCGAATTGGCATGTTGGGCATAAAAACTCCGCCCGCTTGCTCTAGGGGAAATGGGTAAAGGCCGCCTTAAGAGGCTTATTGCTCTTGGGGGTAGCCGAGGGGCTTGTTATGCAGCCCGCGACCAGATGATAGGGGACCAGCATGGCCAATAAGGAAGAGCCGCTTCTCACCGATCCGCCGACACACGACGTCGCGAAGCACGTGGAGGATTATTCCCTGTTCACGGGCATCCTGAAGTGGGGCGCCATCGTCGCGTTCGTCAGCGCCATCCTCGTCCTGTTCATCATCGCCTGACCGCCGGCCACCGGTGAAGATTGCGGTCCTCAAGGAGACGGCGCCCGGCGAAACGCGCTGCGCGGCGATCCCCGAGACGGTGAAGAAGTTCACCGCTCTCGGCGCCGAGGTAGCCGTCGAGAAGGGCGCTGGCGCCAGTGCGAGCGTCGCGGACGCCGATTTCGAGGCAGCGGGCGCAAAGGTGACAAGCCGCAAGAATGCGCTTTCCGGGGCGTCGGTGATCCTGTGCGTAAACGGGCCCGAGCCGGACAGCCTCAACGGCGCGGCGAAGGACGCGCTGCTGGTCGGCGCTCTCGACCCGCTGCGGCGCAAGGACTCGATCCAAGCCTATGCGAACGCAGGACTGCAGGCGCTGGCGATGGAGTGGATGCCGCGCATCACCCGCGCGCAGTCGATGGACATATTGTCGTCCCAGTCGAATCTGGCCGGCTACAAGGCCGTCCTGGAGGCCGCCGCCGCCTATGGCCGCGCTTTCCCGATGATGATGACGGCTGCCGGCACGATCAGCCCCGCGAAGCTATTCGTGATGGGCGTCGGCGTGGCCGGGCTGCAGGCGATCGCGACGGCTCGGCGCCTTGGAGCGCAGGTCAGCGCCACCGACGTCCGCTCGGCCACGAAGGAGCAGATCCAGTCGCTCGGTGCGAAGGCCATTTTCGTCGAGAATGTCGCCGGCATCGAAGGCGAAGGGCAGGGCGGCTACGCCACGGAAATGTCGGACGAATATCGCAAGGCGCAGGCCGAGCTCGTATCCAGCCATATCGCCAAGCAGGACATCGTCATTACGACGGCGCTCATCCCCGGAAAGCCCGCGCCGCGGCTGATCACGGACGCGCAGGTCGCGACGATGCGCGCCGGCAGCGTCATCGTCGACCTGGCGGCGGACGCCGGCGGCAATGTGGAGGGCACGGTTGCCGGCGAGCGCATCGAAAAGCATGGCGTCACCATCATCGGCGCGACCAATCTCGCGCGCAGCCTTGCAGCTGATTCCTCCGCGCTATTCGCTCGTAATTTGTTCAACTTCCTCAGCGCCTTCTGGGACAAAGACAAGAATGCACCTGAACTTCCTGACGGCGACGAGATCGTCGAGGCGATCCGCCTGACGCGCGGCGGCAAGGTCGTGAGCGAAAGGCTGGCCTGATCACGGCCGCGACCGCCGACATCCTGGTCATCGGGGGCGGCATCGCCGGCCTTTCCGCCGCAGCGGTGCTCAGCGATCATGCGAAGGTCATAGTGCTCGAAGCCGAGGAGTCGATCGGCTTCCATTCGACCGGCCGAAGCGCGACGATGCTTCATTACGCGCTCGGAAACGCGCTCGTGCGCGCCTTGACGCTCGCCAGTCGGCCCTTCCTCGAGCAGCCCCCCGACGGCTTCACCGACGTCCCCCTGGGGCGGAAGATGCCGGTTTTGGTCCATGCACGGGAGGACGAGCTTGCTGCGCTCGACGAGCTGGACGCGGCGATCGCGCCTTTCGCCACGCTCGAGCGCGTCGGTTCCGCCGAAATCGGAGAGCTGTGTCCCGTCCTCAAATTGGGCAAAGGTGGCGCGGTGTCCGCCATCCTCGACCGCAACGGGCTGAGGCTCGATCCGCATGCGCTGTTGCAGGGCTATGCGCGCATGCTGCGCAGGAACGGCGGCACACTCGTCACGTCGGCGCCAGCGGCGAGCGTTGTAAGATCGGGCGGGAGCTGGGAAGTCGAAACCCAAAGCGGCGAGCGCTACTCCGCCGCCACGGTAGTGAATGCCGCCGGCTCCTGGGCTGACGCTATCGGGCGGCTCGCCGGTGTTGCGCCGCTGGGCTTCGCTCCGAAGCGGCGGACGATCATCACGTTCGACGCGCCGCCGGGGGCGGATATCTCTGGCTGGCCATTCGCGAAGACCGTTGGCGACGAACTCTACTTTGCGCCCGAATCGGGGCGGCTGTTCGCTTCGCCGATGGACGAGGTGCCGACAGATCCCTGCGATGCGCAGCCCGACGATTATGAAGTGGCGCTCGCCGCACACCGGGTCGAGGAGCGCACGACCATGCGCGTCGAGCGGATCGTCCACAAATGGGCCGGGCTTCGAACCTTCGCCCCGGACCGCATGCCGGTTGCCGGTTTCGCGCCCGATTCGGATGGCTTCTTCTGGCTCGCTGGCCAGGGTGGATTCGGCTTGCAGACCTCGCCGATGATGGCTGCGGCCGCGGCCTCGCTGATCCTAGATACGCCGTGGCCGCTCGGCGCCGTGTCGCCCGCAGACCTAACCCCCGGCCGTTTCCTCCGGCAGCCGGCATAGGTCCACCCACCGTTCTCCGACGAGCTCGAACAAACGTCCGACGCCGACCTCGACGGATGTGTTGAGCGAGCCGGCGGCGGGATAGACGATGTCGAATGCTTTCAGCGAGACGTCGAGATAGACGGGCAGGGCGGTCGCGAGGCCGAACGGGCAAACGCCGCCGACCGGGTGGCCGGTGATCTCCAGCGTCTCGTCGGCACCGAGCATGCGCGGCCGTGCCCCAAGCGCCTCCTTGCACTTGCGGTTGTCGAGCCGCGCGTCGCCACGGGTTACGAGCAGGAAGGTCAGGTCCCCGGCGCGGATTGCGAGTGTCTTGGCAATCCGTCCAGGCAGGACGCCGAGCGATTCGGCGGCGGTCGCAACGGTCGCAATGGTCCCTTCGACTTCGATGATCGGCAGGTCCGGCGCGTGCTCCGCGATCCACTTGCGGACCGATTCAGCGCTCACGCCGCCTCGCCGACGAGGTGAAGGATAATTCGGCGCGCCGGGGCTTCGTGCCTGTGCTCGAACAGAAAAATTCCCTGCCACGTGCCAAGGGCCATCCTTCCGTCCTGTACCGGGATCGAAAGCTGCGTCTGCGTAAGGGCGCTGCGGATGTGCGCCGGCATGTCGTCCGGCCCCTCGTCATTGTGCGTGTAGAGCGTGGGATCCTCGGGCGAGATTCGCTCGAAAAAGTCCTCGAGGTCGCGGCGAGCGGTGGCGGCCGCGTTCTCCTGGATCAGGAGGGACGCCGAAGTGTGCGCGCAGAAGAGGGTTAAGAGGCCGGACCCGATTCGCTGCGAGTCGAGCCAGTCCGAAACTTGCCTCGTGATGTCGTGGAGTCCGGCGCGCGGAGCGCGGACTTCGAGAGTTGAACTGGCTTGCACAAGCATTGGCACGCTTCAGCACAGGCGCGTCCATCGGTTCAATAAAAACGAAAAGCGCCTGCAAATGCAGGCGCTTCCGTAGTTCTTATTGCCTGAGGTTTGGCTCAGCCGCCGGTGCCGGTGCTGCCGCCGCCGCCGCCCAGGAGCCAGTTCCAGAAGCTCCAGCGAGCCTGAGTTTGCTTCTTCATTGCAGTTCCCCGTTCCAAAGCCTTCGATCCGGCAACTGGGAACACATTAACCCTAATGAAGATGGTTAGCAAACCGTTTACCAAAATGAACGTCGTCGAGGGTCTCTCGACAGACTGCCGTGCGATTTTCAGAAAAAAGGCTCAGGCGACCTTGGCGCGCTGTTCGGTCATGAACCTTCGGCGAAGGCTCTCGAGGCTCATCGGCCGGCCGGTGATAAAGCCCTGGGCGGCGTCGCACTCCATCTCCGCGAGCAGCTCGAGCGCTTCACGGGTTTCGACGCCTTCCGCAACGATCCGCCGCCCGAGCGAGTGAGCGAGGGCGATCGTGGAGCTGACCATCAGGCGCTCGCTTCGGTTTTCCACCATGCCGCGAACGAAGCTCTGATCGATCTTGATCTCGCCGGCAGGCACGCGCTTGAGATATTCGAGCGTCGAAAGGCCGGTTCCGTAATCGTCGATCGAGATGTTGATACCGAGGTCGCGGAGCTGGTTGAGCATGTCGAGAGCCTCGCCGCTGCCGGCGATCGCTGCGGTCTCCGTGAGCTCCAGAGTGAGGTTCCGCGCTGGAAGCCCATGCCGCTCGAGAAGGATCGCGATGCGTCCCACGAGCGCCTTGTCCCCGAGGAGCCGACCGGACAGGTTTACCGACATGTCGAAATCGCCGCCCTGCTTGCCGAGGGTCGCTGCGGCTGCGATGGCACGGTCGAGAACAAACGACGTCAGCTTGCCGATGCGGTCGTTCTGCTCGGCTGCCGCGACGAATTCCGCTGCCGCGATCGGCCCCTTCTCGGGGTGAGTCCAGCGGGCGAGCGCCTCTGCGCCGATGATCTTGCGAGTCTTCAGGTCCACCTTTGGCTGATAGGCGACCCATACCTCGCCCCGGTCCACCGCATCGTCGAGCTGGCTGAGCATCGACAGCTTCCAGGAAGCATCCTGAAGCGAATCCGGATCGTGATATTTCCACTTGAGCCCGTCGTGTCCGGCCTGCTCCGCGGCGAGCAGGGCGCTTCCCAGCCGGTTGGCGACGGAACGGGCGCTTCCGATCTCGACCCCGAAACTGACCGAGAGGTCGATCGAGAGCCCGCCAACCTTCACTGGCGTGCGGAATAGGGCATGCAGCGCCTCGAGGTGATGTCCGAACGGCTTTCCGGGATCGTCGAGCCAAACGAAGATTCCGTCATCGCCCTGGTAAAAGGTTCGCCCGCGGTCCCCGACCGCCAGCCGGGCCACGATTTGTTCGACGAGTTGGGGCTCGGAGGACGTCGGAAGGGCAGCGACAATCTCTGCATAATTGAGGATCCGGGCGACGATCAGCGCCTGGTGGCGACCCCACCGGTTCGACTTGAGCGCGGTCAGATTCGGCAATCCGGAAGTCGCGTCCGTCAGGCCCCGGTTCCGGAAGCGCCGCCGCAGCAAGACACCGCTGGTCGTTAGAATGACGAACAAAGCGGGCGTAATGTCGATCGAGATGAGCTGCGCTTCGAATGCCGCGGGGACCGTGAGCAGGGCGATCGCCGCAGCTCCCATGAGCAACAGCACCTGACGATCTCCACGCCGCACGAGCACGTGCCAGCCGAGCAGAAGGCTTGCGAGGTAAAGCGGTATCCAGCCAAGGCTGATGGGCTGTCCCGCTTTCAGCGTTTCTGCGCCGATGACCTGGACATAGACGCCGCTCGCCTGCCGGTAACCCGGAATGAAATACGTATCGCCGAGCAGGTTGTTCGTACTGCCGATAATCACCTGCTTTCCGCGCAGCAGGCTCCGATCATATTGGCCATTGAGGATTGCCGCCGCCGAGACCGTCGGGATCGACTCCGGATCGACCGAATAATCGATCAGGAATTCTCCGGAAGAAGCTTCCCGCTTGTCGGCAAGCAGCGCGGCAAATGTAGGAAGCCTGCGTCCGGCATAATCGACCGAGTAGGGAAGCTGCCAAACGGCATTCTGGTAATTATGGTCGGCGGTTATCGCCGCGAGCTCGGCATGTTCGGCCAACGACTCTATCGGCGGCTGATCGGGCCGGGCTTCCGGCGCCAACGAACTTCCTACGGGCAGGACCACACGCCTGGAGCGCCGCATTGCTTCGGCGAGGGCACCATCATCCGCATTATTGGTGGCCGCGTAGAATTGAATGTCGAAAAAGATCTTGCGGGCTCCGGCCGCGGTCAGCTTGTCGGTAAGCTCCGCATGGACCCGCCTCGGCCAAGGCCAGCGCCCGATCTTGCGGAGCGATTCGTTGTCGATCTTGACGATGACGATGTCGCCGCTCGCCTGGTGCCAGTGCAGGCTGTTCCGGCCGGTTCGAAGAACATCTTCGGCGATCTGGCCGAGGCCGATGGCGCCAAAAATCAAGCCCGCGACGGCTACCGAAAGCAGCGTCCGCCACGATCTCCAAGGCGCGGTATGTCCATCACGCTTGTGCACCGCGCACACATGCGCGCGGAAAGGTTAGGAAATCGGAAACTTTAATCCGGTGAATGAAATCGCAAGCCGACCGACCTTGCCTCTGTCCTATCGGGGGCCAATGGTGCAACAGTCGCGCGGATGCGTCCTGTGGGTGGGCTTTTCGAATTGTGCAGCGAGCGAACGACGCTGCCGTGCGGGACGCCTGAAGACACGAGTCTGTGAAAGGGGACCGATGGATTTCATCTCGATCCTGTCGATTTTCGTGCTGGCCTGCTTCGTCGGCTATTACGTCGTCTGGTCGGTGACACCGGCGCTTCACACGCCGCTGATGAGCGTCACCAATGCGATTTCCTCGGTCATCGTCGTCGGGGCGCTCATCGCTTCGGCGGCCGCCGGGAGCGCCTCGGCGAAATGGCTGGGCTTGATCGCCGTCGCGCTTGCAAGCGTGAACATCTTCGGCGGCTTCGCCGTAACGGCGCGGATGCTCGCGATGTACAAGAAGAAAGAGCGTCCGGCCGATCGGAAGACCAATGCCTGAGGCGGTGCATGCGCAGCCCGCCTGGGTGCTCCTCGCTTACCTGATCGCGGGCGTCTGCTTCATCTTGGCCTTGAGGGGCCTTTCGAGTCCCGAGAGCAGCCGCCGCGGCAACCGCGCCGGTATGCTCGGCATGGCGATCGCTGTTGCGACCACGCTTGCCACGCACAACGTCGCGGCGCTGCCCGAGATCATCGGCGCCGTCGTGGTGGGTGGGGCCATCGGCCTCGTTACGGCTCGGAAAATCCAGATGACGGCGATGCCGCAACTCGTCGCGGCCTTCCACAGCCTCGTCGGCATGGCGGCCGTCCTCGTCGGTGCCGCCGCTTACCTGAACCCCGAGGCCTTCGGCATCGCGGTGCGCATCACGCCGATCGCGACGCCGTCGTTCATGAGCATCTATCCGGCCAGCCGGATCGAGATGGGGCTCGGCGTCGCCATTGGCGCGATCACTTTCTCCGGCTCGGTGATCGCCTTCCTCAAGCTCAACGGCAACATGAGCGGCAACCCGATCCTCTTGCCGCTGCGGCACCTGATCAATCTCGGCACGCTCGCCGCGATCCTGCTGCTGATCGCTTATTTCACGCAGGACCAGGACCCGTGGGTCTTCTTCACGATCATGGGGCTGAGCTTCGCGATCGGATTCCTGCTGATCATTCCGATCGGCGGCGCCGACATGCCGGTCGTGATCTCGATGCTGAACAGCTATTCGGGGTGGGCCGCCGCCGCGATGGGCTTCACGCTGCACAACAGCGCGATGATCATCACCGGAGCGCTGGTGGGCTCGTCGGGCGCGATCCTCAGCTACATCATGTGCCGCGCGATGAACCGAAGTTTCATCTCGGTGATCGCCGGCGGCTTCGGCACGGATTCGAGTGCGGGCGGCGAGGCGCAGGCGATCGACCGGCCGTGGAAGCGCGGCTCGGCCGAGGATGCCGCATTCCTGATGGCGCAGGCGGACCAGGTGATCATCGTGCCGGGCTACGGAATGGCGGTCAGCCAGGCGCAGCACGCGCTGCGCGAAATGGCCGACCTGCTCAAGGAGAAAGGCGTCCGCGTGAAGTACGCGATACACCCGGTCGCGGGGCGGATGCCGGGTCACATGAACGTCCTGCTCGCCGAGGCCAATGTGCCGTACGACGAGGTGTTCGAGCTCGAGGATATCAACAGCGAGTTCGCCCAGACCGACGTCGCCTTCGTCATCGGCGCCAACGACGTCACCAATCCGGCCGCGAAGACCGACAAGAGCTCGCCGATCTACGGAATGCCGGTGCTCGACGTGGAGAAGGCGCGCACCGTGCTGTTCGTGAAGCGCTCGATGGGCGGCGTCGGCTATGCCGGCGTCGACAACGAGCTCTTCTATCGCGACAACACGATGATGCTTCTGTCCGACGCCAAGAAGATGGTCGAAGAAATCGTCAAATCGCTGGGCTAGTTCGGGGCAGGTGGATTTCGGCGATCATGCAGCGAACGCTGCCGCCGCCCACCGCCTCGATGGTCGGAATGTCCACCGAGACGAGATCGCCAAAGGCTTCGAGAGCCTGCACCTGTTCGGCGCGAAGGTTCGTCCGGGCCCTTTCGGACAGCGCAATCACCGGACCGTTCCGGCCTTGCAGCTCCAGGAGGTTGCAGCCGAAGCGGCGGAGCTGCGCGAAGCTGAGATCGACGATGGCGCGCCCGCTGGACTCGATCTCGCCCACGAGGGCGCCGCGGTGCTCGGGCGCGACGGCCTCCACGCACAGCACGGCGAAATCCGTGCCCAGGCTGAGAACGACATTGGTGTGGTAGATCGGGCGGCCCGCGGGATCCCGCGCGTCGAACGTGAAGGTCGAATAGCCGAGCTGCCGATCGAAGTCCGCGATGGTGACCGGATCCGTGCGCGTGCTGAGGTTGGCAAAGGCGCGACGACGGGGCCGGTCGAGGACGAGGCTGCCGGTGCCCTCCAGGAAGCGGGCGTGCTCCTCGTGGGCAGTGAGGTCGACGACCCTCGCAATGTCGAAGCGGTGCTCGGCCAGCAAGCCCCGCAGCTCGTCGACCCGTCTCTCCAGCCGGCGCGGCGCCGTCGCCATCGGATAAAGCACGACAGTCCCGTCCGCGTGGGTTGAGAACCAGTTGTTGGGAAAGACCGCGTCGGGCTTCGCTGGAGACGCGCTATCCTCGAAGACCAACACGTCGACGCCGGCACCGGACAGCCGCTCGGCAAGCGTCTCGAACTCGGACGCTGCCAGCCTGGCGAAGTTCGGGTCGCGCGATGCGTGCGAGAAGACGTTCGAGCGCGCCGCCTCGGCATTGAAGCCGAATGCTGCGGGGCGCACGAGGAGCACTGCACTCGCCGATTGGGGTTCCACGTGCACACTGTCGAGGGCGCGCCAAGTGACGTCAATCTTCCACAAGATTCGCCATGACCGCGCTTGCCCGCTGCGCCGATATGGCCGAAGGTCCGGCTGCTGCTGAGTCGCATCGCGGGTCGGTCGCGCAAAATTGCATCTGGGTTAAAGCCCCCAGCCGGTGACCCCCCGGTTGGGCACGACCGGAGGGGAGGCCAATTTGCGTAAACTCGGCATCATCGGGGGCACCAGCTGGTCGTCCACCGCGCTCTATTACGAGCATATCAACCGCGCGGTGTCGCGGCGCCTCGGCGGCCTCCACAGCGCCCGCATGGCAATCGAAAGCCTCGATCTCGCGCCGCTCGCCGAGCTCGAACTCTCGGGCGACTGGGATGGCGTCGCCGGCGTGATGGTCGATGCGGCAAAGTCGCTGGTGAAATCCGGCGTCGACGGACTTCTGATCGCGTCCAACACCGGCCACAAGGCCTATAGCGCCGTCGCCGCTGCCGTCCGGCCTCCCGTATTGCATATCGGCGAAGCTACAGCCGACGCCCTGGCGGCCGACGGCCGCAGCCGCGTTGCACTGCTCGGCACCCGCTTCACCATGACGGAGCCGCACGTCCGCGAACGGCTGGAAAAACGCGGCATCGCGCTTGCCTCTGTCGAGCCGATATGGATCGAGGAGGTCGACCGCATCATTTTCGAGGAGCTGGCAGCCGGCCGGGTCATTCGGGACAGTCAGCGCAAGCTGAAGACGCTGATCGCCGAGCTTGCGCGCAAGAAGGTCGACGCGGTCGTGCTCGGCTGCACCGAACTCGTGCTGGCGGTCGATACGCGCGCTAACGTCGTCCCCGTTTACGACACGACCGCGATCCATGCACGCGCCGCCGTCGACTGGATGCTCGCGGAGGAGGAGCAGGCAAGGGCGGCCGCTTAGCCTCGCAATGCTTTTCGGCGCCGCCTAGATACGGCGCCATGGATCGTACTCGAGCCGACCGTCCCGAGCACCCAAGGGCTGCCGAGCGCTTCAACGAAGAGCAGGCGACCTACGCGGTGCGCGGCGCCGACAAGCCTGACCTGGAGCAGGGCGTGAAGGCGATCCGGGACGTCTTGAAGACGCTCCCCGTGCGGCCCGGTGTCTATCGCATGCAGGACGCGCGCGGCGACGTGCTTTACGTGGGGAAGGCGCGATCGCTGAAGAACCGCGTCACCAGCTACACTCAGGTCGGGAAGCTGCCGAAGCGGCTGCAGCGAATGGTCTCCCAGACCCGGTCGATGACGATCGTCACGACGCGTACCGAAGCGGAGGCGTTGCTGCTCGAAGCGCAGCTGATCAAGCGGTTCCGGCCCGCTTACAATGTCCTTCTTCGCGACGACAAAAGCTTCCCGTTCATCCTGCTTCGCGAAGATCATGCTTTTCCGCGGGTGCAGAAGCATCGCGGCGCGCGGCGCGCGAAGGGACAATATTACGGACCTTTCGCGAGCGCCGGTTCGGTCACGAGGACGCTTAACGCGCTTCAGAAGCTCTTTCTTTTAAGAAGTTGTTCCGACAGTTTTTTCGAAACGCGTTCGCGGCCCTGCCTGCTCTTCCAGATCCGCCGCTGCTCGGCACCGTGTGTGGGGCGCATCGCCCAAAGCGATTATGCCGAGCTGGTCAAGGATGCGAAGGCGTTCCTCGCCGGGCGATCGACCGGTGTCCAGGAGCGCCTCGGCCGCCTGATGGCAGAGGCAGCCGACAAGCAGGACTACGAGCTCGCGGCGGTATATCGGGACCGGCTGCGGGCGCTGACCTATATCCAGGGCAGTCAGACCGTGCATTCCGAAGGGCTTGGCGATGCCGACGTGTTTGCGCTCGCGTGCAAGGCGGGGTCCGTCTGCATCCAGGCATTCTTCATTCGCGGCGGGCAGAACTGGGGGCATCGGGCCTTCTTCCCCGCGCACACGAACGACGTGCCGGAAGCCGAGGTGCTTTCGAGCTTCCTGGTTCAATTCTACGAGGACGTGCCGCCGCCACGCCGGATACTCGTGGACCGCGAGCTTGCCGACCGCGAGCTGCTCGAAGAGGCTCTCTGCGAGCGCGCCGAACGCAAGGTGGCGATCGAGCAGCCGAAACGCGGGTCGCGCGCACGGCTGATGGATCAGGCGCGGCGCAATGCCGAGGAAGCGCTCGACCGGCGCATGGCGGAAACCGCGACGCAGACGAAGGTTCTTCGCGAGCTGACCGACACGTTCGAGCTTCCCGACGTGCCGAAACGGATCGAGGTCTATGACAACAGCCACATCATGGGGACCAACGCGACCGGCGCGATGATCGTCGCCGGTCCCGAGGGCTTTCGGAAGACCAACTACCGCAAGTTCAACATCAAGCGCGCGGAGACCCAGCCGGGCGACGACTTCGCGATGATGCGGGAAGTTCTCGAGCGGCGGTTTGCGCGGCTCGAGAAAGAAGATCCCGAGCGATCCAGCGGCGAATGGCCGGACCTGCTTCTGATCGACGGCGGCAAGGGCCAGCTTTCGTCGGTCTGCGAGGTGATGGAGAATGCCGGCGTCCACGACATTCCAGTCGTCGCCGTCTCCAAGGGGCCGGACCGCAATGCCGGCCGCGAAACCTTCCACTTGCCGGGCGGGCGCGAACTGACCTTGCCTCCGAACTCGGCGCTGCTCTTCTACCTCCAGCGTCTGCGCGACGAGGCGCACCGCTTCGCGATCGGCACGCATCGGCAGAAGCGCGCGAAGAGCTTGACGACATCGACGCTCGACGATGTGCCCGGCATCGGCCCGGGCCGTAAACGTGCGCTGCTGATGCATTTCGGGACAGCACGGGCGGTAAAGGGTGCAGCGCTCGAGGACCTGGAGCGCGCGCCGGGGATCTCGAAGACGATCGCCCGCCAGGTGTACGACCATTTCCACCCGCGGGGCTGACGCGTGCGGCTGGACACCGAAGCGATCATTTGCGGAGTCCTCGCGCACGGCGAACATGGGGCGGTCGTGCGGATGATGACGCCGGAACACGGTCTCGTCGCAGCCTATGTGCGAGGCGGACGAGGCCGCCGCATGCGGCCGGTTCTCATACCCGGCAACAGCGTAGCAGCCGCGCTGACGTCGCGAACCGATGCGCAGCTTCCGCAGGCTAGCCTGGAACTCGTGCATAGCCGCGCGCCGATGCTCGGCGAGGCTCTGCCGCTGGCGGCTGTCGACTGGGCGACGGCGCTCGTCGCGGCCGCGCTTCCCGAGCGCCAGCCTTACCCGCGATTGTACGACGCCTTCGCCGGCTTTCTCGACGCCGTCGAGGCGGCACAATCGGCGAGCGGGTGGGGCGGGGCGCTTGCACGGTTTGAGCTGCTGATGGTGGCCGAACTGGGCTACGGGGAGCCCGACGTCCGACTCCCGCGCCTCGCCGGTTCGCCGCGCCCCGAGTGGAGCGCGATCCTATCCGCTCTCGAAATGTCGGGACGAACGCTGTTCGGCGAAATCCTCGGCGGCCGGACACGCTCGCTCGAGGACAGCCGGGAGCGACTGCTCGGACGCCTGCGGCGAATGGCCGGATAGGATGCTTGTCTGGGGTTCGAGCCAGCCTTAGGTTGAAAAGAATGGCTTCGTCGTCCGACGCTCTGTCCGTGCTGTTTCCAAACGTCGCGACGACCCGCGACATCAACGTTCGGGTCGCCGCGAGCTATCTGGCCGAGCAGTCGAACCCCGATCTGAACCGCTGGTTCTGGTCCTATCACATCAGGATCGAGAACGTTTCCGACGTGTCCGTCCAGTTGCTGTCGCGCAGCTGGCGCATCGTCGATGGCCGCGGAGCCGTGCACGAAGTCCATGGTGAAGGCGTTGTCGGTGAAACTCCGCTGATCGCGCCGGGCGGAAGCTTCGACTATGTTTCTGGCTGCCCGCTCGACACGCCGACCGGCTCGATGAGCGGAAGCTACCGGATGGTGGACGAGGATGGCGCGCTATTCGACATCGCGATCCCGCGCTTCGCCCTGGTCGCCCCAGCCAACTGACGGCAAAAGAAAAGGCGGCGCGAACGCCGCCTTTCCGTCTCGCGAGCTGGCTGTCTTCAGGCCGGACTTACCGGAGTGACATCGCCTTCGTTGTTGTCGTTCGACATCAGCACGAGCGCTACGGCGCCAATGATGGCGGCAAGACCGAGCAGAAGCGGCAGCGTCCCGATGCCAAACGCGGGCGCTGGGGCGATCGCGACGGCGGGCGGAACAGCCTGGCTGACGACCGGGGGCGTCGGGGAGTTCACCGGCAGCACGCAACCCGGCGCACCCTGCGCTGCGGTAGCTGCAGCGCCGGCAGCCGCGACCGCGGCCGTGCTTCCCGCGCAAACGGCTGCTCGGGACTGAGCGCTGCCGAGCGCGCTGAGAGACACCAGAGGATCGAGAGTCGCCGGAGACGCGTAAGCCGCAGATTGCAGCGATAGCAGCGTTGCTGCGCCAAGCACCAATGCGCCTCTGCGAAGTCGACCAGTCATCGGCTTTCCCCATTCA
This sequence comes from Pseudomonadota bacterium, assembly GCA_023436615.1. GTDB lineage: Bacteria > Pseudomonadota > Alphaproteobacteria > Sphingomonadales > Sphingomonadaceae > Sphingomicrobium. The sequence goes on along the minus strand of JAEZIO010000074.1, from coordinate 30,726 downwards.
TTCACGACGGCGAAAAATAGCACCGGAATGGATGAAACGCGGTGAGCGGCATCTGGTTGCGCCTTGGGGAGGGCGCGGCGCCAGCTATTTTTTACAGCCGTGCGTGGCGATTTTTCGAAGGGTGGAAACAATGTCCACGGTGGATGGTTTCGCCAACGGACCATTCACGGTATACCGTGCCGAAAAGGAGGGCGACGTAATGGGCAGATTCAACAGGCTGAAAATTGCGATGGCGGGTGTTACCGCCTTTGCCTCTGCGGGCGTTGCCGTCGCGCAAGCGCCATGGGTTCCCGGGTCGGAGATCGCTGGTCAGACCGTCCAGGTGCAGACCAACGGCGTGGTCAATGCCATCACCTTCAATGCGGACGGGACCGCGACGATCATGACTCCCCAAGGCACGGCGGTTCCGGGCACATGGTCGGCGGCAAACAACATGCTGTGCCTGAGCGCGAATGGTGGGCAGGAATGCTTCCCTTACTCGCAGCCGTTCCAGGCCGGCCGTCAGGTCGCGCTGACCAGCAACTGCCAACAGGTGTCGACCTTCATGCCGCAGTCGACGAACCCGCCGACTCAGCGCAGCGGCGGCGAGCGCGGATAAGCAGCGGCGCATAAGAAAAAGGGCGGCTCCGGGCCGCCCTTTTTTTTGGGTACGTCGGACTCGGTTTAGGCCGGGCTGACTGGTGTCAGGTCGCCCTCGCTGTCGCCGCTTCCGCCGAGCACTGCGGCCGCGATAGCGACAAGGGCAAGCGCCCCGAGGAGGCCGAGGAGCGGGCTGAAGGCCGGCACGACAGGCGGCGGGGGAGGCGGAATAACCGCCTCGCCGACCACCGGAGGCGGCGGCGGGGGACTGGTCACAGGCAGGACGCAGCCGGGCGCACCCTGAGCCGCCGTTGCCGCCGCGGCGGCAGCGGCCGTGCCAGCGGCGCAGACATTGGCGCTCGATTGCGCGGTGCCGAACACGCTCAGCGCGACCAGCGGATCCATAGGTGCCGGCGCGCGCGGCGTCGGCGCCGCATAAGCGGCTTGCGCCGAAAGCAGAGCAGCTGCTCCCGCAGCCAATGCATACCTACCGATTGCCCAGGTCATGGGAATTCCCCGTTTTGCCAGAGTGGAGGCTTTTGCCACCAAAATGGCGAGAAGGCAAAAGCCAAATGCAGGGGCGGGAAAACGGCCGTCGGAATCCTCGTTTTCGCGAGCTGCCAAGCTGCGTCCCGGAGCAGCCGCCGGTGACGCGAAACGCGGTTGCGCGTCGTCTAAGCTGCGGATCGAAAAGCGATAATCGCGACGGCGGGTGCTGACAGGTGCGGCTGCTTGCCGGCAGCGGGGGAGTGGCGATGTCGATCGGTGTCGCCGCGCGCTTGAGCGGTCTTCGACGAAAGGTCCGCCGACAGGCTGACGAAAAATGTTGTCGCGACGCTACAGGCGATTCGCGGGTCGTCGGCGCACGACCTCGATCGTTCATCCTCGATGCACCTGCAGGCGCGCTAGGCTTCGAAGCGATTATCGCCGCGCCGATGTGCACCGCACTTGCCTTGCCGTGGCAACCCGGCAAGGGGCGAAGCCAAGGATCGATCGAAGGTGAATGCGACGCTCGTGCCCCCTGCGACTTCTCCTGCTTGTGTAGCGGCCCGGCCGAGATGAACCGGCGCGGCCTGTTCTCCCGTCAGTCGACGCCCGCGGGCCCGCGGGGGCAGCGCGCCTATGTGATCGGCGATGTCCACGGCTGCCTCGATCCTCTCGAGCGTCTTCTCGCGCGCATCGAGAGTGAGATAGCTGAACTGCCCAGGCGCAACACGAGCATCATCTTTCTTGGCGATCTCATCGATCGCGGCCCGGCGTCCGCCCAGGTCGTGGAGATGCTCCGGACCTACCGCCCGCGCGGTGCGACTGCCCATTTCGTCATGGGGAATCACGAGGAGGTCATGCTGCGCGTGATGTCCGGAGAGAAGGACCTCCTCGCCAGCTGGCTTCGGTTCGGCGGCGCCGAAACGCTGCACAGCTACGGAGTGGAGCCTCGCGATCTCAAGCGGCTCAGCGGGGAACAGCTTCGGGACCATTTGCGCGGCGCCATCCCGGCCGCGCATCGCCAGTTCCTGGCCGAATTCGCCGACAGCATCTCGTTCGGCGACTATGTTTTCGTCCACGCCGGCATCAGGCCCGGGGTCGACCTCTCAGAGCAATCGCAGACGGACCTGCGGTGGATCCGCGAGCCGTTCCTCGAGGACACGACCGATCACGGCTATGTGGTGGTGCACGGGCACACCATCACCAACCAGGTCGATGTGTCACCCAATCGCATCGGGATCGACACCGGCGCCTTCTGCACGGGCGTCCTGACGGCGCTCGCCATCGACCGGCGCAAGCGCTGGCTAATCCAGACCTCGCAGGAGGCCACGGAAAAGGTCTTGCTGGATGACTAGCGATCGTACGGGTTCCTGTTTGCGAACAAGTGGGTTAGGTGTTGCCGACGAAGCTGGGGAGAGATGACGAATGCGGACCGCCGCGTCTTTGGGAATCCGATACCTGATCGCAGCAAGCGCCGGCACGGGCGCGCTGCTGCTCGGCGGTTGCGCGGACACGCGCGGCGGGCCCATTCCGTACAACGTCAGCAATTTCGGGAGCCCGGATTCGACCACCTCGGTGGCTCTCGAAGGCGGCTACCGGATCGCGCCGATGGACACGCTCGCGATCCGGGTATTCGGAGTGCCCGACCTCAGCGGCGACTATCAGGTCGACTTGCGCGGCAATATCGCGATGCCGCTGATCGGTGAGATCGCGGCGATGGACAAGACGCCGGCCGAGCTCGACCAGCTCCTCACCGAAAAATACAGCGTCAAGTATCTGGAAAACCCGGACGTCAGCGTCGGCGTCAAGGAAGCGACCGGCCATAGCGTCACGGTCGACGGCTCGGTCAAAAAGCCGGGGAGTTACAAGGTGCTCGGTCCGATGACCCTGATGCAGGCCGTTGCTCTGGCGGAAGGCACGGACGAGTTCGCCAACGCACATCGCGTTGCGATATTCCGCACGATCGGCGGCAAGCGGCAGGCAGCGGCCTTCGACCTGGTCGATATCCGGCGCGGCCAGATGGAGGACCCGCAAGTCTATTCGGGCGACATCGTCATCGTCGACGGGTCGCGGATCAAGCAGGCCGAGAAGAAGTTCTTCCAGGCCTTCCCGCTGTTCTCGATCTTCCGTCCATTCTAGGAACGGCCGACCCCGACATCTAGCTGTGTTGCGCTGATGGCGCAGCGCTCGATCGCGGCGCTCTGTCCCAAACTGTGTTGTTCCTGCAACAATGCATGCTACGGCGGTCGCGATGGATGCTGCCGCAGCCGAATCGGACCTGGCCCGGACGCGCAAGATGACGTGGCTCGATCGCGAGCGGGAGAGCGGGCGCTTCTATCGCTATGCAGCGATCGCCATCGCCGCCGTCCTGGCCCTCACCGTTGTTGTGAGCATATGGCTTTTGCAGCGACCTGCGCAGCCAGGCAGCCTGTTGTCGCCATTCATGATCGCGCTGCTGCTGATCGCGAATCTCATCCCGGCAATCGCGCTCATGGTCCTTTTGTCGCGGCGGTTCGCGATGCAGCGCGCGGCGGAGCGCGGATCGGGCAGCGGGCGTCTGCACATTCGCCTCGTCGCACTTTTCTCTGTGATCGCGGCGGTTCCGACGGTGCTCGTCGCGATCTTCGCGTCGCTGCTTTTCCAAAGCGGTCTGGAATTCTGGTTTTCGGACCGAGCGAAGAACATGCTGGAAAATTCGGTCCAGCTCGCGCGGACCACCTACAAGGACGAAATCGAGCGCGTTTCCAGCGAAACCGTGACCGCGAGTGGCGATATCGCGGGCTATCTCCGGCAGGTACCGATCGACAGTCCTGAATTCCTTCAGGCGTTCGGCAAACTCCAGGTCCTCAATCGAAACCTCTCGGAGGCCATCATCTTCACGTACGGGGCCGACAAGCAGGTCCGCTCACTGGTGTTGATCAATCCTTACGATCGGGCGCTCGAGCAAAGCGTTCCGACGGCAAAAATCGAAGAGCTGAAGGCACGCAAGGTGGTGCCCATCACGTCCTCGGACCGGATCGGAGCCGTCACGCGGCTCGATTTCGGCCCGGACACGTATCTTTACGAAGCGCGCGTGTTCGATCCGCAGTTTCGCGAACAGATCGAGCGCGCGAACGACGTGCTTCACGATTACCAGGCGCTGCTCGCGCGCTCGCGGACGAACCAGCTTCGCTTCAACGCCGCGCTTCTGTTCGGGGCGCTGATCATCGTCGGTCTGGCGATCTTCGCCGCGCTTCGGCTCGCCGACCGCCTGGTTAGACCGGTCGGACAGCTCGCCGACGCCGCAGGGCGCATCGAGCAGGGCGACTTTTCGGTTCGAGTGCCAGTCACGCAAACCGAGGACGAGATCGAGACCCTCTCGCACGCCTTCAATCGCATGACCGCGCGGATCGACGAGCAGACCGGAGCGCTTCGCTCTGCCAACGCCCAGCTCGAGACCCGCCGGGCCTTCATCGAGGCGGTGCTGTCGAGCGTGACCGCCGGCGTCATCGCGCTCGATTCCGCCAACTGCATATTGCTGATCAATCGTTCGGCGGAAGCGATCCTCCACAAGGGCCGCGAAGCCGTGGAAGGCACGCCGCTCGCAGAGCTGTCGCAGGAGCTCGACGAATTCATGCACGGCGATGAGCGCGAAGCCAGCGTCGATGTCGGTTCGGGCGGCGATCGGCGAACGCTGGCGGTCAAGCGCGTCCGCTACCAGGACGGCGCCGTGCTTACCTTCGACGATATCACCGACCAGCTTTCGGACCAGCGCAGCGCCGCATGGTCCGACATCGCCCGCCGAATCGCTCACGAGATCAAGAACCCGCTGACGCCGATCCAGCTTGCTGCGGAGCGGCTTCAGCGGCGCTTCGGATCGGAGGTGAGCTCCGATACCGAGACCTTCGAGCGGCTGACCGGGACCATCGTCCGCCAAGTCGGCGACCTGCGACGGATGGTCGACGAATTCTCGAATTTCGCTCGTATGCCCAAGCCCGTCTTCCGCAAGGAGAACGTGCACGAGATCGCTCGCCAGGCGCTGTTCCTGCACGAGGTCGCTCACCCGGAGATCAAATTCGCGCTCGATCCGCCAAGCGGTACGTTCGAGATGGTCGGCGACCGCCGGCAGCTTGCGCAGGCATTGACGAACGTCGTGAAGAACGCGGTGGAAGCGATTGAATCCAGGCGGTCTCGCGGCGAACATCATTTGAGCGGCGACCGCGTCGACCTGCGGCTTCGCCGCGAAGGCGATCAACTGGTCATCGACATCACCGACACCGGCGTCGGCCTGCCCGAAGACCGCGAGCGGATCACCGAACCTTACATGACGACGCGCGTGCGCGGCACTGGCCTCGGGCTCGCCATCGTCAAGAAGATCGTCGAGGAGCATTGCGGCGAAATCGCTTTCCTCGACCGGCAGGGCGGCGGCACGCGCGTGCGGATCGCCTTCGATGTCGAGACGCTGGCGCAAAAGGAGGGGGAGGGCCCCGTGCCGGACCCGTCGCCAAGCGAGCAAATCAATGATGGAAACGATGCCTAAGGAGCGTTGCTGATGGCACTGGAAGTGCTGGTCGTGGACGATGAGGAGGATATCCGCGAACTCGTGAGCGGAGTGCTCGAGGACGAAGGCTATTCCGTCCGCACCGCGGCCGACAGCACCTCGACGATCGAGGCGATCAAGGACCGGCGCCCGTCGCTCGTGCTTCTCGACGTCTGGCTTCAAGGTTCGCGGCTCGACGGGCTGCAGCTGCTGCAGGAGCTGAAGCGCAACGACCCGAGCCTGCCGGTGCTCATGATTTCCGGCCACGGCAACCTCGACACGGCCGTTGCCGCGGTGAGGGAAGGGGCCGTCGACTTCATCGAAAAGCCGTTCGAGGCGGGCCATCTGCTTCATCTCGTCGCGCGCGCAACCGAGACCGAGCGCCTGCGCCGCGAGAACGAGAGCCTTCGCCAGCACATCGTCCACCAGGAAGTGCTGAGCGGCAGTTCGATCGCGATCAACACGGTGCGGGCGACACTGAAGCGCGTCGCTCCGACCGGCAGCCGCGTGTTGATCACAGGACCAGCCGGCGTCGGCAAGGAAGTCGCGGCGCGGACCATCCACCAGTGGAGCACGCGCTCGAACGGCCCGTTCGTGGTCGTTTCGGCGGCAATGATGACTCCCGAGCGTGTCGAGGAGGAACTGTTCGGCGTCGACAGCGACGACGTCAGTCGGCCCGGCCTTCTCGAGCAGGCGCACGGCGGCACCCTTTTCCTCGATGAGATCGCGGACATGCCGCCGACGACCCAGGCGAAGATCCTGAGAGTGCTGACCGACCAGAGCTATCATCGCGTCGGCGGTCAGCGACCCGTGAAGGTGGACGTGCGGGTGCTTTCAGCAACCTCGCGCGATCTCGCGCAGGAAATCGCCGAAGGCCGCTTCCGCGAGGACCTGTTCTACCGGCTCAACGTCGTTCCCGTGCGCTTGCCGCCGCTTCGGGAACGCCGCGAGGACATCCCGGAGCTCGCCAATCATTTCCTGGCGCGCTTCGCCGCTGACCGGCGCATCCCCGCGCCAATCCTTTCGGACGAAGCCGTCGCGGCGCTTCAGGCGCACGACTGGCCGGGCAATGTTCGCCAGCTTCGCAACATCATCGAGCGAACCGTGATCCTCGCTCCGTGCGAGCGCGTCGAGCGGATCGAGGCGGACATGCTTCCTGCGGAAATCCTCGAAAGCCAGGGGTCCGCCGGATTCTCCAGCCAGACCATGACGATCATGGGCAGTCCGCTGCGCGAGGCTCGCGAGTCGTTCGAGCGCGAGTATCTCAAGATCCAGATCCGCCGATTTTCCGGCAACATCTCCCGAACGGCATCGTTCATCGGCATGGAACGGTCGGCGCTTCATCGCAAACTGAAAGCGCTCGGCATCGGCGACAAGCGGGACGAGGAGTAGGGCGAAGCGCCCGTCAGCAATGAGCGCGAAGCCGGTCAGCCTCCAGGATCGTTTCCTGAACAGCGCGCGCAAGTCGAAGGCGCCGCTCACCATCTTTCTGCTCAAAGGCGTGAAGCTGCAGGGGGTCGTGACCTGGTTCGACGCCTTTTCGCTGCTGCTGCGGCGCGATGGCCAAACGCAGCTGGTCTACAAGCATTCGATTTCGACGGTGATGCCGTCGCGGCCGCTCGACCTGGGCGATTTGAACGCGTCGGAGACGGCGAGCAAGGCGAACCTGCAGCAAAGCTTCCTGTCCGCCGCGACGCGCGAGCAGCAGCGGATGACCGTGTTCCTCGTCAACGGGGTGATGCTGCAGGGTATCGTGACTGCCCACGATCAGTTCTCGTTGCTGCTGGAGCGTTCGGCCCAGGTGCAACTCGTCTACAAGCACGCGATCTCGACCCTTCAGCCGGAACATTCGCTCTCGCTCGGCGATGATTCCGACGAGGAGCCTGAAGACGAATGACGGTCACAATCGCGGACAGCCCCGGCGCGCATGACGTCACCCGCGGCGAACGCGCCATGGTGATCGGCGTCAACCGCGTGGGGCAGGGGGACAGCCGTTCGGCCGAGGCACGGCTCGAAGAAGCGGTGGGGCTGGCCGAGGCCATCGGCATCGAAGTCGTCGCGAGACGCACTTTCCGGCTGCGCGCGCTCCGCCCCGCCACCTTGCTCGGCAAGGGGCAGGTCGAAGACATCGCCGAAATGGCCAAGGATCAGGAGGCGGCGCTGCTCGTCGTCGACGCGCCGCTCACGCCGGTCCAGCAAAAGTCGCTCGAGGAGCAAGCGGGCACGAAGGTCATAGACCGGACAGGGCTTATCCTCGAGATTTTCGGCGAACGCGCGGCAACGGCCGAAGGTCGGCTCCAGGTCGAGCTCGCACACCTCGATTACCAGGCAGGGCGCCTTGTGCGCAGCTGGACCCACCTCGAGCGGCAGCGCGGCGGCTTCGGCTTCCTGGGCGGCCCCGGCGAAACGCAGATCGAGGCCGACCGGCGGATGATCCGCGACCGCATGGCCCGCATCCGACGCGAGCTCGAGCAGGTCAAGCGCACGCGGACGCTTCACCGCGGACGAAGGCAGCGCGCGCCGTGGCCGGTCGTTGCCCTGGTCGGTTACACGAATGCGGGAAAATCGACGCTTTTCAATCGCATGACAGGCGGCGGCGTCCTCGCTGAAGACATGCTGTTCGCAACGCTCGATCCCACGATGCGTGACGTCAAGCTGCCGGGCTTCGACAAGGCGATCCTATCCGACACGGTGGGTTTCGTCTCGGACCTGCCAACACAGCTCGTCGCGGCATTTCGCGCGACCCTCGAGGAGGTCGCCTCGGCCGACCTCCTCGTCCATGTGCGCGACATGGCCCATCCGGACCGTGACGCGCAGCGCGACGATGTCGAGGCGGTGCTTGCGCAGTTAGGCGTGGGCCCGGACGACGAGCAGGGGCCGCCGCGGATCGAGGCGTGGAACAAGGTCGACCTGCTTTTAGATGCCGAACGCGATGCATTGCTCGCAGAGGCCGGGCGCCGGGAGGATGTCGTCCCGATCTCCGCAACCACCGGCTTCGGTCTCGACGGTCTTCGCGAGCGAATGGCGCATCGCCTTCACGAAGGGGCGCAGCTCCATCGGATCAGCCTTCCGGCCGGCGACGGCGGCAAGATTGCGTGGCTGCATGCACGCGGTGACGTCATCCACCAGCAAACGCGCGACAGCGAGGTGGACCTGCAGGTGCGGCTGTCGCCGGAGAATTGGGCACGGTTTCAGTCGCTCTGAGCGGTCTTTGCGCCGCGCCAGAGCTCCTCTTTTTCCTCCAGCGTCATCGCTTCGAAGCCCGGAGCCTTCTCGATCGAGCGGAATCGCGTTTCGAACTTCCGGTTGGCTTGGCGCAGAGCCTCTTCGGGGTCAATGTTGAGATGTCGTGCGAGGTTCACGACGGCAAACAGCAGGTCGCCCAGCTCCTCCTCGCGCCGCGTCTGATCGCTTTCCCGGTCCAGTTCTTCCAGCTCTTCGTCGACCTTTGCGCGTGCGCCGCTCGGATCCGGCCAGTCGAAGCCGGTGCGCGCTGCTCGCCGCTGCAACTTGGCGGCGCGGTCAAGCGCGGGCAGGGCGTTGGCAACGCCGGCCAAGGCGCTTTCATCCGCCTGCCGCTCGCGCTCGGCTGCCTTGATTGCATCCCAGCCGGGACTCTCAGCGGCATCGCCGAAGATATGCGGATGGCGGCGCTCGAGTTTGTCGCAAATGCGTCCGATGACGTCATCTAGCGAGAAATGGCCAAGCTCTTCCGCCATTTGCGTGTGGAAGACGACCTGGAGCTGAAGGTCGCCGAGCTCGTCGGCGAGGGCTTCCATGTCGCAGCGGTCGATCGCGTCCGCAACTTCATAGGCTTCCTCGATCGTGTACGGCGCGATCGTTTCGAAGCTCTGCTGTAAATCCCATGAGCAGCCGCGCGCGGGATCGCGAAGGCGCCGCATGATCGTGACGAGCCGCTCGAGGTTCACGGGGCGACCCGGCGGGGCGGATACGCCCCGTACTCACTAAGTCTGATAATATGTATTATGTAAACCTCCAGCACCATCAGGGGACGAGCACCAGCCAGCGCCCCTCGACGCCCCACCGCTCGAGCGTCGACAGGAAATTCATGCCGAGAACGTTGAGATCGTCGTTGTCCGCGATGTGCAGCGCGAAGTCGCGGCGCTCGATCGTTCCGACTTGCAAATCGCGCGCGCGGCCGCTGGCGACGCGGACGAAGCCGTTACCAGTGCGGACGATCTGGTTGGCCGTTGGGCTGATCCGCACTCCCGCCCGCTGCGCGGTGTTGCGGTCGATGGTCGTCATCGTCGCGCCGCTGTCGACCAGGAACTTCACTCTTTGCCCGTTGACCAGCGCCTCGACCCAGAAATGGCCGTCGATCGCCATCGGAATTCGGAGCTCCTTACCCTGGTGGACCGGCTGCCCGGTCGCCTCGGCGCGGACGCGCTGCCACACCCAGTCGAGATTGTCCCTGAAGGTGAACAGGACGAAGCCGGCGCCGAAAATCGCGATCCACGCCAGCGCGTAGGTCAACAGCCTCGAAAAACGCTCCCGCCGGGTCATGAGCGATCCCAGGACAAGCATCATGGCCATCAGGATGTAGACGCTGCCGAGCATCAGGTCGTTGGTCACGGCAGCTCGATCTCCATTCCATCATAGGCCGGCGCCGCCCAGTCCGGGAGCTCGTCGACAAGCGTGCGATAATCGAGGCCGTTCCCCATGTGGACGAGATACAGCTGACCGACGCGAAGGTTGCGCGCTTCCGCGAGGAGTGCGTCGAGATGCATGTGGGTGGGGTGTGGCTGTCGTGTCAGGCAGTCGGCGATCCAGACCTCGACGCCCTGATACAGCGCTGCCATGTCATCGCTCAACGTGCTGAAATCTATGGCATATCCTAAAGACCGATCGCCTTCGTCGAAGCGCAGGCCAAGCGACGTGGGCCCGCCGTGCGGCTGGTCGACGAAGCGGACGCGGACATCGCCCCAGCAAAGGTCTGCTTCGAGAGGCCGCGCGTCAACGATCGGCGCGTAGAAGTCGGACCGCTCGAACGCATAGCCGAAGCGGTGCGCGAGCTCGTCGATGACATGCGCGCGCGCGTGAAGCGGAACCGGGCGTCCGAGGAGCTGCGCGACGGGGCGAAGTTCGTCGATCCCGTGGCAGTGGTCGCCATGCGCATGGGTTACTACGAGCGCGTGCAGGGCGCCCACCCCCGCCGTGAGAAGCTGTTCCCGGAGATCCGGCCCGCAATCCACGAGCATCCGCTCGCCCGCGCTTTCTACAAGGATCGAGCTCCTCAGCCGCCGGTTCCGGCGCTCGCTTGGATCGCACTTGCCCCAGTCGTTGCCGATCTTCGGAACGCCGGTCGAAGTCCCGCAGCCCAGGACCCTGACCTTCAAGCCGCAGCCTTGGCGAACAATCGATAGAAATTCGCGCTCGTTGCTTCGGCGAGCGCTGACGGGTCGTCGCTCCGAAGCTCGGCGACGAAGGCAGCCGTGTCCGCGACGAACGCCGGCTCGCAGACCTTCCCGCGGTGCGGCACCGGCGCGAGGAACGGGGAATCGGTTTCGACGAGCAGGCGATCGAGCGGAATCGCCTTGGCTGTTTCCTGGAGGTCGCGAGCGTTCTTGAACGTCACGATACCGGACAGCGAGATGAAAAAGCCGAGTTCAAGAGCCTTAGACGCGAGCTGGGCGCTGCCGGTGAAGCAGTGCAGGACGCCGGTGACGCCGCCCTCCGTCACGGCGCGCTCGATCATGTCGGCGGTATCCTGCTCCGCATCGCGGGTGTGGACCACGAGCGGCAGGCCAGAGTCGCGGGCGGCATCGATATGCGCCTGGAAACGCTCGCGCTGGGACGCCCGGTCGGACTTATCGTAGTGATAATCGAGCCCGCATTCCCCGATCGCGATCACACGCGGATGGGTTGCCGCCTCCACCAGTGCCGATGCACCGAGATCGGCGTGCGAGTCGGCCTCGTGCGGGTGAACTCCCACGGTCGCCCACACGTCCTTGTTGCGCTCCGCGACCGCGATGACGTCATTCCATTCGGACTGTCTCGTTGAGATGTTCAGGAACCCGCAGACGCCGCACTCCCGCGCCGTCGCCAGCACCTCCTCCTGCCGCTCCGCGAGGCCTTCGTAGTTGAGGTGGCAGTGGCTATCGACGAGCGTCACTGAGGCTCCCCCTCCTCTTCTGCCGCGGGTAATTCCAGCCGCGGAAAGATCGGCGTAGGCTGGGCGAGACCGCCGCTCAGCCCGTCGTCGATGATCGCGATCAGCTTCTCTGCCGAAGTCGGAATGACGGGCAGCACCGCTTGCGCGAGCCGTCGGATAGCGGCGACGAGCGTCCCGAGCACGTCTGCCATTCGATCGGGGTCGGTCTTGCGAAGGGTCCAGGGCGCGGCCGCATCGATATAGGCATTGCAGGCGAACACGGCCCCTATCCACGCCTCCAGGCCGACGGAGAAAGCAAACTCCTCGAACCGGATCGTCAGCTCCTCGACCGCTCCGTCGACCTTGCGCAGCAGGTCGACATCTTCGTCGGCCTTGCCCGGCGCCGGGATGACGCCCTCCAGATTCTTGTGGATCATGGACAAGGAGCGCTGCGCGAGATTTCCGAAGCTGTTGGCCAGCTCGGCGTTGACGCGGTTGACGATGGCTTCGGCCGAATAGCTCCCGTCCTGGCCGAACGGCACTTCGCGCATGAGGAAATAGCGCAGCGCATCGACTCCGAAGCGCTCGGCCAATGCCAGCGGATCGACGACATTGCCCACGCTCTTGGACATCTTCTCGCCTCGGCTCAGCAGGAAGCCATGGCCGTAAATCTGCTTCGGCAGTGGGATGCCCGCCGACATCAGGAACGCGGGCCAATAGACCGCGTGAAAGCGCACGACGTCCTTGCCGATCAAGTGGACGTCGGCCGGCCAGTAGCGCTTCCACAGCTCGGTGTCGTCGGGATAGCCGAGGCCGGTGATGTAGTTGGTAAGCGCGTCGAGCCAGACGTACATCACGTGGTGGTTGCTTCCCGGCACCGGCACGCCCCAGGAGAAGCTGGTCCGCGAAATGCTCAGGTCCTTGAGGCCGCTCTCGACGAAGCGGACCACTTCATTGCGGCGGCTCTCGGGACGGATGAAGCCCGGATTGGCGGCATAATGGTCGAGTAGCTTCTGGCCGTAGGCTGACAGGCGGAAAAACCAGCTTTCCTCAGCGACCCACTCGACCGGCGTTCCGTGCGGCGACAGCTTCGAGCCATCCTCGGCATCTGCGAGCTCGTCGGGCTCGTAAAAGGCTTCGTCGCGAACCGAATACCAGCCCTCGTAGCTGTCGAGGTAGAGGTCCCCCCTCTCCTCCATCGCCCTCCAGATCGCCTGGCTCGCCTCGTAATGGGCCGGTTCGGACGTGCGGATGAAGCGATCGTACGAAATGTTAAGTCGCTCGTCCATGTCCTGGAAAAGAGACGACATTTCATCAGCAAAGTCTCGCGGCTCTACGCCTTGCGCACGCGCTGCCTGAGCCATCTTCAGGCCGTGCTCGTCGGTGCCGGTCTGAAATCGGACGTCCTTGCCCTGCGCGCGCTGGAAACGCGCGATCACGTCGGCCGCGATCGCTTCATAGGCGTGGCCGATGTGCGGCGGCCCGTTCGGGTAATTGATCGCGGTCGTGATGTAGAAGGGCTGGGCCATCGCCTCGCCCCTAGCGGGGGCTCCCCTGCCCTTCAAGAAAGGCGCTAGTCGCTGACCGACGCCAGCAGTCCGCCGAGTTGAAAGACCGTGGCGGCGGGATCGAGCGACAATCGCGGGGCGGCCGCCGTGAGTTCGCGAACCTTGTCGTACGCGTCCAGCGCGCGCTCCCGCCGCGGTTCGGCCAGGGTTCGAGCCTCCCTCGCAACCAGCGTCGGAAGGAGCTCGAGAAAGGCGGCGTAACGGTCGGACGCCGCCTTTCGGGCAAGCTGGCCCGCGAGAGCGGAGCGCTTGCTGTTGTCGGGGTCGCCATTGCGCAGGATGTTTAGTGCCGCCTCCTCCAGCGGCGCGAGGTCGAGCGACGCATAAGCCATCGCCGTTCCGACCGACCCGCCCGCCAGGGACACGAGCCTTTGGCGCTCGGCGGCCGTTGCATCTGGAAGCCGGCTTTCGAGGATTGACGTCATGGCGTCGTCATCGAGGGCATGGAGGTCGAGACGCCGGCAGCGCGAGCGGATCGTCGGCAGCAGTCTCCCCGGCGCGTGGCTGACAAGGAAAAAAATGGTGTTGGGAGGCGGCTCCTCGAGCATCTTGAGGAGCGCGTTGGCAGCCGATCGCTCGAGATCGTCGATGCTGTCGATGACCACGGCGCGCCAAGGCGACAAGGCGGCGGTTAGGCCCAGGAACTCGGCGAGCTGGCGGACCTGGTCGACGGTGATGTTGCGCGCGACGTTGCCGGTCTTCTCATTCTCCAGCCGCTCGAGCCAGCGCATGTCGGGATGGCTTCCGGCGGCGACCAGCTTCGCGATCGGATGGTCCTCGGGCGTTTCGAGGGCGGGCGCATCGAACGGGGGGCCCGCGGCCTCGGCGAGGATGCGAACAGCCGCCGTCCGCGCGAAATGCGCCTTTCCGGTGCCGCGAGGGCCGGCCACCAGCCAGGCATGATGAAGAGCGCGCGAATCCCAAGCGCGGCGAAACTGCTCGACCTGCGGGTCGTGCCCGAAGATCACGGCAGGATGTCCGCGAGCGCGCACAGAAGCCGTTCGGTCACCTCACGCTCATCGCCCGAGGCGTCGATCAGCCGGACCCGATCCGGCTCCTCGGCCGCGATGATGTTGAACGCTGCCGCCACTTGACGGTGGAAGACCTCGTCGCGGCCGCCGATCCGGTCGGGACTCTCGCCGTCACGCGCCCGTGCTCGCTCGGCGCCCTGTGCGAGCGTCAGGACCAGTGTCCTGTCCGGGAGGAAGCCGCCGGTGCCGAAGCGATGGATTTCGCGGACGCGCTCGATCCCGAGGCCGCCGGCCCCGCCCTGATAGGCGAGCGATGAGTCGATGAAGCGATCGCTGAGCACCCACTGGCCGCGCTCCAATGCCGGCCTGATCGTCTTGTCGGCGTGGTCGGCGCGTGCCGCCGCGAAAAGCAGAGCCTCGGCCTGGATCGACCAGCGGCTGTCATCGCCCTGAAGCAGCAGATCCCGGATCGCCTCGGCTCCGGCGCTTCCGCCGGGCTCGCGGGTCTCCAACACGTCCAACCCTCGCGCTCTAAGAGCCGCGGCGAGCGCGCGCAGCTGGGTCGATTTGCCTACGCCCTCCCCACCTTCGAGGCTGATGAAGCGGCCGCGGCCCGAACCGGGGTCTGCCGTCACGCCAGTCCGAAGAGATTCTTCAAGCCGATCCACGCGCGGCCGAAGAAGCCGGCTTCGCCGACATCCTTGCCGGCCACCAGAGGCACGACCTGCGGCTGCGTGTCCCCGGTGGTGACGACCAGCTGGGCGATCTCCTGCCCCTTCTTGATCGGCGCGCTGACAGGTCCATCGTAGCGAACCTTAACCTGCATCTTGCCGGTCAGGCTGAGGCCCGCGGGCAGCGTCACTGCCAGATCGCGGGGCGCGACCAGCGGCACTTCGCTGCTGTCACCCATCTGCACCTTGGCCGTCGCGACCTGGGTACCCTGCTTGAAGAGCGGCTTCGCCTGCCAGGCGTTGAAGCCCCATTGCATCAGCCGGGTGGATTCGCTCACTCGCTCGTTCCAGCTCTTCATGCCGGCGAGCACCTCGATGAGGCGGCGGCCGTTCTGGTGGGCCGACCCGGTGAAACCGTATCCCGCTTCCTCGGTATGACCGGTCTTGAGGCCGTCGGCACCCGGTACCTTGCCGAGGATGGGATTGCGGTTTGCCTGCGTGATGTCCTGTCCCGAGCCCAGGGTCTTGCCCCAGGTGAACTGCGTCTGGCCGTAAAACTGCCTGTACAGCTTCGGATGCCGCTCGATCGTCGCCCGCGCGAGCGTCGCCAGGTCGCGCGCAGTCACATAGGTGCAGCCCTCGTCCGGCCAGCCGATCGGGTTGCAGAAGCGGCTGTTGGACAGGCCGAGCTGCTTTGCCAGCGCATTCATCTGCTCGACGAAGGCCTGCTCGGTCCCGGCGATACATTCCGCGAGCACGACCGACGCATCGTTGCCCGACAAGGTCACGATGCCGTGCAGCAGGTTCTCGACGCTGACCTGCTCGTTCGCGGAAAGGAACATGGTCGATCCAGCCTGCGGTCCATGCCACTTCTGCCAGGTCTCCGGCCGCACCGTGCACGTCTTGTTGAGCGGGAGCTGGCCGCGGTCGATCAGCTCGAACGCGACTTCGGTCGTCATCATCTTCGCCATCGATGCCGGCGGCATCCGATGATCGGAATTCTTGGCGAACAGCACCGCACCCGATGACAGGTCGATCAGGAACGCGGTCGTGGCGGGCGTGTCGAACTGGGGCGCAGCGGCTGGCGCTGCGCCGGCGATCAGGGTTGCGGCGGCGGTGACGAGAAAAAGGGCGCGCTTCATGCTGTTCGAGGATCCTCTTTGGGTCGAATAACGGCGCGACGTTATCGCGCGATTGCGCTGGGCGCGAGTGGCTGCGGCGGGAAAATCGACTAGCGCGCGGCGATCGCATTCGCGAGCAGGCCGACCCCCATCGCGTAATAATTCGAGCAATTGTAATCGAGGATCGCGTGGTAATTCTCGGTCAGCAGATAGCCCGGCGCGTAGGCGCCCGGAGTTTCCATCAGAGTCACCAATTCATTGTCGGGAAGGCCCCTTCCCGTTGGGATAACCCCTAGCGTTCGCCATTCGGCGACCGTGAGCCAGCGGCTATGGCGCCGGAATACCGCCGGGCATCGCGGCGCGTTCAGCCGCGAGCGGATTGCGGCGCGGTTCAAGGTCGCCGGAATACGGACGGCCACGCCCCACGGGATGTCGCGCTTCCAGCCGGCATCGCGCAGATAATTCGCGATCGACGCGAAGGCATCGTCCTCGCTCCGCCAGATATCGGCATAGCCGTCGCCATCGCCATCCGCGCGCAGCCGAAGGGCGACGGATGGCATGAATTGCGGGTAGCCCGTCGCCCCTGCATAGCTGCCCTTGAGCTGCCAGCGCCGCACACCGAGGTCGAGCAGCTTCAGCGCGGCCATGAACTCCGCCTCGAACATCGCCCGGCGCCGTCCCTCGTACGCAAGCGTTGCAAGCGCTTCGAGAAGGTCGAAGTTGCCGGTTACGGAACCATAGCTGGTTTCCTTGCCGTAGATGGCCATGATCACGGAAGGATCGACGCCGTAGCGCTGCTGGATGCGCGACAAATTGCCCCAATGCGTCGAATAGCGTGCCTGGCCGCGCCGGATGAGGGATTCGGTGATGTGGCGATTGAGATAATTGGCGAATGACGGCGCGTAATCCGTCGCCGGCCCGGTCGGCCGCTGCGCGCGGTCGAGCTCGATCACCCTTTGGTTGACCTGGAGGTACGGGATCACCGATCGGATGGTGTCGTCGCGAATGCCAGCGCTTCGTGCCCGTCCGATGAGATAGGCTTTATACTGTTCGAAGCCGCTCTGCGGGGCCCGCGGGGTCACAATCGGCACGGTGTAGGCTTGCGCTTCCGCGACCTCTACGGGCCTGGGCGTCTGGGGTGGCGGTGGCGCGGATCCGCTCGACCGATTCTCCCTGGCTGCAGCCGGGCCAAGCGCAAGCAAGGCGACGCCCGCCATTATGCATCCAAGGTTCCAACGCAACGCCACTCTCCGGCCCTCCCCTTCCTTTCTCAAAGCCTAGGCGGCGCGGCTGTTCCCGGCCACCGGCGTTGGTCGTGCGCCTTGCACGCCTCGCCCCGAGCGGCGATATCAACGTGCGCCTTAAGGAGAGGTGGCCGAGTGGTTTAAGGCAGCGGTCTTGAAAACCGCCGTGGGTTCACGCCCACCGTGGGTTCGAATCCCACCCTCTCCGCCACCTTCAGCCGTTCGCCGAAAAATTCGCATGCTCGCAATATTCAGCTTGCGTTCACGCTACAAATGTAGCACACGCTACAAATGTAGCGCGAAAAAGGATTGCGATTTCTCATGCTCAGCAAGCTTCCGCCCCGTGAACGTCAGATCGTCGACATCCTTTATGAGGCGGGTCCGCTGACGGCGGGGGATATCTGCGACAAGCTCCCCGACCCCCTGAGCGGCTCGGCGGTTCGGGCAATGCTCAAGCGCCTCGAGGACAAGGGTTTCGTCGAGCGCGAGGATTCGGACCGCGGCTTCCTGTACAGCCCGGCCGTCCCGGAAACCGCGGCGCGCAAGTCCGCGCTGAGCGAAATCGTCCGAGTCTTCTTCAACGGTTCGCCGGCGGTCGCGGCAAGCGCACTGCTCGGAATGTCCGACAAGCTTAGCGCCGACGAACTCGACGATCTCGAAGCGATGATCGCGAAGGCCCGAATCGCGAAAGGAACAAAGTGATGGAGTGGTTCATCCCTCTGGCCGCCAAATCGTTCCTCGTCGCCGGCGGAGCCCTGCTCCTGCTCAAGCTTATGAAGAATCGGTCTGCGGCTGATCGCAGCTGGATTGCGCATCTTGCCCTGGCGGGGCTGCTGCTGCTTCCAGTTGCGATGGTTGCGCTCCCGACGCTCGACGTTGCCGGCCCGGAGTTCCTGGTTGGAAGCGCAAAGAGCGAATCCCCTGCTCCGGCGGTGCTGCCATCGAGGGTTCGGGCCGACGAGCCGGCTGTCCAGCCGGCACCCGTCGTCGACGACGCCGGTGTCGGGAGCGCACCAATCGACTGGTCCTTTTGGGGCTATGCGGCCCCTGCGGCTCTGCTCGTCATGCTTACCCTGATCGCGCTGCTCCGGCTGTTCGTGCTCAAGGCGCGCGCGACGGTCCTGATCGACGCGCCCTGGCTTACCGCGCTTGCGCGCGCCCAGCGGCGGATGGGCTTCAAGCACGGCACCGCGCTTCTCACCAGCAAGGAGCTGCCCTCGCCGATCAGCTGGGGCGTCGTCCGCCCGGTGATCTTGCTCAACGAGGAAGCTGCGCAGTCGCATGAAGAAGCCGAAGCGATCATCACCCATGAGCTTGCCCACGTGGCGCGCCTCGATTGGGCGAAGCTCCTGCTGGCCCGCGTTGCGGTCGCTCTCTTCTGGTTCAACCCGTTCGTGTGGCTGCTTGCGCGTGAAGCGCATCAGCTTCGCGAGGAAGCGGCTGACGACGCCGTGCTGGCCACGGACATCGACGAAACCGAATATGCGCGGCTGCTTGTCGGGGTGGCGCGCCACGAGTGCCGCGGCTTCCTGATTGGCGCGCACGGCGTTGCGCCGGCGAGGAACTCGCTGGCCAGGCGCGTCAAGCGGGTGCTCGACGGCGCCGTGAAGCGCGCGCCTGGCGGCTGGCGCTGGGGCTCGGCTGCGGCTTTCTTTGCCGCGGGCATGGCTGTGCCCGTCGCGGCGCTCAACCTCGTGCCCGCAGCACCCGCCAGCGACACTGGCAAAGACATTGCGTCGCTCGCGTCCTCTAGCGCTTATTATTCACCGGTCGCTCCGGTAGCGCCCGCCCCTGTGGCCGGTGCGTCGGCGGTATCGGCTGCGACCCCAACAGCTCCTGTCGAACCCGGACGCGTGGTGTCGCGCAGCGTCGCTCCGAACGGCGCGACGGTAACGGTCCTCGAAAACGGCCTGACGATCGCCAAGGCGCCCAGCGGAGCGACGAGCACGGTCTATCCGCCCGACGCCAGCGGCCGCAGGCGCGTCGTGGCGATTGCGCCGAGCGGCGCCCGGGTCGAGGCTTATGCCGAGGCCGGTAGCGTTCCCGGGCTTGCGGCAGCCGTTGCGGTCCATCCGCACGGTCCGCGCCCGCCGAAGTCGGCGGTGGACCGGGCGATCGAGCTCAAAGCCGTCGGCGTGACGCCGGAATATATCGCGTCGATCCGGACTGCCGCGCCGCAGCTCAGCCTCGACCATGACGATATCGTCGAGCTTAAAGCGGTCGGCGTCACCCCCGCCTTCATCCAGGAGCTCGCGCGGCTCGGCTATCGCAACCTGGACGCTGACGACATCACCAGCGCCTACGCCGTCGGCGTTCGCGAGGACTATGTTCGAAGCCTGGCAAACGTCGGTTATGGCCGATTGACCCTGGATCAGCTTACGGAGCTTCGAGCCGTAGGCGTGACGGCCAAGGACGTCGAACGCTACCGCCGCGCCGGGTTCGGCCGGATCGACGTCGACAAGCTCGTCCAGCTCAAGTCGCTCGGGATCACGCCCGAAGAGCTGAAAGCAAGCGAAGACTACGGGCCGTGACGCGTCGAAGCGCCTGACCCGCTGAACTGACCACGGAAGATCGGATTTCGAAGCGCCCCAATCGGGCGGACGGGCGAGCTTTGCCCGCAGAACGGAAGAGGGAGACGTGAGATGACCAGGATGTTGGCCTTCGTCGCCGCGCTGTTGCTTACCGCGATCACGGTGTCCTCCGCCTGTGTTGCCGGCAGCGTCACGCCGCTGCGCTTCACGATCGAACCGACGGGTCGCGCCGGCCACGTCCAGCTGAATTTCAAGCGTGCCGATGCGCATGGCGCGAACAGCTGGGGTGAGTCGTTTGCCTATGGCGAGCTGGCCGGGCTTGACCTCGCCGCGCTCAGGGCTCCCGGCAGTCACCCAATCCGCTTCACGGCTGCCCGCGAAGCCGGACGCGTCGACTGCGCGGGCAGCGGCGGCAATTCGCTCGCCATCGGGACTTGCAGCGTCACGCCCGATCGAGGCTTTCTTCAATTCCTCGCAGCTAGCGGCGTCGGTCGCCCGACCGAGGACCAGGCGTTTGGCCTTATCGCGGTAGATGCACGGCGCGAACTCGTCTCTGCCCTGGCGTCGGCCCGCTATCCGACGCCGAGCGTCGACAAGCTGATCGAGCTTTCGGCAGTCCAGGTGACACCCGCCTATGTGCGCGGGCTTGCGGGCCAGGGCTACCGGCCGCGCACTCTCAGCGAGCTTGTCGAGTTTGCCGCGCTCAAGATCACGCCCGAGTTCATCGGAAGTTTCGCCCGCGCCGGCTATTCCGACCTGGAGCCGGACGAGCTCGTGCAGCTCAAGGCTCTCAACATCACTCCGCAATTCGTCGCCGGCTTCGAGCGGCTCGGATACCGGCACTTGCCCGTGGACACGCTCGTCCAGCTCAAGGCGCTCGATATCACGCCCGAGTTCGTTCGCGCCGTCCAGCAAGGGGATGCCCTGCCGTCGCCCGATCATCTCGTGCAGCTGCGCGCCGTCACACGCGATCTTCGCAAGCCATGAGACTTGATTGACTGTATTAGTACAGCAATACTGTTCGTAGCTCCAAGGGGAGTCCGTGATGAAGAGTTTCTCCAATCGGGTGCGGAACACGCTGATGGCATCGGCCGCCGTTGCGATCTGCCCTGCCGCTGCGTCCGCGCAGACACCCGATCCGGCAGTGGCGCCCGCGCCCGTTGCGCAACCGGCGGCGCAAAAGCGCGTCTACACCCCCGCCGACTTCACGCGGTTCGCCCCGAAGACCGCCTACGACATGCTCGTCCAGGTCCCCGGCTTTTCGATCCGCGGCGCCGAGCAGGAACGCGGCCTCGGCCAGGCTTCGGAGAACGTGCTCATCAACGGCCAGCGCATTGCCAACAAGTCGGGCGGCGCAATCGACCAGCTGCAGAGGATCTCAGCAAGCAGCGTCGAGCGGATCGAGATCGTCGATGCCGCGAGTCTCGGCATTGCTGGACTTTCCGGCCAGGTCGCGAACGTGATCGTCAAGCAGGCGCAGAAGGCCGCGGGCCAGTTCGAATATCGGCCCCACTTCCGGGCCCATTTCGCAAAGCCGGAATTCCTGGCCGGATCGGTCAGCTATTCGGGCAAGACTGGGCCCTTCGATTACACGCTTTCGCTCAAGAACTCGCCGGGCAGAGGTGCCTTCGGCGGCCCGATCTGGGTCTATGACGGCAACGGCGTCCTCACCGAAACGCGCCGCGAGGTCTACCACTCCGAGTACGAGCAGGCGAACATGCAGGCGAAGCTGGGCTACGACGGCCCGGGCTCCTCCGTCGGCAATCTGACCCTCGGCTACACGCCCTATTGGAACCCGTCCGTACAGCGCGATCGGCGCCTCCTCGTCACCGGGGAGGAGCGCAGCCGCGATATCGAGACCAAGCTCGACGGCTATTTCGCCGACATCAACGCCGACTACACGTTCGCCCTCGGGCCCGGCCGCCTCAAGCTCATCGGCGTCCGGCATTGGGAGCACGAGCCGCTCCTTCAGGACCTGATCTTCCACTTCGACACGACCGGCGCACCCGACACCGGGACGCGCTTCAGCCGTGACACGCATATCGGGGAGACGATCGGCCGGGGCGAATATGGCTGGAAGATCGGGCGTAACGACTTCCAGCTGTCGCTCGAACGCGCGTTCAATTCGCTCGATCAGAGGGGCGGGCTTTTCGAGCTCAACCCCCAGGGCCAGTTCGTCGAGGTCGACTTCCCCGAAGGCACCGGCAAGGTGACCGAGGTCCGATACGAGGGCATTGCGACGTGGAGCCGGCCGCTCTCGTCGAACCTCGACCTCCAACTCGCCGGCGGCGCGGAAATTTCGCGCCTCGACCGGGTCGATGACGACCAGCCGGCGCGCAAGTTCTTCCGGCCCAAGGGCAGCATGACCCTGGGCTGGCGTCCGGCGCAAGGCTGGGACCTCAGCCTGAAGGTGCGCCGCCGCGTCGGCCAGATCAGCTTTTACGACTTCCTTGCCCAGCCCAAGCTCAGCGAAGACCGGGAGAATGCCGGCAACCCCGACCTCGTGCCGCCGCAAAGCTGGGAGTTCGAAACGGAAGTCGCGCGGGATCTCGGCCGCTGGGGGAAAACCCGGCTGAACCTGCATTACTTCCGGGTCGAGGACATCATCGACTACATCCCGATCGGCAATGGCGGCCAGGGCATCGGCAACCTGCCGCGTGCCGACCGCATCGGCTTCGAAAGCGTCAGCACCTTCCAGCTCGAGCCGATCGGCTTCACCGGAGCGAAGGTCGACCTCACGGTCGGGCGCGAATGGACGTCGGTGAAGGATCCGCTCACCGGCGAGAAACGGCCGATCTCCGGTGTTCGCAACAAGTGGGCAAGCGTGTCGCTACGCCATGACGTTCCCGGAACGCCTTTCGCCTGGAGCGCCTACGCAGAGTATAACCACAATGCGAAATACTACTTCCTGACGGAACTCTACCAGAACCTCGACCTGCCCTACTTCGTCGGCTTTTACGTCGAACATAAGAGCCTGCTCGGGACAACGGTCCGACTGTCCGTCGACAATATCGTCGAGAGCAAGCACAAGGTGTGGCGCACCGTCTATTCGGGCTTCCGCGACCGGTCTCCGCTGCTCTTCTTCCAGAAGCAGAACGAGCTCGTCGGCCCGATCTTCAGCCTGTCGATCAAGGGCAACTTTTGATGCCCCGTCGCGCCTCGCAACTCGCCGGCGGCCGCAGGCCGTTCGCAAATCGGTCCGCCGGTTTGTCGAATGGCCACTGGCGCGGCGCGTGCGGCCGTGGCGTTTCTCAACCGAACGAAACAGGGATCCTACCGATGCGCCTGCATCTTCTCCACGCCTCGGCCGCGGCGGCGGCGCTCGTCACTGCACAGACGGCCCACGCGCAGACTGCGCCGGTGGACCAGCCGCCCCCGAACCAGGCTCCGCCCGCGGCTCCGACCGCAACTACCGCCCAATCGACCAGCCGGACCACGCAGTACGAAGCGTCCTTCTTCACGCCCTTCGCGCCGCGGACCGCGCTCGATATCGCACGCCAGGTGCCGGGTTTCAGCCTCGATCTCGGCAACACCGACGTCCGCGGCTTCGCGGGAGCGGTCGGCAACGTCGTCATCAACGGCGCTCGCCCGAGCAGCAAATCGGAATCGCTTGAAACGCTGCTTGCCCGGATCCCCGCCAACCGGGTCGTGCGTGTCGAGGTCGGTCCCGGCGACCTGTACGGCGCCGATTACGCCGGCAAGGGCCAGGTGCTGAACATCGTCATGTCGGCCGTTTCCGGCTTCGACGGCGAGATCAGCGCTTCCGGCACGCGCCGCTACAATGGAAAGATCGTGCCGAACGCGGATGTCACCGCGCTGATCAAGCGCGGCGCTTCGAGCTTCAACCTGTCGGCCGGAAGCGGAAGGAACGATTCGACCGAGGAAGGATGGGACCGGGTCTTCGCGCACAGCACCGGCCAGGAGCTGGAATTCCGCCGCAAGGTGAATACCATCCGCCAGCACGATCCCTTCATTTCGGGAAGCTGGGCGCTCGAGCATGGCGACAACAACGCGATCCACGTCAACGCGCGCTGGGCCCCGAGCACCTTTTACCTGACGCAGCGCAATCACGTCGTTCCGGCGGCCGGCGCGCAACGCGACGACAATCTGATCCAGGATTACAAGACCCCGACGATCGAGCTTGGCGGGGATATCTCGCGGCCGATCGGCCCAGGCGCGATCAAGTTCGTGGCGCTCGCCACCCGCCGCAAGCGCGACAATTTCGATGCGAGCTATGTGCGCGGGCTTGGCGGTTCGCCGATCCTCGGCGGCTTCGAGCAGACCCAGAAAGCGAAGCTCCAGGAAACCATCGGGCGCCTGAGCTATTCGCAGCCCAAGCTCCTCGGGTGGAGCTTCGAGAGCGGCCTCGAAGTCGCCTTCAACAAGCTCGATTCGGACCTGGTGCTGTTCCTGCTCGACGATGCCGGCGGCAAGGAACAGATCGACTTGCCGATCGACAATGCGACCGTGCAGGAGCTTCGGGGCGAGGCTTATATCAACGCGGGCCGCTCGCTGTCGAAGACCGTGCGGCTCGACTTGGGTCTTCGTTACGAAGCCTCGCGGCTGAAGGTCAGCGGCGATGCCCAGGCGGAGCGGACGCTCCGCTTCCTCAAACCCAGCATCACGCTCGACTGGCGGCCGGGCAACGGCTGGCACACCCAGGCCAGCCTCCGTCGAACCGTCGCCCAGCTCAACTTCTTCGATTTCATCAGCTCGGCGGAGCTTTCGAGCGACCGAGTCAACGGCGGCAATGCCGACCTCGTGCCGCAACGCACCTGGGAAGCGCGCTTGCTGGCGGAAAAGCCGATCCTCGGCGACGGGCTCCTGAAGCTCGAGCTCGGCCATGACCTGGTTTCGATGCTCCAGGACCGGGTGCTGATCATCACCGATGAAGGCGCGTTCGACGCGCCGGGCAATCTCGGCACCGGCCGGCGAACCTTCGCCGAGTTCACGTTCGACGCCCCGCTGTCCACGCTCGGTCTTTCGGGCGTCCGCTGGAAGGGCAACATCACCCTTCAGCGGACTCGGGTAGAAGACCCGATCTGGCACACGGACCGGCGCTGGAGCGACTTCTATCCCTGGTTCAACTGGTTCACCGAGCTGCGCCGCGACCAGGGCGCCTTCTCCTACGGAATGGCGATGTCGGATCGCTCGCAATTCACCTTCTTCCGCACCGACGAGCTCGACAACAACCGCAATCTCGGCCCGTTCGGAACGGCGTTCGCCGAATACCGACCGGACAAGCGGACTACGGTGCGGCTAGACGTGGACAATATCTTCGACACGGCAGCCGAGCGCCGTCGCGTTCGGTTCGTGCCGGATCGTACTGTGCTGGTACCGACCTTCGACGAGGTTCGCCGCCGCAACATCCACGTGAGCTTCGGCCTGTCGGTGAAGCGCAGCTTCGGTGGCGGCGGAGGGGCAAAGCCGGCGACCTGACGGGGTGGCGGACTTGCGGCGCTCGGGCTAGAGGAGCGCCGTTCCGCGACAAGCCGGGGGTTTTCCAAGTGGCCGAGCCAGCCATATTGCCGTTCGACTGGGCCGATCCGTTCGATCTCGACAGCCAGCTGACCGACGAGGAGAAGCTCGTCCGCGACACTGCCGAAGGCTATGCCCAGGAGAAGCTCCAGCCCCGCGTCACCTCGGCCTATCTCGACGAGCGGTTCGACCGTGAGATCCTGACCGAAATGGGGAGGCTCGGACTGCTCGGAGCGACAATCCCCGAACATTATGGCGGCGCCGGACTCGGTTATGTCAGCTATGGCCTGATCGCCCGCGCGGTCGAGCGGGTCGACAGCGGCTACCGTTCGGCCATGTCGGTGCAGTCGAGCCTCGTCATGCACCCGATCCATGCCTACGGCTCGGAGGAGCAGCGGCAGAAATATCTTCCGAAGCTCGCAACCGGCGAGATGGTCGGCTGCTTCGGCCTCACCGAGCCCGATTCCGGGTCCGATCCAGGCAGCATGCGCACCCGCGCGCAGAAGGTTCAGGGCGGCTACGTCCTCACCGGCACCAAGATGTGGATCACGAATTCTCCGATCGCCGACGTGTTCGTGGTCTGGGCGAAGTCCGACGCGCACGAGGGCAAGATCCGCGGCTTCGTTCTGGAAAAGGGTGCCAAGGGCCTGTCGGCGCCGAAGATCAGGGAGAAGCTGTCGCTGCGCGCGTCGATCACTGGCGAGGTGGTGATGGACAATGTCGAGGTCGGCGAGGACGCCCTCCTCCCGAACGTCGAGGGCCTGAAGGGGCCGTTCGGCTGCCTAAATCGCGCTCGCTATGGCATCGGCTGGGGTGCGATGGGCGCCGCCGAGGCCTGCTATCACGCGGCGCGGCAATACACGCTCGACCGCAAGCAGTTCGGAAAGCCGCTTGCGTCGAACCAACTCGTGCAGCTCAAGCTCGCGAACATGGCGACCGAGATCACGCTGGGCCTGCAGGCGGCGCTCCGCGTCGGTCGCCGGATCGAGGCCGGCGAGCTCGTCCCCGAAGCGATCAGCCTCATCAAGCGCAACAATTGCGGCAAGGCGCTCGATATCGCCCGAACCGCTCGCGACATGCACGGCGGCAACGGCATTTCCGCCGAATTCCAGGTGATGCGCCACGCCGCCAACCTCGAAACGGTGAACACCTACGAAGGTACCCACGACGTTCACGCGCTGATTATGGGCCGCGCGATCACCGGAATCTCCGCCTTCTAGCGAAGCGGTCTCGTTCCGCTTAAGCTTGGGACGGGCAAAGGGGGAATTCGAATGGGCATTGCCGGCTGGATCGTCATTGGCGTCGTCGTCGTGCTGCTTCTCTATGCAGTGGGCATCTACAATCGGCTGGTCCGCCTGCGCGCGCTGGTGAAGGAGGGCTTCAGTGGAATCACCGTGCAGCTTCGGCGCCGCGCGGACCTGATCCCCAACCTCGTCGAAACGGTGCAGGGCTACGCGACTCACGAGCGCGAGGTGTTCGACGAGGTCACGCGCGCACGAGCGGCGACGGTGAACGCCGGCAGCGTCGAAGCGACCGCGCAGGCGGATGCGCAGATGACCGGGCTTCTCGGACGGCTGTTCGCGGTTGCGGAGGCCTATCCCGAGCTCAAGGCGAACACCAATTTCCTGCAGCTTCAGGACCAGCTGGCGAGCATCGAAGGCGAGCTCCAGGGGGCGCGGCGCTATTACAACGCGACCGTTCGCGACCTGAACTCGACGATCCAGAGTTTCCCGCCGGTCGTGATCGCGCGGCCGATGGGATTCACCGAGGAGCCGTTCTACCAGGACGACGATCCCGCCATCCAAAGCGCTCCGAAGGTGGCGTTTCCGCGCTCCGCGGCGTGATCGTGCGCGTCCTCGGCGCGACCTTTGCCGCCCTCGCCCTCTTCGCTGCGGCGCCCGCGGCCGCGGAAGAGCGCATCAAGAGCTTCGTCAGCGACGTAGCGATCCAACCGGATTCCTCGCTTGATGTGACCGAGACCATTGTCGTCCGCTCTGAAGGCGAGCGCATTCGACACGGCCTCTACCGGGATTTCCCGACGCTTTACCGGGCGCCGAACGGCGGGCGCGTGCGCGTGGGCTTTACCTTCGGAAGTGCGGAGCGGGATGGAAGGCCGGAACCCGCGGAAGTCGAACCGCTGTCGAATGGAGTCAGGATGCGGATCGGCTCGGCGGACTCGGAAATCCCGCCCGGCGAACACCGCTACGTGATCCGATACCGCACGACGCGGCAGATCGGCCGGTTCGGCGACTATGACGAACTCTACTGGAACGCGACCGGCAACGGCTGGATCTTCCCGATCGATGTCGCCGAAGCGCGGATACGGCTCCCCTCCCCCGCGGCTTTCGGCCAACGGGCAGTCTACACCGGCGCGCAGGGCGCAACGTCGCAGAATGCGGAGGTTATCGCGGAACGGCCTGGGGAAATCGCGTTTCGCACCACATGGCCCCTCGGCGCTTACGAAGGCCTGACCGTCGCTGTCGCGTGGCCCAAGGGAATCGTGGGCGAACCCGAAGAAAATACCAAACTTGGTTGGTGGCTTAGCGACTATGGCCCGCCGATTGCCGGGGGCCTGGGCCTCATCGGGCTCCTCGCCTTCTACTTCACGGCCTGGCAGCGAGCCGGCCGCGACCCCAGGCCAGGCACCGTCGTTCCGATCTTCAACCCACCCGACGACCTTAGCCCGGCAGGTATGCGCTACGTCCAGGAGATGGATGCCGACAATCGTTCGTTCGCCGCGGCGCTCGTCGACATGGGCGTCCGCGGGCATATCAAGATCACCGAGGAAGACGGGGGCTGGCTGTCCGGCGACACCCGCCGCATCGAGCGCCTGTCGAGCTCGTCCCCGCTTCCGGACGAAGAGCGCGATGCCCTCGCCGACTTGCTCTCCACCGGCGAAATCATCGCGATGAAGCAGGAGAATCATTCTAAATTCTCGGCTGCAAAGAAGGCTTTGGAAGACAGCCTGAAGAAGCGGTACGAAGGGAAGCTCTTCAAGCGTAATTATGGTTGGGCGATCGCCGGAGTGGCCATCTTCGTCGCCGCCTTGTGGATTGCTGCCGCGGCCGTGGTGATGGCGACGGGCGTCGGCGCGCCGGCCGAACTCGGCGTCGCGATTGGGGCCACCATAACGACCATCCTCTTGCTGCTGCTGATGAACCGGACGACCGCGGCGGCAGGCAAGTGCCTGCTCGTCGGAGCCGCTTTCCTGTCCGGCTTCGCCGCCCTTGCCTTCGGGCTGCCGCTTTTCACGCTGGCGCTGGACACCGGCTGGTGGTTCCCGCTGCTCCTTCCCGCGCTCGCGGCGCCGATCGTCCTCTCCGCCTTCTGGTGGATGTCGGCGCCTACCGCGGACGGGCGCCGGGTCCTCGACCATATCGCGGGCTTCAAGCAATATCTGTCAATCACCGAGCGTGAGCGCCTCGATCGGATGACGCCGCCCGAGGACACGCCCGAGATTTTTGAGAAATATCTGCCCTATGCCATCGCCCTCGGCGTCGAGAATCGATGGGCAAAGCGCTTCGCCGGCGTGCTTGCTGCCGCCGCGGCGCAAGGGCAGCAGGGGTTCGCGTGGTATTCAGGCTCCCACAGCCCGTGGGACGACGCGGACGGCTTTACGCGCAGCGTCGGATCATCGCTCGCAAGTAGCGTCAGCTCGGCCTCGACCGCTCCAGGCTCCAGCAGCGGCTCCGGCGGCGGTGGGTCGTCAGGCGGCGGTGGTGGCGGCGGCGGCGGAGGCGGCTGGTAGCGCCCTCCAGGCCGGCCGCCGCAGAACTACGGTGGGATCGTCGTGATACAGCGTTTCGTGGACGCGCTTGAAGCCGAGCTTGTCCGCGAGCTTCAGCGATGGCGCGTTCGCGGGTGCGATGATCGCCCAGATCGGCGTCGGCGCCAGGCTAGCCTCGGCCCACCCGAGCACGGCCTTGCACGCTTCGGACGCCATCCCCTGCCCGTGAGTCTCGGCCGCGAAAATCCAGCCCATCTCTGGGTCTTCGCCAAATTCAGGCTGGAGATCGCGCCACGCGGTGAATAGCGCCGTCATCCCGATCAACTTGCCGTCCGCCTTGCGCTCCACGGCCCATCCGCCGAAGCCGTTGAGCTGCCAGCCTCCGACCGCCGCCATCAGGCGCCGCCAGCACTCCTCCATGCCCATCGGCTGCGGACCAAAGTGCCGGTGGACCTCGGGGTGTTGCAGGAGTTCGTGATACGGCCGCCGATCGGCCTTCTGCCACGGGCGAAGGACCAGTCGTTCGGTTTCGATCCGCGGCGCTTCGCGGATCAAGCTTACTGCTTGCCGAGCTTGAGACCGCCGAAGCGCTTGTTGAAGCGGGCAACCTGGCCGCCCGTGTCGAGCACGCGCGTGTTGCCGCCGGTCCATGCGGGGTGCACCTTCGGGTCGATGTCGAGGTGCAGCGTGTCGCCTTCTTTGCCCCAGGTCGAGCGGGTCTGGAATTTGGTGCCGTCGGTCATCTCGACCGTAATCATGTGATAATCGGGGTGGCTACCGGATTTCATCGTATTTTCCTTGGGTTTGGCTGGTTTCCGACCAGCCGGAAAGGTTGCGCGCCCCTTATCCGCACAGCGCGCAAGATGCAACTCAGGCGGCGGCGGGCGACCCGCTGCGCTGCCGGATCGCCGGCCACACGCGCTCGGCCGCAGCGAAGCCGCCGAACAGCAGCGCCGTGAAGAACAGGTCGCCGGCGAGCGTGTTCTGGAAGAACGGGATGGCCGCAACGTAGCAAGCGACCAGACCGGCCGTCGTCAGCGGATAGAAGCCACTGAACAGCCACATGCCGAAGTTGGTCAGCACGAAGAACAGGACGGAGCTGGCGAGTGCGGCGGCACCGATCGTCAGCGCGGTTTTCCGGGCCGCGACCAGCCAGCCGATCAGGACCGTCAGGCCGAAGCTGAGGTAAACGAAGTTCATGCCCGGATAGAAACCGCCAAGCAGCGCATCGCTGAGCAGGAGCGCTCCGAACGGCGCGACGAATCCCAAAGCCCGCCGCGGCAGATAGGCACCCCCAAAAAGTGCCATTGCGGCGATCGGGGAGAAGTTGGGTGGATGCGGCAGCAGGCGCATCGCCGCGGCGGCCATGATCGCAGCGAGCAAAGCAAGAATTCGACCCTTGTCGTCCATCATCAGCCCCAGCTTCTTCATGCGACGGTCATAGCCATGGAGCCGCTCGATTGACAATCGCCGCGGCTGCGCCGTAGCCATTTGCGCGACGAGGTGCCGTCCGCGAAGCTCGCTTCGACGGGGACGGTCAAAAGGGAAGCCGGTGCAAGTCCGGCGCTGTGCCCGCAACTGTGAAGCCGGTGGTCCGGCGAAGTCAGGAACCTGCCCCGTCAGTCGTCCGCACCCGGCCGGGTCCAGCCGAGGCTGCGTGGCGCCCCACGGGGATCCGTGCGGGACCGCCGCGGCGACAGACGCGCGGGGTGTGAAGGA
>JAEZIO010000073.1 GCA_023436615.1 Pseudomonadota bacterium | reverse complement strand
AATGGCAGAGAATTTTGACAGACCAGAGAGAAGCGAGCAGGAAATCGATTTTGCCGAAGAGGGATTCGGCGATAAGGCCCCGCGCCGCTACCAACGCCGCCGTCCGCGTCAGGGCGTTCCGGATTATGTGGATTGGAAGGATGTGGTACTGCTGAGGCAGTTCATCCCCGAGCGCGGAAAGATCATGCCGCGCCGCATCTCCGGTATCACGGCTAAGGACCAGCGACGAATCGCTACGGCGATCAAACGGGCCCGCTCGATGGCATTGCTGCCGTTCGTGCAGGACTAGGAGGATTTTTTAGTAATGGCAAACACGACCATTCTGTTGAGAGAAGACATCGAAACGCTGGGAGGCCGCGGTGAGATCGTGAAGGTGAAGGCGGGTTACGCTCGCAACTACCTTCTGCCCAAGGGCCTCGCGACGCTCGCGACGAAAGGGAACGTCAAGCAGATCGAGCAGGAGCGCGCAGCGCTTCTGAAGAAGGCTGCTGTCGAAAGGGCGACCGCTGAAGCGCAGAAGGACCAGATGGGCAACATCGCGCTCGAGTTCGTGCGTAAGGCTGGCGAGGGCGGCACGCTGTTCGGTTCCGTCACGTCGATGGACATCGCGCAGGCGCTGCAGGATAAGGGCTACGAGATCGATCGTCGCCGAATTAACCTTCGTGACGCGATCAAGGAAACGGGCGAATACACTGTTAAGGTGAAACTCCACCGCGAAGTGACGCTCGATGTTCCTGTGACCGTGTCGGCCGAGGGCGGTGAAGAACCGGCCGCGGAAGCCGCTCCCGAGAAGAAAGGGCGCAGGAAGAAAGAAGAGGCCGCTACGGAAGAAACGGCAGTTAAATAGTTTTCCACAAGTGGAAAACCCGATAACCCATTGCACTGCATCCGTTTCGGCGGATGCAGTTTTTTGTGCCCGAAAATAGGTAAAATTAGCCGATTTAATTACGTTGTAATCGGCCTGATTTACCGCTATCATCTTCCCTCAGTTCCGCTTTCATTTTTGCCCATGGCTGCATTCCCCGAACCAAGAAGAGAACAGTTTCTAGAGCGCCCGCTGCCCTCGAGTGAAGAGAGCGAGCGTGCAATTTTGGGCGCTATCCTTCTCGATAACGGCCTGATCACGCAGGCGGTCGAGTTCCTCAAACCCGAAGATTTTTACTCCCCGCTGCACCGGCGGATCTTCAACGCGATGGTCGCGCTGTTCGATGCATCGCAGCGGATCGACCCGATCCTGATCGCGGAGGAATTGAAGAAGGAAGGCGCAGTCGAATCGATCGGCGGGGTCGCTGCGATCACGAATCTCACCTACGGGTTGCCGCACTTCTCCGACGTGAAGGATTACATCCGCGTCGTTAAGGAGAAGTCGACGCTGCGCAGTCTGATACGCGCATGTAACCAGATCACGAGCGAGGCTCTCGAGGAAGAGGACGACGCGCAGTCGATCCTTGATTCGGCCGAGCAGCGCATCTTTGCACTGGCGGAGCAGAGGGAACGCGATGGGTTCTCGCCGTTCCAACCTGTGGCGGAGCGGGTTTTCGAAAAGATCCAGGAGTTCGCCAAGCGCGATACGCATGCATTGACGGGGCTCGCGACGGGGTTCCGCGACCTGGACATTATCACGTCCGGGTTACAGCCGAGCGATCTTATCATCATCGCGGCTCGCCCCTCGATGGGTAAGACCGCACTCGTGCTAAACATCGCACAGCGGGCGGCGGTAAACGAGAACGCGGTCGTCGCGATCTTCTCGCTCGAAATGTCGAAGGAGCAGCTCGCAATGCGTATGCTGAGCGCCCAGGCTTCTATCGACGCGAGGATGTTGCGTACTGGATCGCTCTCGACGAAGGACTGGGCCCGGCTGGCGGAGGGGATCGGCGTGCTTGCCGATACGCATCTTTACATCGACGATACGCCCGGTGTTTCGGTGCTGGAGATGCGTGCGAAACTGCGTCGTCTCGTTGTTGAGCAGAAGAAGGTCGATCTGATCATAATCGACTACCTTCAGCTCATGAGCGGTGGAAAGCGCAACGAGAATCGCCAGCAGGAGGTTTCACAAATCTCTCGTGATTTGAAGGCGATCGCGAAGGAGTTCAATGTGCCGGTGATCGCGCTCTCGCAGCTATCGCGTGCACCGGAAGCTCGTAACCCTCCCAAGCCGATGATGTCGGATCTTCGCGAATCGGGCTCGATCGAGCAGGATGCGGACGTCGTTGCGTTCATCTACCGTGCGGATTATTATTCCAAGGACGTGGATTCCATTCCTGAGGAAGAGAAGAACATCGCCGAGCTGATCATCGCGAAACAACGTAACGGCCCGACCGATACGATCAAGCTCGTCTTCATGAAGCAGTTCACGCGGTTCGAGGATTCATATTTGGGTTAGCGTAAGGCAGGCTGTTAGCCTGCCTTGGATCGACAGGCTAACAGCCTGTCGTACGGGAGGAATATGAGCACAGCGGTTTCAGAAGTGGATCTGAGGTTTCCGATAGGGAAGTTCGATATCGCGGCGTTCGGGTCGCGGGAGGAGAATATCGAGACGCTGGCGATGCTTCCGGCGAATTTGCGCGCGGCGGTCCAGGGTTTGACCGACGAGCAACTCGACACGCCGTACCGGCCGGAAGGCTGGACCTTGCGACAGACTGTGCATCACATTGCGGACAGCCACATCAACACGCTTTGCCGCTTCAAGCTCGCATTGACCGAAGACCAGCCGCCGACGATCAGACCGTATTATGAAGATCGCTGGGCGGAGCTTGCGGATAGTAGACTGCCAGTTTCCGTATCGCTCGGAATTATCGATGGCGTGCATGCGAGGCTGGTCGAAGTGCTGCGGAATATGCCAGATGGCGATTTCCAGAAAGAGTTCGTGCATCCCGAAACGGGAAGTTGGACGCTTGAGAAGGCCCTCGCACTCTACGCGTGGCATTCGAAACATCATACGGCACATATTACAGGAACGCGTGAGCGGAGCGGTTGGTGAGGAGGGTAAATTCGAAATAAGTGATAGGTTATAAGTTAGAAGTGATAGCTTAAGAAAGTTATCA
>JAEZIO010000053.1 GCA_023436615.1 Pseudomonadota bacterium | reverse complement strand
CGGGGCTGCGGCATCGCGACGATGCCCACCGATCAGGCCGCCGCGAGTTCCCTCGTTAGGCGTGCCTCGCAACAGTAGAGACCCCAGCCGCCGCCCGGAGTGAACGGTAAGAGCGTGACGATCCGGGTTCGCTTCTCGACCAAGATGGGACCAAGGTTACGCCGGTAGCCCTGCTTGCCGTGTGAGTCGACGGCTTCTCGGGAGTTCCAGTTGAAACTCCAGAAACCCAGGGTCTCATGCGAATAGGTCGTGAGGGCGCACTGGCAGTCCTGCGTCGCCGCCAGGTACTTGTCGCAGAGGTCGCGCGCTGTTGCCTCGTCGAGCGTGGTCATGACGTTCGCCATTCGTTGCGCACCAGCCGGCGACGTCACGCGGCGGTGAACGTCACGTCACTGACCGAGTGCGGATCCGAAGGGTCCACCTCCGACATGATGAGGGTGCCGCGATCGAACACGACGTCGATCTGGACGCGCCCGCCCACGCGGCGGCACACCGCGCGCTCAATCGGCGCTCCGACCAGGCCGTGCTGCGCCGCAAGGTCAATCGCTTCGCAGTGCGCGTAGTCGTCGCGCACTTCCTGATACTCAGACTCGCCGAGCCCACTCCAGAATCCGATGAAGGCCGAGAGGTAGCAATGGAAGGGATGCCCATTCTCCAACTCGCCTATCAGCTTCTGCGGCACACCTTGGTCGAGGAAGAGGGTCAGCGAGCGGAGCGACTTTCCAGCTACCTCGTCCACGACGAAATCATCGTCCTGGTATCCGTAGATCATGTCATCGACCATCGGTCTTGAGCCTAACCACGAGCGCGGCGATCTCCTTGAGGTCGCCGCTCATGCGCTGAACCTCGGACCGCGCCTCGATGTGCCACTCCCATCCGACGGGGCCAATCCACGCGATGACGGGCACCCATCGCGGCACCCTGACCGTCGTGGCCAACAACCCGGCGGGGAGCGGCAAGGCGGTTCGGTCTACGTGTGCGGCGCCGCCGGCATCCAGGTCCGTCTTCGCCTGCCAAAGCTCGCTCCAGTAGCTGTCGCTGTCCTTGTCCCCGGGCGGAAGAGGCGAACCCAAGAACGTCAGAGTGCAGCCGTCGCTCGCAACCCGCCACGGCTTCGGCATGGACGCGAGATTCCAGCCCCATGGGGTGACCAACCCTCGCGGCTGTTGTCGTTTCTTGAGCGGAGTCGAGCGCGGACGCACCGGGGCTGGTGGACGCAAGCGGTCGACAACCTCCGCGACATTGGCGAGGACCTCGCAGTCGCAGTATCCGCCATGCGACCTGAGCCACCGAACTACCCGTTCCGGCTCGGCGCCCGTGGACATGACGAATGCCTCCGTGGTTGATAGGGTGTGGTCGCACTGCTTGAGGTGGGCCTCGAGGTGCGCAAAGAGCTCCAGCAAGACCGGCACCGCCACCGGGAGAGAACTTCGGAGATCGGACAACTCCTTGTCCGCGGCTTCGCGAAGCAGTCGCTTCCGTTCTTCTTGGGTCAACGTTCCCCTCCTCGAGCAGCCCAGGGTCGAACCAGACGTCGACTTGGCCCGGTGCGACGAGAAACCGCCAACCTGGCGGCAGGGCAAGGAAAGGCAGCGCCGCCGGGCAGTATTCCGGCATGTGCTTGTGGTGGAGCGGATCGAAGAAGTCCGTGGCCTCGCTCATCGTGGTGCCACCCCAGATGTACCAACCGCTTGTCCCCGCCTCGGGCTGATGGCGCAGGCCGTTGAGCGGGACCTGGTCGAGAGTCGCGAGCGCAATCCCGGCCTTGTCGCCGTCGATCGGCGGCGCTGGAGTGACCCGCTGCTCCCGGCAGACGCGCTGCTGCTCCTCGGTTGGCCCAAGCCTGCTCACCGCGCGCACTCTAGCATCGGCCCTGGGAGGGCACGTGCTCGCCCCCCTGGCCGTACGGCCGGATGTGGGCGGCGTCAAGCACGGGCAGCGAGTGCTCACCCGTCACCGCGCAAGCTCGTCCGTATGCGTCGAGCACCTGCACACGGAAGATGCCTTGGCCGAGTCGGGGCAGGTACGTCGCCGGAGTTCCATACCGAGGCCGTTCAGTCGCCATGGGAGCTGGTTCGCTTTCGGTCCTCGCCAAGCACTCTCGCCAACAGGAGATAGCCCTCGCCAATGTCGAACGGCCTCGTTGATCATGACGTTGGACGGCTTGATGTCGCGGTGCAGCTTGCCGGCCCGATGGAGGGCGTTGACCGCGCGGGCGAGCTGGCCGAGCGCGTCGCGCAGGCGGGCTTCGTCGTAGCGGCGGGCGGCGACACCCTGCTGGGTGTCGCCGAGTTGGTCGACCTCGCCGGCACGTGCGGTGTGGTCGGAGAAGTTCTTGCCGATCACCAGCTCCATCGTGAAGAAGCAGGAGCTGCCGTCGACCACCAGGTCGTAGAGTCGGACGAGGTTGGGGTGCTCGAGATCGGCGAGCGCCCGGAACTCCTGCTTGATGCGGTAGATGGTCCCACGTCGGGGGACGGCACCGTCTTGAGCGCGACCTGCTCGGCGCGTTCGAGGTCGTCGACCTCGTAGACGATGCCCATCCCGCCTGCGCCGATGCGCCGACGGAGCCGGTACCGGGTCGAGCTTCCCCACGGCGCGACGGGCTCGCACACGCGACGAGGATAACAGAGGCTTGCCGACGCGAGCCGCCCGCCGGTCAATCGATCGCCGCTGCGCAAGGCGGCATCTGGTCGTTGCGGACGTTGTGCGCCGTCATCTACCGCGCGCGAGGCTCGCGTTCTCGTGTCCCGTAGTCGGTCAACGGGCTCGAGTCCGCGCCGAGCCCCGCGGATTCACAACTGTGGTGACCACGTCGTTCATCGCGCGCTGCCGGTCTTCGAGGCACTGGAGCTGCAGGCTGGTGAGCTCGGACCCGGCTCGCTGCGGCCGCTGGTCGGCTTGCACACCTGGAATTGCATCTCGCGCCATGACGCGCGGTGGCGATCGAGCACCGCCTCGGAGTCGCGGGCGAGGCGTTCTGCGGTGGGAAGCCACGAGGCGGCGAGGGGGCACCGG
>JAEZIO010000050.1 GCA_023436615.1 Pseudomonadota bacterium | reverse complement strand
GCAACGACGGCACGACCAAGCCGACGCCTTTGCCCGAGCGCGTCGGAGCGAAGCACAGGACGTGCTCGGGCCCGTCGTGGCGGAGATAGGCGCGGTCGTACTTGCCGAGCACGACGCCATCCTCGCCAAGCAGGCTCGCGCCGCGGACCTCGTCGGCGCGAGCCCAGCGCGCCGAGCCGAAGGTCTCGGCATCCTTCGCTTCGCGAGCGCGCCACACCGACATGCCGATCGCCGCCGCGATCGAGACGAAGCCGCCCGATGCCGCGATATAGGCGCCCTCAACGAAGATCGGCGGCGCATAGGCGTCGTAGAAGTACCACCACGGGAAGAAGGACCATGGATAGTAGATCGGCCAATGCCCGAGCATGAACCAGGGCGGCCCGAGCTGGGGCTGAAAGCCGAGCTTCCAGGCCGTCCATTGGGTCGCGGCCCAGGTCGTCAGGATGACGATGGTGAAGACGGTGAGGATCTGTCCCCAGAGGATCTTGGTGGCCGACATGGCAGGGTCCTTTCCAGCGGGATGGTGATCAAAGGCCGATCCCCCGTTGCCGGCCGAAGCTCCAGTCGATGCCGCCGTCGCTGCGGGTGACACCCGAGACGTGGCGGCCGAGTTGTTTTTCAAGTGAAGGTGTCCAGGGCACGAGGCTGAAGCCGAGCCCGTCATCGATCATGGCGAAGCGTCCGGTCGCGAGCGTCAGCCGACGCTGATAGGTGCCGGTGACATATTCGCCGGACTCTGGCTTGACCTGCGGCCGCCCGGTCTCGGCGGCAATCCGCTCCGCCACCGCATCCAGCTCACGCCGGCGGAGCGTGTCGACCAGTCCGGGCTGGAAGCTGACGCCGCGCGTCTGGCGCTCGGCGAGACCCTGGCCGACCAGATGCTCGGCTCGCCGTTCCATGGCGTCGCGCACCTCGGCGCCGAAGCCACCGCCGAGAGCCACCGGCTCGCAGGCGATGGCCTGCCGGTCGAGCCAGGTGGCGCCGGTTGCGGTGACCTGCCGCTCGATGTCGAGATCGGAGCGCACCGCGATCGCGACGCGCCGCTGGCCGCGGGCGTCGTCGAACTTGCGAAGCTCGACGATCGAGCCCGGCGTGCTATCGCCGGCGGCGTCAAGGTCGGGCAGCTTGATGTGATGGGTGCGGCCGTCGATCCCGTCGACGACGGCGAAGGCCGTGCCCTTCAGCTCGTCGTCGAGGCCGCGCGCCACCAAGCGGCCGATGACAGGATCGTTGAGGCTCTCGGAGGCGAGCACATAGCTCGAGGCGCCGCGATCGATGCCGCGCTCGGTCAGGCCATGGTGGATGCGCTTGATGATGTCGCCGCGTAGCCCAAGTTCGCGCAGCGTCGCCTCGGCCTTCTCCGACAGCGTCCATTGGCCGGGCCCGATCTCATCGGCGAGGCCCAAGCCTTCGAGCTTGCGCAAGCGTCCGACCTTCAGCGCATGGAATTCGTCGGGCTGGCGATCCGCATGCGGCGCGAGATCGATGACGCCCGTGCGATAGGCATCGCGCGCGAGCTGGCGATCGAGATTGGTCCAGCGGTCCGCATCGATCTGCCGCTCCAGCGTGCGGCGGATCTCCTGGTCGGTGCGGGGGCCGAGCTCCTGGGTGATCAGGTCGCGCGCCCGGTCGCGCATGCCCTCTTTTATATAGTCGCGCGAGATGACCAGGTTCTCGCCGTCGTCGCGCACACCGCGCACGATCAAATGGACGTGCGGATGCTCGGTGTTCCAGTGATCGACCGCAACCCATTCGAGCCGCGTGCCGAGATCCTTCTCCATTTGCCCGACCAGCTCGCGGGTGAAGCCCTTGAGGTCGGACATTTCCAGCGCGTCGTCGGGCGAGACGATAAAGCGGAAATGATGGCGGTCGTCCTCGGCGCGCCCGGCGAATTCCTTGGCGTCGACGCCATCACCGCCGGGGCCGAACAGGCGGGCCTTCTCCCCGTCACGGGTAACGCCGTCGCGCTGGAGATAATTGAGATGCGTCGTGAGCGGTGCCGAGCGGCCGCCATGACGAACGACGCGTGCCTTGATGACCGCGCCGCGCGAGCGCGCGGTGATCAGGCGGTTCGCCTGGATCGAGGCGCGCTGGCCGCGCCCGAACCGGGACCGCGCACCCGGCCCGATCTTCCCTTGCCGGGAGACGCTGCCACCGGCCCGCTGGGCGGCGGCGAGCGCCTGGGCGATGAAAGGCCGCGCGCGCTGGGCGCTGGTCGAGCGGATGCGGCCTGGCCGAATGCGGAATTCGCGCTCGTCGGTCATGGCCGAGGCCCCGCACATCGCGCAAAGCCGATGATTTTCCTGGAGAAAGCGCCAGCGCGCAGGCTGCGCCGCTCAGGCGCACCTCGCGAATTCGCGCCATAAACTATTGAAAATGCACAACCGACACGAAGCGCACATCGCGCCCCTTTATCCTGCCATCGTGCGGTTGTGTCTGCGTCTTCCCCTCCCAACGCCCTCCAAGATGCGCTGGGGTTCGCCGTGCTGCGAAGGATCGATGAACGCCTCATCGTGGGCCTGCCGTCTCCCGCCGGGAGATGAAGAGCCCGCCCGTTGGGTTCGCATCGGCCGAAGCATCGCGCGGCCGGACAACGGGATCGCTATCGCCGGGCTGCGCATTGGGCTGCGTTGTCGCTGCGGTCGAGACGCGCTCTGCAGCCCCGATGAACAGCGGTGCGCGCGTCCAAGCCAGCGGGTCGGCGGCGGCGACATTGACGACGGCCGGCGATGGCGCACCGCCGACAAGGGGTGCGAGCTGGGCGACATAGGCGCGCGTCTCGGCTGGCAGAGCGCGGCCGCTCGCGAGGAATTCGTCGTAGCGCCCGGGACCGGCATTGTAGGCCGAGAGAAAACCCGGCGATCCGTAGCGATCGTAGAGTTCGCGCATATAAGCCGCGCCCGCGATGATGTTGTCGTGCGGGTCGAACGGGTCGCTGCCGAGCCGATATCGTGCGCGCAGATAGGCCCAGGTATCGGGCATGAGCTGCATCAGACCCTGCGCGCCCTTCGGTGAGATCGCGCGGATGTCGTTGGCGCTCTCGACGCGCATGAGCGCTCGAATCCATGCGACCGGAATGCCGAAGCGCTGCGAGGCCTCCGCGACGAATTCCGCAAAGGGTGCGCCGGTTTCCGCCACCGCAGGGGCGGCCGTCTGCGCGTGGACCGGCGCGACCTCGACGCCCGACAAGGACAGGCCGGTAAGGAGAAGGAGGAGCAGCCGGCGAGCGGCGCGAGGGTTCGTCGCGCCGCTCCGGTGCCGCTGCGATCGAGGCACGGCGCGCACCGATCAATCCTCCTGGCGCGGCTTGGCGGGCCGCGACCAATGCAGGCCCCAGGCGGAGTTGTCGTCGCTGGCGCGGAAGAGATTGGCGCGCAGCGGTCGCGGGAACAGCGGACTGTCGAGCTGCACGGAGACATAGTCGCCGGCACGCTCGCCGACATGCTTCCAGCCGGCGCCGATCTCGCTGCCTTCCTCGCCGCCGAGCAGCACACGGTAGTCCGGCGCGTTCTCGGTATCGGGCGCCTCGGCCGGAACAAGGGCGAGTTCAGCGTCGATGCCGAGCGCGGTGAGCCGCCCGGAATAGCCGGACTTGGTGCGGGTGAATTGGCCGATCTGCGTCATGGTCGTCTCCTTCGGTTAGGGATTGGAAGCGGCAAGTCAGTGGGTCGGCGCGCGCCACACGTAGCGGCCGTCGCCGTCTTCATCGGTCCAGAGCGGGGTCGCCCGGCCGATCACGGTGCTGGTCGGCAGCGGGCCGAAATAGCGGCCGTCGAGGCTGTCGGGGACTGACCAGTTCATCAGGAAAAGCTCGTCGTCGCCGACGCGGCGGCAGCCCTGCCAGACGGGCAGCGGACGGCCGAGGTGATCGCGGTCGAGCGCATCGCCCATCGGCACGCCGTCGACCGTGATGGTGTGATCGCGGCGGCAGACCTGTTGTCCCGGCAGCCCGGCGACGCGCTTCATCAGCGGCACGCCGCGGCCGATGTAGCCGCGCTCGACCATGAGTTCAGCGAACTGCTGGGGCGCGCGGACGGCGACCAGGTCGGTGACTTCGAGGTGGCGTGTGGGCGCGATGCTGTAGAGGCCGATCGGCGTGCTCGCCGACGCGTTCCAGATCAGTTTTTTGGGGAAGTCGACGAACGATGCGATCGCCACTCCCATGGTCATCACGTAGGTGACCATCACGTATCCGAAGCGGCTCATGCGCTG
The DNA here is from genome assembly GCA_023436615.1 of Pseudomonadota bacterium. Classification (GTDB taxonomy): domain Bacteria; phylum Pseudomonadota; class Alphaproteobacteria; order Sphingomonadales; family Sphingomonadaceae; genus Sphingomicrobium. The sequence continues at coordinate 5,655 of JAEZIO010000050.1, read as the reverse complement.
ACCCTCCGCCGCAAGAGGAAGGCCTTGTGGTGTTCGATCGTGTACGGGCGCGGCGGCTGGCCGGCCGTCATGCGGTTGTGGACGTGGCGCCAGTGATCGGGCGAGACGTCGGCCGCATCGATGCCGGCGGCCTCGATCGCGTCGATCATCTGCAGCACGCGCTCGACCTTCGGCCAGCCTTCGACCTTGAGGAGGATGTCGCCGCCGGGACGCACGAACGGCACGGTCTGGTGTGGCTCGGTCGGCAGCACCGCGCGCAGCACGTCGAGATGCGAAGCGATGGTGCCGTGATCATTTGCGGCCCAGCGCACGAAGCCGAACACGCTGCCGGGCGCGAAGCGCAGCACACGGCGGCGGCGATCGAGGATCTGTTCGCCGACCTCGCGGCCGAACCTAATCCAGTTCTCGATGCGCTTTTCGATCCAAGTGAGCTCGACCTCGGTCAGGTGAGTTGGTGGCGACGCGGCCGGACCTGGGGCGCCGTGCGCATGGATGGCGCCGGCGCCGGTCATGTCGCGTCTCCATTGCTGGGGGGGAATTCGCGCGCGAGCAGCTCGCGCAGCATGTCGGCCACCGTGACGCCGCGGCCGAAGGCGGCGATCTTGATGCGGGCGCGCTGGTCGGGGGTGACGTCGATGGTCAGGCGCGCCGAATAGAGGACGGCATCGGCGCCGCGCGCCGGTGGTGCATCGGCGGCCTTGATCCAGTTCTCCGGATCGCCCGGCCGCGTGGCGAAGCCGCGTTTCGGAGGCGTCGCGCTCATGGTGCGATCCTCGCGATCTCGGTGGTGAGCGCCGCGATCTCGCGCGCGGCGGGACTGTCGCCGTCCAGCTCGCCGACGAGACGGCCGCTCTGCGCGGTGTCGGCGAAGGCGACGCGCTGGCCGATCGTGGCGGCGAGCAGCGGCGGATCGTGGTCGGCCAGCGTCTCGGCCGTCTCGCGGGCGATGACGGTGCGCGCGGCGCAGCGGTTGAGGACGAAGCGTGCCGCGAGCTGCGGCCGGTAGATGCGGGCCTCGCCGAGCAGCGACAGCATCTCGGCCGATGCCCAACCGTCGAACGGTGACGGCTGCACCGGGATCAGCACTAGGTCGGCCGCGAGCAGCGCCGAACGCATCAGTCCGGCGACACGCGGCGGTCCGTCGATGATGACGTGGTCGACATCACGAGCGATCTCGGGCGCCTCGCGATGCAGCGTGTCGCGGGCCAAGCCGACGACGCCGAAGAGCCGTGGCAGGCTTTCGCGCGCCCGCTGCTGCGACCAGTCGAGGGCGGAGCCCTGCGGGTCGGCGTCGATCAAGGTGACGCGGTGGCCTCGCTGCGCCCATTCGCCGGCGAGATGGAGCGCGATCGTCGTTTTGCCGACGCCGCCCTTCTGGTTGAGGAGCGCGACGATCATGACGGTCTCCCGGCGATCGGGGACTCGTCCACAGCGGCCGAAAACGGCCGTTGCGTTAGAAAGATTCCGAAGGAATCTAGGTTAGAGAAGTTACGGGGCTCGCAAGTCGCTGAATTAGCGAGCGGATTCGACGATTCCGGTCCCTGATAGCACGAGGATCGGGTCCTCGATGGCACGATGGGTCCGGTCCCTGATAGCACGAGACGATTCACAGCTTATCCCCAGAACGGGCGATCGCGCGGCGACGCTGGCGCGGAATGCCGAGCGCGTGCGGGTCGATGGGTTTGAAGGAGAGGATTTCGGGACCGCCGAGGCATTGCTCGATGGTCAGGCGGTAGCCGGGCAGTGGCTGGCGACGCACGATGTCGCGCAGGTCGTACGCGAAGTGCTTGAGCGGTGAGAGCGAGCCGGACTTGGCGTGGAGATGCGGAAAATCGAAGCTCCAGCCGAACTCCTGCTTGCCGCCATGCTTGCGGACGAGGCGATAGAGCCAACGCTCAAGCCCGCCCGTCAGGCCGAAATAATCGCGGTCGATCGTCAGCACGAGCGCGTCGTCGAGGACGGCGGCATAGAACCAATCCGGCACGATCAATTCGAGCCCGAGCGGCCGTCCGCGCGCGTCGGCGCGCTCTTTCCATTCGTTGATCCAGGAGAAACGGTGCAGCCGCCGTTCGGTCGGCTGGCGGATCGACGTCGCTATCGTGGTTGACTGCAGGCGGTCGAGCGCGGCCTTTAGCCGGTCGTAGTCGCGCAAGGATACGCCCCGGCCGATGAACTGCAGAATCTCGTAGGGCGTGGTCGCCATCAGGCGCGACGGCCGCAGGCCGGCGTCGCGCGCCTCGACGATCTGGGACGCGGCCCAGATCAACACGTCGGCGTCCCAGATGGTGGCCATGCCGTGCTCCGGCACCGCTTCCACGCGGATGACCACGGAACCGGCCTTGAAGTTGATCGGCGCCAGCCGCTTAGACTTGCCGAGCGCGAAGAACGGGTACGCCATCAGGTCCTGCGCGTCGCGTGGCGCAAGGTCGCCGGGCAGCGCGTGGAATAGATCGAGCTGTTCGCGTTCGTTGCGGTGATGGCGCGCCGACATCCGCGGTTTTCTCAGCGCTGTTGCGCGTAGCTGCGCGCTGCGGTCGCGTCGTGGCGCTTCGCCGGGAGGACCGAGTTGTCGTCGGCGGTTGAGCTCTTGGTGCCTCGATTGGCCCAAGCCTGCAGATCTGCGACCGCGTAGACGACACGGCCGCCAAGCTTCTTGAAGACCGGTCCCGTGCCGTAGGTGCGGTGCTTTTCGAGCGTGCGGCCCGATAGACCCAGAAAGCGCGCAGCCTCTGGCGTGCGCAAATAGCGGGGAGGCACTTGTGCAGTCGCGCTTTCGGCCATGATCGAACTCCGTGCGGTGCTGGCGGGCCGCCGGATGTCGGCGGCGGTTCCAGCGCACGGTCGTTCGCTCGGGCAGGATCCACGATGTCGAAGATTTCGGGGAATGATCGACACCCCCGGGAGGAGCAACGGCGCTACGGTTTACGGGGCCGTTTCAAAAGGTCACGATAGCCGCCGCGCACGAGCTTCAGGCCATCGCGGACGAGACGGATCGTCGTCTCGCGCAGCGCATCGCCCGTCCAGGAGGCGGCGTCGATATGGTGGCTGGGGAAGAGTGCCATCGCGATCGCCCGGTAGGTTTCCCGTTCGGCGCGAGCATCGACGGCGCGCAGCATCTGGCGCAGGCGCTGACGGCGTTGCGGTGTCACGCGCGGGTCCGGCGGCGCCGGTGGTGCGTGAAGCCCACGCCAGTATCGAGCGAGGGCCTCAAGCCGGTCCGGCGTCGCTTCATCGAGCAGGATCACCGCCGCCCGCGGCGGACGGAAATCGTCCAGGCCAACCAGACGCGCACGGACCACCTCATCGCCTAAAGCGATGCGCGCCTCTGCGGCATCCGTCGGATCGGTTGCAGGTCCATCATCGGCCGATGCAGGGGCAATGCACTGGGGGAGCGACTGTAGGATCAATGTCCAAGGATCGGCAGTCGGCGTCCACGCTGGCTTTGCATCCGTAGCCGGGAGGTCGGGGTCGGCAGCGAAAGGATAACCCCCATTTGTCGCCGAGAGCGGCCCGCGCTTTGTCTTCGTCGAGACCGTGTTCTTTCAGTCGCTTGTAGTCCTGTTGATACTCAGGATTGCGCCTCAGGAATTCCCAGGCCAAGTCCGGAGTGTCGAGATCACTTACATAGTCATAGGCGGCTGAGATCCGCCATGTGCCTTGCTCCGGCATCATCTGGCCTCCCGAGCCTCGCTCTACGCGAGGATTACACGTGAGAACGATTCTCGTTTGGGTGGCAATTTGGGAAGTCCGAAGGCGGACACAGGTGATGCAAGAACCGCATCACCAAGGGCAGATCAGTGAAGCGAGGATCGTATTAGGTCGCGAAATCCGTTGCCGGTCATCCAATGCGCGCGGGCCAGATGACTTTGATAGACGTGCTGAGCGCGCGCGTGGTCGGTCTTAGGATCGATGCCAAAGATGATGATTGTGACTTCTTCCCACCGCGCGCCTTCTTTCTCCGCGTCGAGCAGACGGAGGTAGGTGGCCAGATGGGCACGATCATAGTCGGTCAGCCGTGCGTCCGTCGGTGGCTGGTCAAGAAAGGTGGATTTGGCGCTCATAGTTAACGTCCCCCGGATGTCATATCCGAAATGGGGAGAGTTTGCACGGCGGCGGTGGCGTAGTGACGACGGCAATCGGCGGGATCACCGACCTGGGACGCGCCGTTGAATCCGTTGATGGTGTTGCCGGACAATCATCACCCCTTCGCCCTGATCGGAGCTGAGGAAGACGATTCCGGCTTCCTCAAGCGCGCGGCGGACCTGGTCACGCGTGGACTCATGCACGCCCAATCCGTTCTCGGATTCGACGCGCTTGAGAGCGGTCAGCGATATCAGGGCCTTGTCAGCGAGCGTCTCCTGATTCCAACCAAGTAACGCGCGGGCGGCCCGTGACTGTCGGGCGGTGATCATGCATGACCACCTCCTACAGTCCGGACTTCGCACGCCACGAAAACGACTATAATAGTCGTCTTTCGCGAACTTGGCGAGGCCAAAGCCAGTCGTGGGAGCCGGTCCGCCGTTTATCCGGTTCAACCGATTCGGTCGCCCCGCCGGCCGAAGGCCCCGGCCTCCCGGCCGGGGCCTTGCGTGGGATTCAGTCGCCTCGCCGCCCATTGGGACGGGACCAGATGAGTGAGAAGGTGTCGCCGTCCTCGTCATCGAAGAGGTTGGCGTAGATCGGAGCGTTGAAGCTCGGAGCGTCGAGCTTGAGGCCCAGATAGTCGCGGCCCTCGTTGGAGCGCTTGGACCAGGCGGCGCCGATCTCGGCGCGGCCGACCAGGACCCGGTGGCTAGGAGCGTTCTCGCCGGTGGCGCGCTGGTCGGGGACGATGCGCACGTTCTTGGCCTGGACGCTGAGGGTGACGATCTCGCCGGTGAACTCGTTCGAGCCGGTCTTCTTGAAGGTGCCGATGGTCGCCATTGTAAGACTCCGTTTTCCGTTCCCGAGCCCGCACCATTGCGGCCTCGATGGCGATCGGCAGGCCGGAGGCGATCGACGGCGCACCCCGAAGGGGCCTGACAGCTAAGGAGGGCTTTCTTGTCTCGCGAGGAATGACGGCGCAGCCGGCAGGGGAAGAAAGTTTGACGCGGCTGTTGCGGCATAGGCGATCGAGGCGCAGCCGGCCTTCGGCCAGATCAGGCCATTGGAGAGGCCGGTTGGAGCGGTCGAGACACGGGCACAAAACGGAGTTGGTGGCTAACAACCCTGCATCGACAAGCCGCGTCGTCAGAGGCTCTACCGGCCCTCACTCGCTAGTTCAGCGCAACGCGTCGCATCCTCGTCATTGCTGCTATGGGAGAAATCGCCTCGCCGGGTCGTAGGTCAGCCTTCGTAGTTGCTGAGCTGCCCGCTAGCGCTCTGATGGGATTGGCCACAATCCGGATCGGGCCAGCATCGAACCTCGCTTCACAGTCCATCCGCAACCGCCTCAGATGACGTGGAAGCGTCGGGCCAATGCTCCTCTGGTCCGCCATGCGGGGATTGCGTGCGATCAGGCCCGCGCAAGGCCCTGGCCGGTTGGGGCTGGGGCCGTTGCCATTCCAGCAACCCTGACCAGGGCCGTGATCCCGACCGCGATGGCGCCAATGATGGAGAAGGTGATCTGCCATGCCTCGGACGGCATGAGGTGCTTGACGATGCCGTGCGTCGCGT
>JAEZIO010000037.1 GCA_023436615.1 Pseudomonadota bacterium | reverse complement strand
GCGTCGAACAGCCCCATTTCCGGCGTCGGCATCCTGTCCGTCCTCGGTATCTCGATCATCCTCGCCCTGCTGTTCCCCGGGTCGGACGCCGATGCGACCAAGTCCCTGGTCGCCTTCGCATTGTTCGTAACGGCGATCGTGTTCGGCGTGGCCACGATCTCCAACGACAATCTGCAGGATCTCAAGACCGGCCAGCTGGTCGCGGCGACGCCGTGGCGCCAGCAATTCTCGCTGGTCCTTGGCGTGCTCTTCGGAGCGGTGGTCATCCCGCCGATCCTGGACCTCCTCAACCAGAGCTTCGGGTTCGTCGGCGCGCCTGGCGCCGGCGACGACGCGCTCGCGGCGCCGCAGGCTGCCCTGATCTCAGCGATTGCTCAGGGCGTCCTCGGCGGAACGCTCGACTGGGGGTTGATCGGCGTCGGTGCCGCAATCGGCGCCGTCGCGATCGTCATCGACGAGCTCCTGAGGGGCGCAAGGCGCGGCTGGGCGCTGCCGCCGCTGGGTGTCGGCATGGGCATCTACCTGCCCGTGGGCGTTACCGCTCTCATCGTCGTCGGCGCCGTCATCGGCCACCTTTACAACCGATGGGCAGAGCGACAGGCGCAGCCCGGCTTCGCGGAGCGCATGGGCGTGCTCGCAGCCACCGGCCTTATCGTCGGCGACAGCCTGTTCAACGTCGTGTACGCGGGCCTGGTCGCCGCATCGGACAACCCGGACGTGCTCGCCGTTACCGACGCGACGGGATGGCAGGTGCCGGCCGGTTCGCTGCTGTTCGCAGGCCTGATCGGTGTGCTCTACACGTGGACCCGCCGACGCGCTGCGGAGCCTATCCCCGCAAGTGCTGATCCGATGCCTGGCAGCGAAGCGACCTACCGCTAAAAATCACCCGCGTCCGCGGTACGGCTGCACGCCCTGGCCCGGCACCCAGAGGCCGGCGGGCGGAGGACCGCTCTGCCAGAACACGTCGATCGGCATTCCCCCGCGCGGATACCAGTAGCCGCCTATGCGAAGCCATGCCGGCTTCATCTCGTCCGTCAGCCGCCGCGCGATGCCGACGGTCACGTCCTCATGGAAGCCGCAATGGTTGCGGAATGCCCCGAGGAACAGCTTGAGGCTCTTGCTCTCGACGATTGCCTCGGCCGGCGCATAGTCGATCACGAGGTGCGCGAAGTCCGGCTGGCCCGTCACCGGGCACAGCGATGTGAACTCGGGCGCGGCGAAACGCACCAGGTACAGCTCGCCCGGCCGCGGGTTCGGCACGTAATCGAGCACCGCCTCCTCGGGCGAGGCGGGCAGGGCCGTGGGCTTTCCAAGATGACGCGTTTCCATCGCGGCGGCCTTTACTCGCCGGCGGGACACTCGGGCAACGCCCAGTCGATCGGCTGCAGCCCGCGCTCCTCGAGGAACGCATTTGCCTTGGAGAAATGCCGGCAGCCGAAGAAGCCGCTGTGTGCGGAAAGCGGCGACGGGTGCGGAGCCTTGAGCACCAGGTGGCGTGACTGGTCGACAAACGCCGCCTTCTTTTGCGCGTAGCTGCCCCACAGCATGAATACGACTGGGTCGGGCCTGGCGTTCACCAAGCGCACGACCGCGTCGGTGAACCGCTCCCACCCCCGCTGGCGATGCGACCCGGCTTGGCCCATCTCAACCGTCAGCACGCTGTTCAGGAGCAGCACGCCCTGCCGCGCCCAATGCTCGAGGAAGCCGTGAGGCGACGGGGTCAGGCCGAGATCGCTCTGCAGTTCCTTGAATATGTTGACCAGGCTTGGCGGCGGCCGGACTTCGGGAGGGACCGAGAAACACAGCCCATGCGCCTGCCCGCGACCGTGATACGGGTCCTGGCCGAGGATGGCGACGCGCACCTTGTCTAGCGGCGTGAGGTCAAGCGCGCGGAACCAGTTCGCCGGGCGCGGGAAGATCGTCCGGCCGCGTTCCCGCTCCGCCGCCAGAAAACGCTTGAGTTCCGCCATGTACGGATCCCCGAACTCGCTTTTCAGCGGCTCCAGCCAGCTCGGGTGAAGCTTGATCTGTTGACTTGTAACGGTCGTCATTGCGAGCGAAGCGAAGCAATCCAGCCTAGAGTTCGTTGCTGGATTGCCACGGCCCTACGGGCCTCGCAATGACGGAGGAAGCGTTGGAATCGCTCGTTTCAACTGACTGGCTTGCCGAGCATCTCGGCGAACCGGGCCTGGCCGTCGTCGACTCCAGTTGGCACATGCCGGCGAGCGGCCGGAGCGGGCGTGCGGAATATTTGCAGGCGCACATCCCAGGCGCTCGCTTCCTCGATATCGACGAAGTTCGGGACGGCTCGCATCCTGCCCCGCACATGCTTCCGGGCGCGGCGGACTTCGTCCGCGCGATGGAGGCCATCGGGATCGGGAGCGATGATCGAATCGTCGTCTACGACAATTCCCCTATCCGGACGGCAGCGCGCGGCTGGTTCATGCTTCGCCATTTCGGCGCTCGACAAGTCGCGATCCTCGACGGGGGGTTCCAGAAATGGGTCGCGGAGGGGCGGCCGGTCGAACGCGGCGAACCGGAGCCGCGTCAGGCACGCTTCGACGTCGCCGAGGGACGCGATGTGGTGACCAAGGCCTATCTCCTCGGAAGTCCCGAGCTTCCCATCGTCGATGCGCGGGGCGCGCCGCGGTTCGAGGGCAGCGAGGCGGACCTCCGGCCCGGGGTCGCGCCGGGCCATATCCCCGGCGCTCGCAACGTGCCGTTCTCGTCGCTCTATAATGAAGACGGGACTTTCCGGAGCCGCGAGGAGCTTCGCTCGCTGTTCGAAAGCGCGAAGGCCGACCCGGCCGCGCCCTTCGTCGCAAGCTGCGGGTCGGGCGTGACCGCCAACGCACTGATCTTCGCAGCCCACCTGCTCGGCAATGACGATGCCCGGCTATACGACGGAAGCTGGAGCGAGTGGGGCGCCGACCCGGACACGCCAAAGGCGTTGGGTGCCGCCTAGCGGACGAAAATACGCTCGAGGTCGGTGAGTCCGGCTTTCAGCTCGTCGGCGATGATGCGAAGCGCGGCCACGCTGGCGTCGAGGCCCTGCTCGCGTTGGAAGGATACCGCTTCCAGACCGGCGCTGGCTAGCGACACCAGCTCGGCGGAGCGCCGATCGAAGCAGCGCTTCGCCGCCTCGCCCGCGCTCTCCCACCGCGCCGATAGTCGATCGTCGAAATCGGAAGCTGGGCCGCCGCCGAATTCGTCCACAAGCCTGAGTGCGTTGCGGAGGCTTGCCACGCGGGTGACCGGCTCCGGATGAAGCCGGTGCGACGGTTCGGAAGCCTGCGATTGCGCGAACAGATGCAGCATGCCCGATGTTGTCGGGCGGCGATGCCTAAAAAACTCTTAAGACATCAGGCTCCGGACGCCGGCGTGACGTCGCGGAGGATCCACCCGCGCTGCGGAATCGTCTCGATGAACTCCGCGCCCCCCGAAGCGCTGCGCAGTTTCTTGCGCAGCTTGGAAATGAAGACGTCGATGATCTTCGGCTGCGGCTGGTCGTCGGCACGTCGATACAGATGCTTGAGCAGCATGGCCCTGGTGACGACGTTGTTTCGCGCGAAGGCGAGTAGTTCGAGCACGCGATATTCCATCTCGGTGATTCCGATCGGGTGCCCGTCGATCCGAATCAGCCGCTGCACCTGGTCGACCGCAAGGCGGCCGCCGCACAGGGTTTCGGGCATTTCAGCACCCGCGGCGCGAAGAGACGTCACAAGCTTCGAGGCAGCCTCCTCGCTTTCCTCTGCCGATACGCTGCCGGGGGAGCCGATCAGGGCCTGCTGGATCTCCGCCAGCGCTCGCTGTGCGTCCTCGACGAGCCGCGCGCCTTCCTCGAAGCGCCGCCGTGAGCGGTCGAGCATCGATTCGATCTCGACGAGCCGGGTGGAGAGAGTTTCCTCAGCCATTCCTGCCTGTCCCCCCGCGCACCGTTCAGGGAACCTGGGCGGATGCGACTTGGGTATCGGCCTCGGGCGCGGCGATGATCGCCTGCGTCGTTGAGCCCATGTCGACGACGTTGGTCTTCGGATCGCCCGCTACGGAGCGAGCGCCGAGCGCGGCGCGGTCGCGGCCCGCGTCATTGAGCAGCTGCAACTCCGACTGGGGACGCGGAGCAGGCCCGCCGAATAGCGCCTCGATCGCCTGCTGCTGCGCGTCTTGCGGGGTGCTGGTGACGGTGCCGGCCACGGGCGGAGTCAGCGAATAATCGGGCGGGATCACCAGCGGCGCGTTGCGCGCGACGGCGAATTCGTCGGGAGTGCCGGTCTTGGCACGGAACACGCCGCAGCCGCCGAGCGCAATCGCCGGGATCAGAAGAAGGATGAGGCTCTTACGCATTCTCGACGGACTCCCTGGGTTTTTCCTGATCGCGCATCAGGAACGCGCGCACTAACAGGATGACGACGCCGATGCTAATCGCAGCGTCGCCGACATTGAAGACCAAAAACGGGCGGAACGCCCCGAAGTGAAGGTCGGCGAAATCGACGACATAGCCGTGGCGGATGCGGTCGAGGATGTTGCCGAGCGCGCCGCCGAGGATCAGCCCGAGAGCGGCCTGGTCCCAGCGCGCCTTCTCGCGTCCAACCCAGACGGCGACGCCGATCGCGATGGCGCCGGTGACGGCGACCAGCATCCAGCGGCCGACCTCGGTGGTCGCGTTGAACAGGCCAAGAGAGATGCCGTTGTTCTCGGTCCAGGTGAGGTTGAAGATCGGCAGCAGGTAAATCTGCCCGACGGCCTCCAGCTGAAGCGGGCCGGACACGATCCACTTGGTCAGCTGGTCGAGCGCGAAGACCGCCAACGCAATCGAGAAGCCGAACGTCCGTTCACGCATTCACAAACTCCTGGCAGCGGTCGCACAAGTCGCCGTCCTCCTCGACTTCAGGCAGATAGCGCCAGCAGCGCCCGCATTTGCTGTTGGCGGTCTTTGCGATACCCAGCTTGTCGCCTTGATGAACTGCCGACGTAATGAACAGCTCGGCGAGAAAGTCGGCGGTTGCGGGAAGCTCCGACAGAGTGACCTCGGCTTCAAGGCTGGATCCGATGACCTTGTCGCGCCGGAGCGGCTCTATCGCCTCGGTGACCGTCGCGCGAAGCTCGCGGAGCTTCGCCCAGGTTCCGTCGTCAGCGCCGACGTGCGGCACCTCGGGCCATTCCAGCAGGTGAACAGAGCCCCCGTCGGGGAAGCGGGTGCCCCACACCTCCTCGGTCGTGAACACCAGCACCGGCGCGAGCCAGCGCACCAACGCGTGGAACAGGGTATCGAGCACCGTCCGGTAGGCCCGGCGCCGCTCCGACTGCACGCCGTTCACCGCATTGACGTCGCAGTAGAGGACGTCCTTCCGGATATCGAAGTAGAAGGCCGACAGGTCGTTGTTGGCGAAATCGGCGAGAAGCCGCGTGTAGCTGTTGAAGTCGAAGTCCGCGACTGCCTGCCGCAGCCTGGCATCGAGCTCGGCGGTGAGATGAAGCATGTAGCGCTCCAGCTCGGGCATCGCGTGAACGTCGTCGAACCGCTCTTCCTCCGAGAAGCCGCCAAGCGCTCCAAGCAGATAGCGGAAGGTGTTGCGCAGCTTGCGATACTGATCGGCGACGCCGCCGAGGATTTCCTTCCCGATCCGGTGATCTTCCGTGAAGTCGACCGATAGCGCCCACAGCCTGAGGATGTCGGCGCCGTGCTCCTTCATCAGGTCGAGCGGGTTGACGACGTTCCCGAGGCTCTTGGACATCTTCATGCCCTTGGCGTCCATCGTGAAGCCGTGGGTCAACACGGTGTCGTAGGGCGCTCGGCCGCGCGTACCGCAGCTTTCCAGCAGCGACGACTGGAACCAGCCGCGGTGCTGGTCGGAGCCTTCGACATAGATGTCGGCGGGCCAGCGAAGCTCGGGCCAGCGGCCACTCTCGAGCACGAAGGCGTGGGTCGAGCCGCTGTCGAACCAGACGTCGAGGATGTCGGCGACCATCTCGTAATCGTGCGGGTTGCGCGTCTCGCCAAGGAAATGCGCGGCGTTCGCTTCGTCCCAGGCGTCGACGCCCTGCTCGCGGATTGCCGCGACGATACGTTCGTTGACATTGGGGTCGCCCAGCACATCCCCGGTGGAGCGCGCCCCGAAGAGCGCGATCGGCACGCCCCCGGCGCGCTGGCGGCTGATCACCCAGTCGGGCCGGCCCTCGACCATCGACTGGATTCGGTTGCGCCCCTTTTCGGGGACGAAGCGCGTGTCGGCGATCGCGTGGAGGGCGACCTCGCGCAGCGAGCGCTTGGGCCGCTTCTCGAGCGGCTTCTCGAGCAGGGCGCCGCCCTCATTCTCCCAACGGCCCTCGAAGAACCAGCGGCAGCTCCGCTCGTCCATCAACTTGTCCATCGGAATGAACCATTGCGGCGTGCAGCGGTAAATGACTTTCGCCTTCGACCGCCAGCTATGCGGGTAGCTGTGGTCAAAGTCCGCGCTAGCGGCGAGGAGTGCGCCGGCCTCGCGCAGGTCATTGCAGATCGGTCCGTCCGGCGCGTTGAACTTGGCGTTGATGACGCTGCCCTGGCCGCCGAGCCAGAGCCAGTCGTCGCGGTAGAAGCCGCCGGCGTTGACCGCGAACACCGGGTCGATGCCATGTGCCCGGCACAGTTCGAAATCGTCCTCGCCATGGTCGGGCGCCATGTGGACGAGGCCGGTGCCCTGGTCGGTGGTGACGAAATCGCCCGGCAGGAACGGCCGCGGCTTGGCAAAGAACCCGCCAAGCTTGTGCATCGGGTGGCGGGCGATGGTGCCTGCAAGGTCCGAGCCTTTTCCACGCCATAATTCGTCACCCCCGCGGAGGCGGGGGTCCCGCTGGTCTTCCGCCGAAGCGGGATTCCCGCTTTTGCGGGAATGACGAGAGAGCGTCTGAGAGACTAGCTCGGACGCAACGAGCAGCTGCCGCCCGTCGACTTCGACCAGCACGTACTCGACGTCCGGTCCATAGGCGATCGCTTGGTTGACCGGGATCGTCCACGGCGTGGTCGTCCATACCACCGCGTGCGCGCCGACCAGCTCCGGGATCGGGCTCTCGACGATCTCGAACGCGACATCGATCTGGGTCGAGACGATGTCTTCGTACTCGATCTCGGCCTCGGCGAGCGCGGTCTTCTCGACCGGCGACCACATGACCGGCTTGGCCCCGCGGTAGAGCTGGCCGCTCTTGGCGAACTTGAACAATTCGGAGACGATGGTGGCCTCGCTCTCGAACTGCATCGTCAGGTACGGTCGCTCCCAGTCGGCGCCGATCCCGAGCCGCTTCAGCTGCTCGCGCTGGACGTCGACCCAATGCTGAGCATAGGCGCGGCATTCCGCGCGGAATTCCTTCGCGGGCACCTCGTCCTTGTTGAGCTTCTTCTTGCGATACTGCTCCTCGACCTTCCACTCGATCGGTAGCCCGTGGCAGTCCCACCCGGGGACGTAAGGCGCGTCCTTGCCGAGCAAGGTCTGCGTCCGGACGACCATGTCCTTGAGGACGTGATTGAGTGCATGGCCGATGTGGATGTCGCCGTTGGCGTAGGGAGGCCCGTCGTGGAAGATGAACTTGGGTTTTCCCGCGCGGGCGTTCCGAACCTGCCGGTAGAGGTCCTGTTCCTCCCAGCGGGCAAGGATCGCCGGCTCCTTCTGCGGCAGGCCGGCCTTCATCGGGAAGTCGGTCTTCGGAAGGAAAACGGTCGGTCGGTAATCGGGTTTGGCGGGCGCATCAGCCATCGAGCGCGGGCCTTAGCGGGCGGTTCGCGGAATGCAAACGGCGGCTATCGGCCCGCCTTCCGTCGCCGCTGCAGCGCCGCCTCGGCGCCGTCCTGCTGGGCGCGCGTGCGGAAGTCGGAATCAGGCCGCAGCGCGGGGCCGATATTCCAGATGTCCTCGACCCAGACATAGCCGTTGAAGCTGCTCGGAATCTCGCCGAGCTGTTCGGGCAGAGTGAGGCCCATCGCCCGGTCCTTGCCTTGCGGCCCGACCACGAGCACGCGCGCTCCGACCTTCTCCATCCGCCGCAGCAGCCGGTTGGGCCAGCCCCACATGACCGGCGTGTAGTTGAGCGGGACCACCAGCGTGCCGTTGCGGCAGCTCTCGGGCACCACGCCCGACCACCCGTAGTACACGTAGGCCTTGGTGCAGGCCTTCGCCTCCTCCTTCGTCCACGCCCAGGCGCGCGGATAATGCTCGCGGATGCGCTGTACCGGCCCGGCGGCCCCGTAAAAGCCGTCGCCCATCTTCTCGACGTCGCGGCCCGCCGCCTTCAGTGCCGCCGCGAGCTGGTCCGCCTCGCGCGGGTCCTTGCTCTTGAAGTTGAACATGAAGGGGGTGCGGGCGAGCGCCGTCAGCACCTCGTCGAGCGCGGGCACCTTGTCCTTGCTCCCGCGCAACGGGAAGGTCCGCCCGCCGTCAGCGGTGTAGCCGTAGCCAATGTCGAGGGTCTTGAGGTCGGCCAGCGTCTTGTCACGGACGTTGCCCTTGCCCTCGGTGCGGCAATCCACGGTCCAATCGTGGAACACCGCGATGCGTCCGTCGGCGGTCGGTGCAATGTCGATCTCGACCATGTCGGCGCCGAGACTCCGGGCGGCGAGCATGCTGCGCACGGTATTTTCGAGATAGTCGTGAACCGGCGGTTCAATCCGCGTGGCAGTGCAGGTGTCGCGTTCGAGGCCGCGATGGTCGTAGAGCTGGGCCACGCCGCGGTGGGCGATCAGCTTGGGTCCGCCCTTCGGCGTTGGCGCCAGCCAGCTTGCGTTGAGGGTTCCGAAGGCGAGCAGGACCACCGCGATCGCGAATGCGATGCGGATCGCCCAGCGTTTCACCCGGGAATCGCCAGCAGGCCGCGAGCTTGGGCCTCGTCGGCCTGCATCTGCTTTACCAGCGCGTCGACATTGTCGAACTTCGCTTCCGCGCGCAGGTAGGCGATCAGGTCGACCTCGATCGCGCGGCCGTAAAGGTCACCGTGGAAGTCGAAGATGTGCGCCTCGAGCAGCTCCTTCGCCGGCTCGAACATCGGCCGGATACCGAAGCTTGCGACGCCCGAATGCTCGCTTCCGTCGTCCAGCCGCACCCGAACCGCGTAGATGCCGTAGGCGGGCCGCTGATAGCGGCCCAGCGACAGGTTCGCGGTCGGATACCCAAAGTCGTGTCCGCGGCCGTCGCCGCGCTCGACAATGCCCTCGATCGCGAAGGGACGGCTCAGCAGGCGCGTGGCCGTCGCCGGATCGGCGGACGCGAGCGCATCGCGAATTCGGCTCGATGAGACGGATTCGCCGTCGAGAAGCACCGGCGCGACTGCTTCGGCATTGATGCCATTTTGCGCGCCCAGCTCGCGCATGACGCGGGCATTGCCGCCGCGGCCGCGGCCGAAGGTGAAATCCTGACCGGTTACGACGCCCGCGACGCGAAGGCGGCTGGCGAGAATATCGGCGACGAAATCTTCGGCGCTCGTGCTGGCGAGCTCCTGGCCGAAGTCGAAGACCAGCATCGCATCGGCCCCGGCGTGCGCGAAGAGCCGCTCGCGCTGGTCGAGGCTCGTCAGCCGGAACGGAGGCACGTCGGGTTTGAAGAAGCGCACCGGATGCGGGTCGAAGGTCGCCACGATCACGGGCCGTCGCTCGTGAAAGCCCATCGCGATGGCGCGCCTGACGACGGCCTGGTGGCCGAGGTGGAAGCCGTCGAAATTGCCGAGCGCCAGCACGGCCCCGTTGAGCGGCGTCGGCAGCGGCTGGTCATGGCTCAGTCGGATCATTCCGGCTGCGGCTCTATCGGCGCGATGCCGCCTCCGCAATCGCGCCCCCCCCCGCTGCTTGACTCAGTGGCAGGCGAATCCTACATGGCGTGCATCCCGATCAACCGGTTTCCGGCGGCGCATTCGTGCGCGCGTCGGTTTTTCGTTTGGAAGGGATGTGCATAGCGACGAGATAGGCAAGGTTTCGAGGGGTTTTCCCTCGCGAATTCCGTGCCTGTGGAGCTGAAAGAGGAATAAGAATGGCACGTATCGCCGGCGTCAACATCCCAACGAACAAGCGCGTCGAAATCGCGCTCACCTACATCCACGGAATCGGCCGCACCACGGCCAAGCAGATCATCGCCAAGCTGGGCATCAGCCCGGAGCGTCGGGTGCAGGACCTCACCGATCAGGAGGTCTTGCAGATCCGCGAGAGCATCGACGCCAACCACAGCGTCGAAGGCGACCTTCGCCGCGAGACGGCGATGAACATCAAGCGGCTGATGGACCTCGCGTCCTATCGGGGCCTGCGGCACCGCAGGGGCCTCCCCGTTCGCGGGCAGCGCACGCACACCAACGCGCGCACCCGAAAGGGCAAGGCGAAGCCGATCGCGGGGAAGAAGAAGTAAGACCTTCTTCCACGCCACCGTCAGCAGTTTCGAACAGGATTTAGGTATATGGCCCAAGCACCGCAGCGCCTTCGTCGGCGGGAACGCAAGAATATAACGGCCGGCGTCGCGCACGTGAACGCCAGCTTCAACAATACCATGATCACCATCACCGACGCGCAGGGCAACGCAATCGCGTGGAGCTCCGCCGGGATGATGGGCTTCAAGGGAAGCCGCAAGTCGACTCCTTACGCGGCTCAGGTGGCGGCCGAAGACGCCGGCAAGAAGGCCGCCGAGCACGGCGTGCGTACCCTCGAGGTCGAGGTCAAGGGGCCCGGATCGGGCCGTGAAAGCGCCCTAAGGGCGCTGCAGGCCGTCGGCTTCACGATCACTTCGATCCGCGACGTGACTCCGATCCCGCACAACGGGGTCCGGCCGTCCAAGCGCCGCCGCGTCTAACGGGACACGCGCGCCGCTGCCGCGGGGCATCCGCGGCGAATTCGGTTTCAAAAGGCGGGAGACGTCCCGCCAAAGGGCAGGAAGACAAATGGCCGTCAACGCTAAGAACTGGCAGGAACTGAAGAAGCCCAACGCGATCGAAAAGAGGGCCACCGGAGGCGACAGCCGCCGCCGGGCCGTGTTCGTCGCCGAGCCGCTCGAGCGCGGCTTCGGAATGACGCTCGGCAACTCGCTGCGCCGGGTGCTGCTTTCCTCGCTTCAGGGCGCGGCGGTCACGTCGATCAAGATCGAGGGCGTGCTCCACGAGTTCAGTAGCCTCGCCGGAGTTCGCGAGGACGTCACGGACATCGTGCTGAACGTGAAGCAGATCGCGCTGAAGATGGAAGGCGAGGGGCCCAAGCGGCTCCAGCTCACCGCCACGGGTCCCGCCGAAGTGACGGCCGGGATGATCCAGACCAGCGGCGACATGGAAGTCACCAACCCCGATCTCGTCATCTGCCACCTCGACGACGGTGCGACGCTCAACATGGAGCTGACCGCCGACATCGGTAAGGGCTACGTGCCCGCCGCCGCGAACCGTCCGGTCGACGCGCCGATCGGCCTGATCCCGGTCGACGCGCTCTACTCGCCTGTCCGCCAGGTCGCCTACAAGGTCGAGAATACCCGCGTCGGCCAGGAGCTGGATTACGACAAGCTGACGATGACGATCGAGACCGACGGCACCGTCGCTCCGGAAGACTCGCTGGCTTATGCGGCGCGGATCCTCCAGGACCAGCTGCAGCTGTTCGTCCACTTCGACGACAGTCAGATCCGGACCGCTGCGCCGGCCATGATCGGCACGCCGGCGATGGCCGCGGAAGCGCCGGCTGACACCAACCAGCTCAACCGCTACCTCCTGAAGAAGGTCGACGAGCTGGAGCTCAGCGTGCGCAGCGCCAATTGCCTCAAGAACGACAACATCATCTACATCGGCGATCTCGTGCAGAAGACCGAGGCCGAGATGCTCCGTACGCCGAACTTCGGCCGCAAGAGCCTCAACGAGATCAAGGAAGTGCTGGCCAGCATGGGCCTTCGTCTCGGCATGGACATCCCGGGCTGGCCTCCCGAGAACATCGAGGAGATGGCCAAGAAGCTCGAGCAGGAAATGCTCGGCTAGCCTGCCGCTCCATCCGGAAAGCAAAGGGCCGCTGGAAACAGCGGCCCTTTTTCTTTTCAGCGAGCAGCTGGGACTATCTGTCGCCCTTGTCGCCTTCGCCCTTCTTCGACTTGTTTTTGGCGTCGCGGCGCTGATCGCTTGCGAGGCTCCGGCCGACGTCGTCGGATTCCTTGAACTGGCCTTGCTCGTCGCGGCGCACGAAGCGCTTGTCGGTTCCGGTGTCGATCAATTCCCTGGGCATGGCTGGCCTCCTTGTGACCGTATGAATCCGCACCGGTAGCGACGGTTCCAACAGCGGTAGGGACGAGCCGGCGCGGGCAATGAAAAAGGCGGCGGGACGATGCCCGCCGCCTCCCTCGTCCCGATTCCAGTGCCCGAGCTTACTTGGCCGGACGCTGCTTCAGGATCTGCTTCGACACGGCCTGGCCGAGCGCACCCGACGCGGTGGTGGCCGTGCAGGGGCCCGTCAGCTGACGCGCTGCCAGAACGCTGATGCCGCAAACATTGGCGGCGATGCCGACCGGAACCTGGACGTTCACCGGCACTGCCACCTGGTTGTTGTTGAGCAGGTTGTTCAGGATGTCGACGTCGTTGTTGTTGAGCGAGTTCCTGAGGATATCGACGTCGGCGACCTGAACGGTCACGAGGCCGCCGGCCACCTGGCCACTTGCCGGGACAGCGGCAACGGCGATCGAGGCGGCAGCAGCCGCCATAAGGGTACGCTTAAGCATCGGTTTTCTCCTTGTTTCTGCCGCATGCGCGGCGTCGCGTCGCGCACGACATGCAGCGTGTGACCAAAACGCAGGAGTGACCATTTCGGCCGTTCAGGAACGATAGGCCGCGCTTCCTGCGCGGCGGAAGGTGCCCCGATGGCTACGCGCGGCCACGAGGTTCCTTGCCAGACCTCTCGGGATTTCGGTGCCGGCACGTCTGGAGGGCGAGGCCTGCTGTCGTTTGCGCCGGAGACGGAACTCTCCTCGCGCCGCGTGCATTGGAATGGCTTCCTGATGGAGGAAAGAGGATGAAGACGCTTTACGTGGCGACAGCAATCCTGAGCCTTGGCCTTGCGGCCTGCAGCTACAACAAAGACGATTACAACAATGAGGCGAGCTACAACGCCGAGGGCGCTGCCTATAACGAGAGCGGCGCTAATTATTCGGAAGGCTCGAACTATTCTGACAAGACGTCGAACTATTCGGCGGCCGGCGGCAACTGGCCTGCCGGGACCCGCATCGTGGTCGAGAATGGCACCACCTATCGCATCGGACCCGATGGCGCACGGGTGGCGCTGGGGCCCAACGACAGCCGCATCGTCGTGGAGAACGGAGTCCGTTACAGGGTCGATCCTGGCGGCGCTCGGGTTCGCATCGACGAAAATGGAGTCGCCGTTGATGTCGCTCCGCCCAATGTGACGGTCAACACGACGACGAACGGGCAATAGGCCCAAACCACGTTCGCGGCATCGTGGCGCCGCCTAAAAGCGACGGAGCGCGGAACTTGACTTTCCGCGCTCCCTCCGCTTGAGGAGCGCGCGAGCGGCGGCGCGAAAAGCCGCCGTTTTCATTTGGGTATCGGCTGTCCCCCGCAAGAACGGCCTGGCTAGGGGTACCTTACACGGCCCCCTGACGAACGGAGAAGACCAATGCGTCATCGCGTAGGCGGACGGAAACTTCAGCGCACCTCGAGCCACCGCGCGGCCCTGTTCCGCAACATGGCGGCCGCGCTGATCAAGCACGAGCAGATCACCACGACGACGGCCAAGGCGAAGGAGCTTCGGCCCTATGTCGAGAAGCTCGTCACGCTGGCGAAGAAGGGTGGCCTCTCGAACCGCCGGCTCGCCCATTCGCGGCTCATGGAC
This sequence comes from Pseudomonadota bacterium, assembly GCA_023436615.1. Taxonomy (GTDB): domain Bacteria; phylum Pseudomonadota; class Alphaproteobacteria; order Sphingomonadales; family Sphingomonadaceae; genus Sphingomicrobium. The sequence continues at coordinate 80,204 of JAEZIO010000037.1, read as the reverse complement.
GAGGCGCAGGAGCGCAAGCTGTTCGACGTCATCGGCCCGCGCTACGCCGACCGCAACGGCGGTTATACCCGAATCATCAAGGCGGGCATCCGCCAGTCGGATGCGGCGCCCATCGCGATCATCGAATTCGTGGACAGGGACGCCGCGGCCAAGGGCCAGGACAGCGGCCCGGTGACCACCGAGGACGAGTTCGAGGCCGCTTGAGGCCCCCACAAAGCTGAACATCGGCGAACTGCCGCATTCAGCGGCGGTGCACGGCCGGCCGTCTAAACCTTCTGCATCGTGGTTCGTTGTGTCTGGCGAATCGAGAATGCTCGAAGGAGAGTGGCCATGAAGGCTGTGAAAACAATTGCCATCGGCGCGGTCGGTATCGCCGCGCTTGTCGGCGGGGCGGCCCCGGCCGCTGCGCAATATTACCCGGGCTACGGCTATAGCCAGCCCGGAAACATCATCGGCCAGGTGCTTCAGTCGGTGCTGAACCCGTACGGCAGCCAATATGGCCGCGGATACGGCGTGAACCCGCAAATGGCGGCGCAGCAGTGCAGCGCGGCCGTCCAGCAGCGCCTGTCGGCCCAGTATAACGCCGGCTACGGCTATGGCGGCTACGGCGGATACGGTAGCCCGTACGGCTACAACAATGCCTACAGCAACGCGCGCGTCCTCGGGATTACGCGGGTCGAGCAGCGCTCGAGCACGACGACCCGGGTCCGCGGCTACGCCACCAGCGGCCAGGCTTACGGTGGCGGCTACGGCTACGGCGGTTATGGGGCCTACGGGGCCTATGGCGCCCAGGGCCAGGCCGATCTGACGTTCAAGTGCGACATCGACTATCGCGGCTACGTTCGCGACATCGATATCGACCGCCGCTACTAAGCCGCGGAATTGACGATCGAGAGAGCGCCGGGCGGAAACGTCCGGCGCTTTTTCTTTGGCTGTTGAAGCGGCGCGGTCCGATGCTACGCATGGCTCCTGGGATGAGGGGAAATCTGCCTTGCGACGCTTTGTATTGCTTCCGCTTTTCGCGATGACCGCCTGCACAACCGCAACCAACGCGCCGCCGCCGCCGCGAGCGGTCGCCGAAGCCCCGCTGGGCACGATGACGAGCGAAGGCCTGAACGCGACGCTGGCCTACCCACCGACGAAGCGCGTCGATCTCGTAGAGGACCATTTCGGAGCGAAGGTCGCCGACCCCTATCGATGGCTCGAGAACGACGTTCGCAACGATCCCGAAGTGCGGGCCTGGGTCGACGCGCAGAACAACGTGACCAATGGCTTTCTGGCGACGCTCCCGGCTCGCGCCGGCTTCGAGAAAAGGATCACCGAGCTCTACGATTACGAGCGGTTCGGGATTCCTGAGAAAGAAGGCGGCCGCTATTTTTACATGCGCAACGACGGTCTGCAGAACCAGTCGGTGCTCTATGTCCGCGATGCGCTGAACGGCGAGGCGCGGATGCTGATCGACCCGAACACATGGTCGGCCGACGGAGCGACGGCGCTCGCCGAATGGGTGGCGAGCGAGCAGGGCGACAAGCTCGCCTACGCCATCCAGGATGGCGGCACCGACTGGCGGACCGTTCGAGTGCTGGACGTCGCGACCGCGCAGCCCCTTGCCGACGAGGTGAAGTGGGTGAAGTTCTCCAACATCGCCTGGGCGAAGGACGGGAGCGGATTCTATTATTCGCGCTTTGCGGAGCCGAAAGCGGGCGCGACCTACCAGTCGCTCAACCAGAACCAGCAGGTCTATTTCCACAAGCTCGGAACGCCGCAGTCGGCCGACCGGCTGATGTTCGAGACGCCCGGGCGGCCGGAGCTCAACAATTTCGCTTCGGTGAGTGATGACGGGCGGTGGCTGATCGTCTGGTCGTCGAGCGGCACGGACGATCGCTACGAGGTCAGCCTGGTCGACCTTGCGAAACGGTCGGCCAAGCCGCGCGTCCTGATCCCGGGCCTCGACAACAATTGGAGCTACATCGGCAACCGCGGCTCAACCTTCTACTTCATCACCGACCGCGACGCTCCGCGGCAGAAGATCGTCACCATTGACGTGTCCAAGGCGAAGCCGGAAGCGAAGGTGGTGGTCTCCGAAGATGCCGCCACCCTGCAGGACGCGGACCTCGTGGGCGGTAAGCTGATCGCCAGCTATTTGAAGGACGCGAAAAGTGAAGTGCGGGTCTATACCCTAAGCGGCGGCCTCGAGCGGACGATCGACCTTCCGGGGATCGGCACGGCGAGCGGGTTCGACGGCGAATTCGACGACCCCGAGACCTTCTTCTCGTTCACCAGCTTCAACCGTCCGACGACCATCTATCGCTACGACGCAAAAACCGGCCAGGTGGCGAGCTGGGCAACGCCGAAGCTGCTGTTCAACCCGGACGATTATTCAGTCGAGCAGGTCTTCTATAATTCCAAGGACGGCACTCGCGTCCCTATGTTCATCGTTCGCAAGGCAGGCACCGCCGGGCCGGCGCCGACTTTGTTGTACGGCTATGGCGGCTTCAATTCGTCGCTGACCCCCGCCTTCTCGGTCACCCGTCTCGCCTGGCTGGAGAAGGGCGGCGTCTATGCCGTCGCGAACCTTCGGGGCGGCGGCGAGTACGGCAAGGAATGGCACGACGCGGGACGGCTAGCGCGCAAGCAGAACGTGTTCGACGACTTCATCGCCGCCGGCGAATATCTGAAGGCGAACGGCATCTCGACGCCAAAGGGACTCGCCATCAACGGCGGCTCCAATGGCGGCCTTCTGGTCGGCGCCGTGGTCAACCAGCGGCCCGACCTGTTCGACGCGGCAAGCCCGGCGGTCGGAGTCATGGACATGCTGCGCTTCGACCAGTTCACGGCCGGCCGCTACTGGGTCGACGATTACGGTTATCCGGACAAGGAAGCCGATTTCAGGACGCTGCTTGCCTACTCGCCCTACCACAATGTCCATTCGGGCGTCCGTTATCCGCCCATCCTCGCGACGACCGCCGACACCGACGACCGCGTGGTCCCGGGGCACAGCTTCAAATATATCGCCGCGCTCCAGGCTGCGGATCCCAACGGCGCGCCGCACCTGATCCGGATCGAGACCCGGGCGGGGCATGGCTCGGGCAAGCCGACCAAGAAGATCATCGAGGAGGCATCAGACGTCCTTGCCTTCCTCGCGCACTTCACCGGCCTTGCCGAGTAACGGGTACTAGCGCGACCGCTGGATGCGAGCGGCGAGGACCGCGACAGCCACGGTCACCAATGTCGGGACGATCCAGTCGAGCCACGGATCGACGTTCTGCCACACCCGCGGGTCGAAACCGCCGAGAACGGGCATGTTCGCGCGCAGATGGCCGCCATATTGCTCGATCCACCGATATTCGGCCTGCGCGATTTCGCGCGACACGGACCAGGCGAAGGCCGCCGCGGCGCCTGCGCCCCAGCTTCGGGACGGGATTGCGACCGCCGCCTGGATCAAAAGCGCGAGCAGGATGTGACCGATCATGGCGTGGAAGAATGCCGTTCAGCCGCTAGGTTCAAACGGACCGGCTCCAGGCCGCTAGTCGGAGACTGCAGGTGGCTGGGGTCTCGGCGCTTTGGGAGCCCGGGTCCAGTTCGCCACCTCATAGCCGCGCTCGCGCAGGCAGCCGGCCATCGCAGTCTTGATCGCCTTCTCCTTCTTGGCGCGCTTGGCCTTGGCCATCCCCCAGGCACCGGCGAGTGCGACGAAGGGGATTGCGACGACGGTCGCGCTTGCGATCGCCGCGCCGGCGTAGAGACCCGCGCTCGTCGCCGCCGCGCTGCCGGCAGCCATGACAGCGGCGCCTGCTCCTGCTGCGGCGGCGCCTGACGCCAGCCGTCCGTTCGAATCGAGCTTCCCTGCGACCAGCAGCTCCCTGCAGTTCGCAACAGCGGCGTCGAGCTCCTGCTGATTGGCGGGCGCGATCGCCAGCTGCGGATTAAACTCCCGAGGCCGCGATGAGCAGCCCTGAAGAAGCAGCGTTGCAGCGATTGCGGCCGTGATCTTGCGCATGTGAAAGCCCCCCAAGGGCGAGCTGTGTGCTTGCCCAGGCGCACCCTCCGCGCATGCCGGCGCGCTGTCAACCTGTTGAGGAGACAGGGCTTTCCGGCAGAGTCGCCAATTCTGAGCGCTCGTCTGGGGCCGCTTGCTGGGAATCGTCCAATACCGCGCGATACTCATCCACCAGCTTTCGGCAGCTCTTCAAGCCTTTCCCGAGCTGAACAACGGCTTCTTCGGACTTCTGGTCGATCATGCGATCAGGGCTATTGTCGGCGGCAGTCAATCAAGGCTCCAAGGAGGTTTTCCTGCAGCCTAACGCATGTGAGTCGCGCCTGTTGCGCGGCTCATCGCATGCCGATCACGATCCGCTGGCAGCCGGCTCGGTAAGCGGGGGCTCGCCGCCCTCGCAAAGCGCAGCGATCGCATCTTCCAGCGCGCGCGGAGTGAATGGCTTTTGAAGGATCGTCACGGCCTCCGGGCGGTCGCTGATCGCCTCCGATTCCGCGTAGCCGGTGACGATCAGCGCCGGCACGTCCGGGCAAAGCTCCTGCGCCCGGCGAAGCAGACCGGTCCCGTTGAGGTGCGGCATCGCATAATCGGTGATGAGGAGATCGTAGGCGCAGTCCTGCTTGAGGCTCTGCAGCGCTTCCTCGCCATTTCCGGCCTCCACAACGGAGTGGCCAAGGTCTTCGAGGACCGCAGCCGTGGTGCTGCGTACTTCCGGATGATCGTCGACGAGCAGGATCCGCAGCTTTCGCATCGCGGCCCGCTGCCGCTGGCGCCGGGCGGGCGGCTTTGCCTGCCGAGCAGGGACGGCAGGCGCCCGTGGAAGCCACAATTCCGCTCTCGTCCCTTCGCCGAGCGCACTGTCGATGCGGAAGGCACCGTCCGACTGCTTTGCAAAGCCGTAGACCATGCTGAGACCGAGGCCGGTGCCCTTGCCCACCGCCTTGGTGGTAAAGAAGGGGTCCATCACCTTCTCGAGATCGTCCGGCGAAATTCCGGTGCCGGTATCGCACACCGCGAGCCGCACATAGTCCCCTGGCGCAACGCCCCCGTCTTCCATTTCGGCAACGTGGCGGTTGTCGGCGACGATGGTGACCGTCCCGCCGTTCGGCATCGCATCGCGCGCATTGATGATGAGGTTGAGCAGCGCAAGCTCGAGCTGCGCCTGGTCCGCGAACACCGTCCACACGTCGCTTTCGACCTGCCAGTCGATGGTGACGAGACCGCCGAGCGTATGGGTCAGCAGGTCGGACACCGCCTGCTGAAGGGCCGGGATGTCCACCGGCCGCGGCTCCAGCTTCTGCCGACGTGCAAAGGCCAGCAGGCGCCGAACCAGCTCGCTTCCCTGCTCCGCCGCGCGCTTTGTCATGCCGAGGATGCGGAGCTGCTCGTCCTTCAGCGTTGCTTTCTTCTCGAGAAGGCTCAGCCCGCCGATCACGGCCGCAAGGAGATTGTTGAAATCGTGCGCGATACCGCCGGTCAGCTTGCCGATGGCGTCCATCTTCTGCGCCTGGATCAGCTGGGTCTCCAGCGACCGTTGTTCGCTGATGTCGGTGAGCGTGCCCGCGAACTCCAGGGGCCGGCCCTCATGGTCGCGTAGCAGCACCGCCTGATCGAGAAAATGCTTGTAACCGCCGTCCGCGCATTGCCACCGATATTCGATCGACGAGCGGCCGCTGCGTCGGCGAGCCTCGATCGCTGCAATGACCCGGTCACGGTCTTCCGGATGCAGGCGATCCACCCAGACGGTCGGATTCCCGGCGATGTCTTCCTGCCGGAATCCGGTGATGGCCGCGAGGTCCCCGCTTACGTAATTCGGCCGCCGCGGATTGGCATCGAACGGCTCGAGATAGAGCACCATCGGCAGCGACTGGATGATCGCGGCCTGGCGCTGCTCGGCCCGCCGCAGCTCCTGCTCTGCCCGGAGTCGGTCGGCATTGACCCGAAGGTTCTCGTCGAGGAGCGCCTGCTCCTGGCGCGCCTTGACCTCGATCTCCTTGGACTTCTCGAACAGGTCGACGAACACCGCCACCTTGGAGCGGAGGATCACCGGATCGACCGGCTTGAAGACGTAATCGACGGCACCCATCGAATAGCCGCGCATCAAATGCTCGGCCTCCTTGTTGACCGCCGACAGGAAGACGATGGGAATACCCTTCGTCTGGTCGCGCTCGCGAATGATCTGGGCGGTTTCGTAACCGTCCATCCCCGGCATGTAGACGTCGAGGAGAATGACCGCGAACTCGCCCTTCAGCAGGTGGCGTAGAGCTTCCTCGCCGGAGCGGGCGAGCACCACCTCGCCGAGGTCCTCGAGCACGGTCTGCAGGGCCAGAAGGTTACGCTCGTCGTCGTCGACGAGGAGCACGCGCGCGCTCTCGCGCTCCGCGGGCGTTAGCGGTCGCACCTCCTTTTCGCTGTGAGGAATGACGGGGATTTCGGCCACCGGCCTGTTCATGTCGTTATTCCGCAGCCTCCATGGGCACCGGAGGAGCGGCGGCAACCGCAGCCTCGCGAGCGCGTGCCACCCACACACGCAGTAGCGCGAGCAGAAGCTCGATATCCACCGGCTTGGCGATGTAGTCGGAGGCGCCGGCGTCCAGGCACTTCTGGCGATCGCCCTTCATCGCCTTTGCCGTGACGGCGATCAGCGGCAGATCGGCAAGCTCCGGGCGTTGCCGGATCTGCTGCATCGTTTCGTAGCCGTCCATCTCGGGCATCATGATGTCGATCAGTGCGACGTCCACGCCCGGGGTCTGCTCGAGTATCAGAATTCCATCCTTTCCCCGCTCCGCGTGGAGAACTTCCACATCGTGGCTCTCCAGAACGCTGGTGAGGGAGAAGATGTTGCGAATATCGTCATCGACGATGAGCACCTTCGCGCCGGCGAGCTCCGGCAGGTGGCGCGCCGCGGACGCTCCCGATCCTCTCCGCCGACGAGGCTTTGCCTGGCCGAGGCCGCCCCGCACCGCCTTGAACAGTTTGACCAGTTCGGCGCGCTCGGCGGGCTTCTCGGTAACGCCGGCCGCGCCCATTCCCATGACCGCGCCGCTGCGATCCGCGCCCGAGATCACGTGAATCGGAATTTGACCGGTGTCCGGGTCGTGCTTGAGCAGGTCGAGCAGGACGAATCCGTCGATGTCGGACAGTCCCAGGTCCAGCGTGATGGCGCTGGGCTGGAGCTTGCGCGCCATCCCCAGAGTCCCCGCACCAGCGGTCGAAACAACGCCTTTGATGCCTGCTTCATGAGCGGCGTCGAGGAGGATCGTCGCGAAGGTCGGATCGTCCTCGACGATCAGCACGAACGGCCCGTCGCCGATCTCGTCCCGGTCGTCGTTGACCTCGAAATTCGTCGGCAGCGCCGTCGGCACGACCGCGCCGCTATTGTCGTATCGCGCCGGGGTCGCGCCGGCGGGGGCCGACGCTGCTTCGGCTTCGAGCGGAACGTAGAGCGTGAACGTCGATCCCTCGCCTGGCTTCGAGCGGACCTGAAGCTCGCCGCCGAGCAGGCGGGCGATTTCGCGGCTGATCGAAAGCCCGAGGCCGGTGCCGCCGTATTTGCGGCTCGTGGTCCCGTCCGCCTGCTGGAAAGCCTCGAAGATCAGCTTCTGCTTTTCCTGTGGGATCCCGATGCCCGTATCCGTGACGGAGATCTCGATCGCCTGGTTTGCATTGTGCAGGATCGGGTGCGTCGGGCTCCAGCCGCTCTTCGCGCAGCGGACGGCTAGGGTCACGCTGCCCTTCGAGGTGAACTTGAAGGCGTTCGAGAGCAGGTTGAGCACGACCTGCTGAAGCCTTTTCTCGTCCGTTCGGATCGTCTGCGGAAGCTTCGCGTCGAACTGTACGTTGAAGTCCAGCCCCTTGTCGGCCGCAAGCTGGCGGAAGGTCCGCTCCATATGCTGCTTGAGGCTCGGCATCGGCATGTCGCCGACCTCGATCGTCACGGTCCCGGATTCGATCTTCGACAGGTCGAGGATGTCGTTGATGAGGTTGAGCAGGTCCGAGCCCGCCGAGTTGATCGTCTTCGCGAACTCAACCTGCTTCTCGTTGAGGTTGCGCTGGGCATTGTCGGCCAGCAGCTTCGACAGGATCAGCAGCGAGTTAAGCGGAGTGCGAAGCTCGTGGCTCATGTTCGCAAGGAACTCGGACTTGTACTTGGAGGTAAGCGCAAGCTGCTCCGCTTTCTCCTCCAGCGCGCGCCGCGCCATTTCGATTTCGAGGTTCTTGGCTTCGACCTGCTTCTTCTCGTTCTCGAGAAGCTGCGCCTTCTCCTGAAGCTCCTCGTTGGTGGCGTGCAGCTCCTCCTGTTTGCGCGTCAGCTCCGTCTGCCGCGCCTGCAGCTCCTGCGTCAGCAGCTGGGACTGCTTCAGCAGCCCCTCGGTGCGCATGGTCGCCGCGATCGTGTTGAGCACGATCCCGACCGATTCCATCAGCTGGTCGAGGAAGTTCTGGTGAGTCTCGCTGAAGTCGTTGAACGAGGCGAGCTCGATCACCGCCTTCACCTCGTCCTCGAACAGGGCGGGCAGGATGTTGACGTTGGCCGGGGTCGCATGGCCAAGGCCAGAGCCGATGCGAATGAAATCCGGCGGAACGTCCTTGAGGAGGATCGGCCGGCGGTCGGCCGCCGCTTGCCCGATCAGCCCCTCGCGAAGGTGGAATTCCTGCTTGAGGTCGTCGGCGCCTTCCGCTCCGTAACTCGCAACAAGCTCGAGCTTGGTTTCGTCCTCCTCGCGCTTGGTGACGTAGAAGACGCCATATTGCGCGTTCACGAGCGGTGCGAGCTCCGACATGATCAGGTTGGAGACGGTCGCAAGGTCGCGCTCGCCCTGGAGCATTCGGGAGAAGCGGGCGAGGTTGGTCTTCAGCCAGTCCTGCTCGGCATTCTTGAGCGTCTGCTCCTTGAGGTTGCTGATCATCTCGTTGATCGTGTCCTTGAGCGCGGCCATCTCGCCCGACGCCTCGACGGCGATCGAGCGGGTGAGGTCGCCCTTGGTCACGGCAGTCGCCACCTCGGCGATCGATCGCACCTGGTTGGTCAGGTTCGCCGCGAGCTGGTTCACGTTGTCGGTGAGGTCGCGCCACAGGCCGGCGGCCCCCGGCACCTTCGCCTGGCCGCCCAGCTTGCCTTCGATGCCGACCTCGCGAGCCATGTTCGTGACCTGGTCGCCGAAGGTCGACAGCGTATCGATCATGAAGTTGATGGTGTCGGCCAGCGCCGCGATCTCCCCCTTCGCGTCGAGCGTCAGCTTGCGCTTCAGATTGCCCTGCGCGACGGCCGTGACGACTTCCGCGATTCCGCGCACCTGATTGGTCAGGTTGGTGGCCATCAGGTTCACGTTGTCGGTCAAATCCTTCCAGGTCCCGCCCACGCCGGGCACCTGGGCCTGACCGCCCAGCTTGCCTTCCGTGCCCACTTCGCGGGCGACGCGCGTCACCTCCGAAGCGAAGGCGTTGAGCTGGTCCACCATCGTGTTGATGGTGTCCTTCAGCTGGAGAATCTCGCCCTTCACGTCGACGGTGATCTTCTTCGAGAGATCGCCCCGTGCGACCGCCGTCGTCACGTCGGCGATATTGCGCACCTGCCCGGTGAGGTTCTCCGCCATCAGGTTCACGTTGTCGGTCAAATCCTTCCACGTGCCTGCGACGCCGCGAACCTGCGCCTGTCCGCCGAGCTTGCCTTCGGTGCCGACTTCGCGGGCAACGCGAGTCACTTCAGACGCGAACGAGTTGAGCTGGTCGACCATCGTGTTGATGGTGTTCTTGAGCTCGAGGATTTCCCCCTTCACGTCGACGGTGATCTTCTTGGAAAGGTCGCCCGAGGCCACCGCGGTGGTCACCTCGGCGATGTTGCGGACCTGGCCGGTGAGGTTCGCCGCCATTGCGTTCACGTTGTCGGTGAGGTCCTTCCACGTGCCGCCGACGCCCGGGACCTGCGCCTGGCCGCCGAGCTTGCCTTCCGTGCCGACTTCGCGCGCCACGCGCGTCACTTCCGAGGCGAAGCCGTTGAGCTGGTCCACCATCACGTTGATGGTGTTCTTCAGCTCCAGGATCTCGCCCTTCACGTCGACGGTGATCTTCTTCGAAAGATCACCCTTGGCGACGGCGGTGGTCACCTCCGCGATGTTGCGAACCTGGCCCGTCAGATTGCCCGCCATCAGGTTCACGCTGTCGGTGAGGTCGGCCCAGGTGCCCGCGACGCCCTCCACCTGCGCCTGGCCGCCCAGCTTGCCTTCCGAACCCACTTCGCGCGCCACGCGAGTCACCTCGGAGGCGAACGAATTCAGCTGGTCGACCATCACGTTGATGGTGTTCTTCAGCTCCAGGATTTCGCCGCGCACGTCGACGGTGATCTTCTTGGACAAGTCGCCGCGCGCGATGGCGGTCGTCACTTCCGCGATGTTGCGCACCTGTCCCGTTAGGTTGGCCGCCATCGCGTTGACGTTGTCGGTAAGGTCGGCCCAGGTACCGGCAACGCCTTCGACCTGCGCCTGACCGCCGAGCTTGCCTTCGGTGCCGACTTCGCGCGCCACGCGCGTCACTTCCGAGGCGAAGCCGTTGAGTTGGTCGACCAGCGTGTTGATCGTGTCCTTGAGCTCGAGAATCTCGCCCTTCACGTCGACGGTGATCTTCTTCGACAGGTCGCCGCGGGCGATGGCCGTGGTAACTTCCGCGATGTTGCGGACCTGGCCGGTGAGGTTCGCCGCCATCGCGTTGACGTTGTCGGTAAGGTCCGCCCAGGTGCCCGCGACTCCCGGCACCTGCGCCTGGCCGCCGAGCTTGCCTTCCGTGCCCACTTCGCGCGCCACGCGGGTCACTTCGGAGGCGAATCCGTTGAGCTGATCGACCATCGTGTTGATGGTGTTCTTGAGCTCGAGGATCTCGCCTTTTACGTCGACGGTGATCTTCTTCGATAGATCGCCCTTGGCGACCGCGGTTGTGACCTCCGCGATGTTGCGAACCTGGCCCGTCAGATTGTCGGCCATCAGGTTCACGTTGTCGGTGAGATCGGCCCAGGTGCCGGCAACGCCCTCGACTCGAGCCTGGCCGCCGAGCTTGCCCTCGGTGCCCACCTCGCGGGCGACGCGAGTCACCTCGGAGGCGAAGCCGTTGAGCTGATCGACCATCGTGTTGATGGTGTTCTTGAGCTCGAGGATCTCGCCTTTCACCTCCACGGTGATCTTCTTGGAGAGATCGCCGCGAGCAACCGCGGTGGTCACTTCCGCGATGTTGCGCACCTGGCCGGTGAGGTTGGTCGCCATCGCGTTGACGTTGTCGGTGAGGTCCTTCCAGGTGCCTGCGACGCCCTTCACCTTCGCCTGGCCACCGAGCTTGCCTTCGGTGCCGACCTCGCGAGCCACGCGGGTCACCTCGGACGCGAACGAGGCGAGCTGCTCGACCATGGTGTTCACCACCTTGCCGATGCGAAGGAACTCTCCGCGCAGCGGGCGGCCGTCGATCTCGACGGACATTGATTGAGAAAGGTCCCCCTTCGCGACCGCGCCGATGACGCGCGACACTTCGGCGGTCGGCTGCACCATGTCGTCGATGAGCTCGTTGATGGACCGGACGGCGCTGTCCCATCCGCCGCGGGCATTCTTCACGCGCCCGCGCTGCGTGATCTTGCCTTCCTTGCCGACGACCTTGGAGAGGCGCTCGAATTCCTGTGTCATCTCCTCGTTGAGCGAGACGACTTCGTTGAAGAGGCTGGCGATCTCGCCATCGACCCCGTCAACTTCCTCCGGCAGCCGGACGCTGAAATCGCCACGGCGCAGCGCACGCAGGGCGCTGACCAGTTTGCGGCGGTCGATGAAGTCGCGCTGGGCCTGGATGTTCACTCAACTCTCCGTTTGGCTCGTCTCCCCCCGCCGAATTGGCAAAGCGGCCCCCCGACCGCCGGAAGTCGCACCATAGCAAAGCTTTGCCTTTCCGCTTGCTTAAAATTTAACCGCGGGTTCAAGCCGTCCCGCGGAGCGGTTGCAATCACCCGACGCCCCTCGCTAGGGCCTTCCCATGCATCCCGACGAGACTTTCCGCGGCTCGTGACGAGCCCGAACGACGATCTGTTCCGATTTATCGGATCGAGCTTCCGTTCGGTCTGGGCGCTCGAGCTGCTGCTCCTCCTCAAGCGCGACAAACGCATCTGGTCGCGAGCAGAGATGGTGTCGACGCTGCGAGCGAGCGAGCTAGTGGTGTCCAAGGCGCTCGACGAGCTGGTCGCCGGCGGCCTCGTGTCCGTCGAAGGCGACGGCGCGCATTATATGCCTGCCGCGCAAGATATCGCTCGCCAGGTCGATTCGCTCGAGAAGCTTTACGGCGCCCGGCCGGATGCCGTCCGACGCGCGATCGTCTCGGCCGGCTCCAGCGGCGCGACGGCATTCGCCGACGCATTCAGACTGCGGAAGGATTGAGTATGGGGGAAGTGTTCCCGGCCGTCGTCTACGTGCTGTGTCTCCTGACCAGCGCGGCGTGCGCCTGGTTGCTTGGCAGGAGCTATGCGAAGACCCGGACCCGGCTGCTGCTGTGGAGCAGCATCTGCTTCGTATTTCTCGCCGCCAACAACCTGGTGCTGGTGCTCGATCTGGTGGTCTGGCCCAGCCCCGACGTGGATCTTCGGCTGACGCGGCACGGACTTGCGCTCGCGGCGGTGCTCTCGCTGATCTGGGGCTTCGTCTGGGACGCAGAAGAGGAGTGATCCGGTGACAATCTTCGACTTCCTCTCGGGCGCCATCTCTCTCGGCTTTGCCGTCTGCGCTTTGTTCTTCCTGCGGTTCTGGCGGCGCACGCGCGAGGAGCTGTTCCTGGCATTCGCCCTTGCCTTCCTGCTGCTCGGCGTGGGCCAGACGGTTCTTGCGCTCGCAAACATCCCGACCGAGGAGCGCGGGTCGGTCTACCTGCTTCGTCTGGCGGCGTTCCTGCTCATCCTGATCGCGATCTTCCGGAAGAACCGAAGCACCTCGACCTGAGCGCGCATTCAGGCACTCGCCGGATAGGTGATCGTTCCGTCGACGATGCGGGCGCCCGGGGTGAGCTTCGCGGGGTCCAAGCGCCCGCCACCCATCAGATGCAGCACTACTCGACCGCGTGCGAGGAGGTAATCGGAGATGATGCGGCGGTGGCAGCGCCACCACACCGCTTCGGCGCACATGATCGCGCATCGCCGCTCCGCGCTTAGCGCGAGCAGCTCGTGAAGTCCTTCGCCAAACTCGGCGGACAGCGCGTAATCGGCATAATTGTGGAAGCTCCGGTTCTCCCAAAAGCCGTTCACCTCCCGCGCCACGTCGTGCGAGCGGCCGCGAAGCCCCCCGAGGCTCGCGATACGCGTATAGCCGAGCTGGAACGAGGCCAGCTCCTCTCCAAGCACATCCTCGTGATATTGCGGGTTGCGCAGCGACTTCGGCACGGTCCGGACGTCGACGACCATATCGGCGGGGCCGCTTCGAAGCACCTCGACGAACTCGGGGATCGACCGCGTTGAGTGGCCGATCGTGAAGATTGGATTCGTCTCGTTCATTGGACGATGAACGTCGCGCACGTTGAATCGCCCAATCGGCCGACCATCTGGGCATCATGGTCAAGCTATCCATTCTCGATCTGGCGCCGATCGTCGAAGGCGGGAACGCCGGAGAAGCGCTCCGACAAGCGGCAGAACTCGCGCAAGTAGCGGAGCGGCTCGGCTACACGCGCTACTGGATGGCGGAGCATCATTCGATGCCCGGAATCGCAAGTGCGGCGACCGCGGTGGCGCTTGCTTATGTGGGCGCGAAGACGTCGTCGATCCGGATCGGCTCGGGCGGCGTCATGCTTCCCAATCATGCGCCGCTGATCGTCGCCGAGCAGTTCGGGACGCTGGAGTCGCTATATCCCGGCCGCATCGATCTTGGCCTCGGCCGCGCGCCGGGCACGGACCAGGCGGCCGCCTACGCGATGCGACGCAGCATGGCGTCCGACCAGAACCAGTTCCCGAACGACGTCGTCGAGCTGATGGGCTATTTTCGCGGCGAGAACGGCCGAGTCCGGGCCATCCCCGGGGAGGGACTCGACATCCCGGTTTACATCCTCGGGTCGAGCCTGTTCGGTGCGCAGCTCGCCGCCGCGCTGGGACTGCCCTACGCCTTCGCGTCGCACTTCGCGCCGCAGATGATGATGGAGGCCATCGAGGTCTATCGCCACCGCTTCGAGCCGTCGGAGCAGCTCGACGAGCCTTATGTGATGCTGGGCTTCAACGTCTTCGCCGCCGACAGCGACGAGGAGGCCGAGTTGCTTGCCACCTCCGTCCAGCAGGCGTTTGTCGCGCTTCGTACCGGGGAGCCGACGCAACTCCCGCCCCCCGTGCCCGGCTTTGCCGACACGCTTCCGCTGCAGGCGCGAGCGATCCTGAAGAGCGTGCTGTCCTGCTCGGCGATCGGAAGCCCGGAAACGGTGCGGGCCAAGATCGACGAATTCGTCAAGCGCACCAAGGCCGATGAGTTGATCGTCACCTCGCAGATCTACGATCACAAAGCGCGCCTGCGTTCTTACGAATTGCTCGCTGAGGCGATGGCGGCGCAACCAATCCTTGAGCGGACCTAGCGGACAAGCCCGAATGGATCGCTTCACTTCGAGTAACGTTATTGTCATCAATGTAAGCAATCTTGAGTCGCACGCCGGGGAGGGCGTCTGATGTTTCGCTACTCCATCGCCATCGCCGAGCAGGACATCGACCACATGGGTCACGTCAACAACTCGGTGTACCTGAAATGGGTGCAGGATGCGGTCGTGCATTATTGGCAATCGGTCGCCCCGTCGGAGGCGGTCGCGCGCCACCTGTGGGTCGCGCTCAAGCATGAGATCACCTACAGGAAGCCGACATTCCTCGACGATCCCGTGTTCGCCGAAGTCATCGCCGAGAGGGTCCAGGGCGCGCGGGCCTTTTTCACCACGGTCGTCAAGCGCGGCGAAGATGTGCTCGCCGAGGTGCAAAGCTGCTGGTGTTGTCTGGACGGCGTGACCAAGCGCCCGGCGCGGCTGGCGCAGGACATCATCCGCCGCTTCGTCACGCCTTAGGGCGGAGGCGGTGGCGGCGGCGGCGGCGGTGACGGGCCGAGCCACGCCCCGTCGCGATTGCCGGGCGGTGCGTAGCGGCAGATCAGCCAGTCAGACCGGCCGATTCCACGCTGGACTGCGCAGCCGACGGCGGTCGTGGTCGGCCACACCATTTGGGTGAAATGGCCGACGTCAGCCCAATTGCCGGTGACGCTGACGTTTGGAAAGACGCCGGGGCGGAAGTAGCGGCGTTCCGCGACCCATACGTTGACCATGCGGTCGGCCGAGGTGCCTGGCAGCGCCTGGAGCAGATTCTCCCGAGACCATTCACGGCCCGTGCGGACGGAGTGTACCGGGCGTCCGTAGCCGGCCAGAGTCGGCCCGTAGGAACGCGCCTGCGCGGCGAGCTGCGGGTCCCAGAACAATGGCCGCGAACCGAATTGCGCGCGCAGCTGGTTGTGGGCACGATAGACAGTGATCAGCTCGAGATTGTCGGGGCGCATGCACTGCAGGGAGAGGCCAGGCGGGGGCATTGCAGGAAGCACAGGCGGGCGGCTGATCGCGGGGATCGTCTGGCTCGGGCAGGTCCTCAACAGGTCGTCGAGACGCCGGCCGGCCGGTAGGCGCTCCAGCTGCTCGCGGCTGACGCTGGTGATTGCAACCGGCGATTGAGCCGCCGTCGGCACAGCCGATCCAGCAAGCCAGAGGCCCGCGGCGAACGTGGCGCTTGCAACTGGCATCGATTCCCTCCCCGCGGCTGAAGCCCAATATCACAAGTGACGTCGAATTGGGCTGACTCGACATGCGGACGCTCGCTCCGTATCGGCCCGCCATGACGGTTCACCCCGCCGACTCCATTCTCATCATCGACTTCGGAAGCCAGGTGACGCAGCTCATCGCCCGGCGCGTCCGTGAGGCCGGCGTCTATTGCGAGATCGCCCCGTTCAATGCCGCGGAAGACGCCTTCGAGCGGCTTCAGCCCCGGGGGGTGATCTTCTCGGGCGGCCCGGCGTCGGCCATGCACGAGGAAAGCCCGAAGGCGCCGCAGGCAGTCTTCGACTCCGGCCTGCCTCTCCTCGGCATCTGCTACGGCCAGCAAACGCTTCACCAGCAACTCGGCGGCAAGGTCGTGGCTTCGGACCAGCGCGAGTTCGGGCGAGCCTTCATCGAGGTGGTCGCGCCGTCGGCGCTGTTCGACGGGCTTTGGAACGTCGGCGAGACCCACCAGGTATGGATGAGCCACGGCGATCGGGTCGACACCCTCGCCCCCGGTTTCCAGGTGGTAGCCCGGTCGGAAGGTGCGCCCTACGCCATCGCTACGAACGAACAGGCCAAGCGCTACAGCCTGATGTTCCACCCGGAGGTCGTTCACACGCCCGATGGCGGCAAGCTCCTCGCCAATTTCGCGCGGCATATCTGCGGCTGCGCGGGCGACTGGACGATGGGCGCCTTCCGCGACGCCAAGATCGCCGAAATCCGCGAGCAGGTGGGAAGCGGGCGCGTAATCTGCGGCCTGTCCGGCGGCGTCGACAGCGCTGTCGCGGCGGTCCTCATCCACGAGGCGATCGGCGACCAGCTGACCTGCGTCTTCGTCGATCACGGGCTAATGCGTGCAGGCGAAGCGGAGCAGGTCGTCTCGCTGTTCCGCAACAGCTACAACATCCCGCTCGTGCACGTCGACGCAAGCGCCGACTTCCTCGGCGGGCTTGAGGGCGTCACCGATCCCGAGAAGAAGCGCAAGTTCATCGGCGCCGAGTTCATCAACGTGTTCGAGGAGGAGGCGCGCAAGATCGGCGGCGCCGATTTCCTGGCGCAGGGGACCCTATACCCCGACGTCATCGAGAGCGTCAGCTTCACCGGCGGTCCGAGCGTCACCATCAAGAGCCACCACAATGTCGGCGGGCTTCCCGAGCGCATGAACATGAAGCTGGTCGAGCCGCTGCGCGAATTGTTCAAGGACGAGGTTCGCGAGCTCGGCCGCGAGCTGGGACTTCCTGAGGCCTTCGTCGGCCGCCACCCGTTCCCAGGGCCGGGCCTCGCGATCCGAATTCCCGGCGAGGTGACGAAGGAGAAATGCGACATCCTTCGCAAGGCCGACGCCGTCTATCTGGAGGAAATCCGCAACGCCGGTCTGTATGACGCCATCTGGCAGGCCTTCGCCGTGCTCCTGCCGGTTCGGACCGTCGGCGTAATGGGCGATTACAGAACCTACGACTATGTCTGCGGGCTACGCGCGGTGACTAGCGTCGATGGAATGACCGCCGACGTGTTCCCGTTCGACTCCGAATTCCTGAGCCGCGTCGCGACGCGCATCGTCAACGAGGTCCCCGGAATCAACCGCGTCGTCTACGATTACACGTCGAAGCCGCCCGGCACGATCGAGTGGGAGTGAGCCGTCTGGTCAGTCCGGGGGGCTGACCACAAAGGCTCACTCTGACCGCAACCCTCATGCGGCGCGCATGAGGGAGGGGTTGCTCACCGCTCCGTCGCTCACTGAAGCAGCTTCAGCGCACCGGGCTGACGGAGGCGCGGCTCGCGATCCAGCGCTCGACCTCCTCGCTGCCGCCGATCCGTTCGCCGTCGACGAAGCACTGCGGGGTCGTGGTCACGCCATGCTCCTGCTGGAACGCATCGACTTCCTCACGTGAGCTGAGGACGCGGTCTTCGAAGTCTATGCCGGCGCTTTCGAGAAGCTCGGTGGCGCGGACGCCGAACGGGCAGGTGTGCTCGGGGAGAACCATTCGATAGAGGACGACGGACTGGGGCACTGGCGAAGCTCCTTGCTGGCCAAAGCGGAGCGCGACAGAGGCTCGCAAGTTCCGCAGCTCGTCATTTTTCGCGGTTAACCGCTAAATTCGCGTTTACCGTTGGATTGACGAGGCGGGCCGCTTCGGCTGTTTCACTGATCCATGAAGACTTTTGGAAAATGGGCGGTCGCGGCAATCGCGTCCGCGTTGCTCGCAAGCTGCTCCACCGCGCCGAAGCAGGTCGCGCACGTGGCGCCTCCGCGCCCGGTCGCGCAGGAGCTTCCGTACAAGTGGACCCACGGCAACGCGCCTCAAGCGCACAAGGATGCTGTCGCGCTGTTCGGCCCGCTCGCCCTGAAGCCGGGCGATTACAAATGGGTTGCCGCCATTCCGAAGGAGGGGGAGACCAAGGTCGTCGTCGACCTGCTGACGCAGCTCTTCTACGTCTATCGTGGCGAGATGCTCATTGGCGTTTCGACGATTTCAAGCGGCAAGAAGGGCAAGGAAACGCCGCTCGGCCTGTGGGAGGTGCGGCTCAAGAAAGTCAAAGGGTTCAGCCGGAAGTACGACAACGCGCCCATGCCCTACATGCAGATGTACGATCCGAAGGGAATTGCATTCCATGGCGGCAAGAACCCCGGTTACCCGGCCAGTCACGGGTGCGTCCGGCTGCCGCTGAAGTTTGCCGAGCAGCTTTACGGCCTGACCAAGATCGGCACGAAGGTGATCGTCGAGGGCTGACCCCCCGCGCCCGGGTTGACCCGGGCTGCATAGCCAATATTTAGCCGCCCCAGTTGGGGAGTAGCTTCCGGCCGCAGCCGGGACCGCGTCAACATACTTGCGCTTCGGCGCATGGCGCAGTCGGTGGACAGTCCGCTTAGCGAGACCAGCGCGATCCGGAGCCCAGCCGGGCGGCCTGGACCGTGCTGTCTTGCGTCCGGCGGAGTTGGTTCGTGACCCCTGCTTCCGTCGCAGTCCTCGCCTTCAGCATGTCGGCCGACGCGTGCGCCGCGGCGATGGCGCGTGGAGCCTCCCTCCGCCCGAGCTTCGCGACGGCGGTCAAGAGCGGCCTGGTGTTCGGCGCAATCGAAGCCCTGACTCCGCTCATCGGCTGGACTCTCGGCCTCGCGGCGAGCGCCTATATCGCGGCCATCGACCATTGGGTCGCCTTCGCCCTTCTCGGCGGCGTCGGCGGGAAGATGGCCATTGAGGCGGCGGCGGCGATGCGATCGAGAGACGAGCGGCCGCCGACCAAAAGATCGGGCATGGTGGGGCTGGCGCTCACCGCCCTTGCCACGAGCATCGACGCAGCGGCCGTCGGGGTGACGCTCGCCCTTGTCGATGCCAATATAGTCGCGGTCGCGCTGGCGATCGGCGCGACGACGTTCACGCTGGCCACGGCCGGACTGTTGATCGGACGGGCTGCCGGTGCCCGTTTCGGCCCCGCGGTCGAGCTGCTCGGCGGTGTCGGCCTGATCGGGATCGGACTGGCGATATTGCTCGAGCATACCGGCTATGTCGGCTGACGAAGGGAGCTGAATTGGCGACTCGTTACGAACTCGAAGAGCTGGCGCACGACCACGACTTCCTCGGCGCGTCGCACGATCGCAACGCCCGCCGGACTTTGTGGGTCGTTGCGCTGACCGCCGCCATGATGGTTGGCGAAATCGCGGCCGGGTTTCTCACCGGATCGATGGCGCTGCTTGCGGACGGCTTCCACATGGCAACGCACGCGGGCGCGCTGGCGGTTGCGGCGGCAGCCTATCGCTTTGCCAAGCGCCATGTCGCCAATCCCCGCTTCACGTTCGGAACGGGCAAGGTGGGCGACCTCGCCGGCTTCGCGTCCGCGCTCATCCTGGGAGTCTTCGCGGTGGGGATCGCGTTCGAGTCCGTCACCCGCCTGCTGAATCCGGTGCCGGTCGACTTCGGCGATGCGATCGTGGTGGCGGTGCTCGGACTTGTCGTGAACCTGGTCAGCGCCGCGATGCTTTCGCATGGACCGGCGCACCACCGGCACGAGCACCATCAACACGAGCGTCCGCATCGCCACGACCATCACCATGACCATCACGACGACCACAATCTTCGCGCGGCCTACATGCACGTCGTCGCGGACGCGCTGACGTCGGTCCTCGCGATCATCGCCCTCGTCGCCGGCCGTTATTTGGGCTGGGTGTGGCTGGACCCGGCGATGGGCATCGTGGGAGCGCTCGTCATCGCCCGTTGGTCTTGGAGCCTGGTGCGGCAGACGGCGGCAGTGCTGCTCGACACCGCGGACAGGCACTTGCTCGACCAGATCAAGCAGGCCGTGGAGCGCGACGGCAATGCAATCGTCACCGATCTGCACGTCTGGCGGATCGGTCCAGGAGCGAACGCGGCAATCGTGTCGGCGACCGGCACTGCTTCGGTCGGGGAGCTCAGGGCGCGCCTGCTGCAGCTCGGCGCGTTCGCGCACGTCACCGTCGAGTGCCGCGACGGAGATTGCTGACCCGCTGCTTGCATCGCGCTCTCGCCTCGCGCACGCTCCGGCACGTGGAGGGCGGGCAATGAACGATCAGCTTTATTCGCGGCGGCCTCTGGCGCGCTGGTACTGGGCGGCTGCCCTCGCCTCATTGCTGTTCATGGTCGTGGCCTGCGGCGGCTACCTGGTCGATGTGATGACTGACCCGCAGTCGCTTCCGCTCGACCAGCGGGTCGTCGTCGAAGCGCGACCGGTGTGGATGGTGGCGGCTTACGCCATCGCCGTATGGGTCGGGTTGGCGGGCGCGGTGATGCTGGTTCTGCGCCGAAAGCTGGCCCAGCCCTTGCTGCTCGTGTCGCTGGCCGCGGCCATCGTGACGTTCGCGCCATATGCGCTGGTTCCAGGCATTCGCGACAACATCACGACCAACGACGTGGCGGTGGCGATCGTCGTGCTTGCGATTACCTGGACGATCTTCTGGTTCGCCCGGCATTCGGTCCAGCGCGGATGGCTGCGCTAGCTCAGGAATCGAGTGAGCGCTTGTCCTGTTGAGCTTGCGCCAGCAGCGTTTGCGCCGTTTCCGGTGTGTCGACGAGCGCCGCCTGCGCGCCTCTGGGGCTTGGATTGGTGGTCGCGGGCAAAGCGGCCGGAAGTGCAATCAGGACCGCCAGCCCGAGATCCGTCACGAGGTGACGGTCGAGCATCGCAACTACTCCATCATCCACGGCGCGCAATTGTCGCCGCACTTGCCGCTCCGACGCATAATATAATTGTGAAGTTCCAGCCGTTGCGCCAGCGAAACGGCGACTAGCTGGCGGGCAATGGGACGGGTCGCTAGAAGGCGGCCATGTCAAAGGTCACTATCGACACCGGCACGAGCCGCGCAACGCCGTCGCCGGTCCCGGGCAAACGCACCACCGTTCCCTCGATCCGCGCCCGCAAGAACGAAGGGCGGACTGAACAGCCGATCGTGATGCTTACGGCCTACACGATGCGAATGGCGCAACTGCTCGACCCGCATTGCGACATGCTGCTGGTCGGAGACAGCCTGGGGCAGGTCATCTACGGCCTGCCGTCGACGATCCCCGTGACGCTTGAGATGATGTGCGCGCACGGCGCCGCGGTGGTGCGTGGAAGCTGGCATGCTTTGGTAGGCGTCGACATGCCGTTCGGAAGCTACGAAGCCTCGCCCGAGCTGGCGTTCGAAAGCGCATCGCGAGTGATGAAGGAAACCGGCTGCGCGGCCGTGAAAATGGAAGGGGGCGAAGCGATCGCGCCCACCATCGACTTCCTGTCGCACCGCGGCATTCCAGTGATTGGGCATGTCGGCCTGACGCCGCAGGCGGTGAACGTGCTCGGCGGCTATGGCGTGCGCGGCAAGGAAGGCGCCGAAGCGGAAAAGATCCTCGCTGACGCCCGCGCGGTCGCGGACGCCGGCGCCTTTTGTTTGGTGGTCGAAGGCGTGATGGAGACGATTGCGACGCGCGTAGCGAAAGAGGTCGCGATCCCGGTGATCGGGATCGGCGCGTCGGCCGAATGCGACGGGCAGGTTCTCGTCACCGAAGACATGCTCGGGCTGTTCGAGCGCACTCCGCGCTTCGTGAAGCGCTACCACGACCTTGCGACCGAAATCGGCCAGGCGGCGGAGACCTATGCAGCCGAAGTTCGCTCGCGAAGCTTCCCCTCCGCGGACCAGACCTACCGGCCAAAATAGCGCCGTTCCTCAAGCCCCGCCTGCCGTTTGTCGAAATAGCCGCTGGTGCGGTTGCTGAGGAAAGATCAGCGGGTTAGGCCGGGCAAATAGCGCTTCCGGGGGGAACAATGCTCGAGATTGAGAAGCTTTCGCACACCTATGCGAACGGTACCGTCGCGCTCGACGACGTGAACCTGTCGATCCCGCGCGGGATGTTCGGCCTTTTGGGCCCGAACGGCGCCGGCAAGTCGACGCTGATGCGCACGGTTGCAACGCTCCAGGAGCCAACGCAGGGCTCGATCCGCTTCGGCGACATCGACGTCCTTGCGGAGCCCGACAAGCTTCGCCGCCGCCTCGGCTATCTGCCGCAGGACTTCGGCGTTTACCCGCGGGTTTCCGCCTACGCGATGCTCGATCAGGTCGCGGTGCTGAAGGGCATCACCGGTCGCGGCGAGCGCAAGTCCGTCGTCGAGACGCTTTTAAACCAGACGAACCTGTGGGCAGTGCGCGACAAGTCCATCGCCGGCTTCTCCGGCGGCATGCGGCAGCGGTTCGGAATTGCGCAGGCGCTGATCGGCAATCCGGAGCTGATCATCGTCGACGAGCCGACCGCCGGCCTCGACCCGGAAGAGCGCAACCGCTTCCTCAACCTGCTCGCAGCCATCGGCGACAACGTCGTCGTGATCCTTTCGACGCACATCGTCGACGACGTCGCCGATTTGTGCCCGCGCATGGCGGTGCTCGCCAACGGCCGCGTGCAGCTGGAGGGAAGCCCGTCGGAGCTCATCGCATCGAGCCGCGGCCGCATCTGGAAGAAAACCATCGATCACAGCGAGCTCGAGCAATACCAGCAGAGCCATGAGGTGATCTCGACCCGCCTGTTCGCGGGCAAGACGATCATCCACGTGCTTTCCGACACCCAGCCGAAAGGCTTCGAGCCGGTCGAAGGCGGTCTCGAGGATGTGTACTTCTCGACGCTCGCGACCCTGCGCCGCGCGGCCTGAGCGGAGGCTTGGAGATGCTGTTCGGAATCACGCGGTTCGAAATCCGCTACCAGCTCCGCAACCCCGTGTTCTGGGTCGCAATCGCGATCTTCTTCCTGCTTGGCTTCGGGATCACCGCAAGCGAAAACGTCAGCATCGGAACGCCGGGGTCCGTGCACGAGAACTCGCCCTACGCGATCGCAATAACGACCGCGATCCTGACTCTTTTCTATCTGTTCATCGTCACCGCGTTCGTCGCCAACGCAATCGTCCGCGACGACACCAGCGGCTTCGCTCCGATTGTCCGGGCGACGCCAGTGACCAAAAGCCAGATCGTCCTCGGCCGCTTCCTCGGCGGCCTCATGGTGGCCTGGATCGGCTATGCGGCCGTGCCGTTGGGGATGGCGATCGGGTCGATGATGCCGTGGGTCGATCCGGAGACGGTGGGTCCGCAGAAGCTCTCGTATTACGCGTGGAACTACGCGCTCTTCGCAATTCCGAACATCTTCATGACCAGCGCGCTGCTGTTCGCGCTGGCAACCACGCTGCGGTCGATGATGGCGGCTTACATCGGCACGGTGCTGCTGGTGATGGGCTATCTCGTCACGACCAGCATCGTCGGGCAGAAGATCGAGTACCGCGAGATTTTCGCTCTCTGGGAACCGCTCGGGAACGGCGCGTTGCGCGAGGCGACTCGCTATTGGACGCAAAGCGAGATGAACAGCCGCCTGGTCGAGCTTGGCGGCACGCTCCTGTTCAACCGCGCATACACCATTGTCCTGGGCATCCTGTTCCTCGCTTTCACCCTATGGCGCTTCTCGATGAGCGAGCGGGCGCCGTCGAAGCGCAAGCTGCGCAAGCTGGCGAAGCGCGAGGCCCGGGCGGCGAAGATCGCTTCCGTGACGCCGTCCCTTGGCGGGGAGGCGATCGTTGCTCGCGATTCGACGCCCTCGCGCTGGACTCAATTCGCGACCCGCGTGCGCGTCGAAGCCCGACAAGTGCTGACCAGCCCCGGCCTGATCGTGCTGATGCTGTTCGGAATCGGCAACACGGCGGCGTCGCTGTGGCTCGGCCAATCCACTTACGGGACCACCGACTATCCGACCTTGGCGGCGACGATCAGCAACATCCGAGGCGGGTTCGGCGCCGTCATCATCATGATCGCGGTCTTCTACGGTGGCGAGCTGGTCTGGCGCGAGCGCGACCGCAAGCTCAACGAAATCCTGGATTCGACCCCGGTTCCGGCCTGGATCATGACCGTCCCCAAGATCGTCGCGATCTTCCTGGTTCTGCTGCTGGTGAACGTCGCCGCGCTCGTCACCGGCCTGTTCTACCAACTCGTCGAAGGCGCGAACCGCCTGGGCATCGCCGAATATGTGGCCTGGTTCATCGTTCCCGCCGCGATCGACGGGCTGCTGATCGCGGTGCTGTCCGTCTTCGCGCAGGTGCTCAGCCCCAACAAATATGTCGGCTGGGCAATCATGTTCGTGTGGTTCGTCGGCACCATTTTCCTGTCGAACATGGGCTATTCGAACCCGCTCTATAATTACGGCGCGACGCCGAGCGTGCCACTCAGCGATTTCAACGGCACGGCGGGTTTCTGGACCGGTGCTGCCTGGATGCAACTCTACTGGGGCCTGTTCGCTCTGATCCTGGCGGTCGTCGCGCACCTGCTTTGGCCTCGCGGGACGGATCTCGGGCTGCGCGTTCGCGCCCGGCGCATGCGGCGCACTGCAATCGGTACGCCGATGGTGATTGTGGCGGTCGCCGCTGCGGGAATGATCGCGACGGGCGCTTACGCCTATTACAACATCAAGGTCCTCAACCGCTACGTGACCTCGGACGATGCGGAAAAGTTCTCCGCCGACCTCGAGCGCAAGTACCTGAAATATGAATCGCTTCCCCGGCCGACGCTGACCGACGTCAAGCTCGACGTCCAGCTGTTCCCGAAGGAGCGGAAGCTCCTGGTCGACGGCCGCTACGACCTGAAGAACACGACCAATGCGCCGATCCGCGACGTTCACGTCCGCAAGGGCAGCCAGGACGTCGAGTTCCTGAAGCTCGACCTGGCGGGCGCCAAGCTCGTCTCGGACGACCAAAAATTCGGCTACCGGATATACCGCTTTGACACTCCCCTCGCGCCCGGAGCGACGACCACGCTCACCTTCCAGTCGCGGCTGTGGCGGCGCGGCTTCCGGGCTAGCGCGCCGGCCACGGACATCGTCAGCAACGGCACGTTCGTGAACAATTTCGCATTCGCGCCGGTAATCGGAATGAACCGCCAGAACCTGCTGAGCGACCGGGCCAAGCGGCGCCGGCAGGGCCTGCCGCCGGAACTCCGACCGGCGAAGCTCGAAGACCTGAAGGCGACCGGCCGAAATTATATCGGTTCTGACTGGGTCAAGTCGGACATCACCGTCACGACCGACGCGGATCAGATTCCGATCGCACCGGGGAGCCGGGTTTCAGACGTAAAAGCGAACGGCCGGCGCACGGCGCATTTCGTCAGCCCGGCCCCGATCCTTAACTTCTTCTCGATCCAGTCGGCCGACTATGAAGTGGCGAGTCGCGACCACAATGGCGTGAAGCTTTTGGTGTTCTACAACCGCGGCCACGACTGGAACGTGCCCAAGATGCTTCGCGCGATGGGCGCCGCGCTCGATTATTATCGAGCGAATTTCGGGCCCTACCAGTTCGACTACGCGCGGATCATCGAGTTTCCGGGCTATTCGAGCTTCGCCCAGGCGTTCGCCGGGACCATGCCCTATTCGGAATCGATCGGGTTCAACGCCAAGACCAACGATCCCGAGAAGATCGACTTCACCACCTACGTGATCGCCCACGAGATCGCCCACCAATACTGGGCGCACCAGGTCATCGGCGCCGACATGCAGGGCGGGACGCTGACCAGCGAAACGCTCGCCCAATATTCCGCGCTGATGGTGATGAAGCACCTCTACGGCGCGGACCAGATCCGCCGCTTCCTCAAGTACGAGCTGGACAATTATCTGAGCCAGCGGAAAGGCGAGGCCGTCGAGGAGCTCCCGCTGAACCGCGTGGAAAACCAGGCCTATATCCATTACCGCAAGGGTGCCGTGGCGATGTACCTGCTCCAGGAGCGGCTCGGCGAGGCGGCTGTCGATCGCGCGCTTGCCCGCTTCGCGAACAGGTTCCGGTTCAAGGGCGCGCCCTACCTTCGCTCGACGGACCTCATCGATGAATTCCGGAAGGAAGCGAAAACGCCGGAGCAGCAGCAGCTGATCACGGACCTCTTCGAGCGGATCACGCTCTACGATCTCAAGGTGAAGGACGCGACGACGCGCAGGACGGGTGACGGCTGGACGACGACGCTGACCGTCGTGGCCGACAAATATTATGCGAACGGCAAGGGCGACGAGAAAAAAGCGAAGCTGGACGAACCGATCGAGGTCGGCCTCTTCACGGCCCGTCCGGGTCTCGGCGCCTTCTCCTCGAAGAACGTCGTCGTGCTGGGCCGGGAGCGGCTCCACGACGGATCCCAGCGCATCACGATCGCAAGCAAGGCCAAGCCCGCCTTTGCCGGCGTGGATCCCTATAATTTCTACATCGACCGCAACAGCGACGACAATGTGAAGGAGGTGACCGCGAGCTAGCGGCCTTTGCGTTTCGCATCGCAGCCGCTAGACGAAGCGCCGCCAGCTTCCGTTCATCTGCAGCGGGGAAGGAAGCTGTCCCGCATCGTCCTTATCGTTCCTTTTCGAGGCACTCTTTGGCGCTACCTCCTGACACTCCCAACGAGTCCTTCCTGCGCGAGGTCGACGAGAACCTGCGCCGCGACCAGATGGAGCAATTCGCGAAACGGTACGGAAAGTGGCTGATTGCCGCGGTCGTGCTGTTCCTGGTCGCGACGGCAGCCTATCTCTACTGGGAGAACAGGCAGCAAGCGAAGTCGGCCGACCGGTCGGAGGAGCTCAGCGGCATATTCGCCGATATCGCCGCGGGCAGGAACGACCAGGCGAAGCGGCGCCTGCAACCGCTCCAGCAATCGGACAACGAGATAGTCCGCGGGCTTTCGACGTTGACCGACGCCGCGCTCGCGCTGGAGACCAATGACACCAACACGGCGCTGGCGAGATATCGCACGCTTTCGAGCGACGACGACATGCCCGATGCTTTCCGAAACATCGGCCTCGTCCGCGCAACCGCGCTCGAATTCGACAGGCTCAAGCCCGAAGAGGTGATCGCGCGCCTCGAGCCTCTCGCGAAGCCCGGCGAGCCGTGGTTCGGAGCGGCCGGCGAGATGACCGCAATGGCCTATTTGAAGCAGGGACAAAGGGACAAGGCCGGACGGCTGTTCGCAGCGATCGCGGCCGACAAGCAGGTTCCGGACAGCCTTCGTAATCGCGCGGTGCAGATAGCGGGCACGCTCGGCATCGATGCCACCGCCTCTGCCCCGCAGAACGCCCAGCCAGGAAGTACTCAATGACGTTGAAGCAGTTGAAGATTGCAGCGCTCGTCGCAGCAGCGTTCGCGGCCGGCGGCTGCGGAATACTCAAGAAAGGCGCGCCGAAAACACCGGTCGTGGGCGAACGCATCGCGGTTCTGGCGAGCGAATCCGACGTCGCCATCGATCCCGCAACGGCGGCGCTGCCCATGGCGCTTCCGGCGCCACAGGTGAACGCCGATTGGTCGCAGTCGGGCGGCAATGCGGCCAAGGCGATGGGGCACGTTGCCCTTGGCAGCTCGATCGCGCAGGCGTGGCAGGCGTCGATAGGGCAGGGCACCAGCCTGTCCGCGCGGCTTGCGGCGTCCCCGGTCGTCGGCGACGGCAGGGTCTACACGATCGACACCACGGCGACCGTCCGCGGCTTCGACGCGCAAACCGGCGCGCTCGTCTGGAGCAGCCGGTTCGGCGTCGAGAAGGGCAACGACGCCGCTCTGTTCGGCGGCGGCCTGGCCTTCGCCAACGGACGAATCTACGCGACGAACGGCCTCGGGTTCGTCGCCGCTCTCGACGCCTCGAACGGCAGTGCGGTGTGGCAGGTCCGTCCGGGCGGACCCATGCGAGGCTCCCCGACCATCGCCGGCGACGCGCTCTACGTCATGAGCCAGGACAATCAGATTTATTCGCTCAAGACGGCGGACGGCTCCACCAACTGGAGCGAAGCCGCCGCCCTCGAGATCGCTGGCGTGTTCGGCGTCGCCTCGCCGGCCTTCGCGCAGGGCACCGTCGTCGCCGGCTTCTCGTCGGGCGAGCTCAACGCCTACCGCTACGAGAACGGCCGTGCAGTCTGGCAGGACGCGCTGGCGCGGACGAGCATACGTACCAGCGTCTCGTCGCTGTCGGATATCGATGCCGATCCGGTCATCGACAGCGGGCAGGTCATTGCAATCGGCCAGGGCGGACGAATGGTCGCGCTGGAGCTGATCACCGGGCAGCGCATGTGGGAGCTCAACCTGGCCGGCATCGCAACGCCGTGGGTCGCGGGCGACTGGGTGTTCGTCGTGACCAGCGATGGCAAGCTGATGGCCATCGCCCGGGCGACCGGGAAGGTCCGCTGGATCACCCAGCTTCCGGAATTCCGCCACTCGCGTTCCAAGAGCGGGCTCATCAGCTACACGGGGCCGGTCCTTGCCGGCGGACGGCTGATCGTCGCCAGCACGCAGGGCGCCCTGATTTTCGCCGATCCGACGACGGGCGCCGTCCAGGGTCAGACGAACGTCGGGGGAAGCGTAAGCCTGCCGCCGGTGGTCGCCAACTCGACGCTCTACGTGCTCGACGACAACGGCCGCCTGCGCGCGTTCAGGTAGCTTCGTCATTGGGAGCATAGCGCAATCCAGCGGCGCCTGGATTGCCGCGTCGCTCCGCGCCTCGCAATGACGAGCACGTTCGTCTAGGCGCCGAGCATGCCGCTACCCACCGTCGCCATTGTCGGCCGCCCCAACGTCGGCAAATCGACGCTGTTCAACCGCCTTGTGGGCAAGAGGCTTGCTCTGGTCGACGACCGGCCAGGCGTGACTCGCGATCGGCGCGAAGGCGAAGCGCGCCTGCTCGGGCTGGACTTTCGAGTGATCGATACGGCCGGCTATGAGGACGAGGATCCGCAGACGCTCCCCGGCCGGATGCGACAGCAGACCGAGGCGGCGGTCCGCGACGCCGACGCGGCCCTGTTCGTCCTCGATGCACGCGAAGGGGTAACTCCGCTCGACGCCGAGATCGCGCGCTGGCTGCGCGCCGGCGCGACGCCCGTCGTGCTCGTCGCCAACAAAGCCGAATCTCGGGCCGCCGAAGCGGGCGTGATCGAGGCCTATCGCCTCGGCTTCGGGGACCCGATCGCGCTCAGTGCGGAGCATGGCGAGGGCGTCGCCGACCTGTTCCAGGCGCTGCGGCCACTCGTGGAGCGGGAGAGCGACGATGCTGAGGGCCCTGCGGACGAAGACAATCCAGACGCTCCCCTCAAGATTGCCATCATCGGACGGCCGAACGCCGGCAAGTCGACGCTGGTCAACCGAATGCTCGGCGAGGAACGGCTGATCACCGGGCCGGAGGCCGGGATAACGCGCGATTCGATTGCGCTGGACTGGGAATGGCAGGGGCGGCGGGTGCGCCTCGTCGACACGGCCGGCCTCAGGAAGCGCGCAAAGGTGGTCGACAAGCTCGAGCGCCTTTCCACCGCCGATGCGCGCCGGGCGATGGAGCATGCGGAGGTCGCGATCCTGCTTCTCGACGCGACGCGCGGGCTCGAGGCCCAGGACCTCAGGATCGCCGAATATGTGATCGAAGAGGGACGAGCGCTGATCGTCGCCGTCAACAAGTGGGACGTGGCGGAGAACGCCTCATCGCTGTTCAACGGCATCAAGGGGGCGCTCGAGGAAGGGCTCGCGCAGATCAAGGGCGTTCCGGTGCTCACCGTTTCGGCGAAGACCGGCAAGGGCATCGACCAGCTGCTCGGTGCCGCCTTCGAGCTTCGCGAGCAATGGTCGCGTCGCGTGACGACTGGTGAACTCAATCGCTGGTTCGAGGCCGCGGTCGATGCCAATCCGCCCCCGGCGCCGGGCGGCAAGAGGATCAAGCTTCGCTACATCACGCAGGTCAAAACACGGCCGCCGACCTTCGTCGTGTTCGGCAATCGTGTCGACCAGCTTCCCGAGAGCTACCGCCGCTACCTGCTCAATTCGATGCGGCGGGACCTGAGCCTTGGGCCCGTTCCGTTGCGGCTGACGATGCGGTCGCCGAAGAACCCGTTCGACCGGTCGCGATAAGCCAAATTTTACTCTTTGGCCGTAATTGCTGGGGCGTGGACCACCGCCCGTAACAGCTGGGCGCCGAGGAGAACCAAGTGACCGGCGAGACGAACATCGTCGACTGGGTGCATTTCGAGCGGAGCCGGAGCGAGCTCGGGCCGGGCTTTATCCGGATTCTCAGCTACTTCCGCGAAGACGGCACGAAGTCAGTGGCGCAGATCGAGCAGGCGATGCGCGAGCAGAATACCGCCGCGCTCGTGATCCCGGCGCACACGCTGAAAGGCGAGGCCCGCCAGCTGGGAGCAGAGCCGCTCGCAAAGGTTGCCGAACTCATCGAATCGACGGCCCGCTTCTGCGTCGAGACGCATCGGTTCCCCGATGAGCTCGTTAAGGACGTGGTCGAGCTTCGCCAGTTGTTCGACCAGACCACCGAGCAGTTCGAGAAGGCAACCAACCCGTTGGTGTCGCGCAACAGGCCCGCTGCGGGGTTCGGGCGCAAGGTCGGCAACCAGGATTTCGGGCGGATCTAGGCTGCGGCGACAGCAAACGCGCCAACAGCCTTGCGCATCGGCTGCGCCCGGCCCCTCGACAGACTCCTCCAAGCCCATTCGAACGGTCCGTAATTGAAGCGTTCGAGCCAGGGCTTCGACCAAAGCAGCATGATTGCCCAGACGATGGGAACCAGCAGCCACGCCTGCCAGCGCGATACGGATCCGTACAAGCCGAGGCCCCATCCGCTGAAGACCATCGTCGCGATGATGCTGGTGCCCAGATAATTGCTGAATGCGCAGCGGCCGGCCGCTGCAATCCTCTGCGCAAGCGGTCCAAAGCGTCGCGACAACAAGATGATCAGTGCCGCGTAGCCGATCGCCATAAGGGTGATGAACGGCGTCTCGGCAACAATGAACGCCGCCAAAATCGCGACAAGGTCGAATCCCGACCAGATATCGAAGGCCACGGTTGCCGCGCCGGCAAGAACCCCTGCCCCGAGCGCCGGAAGCATCAGCCGCCGGTAGCGATCGTCCGACCAGCTTCCGGTAAGAAAGCCGGACTTGTAGCCCGCCATTCCAAGCAGCATCAGCCCGACGGTGTCGAGCATGAAAGGTAGCGTGTTGCCGAAGATGCTGGGCCAGCGTCCGAGATTGTGCGCGACGAAGGCGCCATAGCTGCCGAGGTGAATTGCCTTGTCGTCGGCAATCCTCTGCGGCGAGACCTCCATGCTGCCGATGCCCTCGGTCCACGCCTGGAGCGCCGCCCTGCTTGCGCCGGGAGCGTGGGCGGCTAGCTCCACCTGGTGCTGGCTGTACAGGAGCGCCCCGAACGCGGCCATGTGAAGCAGGAGGAAGGCGGCGCCGAGCGCCACCAGCTTTTCCTCGGGCAGGCGGCGGAAGAGGAATGCGACAAGGCCGCCCAAAGCATAGAGAGTCAGGATGTCGCCGAACCAGATGAAGTAATAATGGAACAGGCCGAAGCCGAGCAGGACGACCATCCGGCGGAAGTGCGTCCACAATCCTGACCTGCCCGAGGCTTCGGCGCGTTCGATGACGAGCAGCATCGATGCGCCGAACAACATGGAGAACAGCGTCCGCATCTTGCCGTCGATGAGGACCATGTTCGCCGCCCACAGCGCGAGGTCGGCGCCGCTGTCGCCGCCATAGGCCGTGGGGTTGAAATACGCGGCCTCGATCATGGCGAATGCGACCACGTTGACCGAGAAGATGCCCATGACGGCCACGCCGCGGATGAGATCGAGAGTCAGGATCCGATCGGGTGAAGTCGTCGCCATTTCGCCCCCCTGAGGCCGAACGCTACGCTTCGATGTGCTCCGACTGCAACTGGATGTAGTTCTGAAGTCCCATCTGCTTGATCATCTCGAACTGCGTCTCGATCGCGTCGACGTGGCCTTCCTCATCGCGCAACACTTCCGCGAAAAGGTCGCGGCTCACATAATCGCCCAGTAGCTCGCACTGGGCGACTCCATTCCGGTACATTTCGACCGCTTCATACTCGGCCTGCAGATCGGCTTTCAGGACTTCCTCGACGCTCTCGCCGATCCGCAGCCGGCCGAGCGCCTGGAAATTGGGAAGCCCTTCAAGGAAGAGAATGCGTTCCGAGAAGCGGTCCGCATGCTTCATCTCGTCGATCGATTCGTGCCGCTCGAACTCCGCGAGCTTCTTGACGCCCCAATTGTCGAGCATCCGGTAATGCAGCCAATATTGGTTGATCGCGGTCAGTTCGGCCTTGAGCGCCTCGTTCAGCAGCTCGATGACCTTGGGATCGCCCTTCATGCAGGTCTCCTGGTTCGCTTCGCACTAGCGCAAGAGAGACGTCACAGGAAGCAAAAAAATCGCGGAAATCCGCCATTTGTCTGCACTTGATTGTCACTCGCAGTAACTGCCGCGCCGGCTTCGGCTTAAGCGGCGACGACCCGCAGTCGCGGCCTGGAGGCCTGCCGCTCCTCATCGATCAGTTCCTGCGCGTAACACAGGCAGCTGCAGCATTGCGGCTCGAAGCCCAGCTTTTCGTAAGCTTGCTCGGGCGTGCGCGCGCCGCAACGCGCGAGGTCTCGCACCTCGTTCTCGGTGATCGCATTGCACACACAGAGGATCATGGCCGCGTAAATAGCGCTAATGCGAGGCGTTCGCAACTATTCTCGCATTGTCGTCAGGCGAGCGCGGCGTCTTCGCCCATCAGCTTGGGGAAAAAGCCCTCGTGCGCCGCCCGCAAATCGTCGAGCGTGACGCAATAATCGCCGTCGGCGAGCTCGAAGATCAGTCTCTTGCCCGCGGTTCGGCCAATGGGCTCCACCTGGACGCCAGCGGCGTCGGCACCGGTGAGAAAGTCGAGCAGGAAACCGTCGTCTACCGTCGCGAGATAAAGGCCCTGGTCCTCGGCGAAGAACTGCTTCGCGGAGTGACCGGGCCCAGCAGGCTGGATCAACGCTCCGACGTTCCCCGCAAGCGCCATCTCGGCAATGGCGACGGCAATTCCGCCATCGGAAACGTCATGGACCGCGGTGAGGGCTCCGGAGGCAATCTGCTGGCGGACGAACTCCCCGTTCCGCCGCTCCGCTTCCAGATCGACAGGAGGAGGCGGGCCTTCGCTTCGGCCGTGCAGCTCTCGCAGCCACAACGACTGACCGAGATGCCCGCAGCGGGTGCCGATCACGACAAGC
Organism: Pseudomonadota bacterium; assembly: GCA_023436615.1. Lineage (GTDB taxonomy): Bacteria > Pseudomonadota > Alphaproteobacteria > Sphingomonadales > Sphingomonadaceae > Sphingomicrobium. The sequence goes on along the minus strand of JAEZIO010000037.1, from coordinate 46,908 downwards.
ACGTCGCCGACGCCCTTGAAGCCGATCGTCGCCACTTTCCGATAGTCGTCGACCAACCCGACGCCGCCGATTGCCGGCGTGGGCAGGATCGCGAGGCTGGAGCCGTCGTCGTTCTTGGTCTCGTTGTAGAGAGAGACGTTGCCGCTCACGACCGGGAAATCGAGCGCGCTGCACGCGTCCGCGATGCCTTCGACACAGCCCACGAACTGGCCCATGATTTCCGGCCGTTGCGGATTGCCGAAGTTGAGGCAGTTGGTGATGGCGAGCGGCCTGGCGCCGACGGCACACAGGTTGCGATAGGCTTCGGCGACAGCCTGCCTTCCGCCTTCGCGCGGATCGGCGAAGCAATAGCGCGGCGTGCAGTCGGTCGTCATCGCCAGCGCCTTGTCGCTGCCGTGCACGCGCACTACGGCCGCATCTCCACCCGGGGTCTGCACGGTGTTGGCGCCGACCGTCTGGTCGTATTGCTCCCACACCCACCGGCGCGACGCGAGGTTCGGTGACGCGATCAGCTTTAGCAGGTCCGCCGCCACGTCCGGACTGTCGGGTGCGTCGGTGAGCGGCTTCGACGGTTTCGGGACCGCATAGGGCCGTTCGTAGCAGGGCGCCTCGTCGGCCAGCGGCTCCAGCGGGATGTCGGCCACGGTTTCGCCGTTCCAGACCAGCTCCATGCGACCCGTATCGGTCACTTCGCCGATCACGGCGAAGTCGAGCTCCCATTTCCGGAAGATTGCTTCGGCCTCGCCTTCGCGGCCAGGCTTCAGAACCATGAGCATTCGCTCCTGGCTTTCCGAAAGCATCATTTCGTAGGGCGTCATGCCTTCCTCGCGGCACGGCACCTGGTTCATGTCGAGCCGGATTCCGACGCCGCCTTTGCTCGCCATCTCCACCGACGAGGAGGTGAGGCCGGCGGCGCCCATGTCCTGGATCGCGACGATGGCGTCGGACGCCATCAGCTCGAGGCACGCTTCGATGAGGAGCTTCTCTGTGAACGGGTCGCCGACCTGGACAGTGGGCCGCTTCTCCTCGCTGTCCTCCGAGAAGTCGGCGCTCGCCATGGTAGCGCCGTGGATCCCGTCGCGCCCGGTCTTCGATCCCACGTACACCACGGGATTCCCGAGGCCGGCGGCGGCCGAGTAGAAGATCTTGTCGGCCCTGGCGACGCCGACCGTCATCGCGTTGACGAGAATGTTGCCGTTGTAGCTTTCGTCGAAGTCGACCTCGCCGCCGACGGTCGGGACTCCGACGCAATTGCCATAGCCGCCGATGCCGTGGATGACGCCGGCGACGAGGTGGCGCGTTTTCGGATGATCGGGCGAGCCGAACCGGAGCGCATTGAGATTCGCGACTGGCCGGGCACCCATGGTGAATACGTCGCGCAGAATCCCGCCGACGCCCGTCGCGGCCCCTTGGTACGGCTCGATGTACGACGGGTGATTGTGGCTCTCCATCTTGAAGATGGCCGCGTCCCCGTCGCCGATGTCGATCACGCCGGCATTCTCGCCGGGACCCTGAATGACCCATTCGGCTTCAGTCGGCAGCTTCTTCAAATGGATGCGGGAGCTCTTGTAGCTGCAATGCTCGGACCACATGACGGAGAAGATGCCGAGCTCGACGAGGTTGGGCTCACGCCCCAGGGCCTTCAGGATGCGGCTGTATTCATCGTCGCTCAGCCCGTGCTCGGCGACGATCTCATTGGTGATGGGGGCAGCTTCGGCGACGTCCATGGCGGGCGGATAGCCTTGCGGCCGCAACAAAAAAACCCCGGCCGAACGGCCGGGGTGGTGGATGTGGTTACAGGGTGGAGCGGATCAGGCTTTGCAGCTCTGACTGCCCTTGCCGGGCCGAGCCAGCGTGACGCTTGAAGCCTCGGCCGTCCCGGTCAGCGAATAGCCTTCGGCGACCATCGGCTTACCCGCCTCGGCGGCGGTCAGCTGGACCGGCGTTCCTTCCTTCTCCGAGCGGAAGTTTGCCGACTTATTGTCCGACAGCCAGTCGATATAGACGACGCTGTTGTCCTTGCAGCGGTAGATCTTGCTGGCCGCGATCGTGGGCGGAAGCGTGACAGGACCGTTTGCGACGGGAGCATCGTCGTCGATGTTGGGACCGGCGACGATCGTGTGGTCGTCGCTGTTACCGCAACCGGCAAGCGCAGCGGTGGCGGCTATCGTGAGCAGCAGTGAAGTGCGAGTCATGGTCGGCGCTTGCGCTGCGCCAGCCTCGTTCGTCAAGGCCGCCGCTTGCATTGTGTCGAACCGGACCATAGCTTCATCGATGTGCCCCACCGAGCCGGCAACACGCCCCACAGAGCCGGAACCACCGCGCAACGCATTCGCATCGGTCTCACCGGGTTGGCTTTTGCCTTCCTTCTCGTGCTCCTGGGAAGCGTCGTCAGCCGGTCCGGCCAGGACGACAATGCGACGAGAGCCTTGAACGCCGCCACCACGAACACGCCAAGCGAGCCGCTCGCGGAGCTCGGCGTCGCGCCGGGGTCGACGGCTTCGGAAGAGACGAACAACAGCGAGAGCAAGTGATGCGCTCGAGCCGGCGGCGCCTCGCCGGCGCGGCAGGCGTTCTCCTGGTGCTTGCCTCTGTCTTAGCAGGGTTCGCTCTTCGCCCGGGGCCCGATGCCGTACCGGAGCGGCCGCCGGCCGAGCGGCCAGAGCTGCTGCTCCTGACCAGCCTGCCCATCGTCTTTCCCGAGACCTTCACGTTGGAAACATCGGGGTCGCCGGTGCTTGCGGCCCTGCAGCGGCGCTACCGCATCGTGCCGATCAGCACGGCTGATGCGCGCTCGCTCGACGGCAGGCGCCTGCTGCTGATGGCGCAGCCGCCTGCGCAGCCCGCAGAGGTGCTGGTTGAGCTCGACGCGTGGGTTCGCGGCGGCGGCCGCGTGCTGCTTCTTGCCGACCCTATGCTTGAGTGGCCGAGCGAACGCCCGCTCGGGGACCTCCTTCGGCCGCCAATGACCTTCGCCGATACGGGGCTTCTCGGCCACTGGGGGCTGCGCCTGGACGGCCCGGAAAAGCTGGGCCCGGCGACCCTCGTCGCCGATGGACGGGCGGTCCAAACGAGCTCGCCCGGCACGCTCGTGGCGATCGATGATGCGTGCTCCGCGGATTCCGACGGGCTCGTCGCCAGATGTACAATCGGGCGCGGCGAAGCGCTGGTCGTGGCGGATGCGGATTTCATCGACGTCGCGAGACGCAGAGAGCCGGCGCGATCGGGGAATCTCGGATTCTTGCTTCGCCGGCTGGCGGAGCTGGAAAGATGATTCGCGCATTTTCCGCTGCACACAGACTTATCCACAACCAGAACGTGGGAGAACAGGAAGGGAACAGGGTCGGAATCTGACGTAAAAAAGTCGCAGAAATCCGCCTTGTGGCATCAAATCCCGTACTATGGCATCAAAATCCATTGTCTCCCGGTTAGTCCTGAGTTACCAACATCGGCTGTAGCGCGGGGCTGAAACCCTCCTTTCTGGAATCCGGCGTGGGACCGGCGGCGATGCCGCTCGCCCACGAATGGGAGAGCTTTGCGCTGCGGAAACGGGGAAGTGGACGTGGCGCTCGAGCATCTGTTCCAAGGCAGCGCTGTCAACGGGGTCGACGCTAAGGGACGCGTCTCCGTTCCTGCTTTCCTGCGCTCGGTGATCGAGCGGCGGGGCGATGCCCGCACCATTGTCCTCGCCAAGCACGAAGCCTTCCCGGCGCTCAGCGCCTACGATCCCGCCTACGCCGCTCTGAAGCACAGCAAGCTTGAACGGCTGTTGGAGAAGGAAGAGACGAACCCCGATGCGCAGCTCGAGTATGAGCAGCGCAACCTGATGGCTTTCGCCGCCAGCGAAGAGGTGCCCTACGACAGTTCCGGGCGCATCGTCTTCCCGCCGATGATGCGCAGCAAGGGCCAGATCGAGGACTTGGCCTTGTTCCTCGGCGCCGGAGAGACCTTCCAGATCTGGAACCCGAAGCTGTTCCTCGCCGAACCGCGGGTACCGGAAGACATGAAGGACATCGCGCGCTTCCGGCTCGAAGAGCGGGGAGCAAAGCTGTGACCGCGAGGGCAGAGCACGTTCCGGTTCTCGTCGACCAAGTGATCGACGCGCTCGCCCTTCAGCCCGGCGACACCGTCGTCGACGGCACCTTCGGAGCTGGCGGCTACACGCGCGCAATGCTTGCGGTGGGGGTGGGACGAGTGATCGGTTTCGACCGCGATCCGGATGCGATCGCGGAAGGGCCGTCACTCGTCCCTGACCCACGGCTCACGCTCGTGCAGGAGCGCTTCAGCCAGATGGACCGCGTGCTTGCGGAGCGCGGCATCGGGCTGGTGGATGCAATCGCTCTCGATATCGGGGTCAGCTCGATGCAGCTCGACCGCGCCGAACGCGGCTTTTCCTTTCAGTCGGACGGGCCGCTCGACATGCGAATGGGCCAAAGCGGGCCAACCGCGGCGGAGTTCCTCAATCAAGCCGATGAAGCGGAGATCGCCCGCATAATCCGCGAATATGGCGAGGAACCCCGCGCGCGGACCATCGCACGTGCAATCGTCGCGGCTCGCCCCATCGAGAGGACATCGCAACTCGCGTCGGTCGTGCGGCGAGCGCTCGGTTTCCGTCCCGGACAGAAGAGCGACCCCGCGACGCGCACCTTTCAAGCAATCCGGATTCACATGAACGCGGAGCTCGAGGAACTCGAGCAGGGCTTGGTGGCGGCCGAACGGTCTCTCCGTCCCGGTGGGCGGCTGGCGGTCGTCACCTTTCACAGCCTCGAAGACCGGATCGTCAAACGCTTTTTCCGTGAGCGGAGCGGTGGGACGCCGGCCGGCTCGCGTCACCGTCCCGTGCTTGTCGACCCCAACGAACCGACGTTCGAACGGGTCGCCAAGCCGGTCTCCCCGACGGAACGCGAGCTGGCCGGCAATCCCCGATCGCGTTCGGCCCGACTGCGCAGCGCCGTGCGGACCTCTGCTCCGAGCCGCAAGCGCGCAGGAGAGGGACAATGAGCGTTCGCAGCTTCCATTCCGTGTTCATGGCGACCGCCGTGGCTGGAGCCGCTCTCGGGTGCTACCTCGTATCGCTGCGGGTGGCATCCGAGCGCGCGGCGCTGGAGGCGGTGGAGAGCCACATCGTCCGTACCCAGGCCGACATCCGCCTCTTGCAGACAGAAATCGGCACGCGCGGCCGGCTCGCTCAGCTCGAGCGGTGGAACGTTCGCGTCCTGTCGCTGTCCGCCCCCAGCGCGGACCAGATCCTCGGTGACAAGTTCCAGCTTGCCCGGCTGGTGCAGCCCGAGCACCATCTGCCGGTGGATGCGCCGATGGTGCTTGCTTCCGCTCCCGCGCCTCAGGCTCCGCAGCCGCTGGCGCAGGATGTGGCGGAAGTCAGTAATGCGGCGCCGGTTCCTTCGCTGCTGCACCAGGCAAGCCTGAAAGTCGCAGAGCGCCCGACTGCCGCCGCACCCAAGCCGTCCGAACCCGTGAAGAAAGCGGAAACGGACGCGGTGGCGTCCCTGAAGCCAATGCCTTTCAAAGCGGTGGCCGCCAAGCCTGAAAGTGGCGGCAAAAAAGCTGGGGACAAGAGCCGGAACGCCGCCGCTCAGCCGGTGACAAGGCCGCTGCGGACCGCCAATGTCGATCCGCTGGCGCCGCTTCCGAGCCAGCACTCCACAGCCAAGGGATCGCGCACGCAGAAATGAACGCCCCGACCGCAGCCCTTGTCGCCCCGCGCCCGGAGCGGCTCCGGCTTGTCGGCCAGCGGCGGCAGATCCTGTCGATCATGCACCAGCGGCTGATGCTGGGCATGCTGGTCTATGCAGGCGTCGTCGCACTCATCGCGCTGCGAATCCTCTACCTCGCTGCATTCGGGGACCATGCCGGACGCGAAGGGGGCGTTAGCGCCCTGGTGCCCGCGCGCGGTGACATCATCGACCGCGACGGGCAGCCGCTCGCTCGCACTATCGACGTCTGGACGATCGGGCTGCACCCGGGCAAGGTCATCGGCGACAAGCTCGAAATCGCACGCCGCCTCGCCCAGCTGATGCCCGAGCGGTCGGAAGCCGACTATTTCGCGATGCTGCGCTCCGGTAAGCCATTCTTCTACTTGCGGCGGCGCGCGGGTCCGGAGCTTGTCCAGGCTGTAAACGCGATCGGCGAGCCGGGGCTGTCGCTGACGAGGGAGCCTGACCGGCTCTACCCGCAGACCAGCCTCGCATCGAGCGTCATCGGCTATACCGACATCGACGGCCACGGCGTTGCCGGGATCGAGCGCGCTTTCGATCTGCCGATGTCCGATCCAGCTACGCGGGGCGAGCCGATCCAGCTGTCGATATCCAGCCGCATCCAGCAGGCGCTCGAGCACGAATTGATGGAGGCGATGACGAACTTCTCGGCGCTCGGAGCGGCGGGAATCATCATGGACATACGCACCAGTGAGATCCTGGCGATGACGTCGCTTCCGCAGGTGAACCCGAACCGTCCCGGCAACGCGCCGCCGGAAGCCCGGTTCAACCGGGCGACGCTCGGCGTCTACGAGCTCGGCTCGACCTTCAAGCCGTTCACCGTGGCCATGGCGATGGACAGTGGCATCATCGAATCGTTCGGAAAGACGTACAATTGTCCAAAAGGGCTGCCCGCCGGCGGCTTCACGATCACCGACACGCATCCCTTCGGCGGTCCGTGCACGGTTGCCGAGATCATGAAGGAAAGCTCCAACATCGGAACGGCGCAGATCGCCGCCGAAGTCGGCGCCGCGCGGCAGCGCGCGTTCCTGTCCAAGATGGGCTTCCTCAAGCGGGTCGAGGTCGAGCTCAAGGAGCGCGGCCGCACGCTGACGCCCGGCAACGACTGGGGCCAGGTCGCGACCATGACCGTCGGATACGGTCACGGGATCGCGGTGACGCCTCTCCATCTCGCGACCGGCTACGCGACTTTGTTCAACGGCGGCATCTATCGGCCGGCGACGCTGCTCAAGGTCGGCGCCAGGCATCCGCTTCCCGCCGGTCGCCGTGTCTTCACCGCCGACACCAGCTACAAGATGCGCGGACTGCTGCGGATCGTCGTGACTCAAGGCACCGGCAAGAAGGCCGATGCGCCTGGTTATCGCGTCGGGGGCAAGACCGGGACCGCGGAAAAGCTTGCAGGCGGGCGCTATACGTCCGCGGCCGTCGTCACCACCTTTGCGGGCGTTTTCCCGATGGACGATCCTCGCTATGTGATCGTCGTAATGCTAGACGACCCCAAGGCGACCGCCGAAACCTACGGATTCCACACCGCCGGCTGGAACGTTGCACCAGTCGTCAGCAAGACGGTGTCGCGGATCGCGCCGATGCTCGGCGTCACTCCCGACAAGAACAGAGAGCCCGACCTGTCGGAGGTCCTGCCCTTCGTCCACAATCGCAAGGACCAGTGATCGCATGCGCCTGGGCGATCTCGCGGACGTCGACAGCGATTCCGAAGTGACCGGCTTTGCAATCGACCATCGCAAGGTCACCCGGGGCAGCGTCTTCGGGGCCTTCAAGGGCGCGGTGTTCAACGGCGAAGACTATATCCCCGGGGCCGTGGATCGCGGCGCTATTGCCGTCGTGGCGCGACCGGGAGTCGAAGTTGGCTCCGCAATCCACCTCGCCGACGAGCAGCCGCGGCGACTCTTCGCGCAATTGGCGTCGCGCTATTTCGGGCCGTATCCCGACACCGTCGTCGCCGTGACGGGCACCAACGGAAAGACCTCCACCGTCGAAATGACGCGCCAGATCTGGCGAATGCTGGGGCACCGTTCGGCGTCCATCGGCACGCTCGGAGTGACGACTTCGGACGAACAGGTGAAGACCGGCCTGACAACCCCGGACATCGTCACCTTCCTGAGCAATGTCGCCGGCCTCAAGCGCATGGGTATCACCCACGTAGCCTACGAGGCATCGTCGCACGGCCTGGACCAGTATCGCGCCGAGGGCGTGCCGCTGGCTGCGGCCGCCTTCACGAATTTCAGCCGCGACCATCTGGACTACCATCCCTCGATGGACGCCTACTTCGAAGCCAAGATGCGGCTCTTCGAAGAAGTCATCGAGCCCGGGCGGGCAGCGGTCGTCTGGACCGACGATCCAAAGTCAGGCGAGGTCCTTCAACGCGCTCGCGGGCGCGGCCTCGATACGCTGACTGTCGGCCGGAGGGGCGAGACGATACGGCTCGTGGAGCAGACGCCGACGCCACTCGGGCAGACGTTGATCATTGAGCATGGCGGGAAGGCGCAGCGGCTCGCCCTGCCGCTGATCGGCGCCTACCAGGCGTCGAACGTGCTGACTGCCGCCGTACTCGTCCTGGCGACGGGCGGCGATTGGCGCGACGTCTTCTCGGCGATGGGCCGCGTCGCTCCGGTCCGCGGACGATTGGAACGAGCGGTGATCAGCCGCGCCGGCGCGCCGGTCTATGTCGATTATGCGCACACGCCCGACGCCTTGGAAGCCGCTATTGCGGCGCTGCGGCCGCACGTGGAGGGAAAGCTCATCACCGTGTTCGGCGCAGGTGGCGACCGTGACCAGGGCAAGCGCGCGCCGATGGGTCAGGTTGCGGCGCGGCTGTCCGACGTGGTTATCGTCACCGACGACAATCCGCGCGGCGAGGATCCGGGCAAAATCCGAGCCGACATAATGGCGGGCGCTCCCGCTGCCATGGAAGTCGCCGGGCGCAAGGAGGCGATTGCCCGAGCCGTGGAGATGGCTGCGGGCGGCGACATCATCCTGCTCGCCGGCAAGGGTCACGAGACGGGGCAGGTCATCGGGGCCGGGAAGGATCAGAGGGTGCTTCCATTCGACGACGCGCTGGTGGCTCGGGAGTGTGCCGCGTGAGCGCGCTGTGGACATCGGAGGAAATCGCGCGTGCGACGCGCGGGACTGCGAGCGGCAGCTTCGAGGTCACCGGCGTTACCTTCGACAGCCGCGAAGTAGGCCCGGGCGACCTGTTCGTCGCAATGCCGGGTACGGTCCATGACGGTCATGAGTTCGTGTCTCAGGCAATCGCCGCCGGAGCTTCGGGCTTGCTGGTCTCGCAGCCGGTGGATGCGCCGCACGTGCTCGTCGACGACACTGCTCGAGCGCTTGAGGATATCGGCCGGGCGGCGCGCGAAAGAAGCAAGGCGACGATCCTCGGGGTGACCGGGTCCGTCGGCAAGACGAGCACGAAGGAAGCCCTCTACGCCGCGCTCGAACGCTGTTGCCCCGGCACGGTCCACCGATCGGTCAAAAGCTATAACAACCATACTGGAGTTCCGCTCAGCCTCGCGCGGATGCCGCGAGACGCAGAGTTCGCCGTGCTCGAAATGGGCATGAACAATAAAGGCGAAATCGCCGGATTGACCCGTCTGGTCCGGCCGCATGTCGCGTTGATCACGGCGATCGCACCCGCGCATATCGAGAACCTCGGTTCCGAGGAAGCGATCGCCGACGCAAAGGCGGAAATCTTCGAAGGGCTCGAGCCGGACGGGGTTGCGATCATCCCCAACGACACGCCGCACCGCGACCGGCTCGTGCGCGCTGCTCGCCGCCACGCCGACAGGATCGTCACGTTCGGGAGTGGCGATGCCGATGTTCACGCGCTTCACGCTGTCCGCTCAGACGACGGCGGTAGCCTGATTACCGCGGCGCTTCTCGACAGCGATGTGACCTTCACGATCTCGCAGCGCGGCGACCATTGGGTGTCGAACGCGCTCGCCGTGCTCGCCGCCGTCGAGGCGGTCGGCGCCGACATCGGCGTGGCCGGGCTTGCGCTAGCCGACATGGGCGGCCTCAAGGGTCGAGGCGAACGACACGCCATCCGCGTCGACGGCGGCAAAGCCCTGCTCATCGACGAGAGCTACAACGCGAACCCCGCATCGATGGCGGCGACCCTGCGCAGCCTTGGCGCCGAAGCGGGAGCGGAGCGACGGATCGCCGTCCTCGGCCCGATGCGCGAGCTCGGCACGCATAGCGATGCGCTTCATGCCGCGCTCGGCCCGGCGGTCATGGATGCAAAGGTCGACGAGCTCATTCTCGTGGGTGAGGACATGCGGCCGCTCGAAGCCGCGGTCGACGGTCATGTGCACGTCACGCGTGTCACTGGGGCCGAGGATGCCGCCGAGGCCGTGGCGAGGCTCCTCCGGCCCGGCGATGCAGTGCTGGTCAAGGCCTCGAACTCGGTCGGCCTGTCGCGCGTAATCGAGCTGCTCAAGGAAGGCGTGCAATGCTCTACCTCCTAGCGCAGCAGTTCGACTTCCCAGGGATTTTCAACCTGATCCGCTATCTGAGCTTTCGGGCCGGAGCGGCGAGCGCGACCGCGCTGATGATCGGGCTTGTTCTCGGGCCATGGTTCATCTCTTACCTTCGGGTGCGCCAGGGTCGCGGCCAGCCGATCCGCGCCGACGGGCCGCAGACGCATCTCGCGAAGCGCGGGACGCCGACCATGGGTGGGCTGTTGATCCTGATCGCCGTCACGTCGTCAGTTCTGCTGTGGATGAACGTCGGCAGCGTCTACGTCTGGGCGTGCCTGCTGGTGACGGCCGGCTTCGGCCTGATCGGCTTCCTCGACGACTATGACAAGGTGCGCAAGGCGCACCACGCCGGCCTGTCCGGCAGGACGCGCCTGGCGCTCGAATTCCTCGTCGCAGGCGTCGCGACCTGGCTCATGGTCCGCCACAGCGGGACCTACCTGCACATTCCGTTCGTGAAGGAGCCGATCGCGGACCTCGGCTGGCTATACATACCGTTCGGCGCGTTCGTGATCGTCGCGTTCGGCAATGCGGTGAACCTCACCGACGGGCTCGACGGCCTCGCCACCATGCCGGTGATCATCGCCAGCCTGGCCTTCCTTCTGATCACCTATCTGGTCGGCAATGCCCGCTTCGCCGCCTATCTCGGCATTCCTCACATATTGGGCGCGGGCGATCTGACGGTGCTTTGCCTGGCGATCGTCGGCGCGGGCTTGGCGTTCCTGTGGTTCAACGCGCCGCCGGCGGCGGTCTTCATGGGCGACACCGGCAGCCTCGCGCTCGGCGGGGCGCTCGGAGCGATCGCGGTGGCGACGCACCATGAGTTCGTGCTCGCCATCATAGGCGGCCTGTTCGTCGTGGAGGCGCTGAGCGTGGTCATCCAGGTCTTCGTCTATAAGCGCACCGGCAAGCGGGTGTTCCTCATGGCGCCGATCCACCACCATTTCGAGCATCTCGGCTGGTCGGAGCCGACCGTCGTCATCCGCTTCTGGATAATCAGCTTCGTGCTGGCGCTCGCGGGTCTGTCGACCCTCAAGCTGCGGTGATCACGGCCACGGCCTTCGCGGGCAAGCACTACGCGGTTTACGGCCTCGCGCGGTCCGGGATTGCGACGGTCGAGGCGCTCCTCGCGGGTGGGGCGAAGGTCACCGCGTGGGACGAGAAGGAAGAGGCGAGGGCGAAGGCGCCCACCGGCACGGAAATTGTGCACTTGGACGAGGCCAACCTTTCGCAGTTCGACAGCCTGGTCGTTACTCCCGGCCTTCCGCTCAACCGCCACGCCATCGCAAAGCGCGCGCGTGAGGCAGGCGTGGAGATCATCGGCGACATCGAGCTGTTCGCCCGCGCGCGCCCGGAGCTTCCGCCGCACAAGGTGGTCGGGATCACCGGCACAAACGGCAAGTCGACGACGACCGCGCTGATCCACCACATCCTCAAGACCGCGGGCGTCCCGACGACGATGGGCGGCAATATCGGCCTGCCGATCCTCGCCCAGGACCCGCTTCCCGAAGGCGGCGTGTATGTGCTGGAGCTCTCGAGCTACCAGATCGACCTGACGCAGAGCCTCGATTGCGACGTCGCGGTGCTTCTCAACATCACGCCGGACCATCTCGACCGGTACGAGAATTTCGACGCTTATGCGGCATCGAAGATGCGATTGCTGGAAATGTCGACGGGCGCCAGGGTTCACGGCGCTGCTGCGGTGATCGACCAGTCTCGCTGGCCGGCCCTTCAAGGGCCGCACAACGCTCAGAATGCGGCCGCGGCAAGGGAAGTCTGCGAGACCCTCGGGATCGATAGCGCGGCGATCGAAAAGGGCCTTTGCACCTACCCTGGCCTGCCGCACCGTATGGAGCGCGTCCGCGAGAAGGACGGCGTCCTCTTCCTCAACGACAGCAAGGCGACCAACCCGACCGCCACGGCCCCCGCGCTCGCCGCATTCCAAAGCATCCGCTGGATCGTCGGCGGGCAGGCAAAGACCGACGAACTCGACGAGTGCGCGCCGCACTTCGGCCACGTCCGCTCCGCCTACACGATCGGGGAGGCAGCAGAGCTGTTCGAGCGCCTGCTAGCGCCGCACATGCCGGTGAAAAATTGTGGAAAACTCGACGAGGCGGTGCGGCAGGCCGCGCAGGATGCTGAAGCAGGCGATACGGTGCTCCTGTCGCCGGCATGCGCGAGCTTCGACCAGTTCAGAGACTTCGAGGATCGCGGCGACCAGTTCCGGGAGTTGGTGGGGGGCCTATGACGAAGCTGATTTCGGACAAGCTCAAGGCAAAGATATCCGTCGATGCCAATCGATACGGGCGATCCGACCAGTCCACCGCCGCCCGCTGGTTCTGGGAAATCGACCGCGTGTTGCTGCTCCTGATCGCGGTGCTGATCGGCATCGGGCTGATCGCGGTCGCCGCCGCGTCGCCGGCGGCGGCGGTCCGCTATTCGGGCGGAAGCGTCAAAGTCCCCGAGCTCTATTATTTCTACCGGCAGCTGGCGTGGATCGTGCTCAGCGTTCCGGTGATGATCGGAATCTCGATGCTCTCGCGGGAGCGCGCCCGGCGGTTCTCGCTGTTCGGCGCAGCCTTCTTCTTTACGCTCCTGATCTTCGTGCCGCTGATCGGCCCCGAAGTGAACGGCGCGCGGCGGTGGATCGAGCTACCCGTGGGGCAGTTGCAGCCGTCGGAATTCCTCAAGCCCTTCTTCGTGGTCGCGCTCGCATGGCTGCTAAGTCTTCGCGAATCCGACAAGTCGCTGCCGGTCTATTTGCTGTCGGCAGCGCTGACCGGCGCCGTAGCTTTTCTCCTTATGAAGCAGCCGGACTTCGGCTCGACGATCATCTTCGTCGCGGTCTGGGTGGCCTTGCTGGCGCTGGCCGGCGTTTCGCTCCGCATGCTCGGGATGATCGGCGCGGCTGGCATCGTCGGCATCGTTCTCGCTTACTTCTTCTACGATGTCGCGACGGTCCGCATCGACGCTTTCCTGTTCGGCGAGGGCGACACGTTCCAGACGGACAATGCGATGCGCACGCTGACGGCGGGCGGCCTCTTCGGAATGGGGCCGGGGGCCGGGACCCGGAAGTTCGGGCTTCCCGAGCCGCAAACCGATTACATCTTTTCGGTCATCGGCGAGGAGTTCGGGCTGATCGCGTGCCTTGCGATCGCCTTCCTTTATCTCACGATCGTTGCGCGCGTGCTGGTCAAATTGCTCGATGAGGATTCGCCGTTCGCGATCCTTGCCGGTGCCGGCCTCGTCATCGAGTTCGGGCTGCAGGCGCTGATCAACATGGCGGTGAACGTGCAGATCGCCCCGTCGAAGGGGATGACGCTGCCGTTCATCAGCTACGGCGGAAGCTCGATGCTGGCGCTGTCGATCGGCATGGGATTGCTGCTCGCATTCACCCGCCGCAATCCGTATCTGACCCGCTCGCCCTATGTGGTGAAATGGAGCGGAGAGAGCGAGAGCCAGGCGGCATGAACTTCGTCCTCGCTGCCGGCGGCACCGGCGGCCACATGGTTCCGGCACATGCGCTGGCTGCGGAACTGACCGGTCGCGGCCATGGCGTGCTCGTGATCACCGATCCTCGCGGAGCGAAGATCCCCGGGCTCTTCGACAAGATTCCGGTGCACGTGCTCGCCGCCCGCCAACTGGGCGGCAATCCGATAGCCTGGGCTCGTGCCGCGCTCGCGATCCTCTCCGGCCGTGCCGAAGCGAAACGGATCTATCGCGATCACCCGCCGGAGGTTGTCGTCGGTTTCGGTGGCTATCCCGCGTTTCCGGCGCTTCTCGCCGCGAGCGCGATGCGCATTCCCACGGTGCTTCACGAGCAGAACGCCGTGCTCGGGCGGGTCAACCGCCTCCTCGCGGCGCAGGCGACGGCGATCGGCACGGCTTTTCCGCAGATCGACCGGCTCAAGCCATCCTACGAGGACAAGGTCGTCCTGGTAGGCAATCCGGTCCGCGACGCGATCGCCAAGATCGGCGAAATGCCGTTTCCCGCGTTCGACGAGACAGCTCCGCTGAAGATTCTCGTCACCGGCGGCAGTCAGGGCGCGACCATCCTCGGTCGCGTCGTCCCGGCCGGCCTCGGCATGCTGGAACCGTCGCTCCGGCGACGCTTGCAGGTCGTCCAGCAATGCCGGCCAGACGACATCGATGAAATCCGGGAGCGTTATGCGGAGCTCGGCATTCCAGCGGAGCTTATGACCTATATCCTCGACATGCCGCAGAAGCTCGCGGACGCCCATCTGGTGATCGGCCGCGCAGGCGCTTCCACGATTGCCGAACTGACTGCCGCCGGGCGGCCCGCGATCCTCATCCCCTTCGGCGCGGCGACCGATGATCACCAGACAGCGAACGCGCGCGAGATGACGGAGGCAGGTGGGGCGCGCGCCATCGCCCAGGGTGAATTCACACCCGAGGCGCTTGCCCGCCAGATCGAGGCGGTCGCAGGCGATCCGAACGGGCTCGCCAATGCCGCCGCGCGGTCGCTGTCCGTCGGCCGGCCGCATGCCTCCCGCGATCTTGCCGACCTCGTCGAGCGTGTGGGAGGCGGCTTCGCCCCTATCGAAGTCGGGCCGGCGCTCGCGCCGCGCCCACGTGCGGCATACGCAGGAACAGGGGTTCCCGCGTGAAGGCGCTGGGCACAGACATCGGAACGATCCATTTCGTCGGCATCGGCGGAATCGGCATGTCCGGAATTGCCGAGGTGATGCACCAGCTCGGCTACACCGTCCAAGGCTCTGACCAGTCGGACAGCTACGTTGTCGAGAAGCTTCGCAAGGCCGGAATCCCTGTCACGATCGGCCACAGCGCCGAGAATGTCGGCGACGCTGCCGTGGTCGTCTGCTCGAGCGCCGTTCCGCGCGGCAATCCGGAAATCGAGGCAGCGTCAGAGCTTCGGCTGCCGATCGTCAAGCGGTCCGAGATGCTCGCCGAGCTGATGCGGATGCAAAAGACGATCGCGGTTGCGGGCACGCACGGCAAGACCACCACGACATCGATGATCGCGGCCATGCTCGATGCCGGCGGGATGGACCCGACGGTCATCAACGGCGGGATCATCAACCGCTACGGTTCGAACGCCCGGCTCGGGAAGAGCGACTGGATGGTGGTCGAAGCCGACGAGAGCGACGGCAGCTTCCTTAGGCTCGACGGGACCATTGCCGTCGTCACCAACATCGATCCCGAGCATCTTGAACATTGGGGCACCTTCGAGGAGGTGAAGCGCGCCTACTGCGAGTTCATCGAGAACGTGCCTTTCTACGGGCTCGCCGTGCTGTGCGTCGATCACCCGGAAGTGCAGAGCATCCTCAGCCGCATCCAGGACCGGCGGATCGTCACCTACGGATTCTCGGCCGTCGCCGACCTTCGCGCCGAGAATGTCGAGCCCGACGGCATCGGCAGCCGCTTCGACGCCGTGGTGTTCGAGCGCGACGGCGAGCGACGGACGATTCCCGGTATCCTCGTCCCCATGCCGGGCAAGCATAACGTGCAGAACGCGCTCGCGGCCGTCGCCGTGGCGATCGAGCTGGGCATCAGCGATGACACGATCGTCACCGGGTTCGAGCGGTTCGAGGGGGTCAAGCGCCGCTTCACGAAGGTGGGAGAGGTCGACGGCGCCACGGTGATCGACGATTATGCGCACCATCCGGTGGAGATCCGCGCCGTGCTGGCCGCTGCCCGGGAGACGACGCAAGGGCGGGTGATCGCGGTGATGCAGCCGCATCGTTATTCGCGGCTCAACTCGCTGATGGCGGACTTCCAGAGCGCCTTCAACGACGCCGACGTGGTGTTCGTCGTCCCCGTTTACCCGGCAGGCGAGGAGCCGATCGAAGGGGCGGATTCGGACGCGCTGGTGGAGGGCATTCGCGCGCACGGCCACCGGATGGTGAAAGGCGTCTCTGACCTCACCGAGCTTTGCCAGGCACTTCGCGACCTCGCCGCGGAAGACGATCTCATCATCTGCATGGGGGCGGGCGACATCACCAAGTGGGCCGCGGCGATCGCCGACGGCGTGTGTGCTGCGAGGGGGAAGAAATGAGCCGCGCCGATGAAATGGCGCTACCTAGGCTCGAAGGCACTATCGAGCCTCGCGGAAGCCTGTCCGACTTCATCTGGTTTCGCACGGGCGGGCCGGCCGAGTGGCTCGTTCGGCCCAGGGATGAGGCGGACCTTTCGCGCTTCCTGAATTCGCTCGATCGGGACGTCCCAGTGACCCCGATCGGCGTCGGATCGAACCTCATCGTGCGCGATGGCGGCGTCGAGGGCGTGGTCGTGCGGCTTCCGAAGAGCTTCGCCAGGGTGAGCATAGAGGCGGAAAACCGCGTCCGCGCCGGCGGCGCCGCGATGGGGATCACGGTCGCATCCGCGGCTCGAGACGCCGGCATCGCGGGGCTCGAGTTCCTCCGCGGAATTCCGGGTACCGTCGGCGGCGCCGTGAAGATGAACGCGGGCGCTTACGGCCGCGAGGTCAAGGACATCCTCATCGAAGCGCGGCTGATCCACCGCGACGGGACGATCGAAACCTGGCCGCCCGACAAGCTCCGTTACTCCTATCGCCACAGCGACGTGCCGGCGGGAGCGGTCGTCGTCGAAGCGCTGTTCGAAGGGGTACCCGGCGACCCGGAAGCGATCGGGTCGGAGATGGATCGCATCGCCGCCGAGCGTGAAGCGTCGCAGCCGCTTCGCAGCCGCACCGGAGGCTCGACCTTCAAGAACCCGGCCGGGCACAAAGCGTGGGCGCTGATTGATTCCGCCGGCTGCAGGGGTCTCACGATCGGCGACGCGCAAGTTTCGGAAAAGCATTGCAACTTCCTGCTCAACCTAGGCAACGCGACGAGCGCCGAAATAGAGGATCTGGGTGAGGAAGTGCGCCGCCGCGTGATGGAAAAGACGAACATCCTGCTCGAATGGGAAATCCAGCGTATCGGGAGTTACGAGTGAACCGCGACCTCCATGTCGTCGTGCTGATGGGCGGCTGGTCGGCCGAGCGCGAAGTGTCGCTGATGAGCGGCGGCGGTGTTGCCGAAGCGCTGCGCGGAAACGGCTGGTCGCGTGTCAGCGAGCTGGACATGGGCCACGACGTCGCGCTGCGCCTCGCCGAGCTGAAGCCCGACGTCGTCTTCAATGCGCTTCACGGCACCCCGGGCGAGGACGGAAGCGTGCAGGGCATGATGGACCTCATGGGCCTCCGATACACCCACAGCGGGCTCGAGACCTCGGTCATCGCCATCGACAAAGAGCTGACCAAGATGGTCCTTGTGCCGCACGGGATCCGGATGCCCGAAGGGCGCATCGTCGACAGCAAGACGCTGTTCGACAAGGACCCGATGGCGCGTCCGTATGTGCTGAAACCCGTCAACGAGGGTTCGTCCGTCGGCGTCGCCATCGTCACAGCCGACGGCAATTACGGATCGCCGATCGGCCGCGACGTCGAGGGGCCGTGGCACCATTTCGAGCGGCTGCTGGCCGAGCCGTTCGTGCGCGGGCGCGAGCTTACGGTTGCAGTGCTCGGCGACCAGGCGCTCGGAGTCACCGAGCTGAAGCCGGTCGCAGGCTTTTACGATTATGACGCGAAATATACCGACGGGCTGACCGAGCATGTCTGCCCGGCGCAGATACCCGACGAGATCGCGCGGTCCATGATGGACATGGCGCTGAAAGCGCATCGCCTGCTCGGCTGCGAAGGCGCGTCCCGTTCTGACTTCCGATGGGACGACGAGCGCGGCGAGGCGGGAGTCTATCTGCTCGAGGTGAACACGCAACCGGGCATGACTCCGCTCAGCCTGGTTCCGGAGCAGGCCAAGCAGCGCGGCACCGGCTACGCCGAGCTCGTCGAAACCCTGATCGCCGAGGCGCTGAAATGACAGCGGCCCGCGTCCGGCGGGGCGCGCCGGCCAAGTCCCGCAAGTCCGCTGCGCGAGTGACGGTGCCGAAAAGAGTGGCGAAGCGGCTCCCGGTGGACCAGGCCCGGCTCAACCGCTGGGCCGGCATCGCCTTCGGCCTGTTTCTTGCGCTGATCGCGGCGGTGGTGCTCGTCGCGCTTGATGTGCCGGCGCGGGTGATGACGGCTGCCGGTGAGGCGATCGGGCGCGCGGGCTTCACCGTGAAGCGCGTCGACGTCGTCGGGATTCGCCACATGGACAGCGCGCCCGTCTATCGCATCGCGCTCGACCAAAGGACGCGGGCGATGCCGCTCGTGGACGTCGACGGGATCCGCGACCAGCTGCTTCGCTTCGGCTGGGTGAAGGATGCTCGCGTTTCCCGCCGCCTCCCCGACACGCTGGTGGTCGACATCGTCGAGCGCCAGCCGACGGCCCTGTGGCAGGATCGAGATCGGCTGGCCCTGATCGACTCCGAAGGGGTGGTCATCGACCGCGTGCCGGTCACCCAGATGCCCGACCTGCCGCTCCTGATCGGGCCCGGGGCGAACCACCGCGAGCGCGAGCTGAACGAGCTTCTCAAGGTTGCGCCCACGCTCAAGCCTCAGCTGGTTTCTGCCGCCTGGGTGGGAGGCCGGCGCTGGGATCTCAATCTTCAGACGGGCGAGATCATCGCGCTCCCGGAGGGGCAGAAGGCCGCGCGCACGGCGCTCGCCAAGTTCGCCGAGCTGGACAAATCGACGGGACTGCTTGGCCGCGGCCTCGTCCGGATCGATCTGAGGCTGCCCGGCAAGATGGTCGTGCGCTTGCCGCGCGCGCCCGCCGAACCCGGCCCCGCGATCACGCAGGGCTAGGCGACTTGGCTCCAACGACCGATCAGCCGCTGATCGCCGCGCTCGACATCGGCTCGTCCAAAGTCAGCGCGCTTATCGCCGTGAGGGACGGCGACGACGGGATTCGAGTCCTCGGCACCGGCCAGCGCGAGAGCCGCGGCGTCAAGCGCGGCTACATTACCGATATCGAAGCCAGCGAGTTCGCAGTGCGCGAGGCGGTCGAGCTTGCCGAGCGCATGTCGGGCGTAACGATCGACGACGTCTGGGCGAGCTATGGCGCCGGCGGTCTCATCAGCGATGTCGCGAACGTCGAGGTCGAGCTCGGCGGTCACCAGATCGAGCATTCCGACATCGAGCAGCTGCTGTCCGCCGGGCGTGCAGCGATCGATCGCGGCGGGAAGGTCGTGCTGCACGCGCACCCGGCGCTCTACACGATCGACGGAGCGCAGGAGGTCCAGCAGCCGATCGGCCTTCACGCCAACCGCCTCGGTGTCGACATCCACGTCATTTCGGCGGACGCGCCGCCGCTTCGCAACATCGACTACATCATCCGCGCCGCCCACCTCGGCGTGAAGGCGATCGTCGCGTCTCCGATTGCGGCCGCGCAGGCTTGCCTGACCGACGAGGAGCGCGAGCTTGGTGTCGCGCTCGTCGAGCTCGGGGCCGGAGTGACCAACGTGTCGCTCCACTACGGCGGTATCCTCGTCGGCCTGCGGTCGATTCCGCTCGGCGCGAAGGACATCAGCGACGACATTGCAGCCACTTTCGGCGTCAACCGCCGCGATGCGGAGCGGCTCAAATGCTTTTACGGTTCGGCGATGACCTCGCCGCGCGACAATCACGAGCTGATCGACGCCAACCAGATTGGCAATGAGGAAAGTGGCGAGCCGGTGCGGATCACTCGCGCGCAACTGATGATGGTGATCCGGCACCGGGTCGAAGAAGTGACCGGAGAGATCGACAAGGCCCTGAAAGCCCTCGGCTTTGCGGGGCCCGTCGGCAGACCAGTCGTGCTTACCGGCGGCGGCGCGGAGCTCAAGAACATCGCGGACTACATGCAGGGGGTGCTCGGCCGCACGGTCCGTGTAGGACGGCCGCGAACCCTCCCCGGACTTCCCGATGCCCATGGCGGCACCGCCTTCTCGACCTTGGTGGGCCTTGCGATGCTCGGCGCGTCGCGCAGCGGCGATCTGCGGGATATAGCGTTGGGGACTTTGGTCAGGCAACCGGCGCCCAAGGGAGTCCTTGGGCGCCTGATCGCTGCGATGAAGGGCGGCTACTAGCCGCCCTCACTAGTGACGACCGCTATGCTTAGCGCGGCCGCGGATAGACGATGTACGGCCGCAGGTTCTGCACCACCTGGGCCGCGTTGAACGTCGCCGGTGCCGACGCGCAGGCGCCCCGGCTCAGTGCGATGTCAGCCATCGCCTGATACTGGTCGATGGTATCGATGTCGTAGCGACCGCCACCCGGGAAGAATGGGTCGCCGCCCCACGGGTTGTAGCTGTGCCAGCCCCACGGCCCGTGCATGCGCCAATAGGGCGACCAGCCGGGATAATAGCCGCCGCCGTAGCCGTACCGCCCGTACGGACCGTATGCGCCGGGACCGTACGGATCGACGCGCACGGAAGTCTGGCGGTTGGTCCCCTGGTTGACGACGGTGAAGCAAGTGAAGCCTTGCTGCAGGGTCAGCTCCGCCGCACGGTAGAGCAGGTAATTTTCGACCTGCGGTCGCGACGTCAGGCTATTGCCGTAAAAGGCGACCCGCCAGTGCGTCTGGTCGAGCTGCTGGTTGACGTAGCCGCCCTGGACGCGTGTCGCGTTGAGCGGCTGGTACGGCGTCGCGGTGGTGCAGCCCGCGAGCAGCGCCAGCGCTGTCAGCGGCCCGGCGAGCCTCTTGGTAGTTGCAAGAATGGTCATCGAAGTCTCCGTGGTCCCATTGTCAACGAGGACCGGATTGGGGTGTTCCAACGGCCGCGGGCGCGGCCGAAGCGCGTAAGCGCGCGCTACCGCGCGTCGATTAAACTGCCGATGAACGCCGCCGGGTGAGTCCGGACTGCCGCTTTCCCCACTTTTTTGGCTCAAGGTTAACTTTTTCGCTTGGCTTGCGACTCGCGATGATTCAAAGATTCCCGCTGACGCTACAAAGCGTTGCGGAATTCGGGGGTGGGACCCATGAGCATTGATTTCATCCGGCCGGAAGTCGACGAGCTTCGGCCGCGCATAAGCGTCATCGGCGTCGGCGGCGCCGGCGGCAACGCGGTTGCCAACATGATCCGCGCCGACGTCCAGGGGGTCGACTTCATCGTCGCCAACACGGACGCGCAGGCGCTCAACACGTCATCGGCCGACCGCCGTATCCAGCTGGGTCTCAAGATCACCCAGGGGCTGGGCGCGGGGTCGCGGCCGGAAATCGGGCGGGCCGCGGCCGAGGAATCGCTCGACGAAATCGAAAAGGCGCTCGAAGGGGCGCACATGTGCTTTCTCGCTGCGGGCATGGGCGGCGGCACCGGGACCGGCGCCGCGCCGGTCATCGCCAAGGCGGCTCGGGACAGGGGCATCCTTACGGTCGGGGTGGTGACGAAGCCATTCGCCTTCGAAGGCGCTCGCCGGTCGCGCTCGGCCGACAGCGGCATCGAAGAGCTTCAGCAGCACGTCGATACGCTGATCGTCATTCCGAACCAGAACCTATTTCGCCTCGCGAATTCGGAGACCACCTTCAAGGAGGCCTTCGAAATGGCCGACGAGGTGCTCCAGCAGGGCGTTCGCGGAATCACTGACCTGATGGTGATGCCGGGCCTCATCAACCTCGATTTCGCCGACGTCCGCTCGGTCATGGGCGAGATGGGCAAGGCGATGATGGGCACGGGCGAGGCTTCCGGAGACAACCGCGCCATCGAGGCCGCCGAGAAGGCGATCTCGAACCCGCTTCTCGACGGGGTGAGCATGAAGGGCGCCAAGGGCGTCATCATTTCCATCACGGGCGGCGAGGACATGCGCTTGATGGAAGTCGACGAGGCGGCGAGCCACATCAAGGAGCTGGTCGACCCCGATGCCAATATTATCTGGGGTTCCGCCTTCAACAACGACCTGGACGGCAAGATCCGTGTTTCGGTCGTCGCAACGGGTATCGAGGCTGAAAGCGTGGCGCAGGCGCAGCCGGCGAAGGTCTTTACCTTCCCAACCCGCCCGGCGATGCCGCCGGTCGAGACTCAGCCGGAACTCGCGACGGAACCCGAAGCATCGGGTGACGAGGGGACAGACGAGGACGATGCCCTCGAGCTCACCGAGGAAATCGGCGACGATAACGCCGAGGAGCTGCTGCTTGAGAGCGACGACATCCTGACGAGCCCGGTCGGCGCGCCGCCGATCGCCCCGCCCGACGAGGACGAGGGCGCGTCCATTGAAGCGGACGATGCGGGCACGCAGCCGAAGGCGGCCGCCGCCGGAGGTACGCTGTTCGAGAGGATGTCCAGCATTGCTCGCGGCGCTTCCAAGGCGAACCTCGACGAAGGGCCGACCTCTGGTGGGTTCCGGCAGGAGCCGATCGACATCCCGCGCTTCCTGAACCGCCAGAACAATCAGTAATTCCGGTCGGTATGGGGGGGTTAAGCGCCCCGCTCACCGTCCGACGGCCACGGTTCGTCGTTAAAGGGCTAGGCAGAAAGGTTCGCGTAAGATTCTCTGCCCCACGGGTAGGATCGATGGCGGTGGGGTATCACATGAAGCGCACGCGCGTGGCCGCGGCGATTCTCGCATTGGCGGCGAGCGGCGTTGTTGCCGCGCCTTCGCTCGCGGCGAGCGAAGGCATTCCAGTCTATGCCGAAAGCGCGTCTGACGCACTCGCACGAAATGTGCGAATCCTCGCCGATAGCCCGCAGAACTTCCAGGCGCTGGTCGGAGCCGGAAAGGCGGCGCTGCAGCTCGGCGATGCGACGGCCGCCGCTGGCTTCTTCGGCCGTGCCGCCGAGGTGAATCCAGCCAGCCCGCTGCCTCAGGCGGGTATCGGCGCCGCGCTTGTCGCCACCGGCGATCCCAGCGAGGCCCTGACCTATTTTTCGCGCGCAGAGCAGCTTGGCGCCAGCCTCGCGACGATCGGCTGCGACCGCGGGCTGGCATATGACCTGCTCGGCAGGCCCGCGGCGGCACAGGCCGATTATCGCGCAGCTCTGATGAGCTCTGACCGCGATGAAGCACGCCGCCGGCTTGCGCTTAGCCTCGCGATCAGCGGCAACAAGGCCGAGGCGCTGGCGACTCTGGAGCCGCTGCTCCAGCAACGCGATCATGGCGCTGTCCGCGTCCGCGCGCTGGTGCTTGCCCTCAACGGCGAGGTGAGTACCGCCAAGATGGTCCTCGATCAGACCATGCCGGGCGCGGGCACCCGGATGGACCCGTTCTTCCGCCGCCTTCCCACTCTCACGAGCGACCAGAAGGCGGCCGCGGTTCACCTGGGCATCTTCCCG
Organism: Pseudomonadota bacterium; assembly: GCA_023436615.1. Classification (GTDB taxonomy): domain Bacteria; phylum Pseudomonadota; class Alphaproteobacteria; order Sphingomonadales; family Sphingomonadaceae; genus Sphingomicrobium. The sequence continues at coordinate 23,504 of JAEZIO010000037.1, read as the reverse complement.
GACAGCGGAGCGGCATTCGCTTCGAATGCGGCACCAGCGGAGGATCGGCTCGCCTCGATCGAGCAGGTGCTGAGATCGCCCGAACCGGCCCTGCCGCAGGTGTCGGCACCGCAATATGCCTATTCGGCTCCGGCTGCGGCTGTGCAGGCGCAGCCTCCCGTTTTCCAGCTGGCGTCGGTTTCCCGCAAGGCTATAGAAACGGTGTCGCCCAGCAATGATTTGATCCAGACCAAGCGCATCGCCAGCGACGGCGGCGGCAAGCGCATCTGGCTTCAGCTCGCGAGTGGCTCGGACACGGGGCAGCTTCCGCAGGAATTCGACCGCATCCGTTCCCGAAGCCCTTCGCTCTTCACCGGGCTCAGCGGCTGGGTGGCCGATACGGGGCCGCGCAAGCGTTTGCTGATCGGCCCGTTCCACACTGCCGAAGACGCCCGTTTGTTCGCGGACGCGCTGTCGAACGAGCGCATCGACTCCTTCAGCTGGACGAGCCAGCCGGGACAGGTAGTCAGGAAGCTGTCGAACCAATAAACGCGCCGCGATGACGGTGCTCGCCAGACTTGCAGCCATACCCGCGCGATCGCGTGGAAGGCTGCATCCCGAAACCGACAGCGGCCCACGCGGTCCGCGCGATGTCTTCCAGCGCGACCGCGACCGAATCATCCACTCGGTTGCCTTCCGCCGCCTACGCCACAAGACGCAGGTTTTCGTCGCGCCCGACGGCGACCATTACCGCGTGCGGCTGACGCACAGCCTCGAGGTCGCGCAGATTGGCCGGACGATCGCCCGTGCGCTCGGGCTCAACGAGGACCTTACGGAGATGCTGTGCCTGGCGCACGACCTCGGTCATCCGCCCTTTGGTCATGCGGGCGAGGACGCGCTGGAGGCGGCAATGGCGGAAGCCGGCGGCTTCGACCACAATGCGCATACCATCCGGATCGTGACGCGGCTCGAGACTCCCTACGTTGGATTCGACGGCCTCAACCTCAGCTGGGAAGCGCTCGAAGGCCTAGCCAAGCACAACGGGCCGGTCGCCGCTCCGGGGTGGGCGCTTGCGGAGGCGAATGCCGAATTCGACCTCGAGCTCGACAGCTGGCCAGGTCTCGAAGCGCAAGTCGCCGCCATCTCCGATGACATCGCCTACGACAATCACGACATCGACGACGGCCTCCGCGCAGGGATCATCGATTTCGAGCGGCTCGTGACCGTGCCCCTGGTCCAGCGGCACTGGCAGGCGATCGTCGATCGTTCGGGTGAGCTCCCGCCCGAGAAAATGCAACGCGCGCTCGTCAGGGACATGATCGGCACGATGGTGGGGGACGTCATCGGCGAGACGCGACGCCGAGTTGCCGACGCTGGCGTGGATAATATCGAAGAGGTGCGCTCGGCCGGGCGCCAGCTCGCCGGATTTTCGGCAGGTCTCGCGAAAGAAGAAAGTGCCCTTCGCAGCTTCCTGCACGAGACGCTCTACAATGCTGCGGAACTGGTCACCGTGCGCACCGAGGCGAAGCGCGTCGTCGCAGGCTTGGCCCAGGCTTACGCGTCCGACGCCTCGCTGCTTCCCGCCGAATGGCGCTACCGGGAACCCGGCGCCGCGCAACTCCGGCGGATTGGTGACTTCATCGCCGGCATGACCGATCGCTTCGCCATTGCGCAACATGAGCAACTGGTCGGCCCGGTGCAGCTGCCCGACAGCTTCTGACTCCACAAACGTCCGGTTTCACAGAAGCTTATGGCCAGAATTCGAGCCCGCGGTTGCGGCCCTACCTTATCTTCCGATAGTAGCCCCGCTTTCGGAGTAGAGTGCAGATGTTGACGAGTGCGGGCATGGTTCAGCAGGACGACGAGGAGACGGGGGAGGCCAAGCGCGCGGCGAGGCGGCTGCTTCGGCTGCGGCATGAGCGCCAGCGCCACCTGCATCCCGTCGACGCAGCCGGCCCGGCGTGGGACCTGATGCTGGTCTTGTTCGGCCTCGAAGGAGGAAGCCCGGGTATCGCGGTCGGTGAACTCAGCGTGCGCGCGAACGTGCCGCGGACGACGGCCGTGCGCTGGGTGCGGGAGCTCGAGCGGCACAAATTCGTCGAGCTCGAACAGGATTCGAGCGACAAGCGCATTACGCGGGTCCGGCTGACCGGCACGGGGCACAGTGCAATGACGTCCGCTTTTGCCGCGGCCGACGTAAAGGTCCTCTAGCCCGCGAGCGGCGCGACGAGGTGACGCGCTGCCGAGCCTGCGCTAGAGGCGCTGGCCTCCAGTAGCAGTGGTGAGCAATTGAGTATTTACGGCCAATATTCCGCGCTCCTCGGCGAAGTGCTCGACGAGCTCCAGTCCAATGGCGTGCTTCCACCGGAGCTCGACAGGCGCAACGTAGCGGTCGAGCCGCCGCGCGATCCGGCTCATGGCGACCTTGCCACCAACGCCGCGCTGGTGCTGGCGAAGCAGGCCGCCACCAGCCCGCGCGCCCTCGCCGAGGCCATCGCCCCGAGGCTGGCTAGGCTGCCGGCCGTGACTTCGGCCGAGATCGCGGGACCCGGATTCATCAATCTCCGCCTGTCGCCGCAGGCGTGGCGCGACGAGCTCAGCACGATCCTCCGCGAAAGTGACACCTACGGCGGCTCGCGGGTCGGCGCGGACCAGCGCGTGAATGTCGAATATGTATCCGCTAACCCGACGGGACCGCTGCACATGGGACACTGCCGGGGCGCCGTGGTCGGGGATGCCCTTGCGCGCGTTCTCGGGGCGGCAGGCTTCCACGTCACCAAGGAATATTATGTCAACGACGCAGGCGCGCAGGTCGATACGCTCGCCCGCTCGGTGCACCTACGCTACCGCGAGGCGCTCGGCGAAGACGTCGGCGAAATCCCGGAAGGCATGTATCCCGGCGAGTACCTGAAGCCGATCGGGGTCGAGCTCGCCAGCGAGTTCGGCGAGCAATTCGTCTCGGGGAACGAGGAAGACTGGCTGGACCTGTTCCGCAAGCGGGCGGTCTCGGCGATGCTCGACCTCATCCGCCACGATCTGGCGTTGCTCAACATCCACCACGACATCTTCGCGTCCGAAGCCGAGCTTCAGCAGGACGGCGCTGTCGATCGCGCACTCGCCGCGCTGCGCGACAAGGGGCTCGTTTACGAAGGCATGCTCGAAGCGCCCAAGGGCGAGACTCCCGAGGATTGGGAGCCGGTCGAGCTGACGCTGTTCCGTTCGACGCAGTTCGGCGATGACCAGGACCGGCCGATGAAGAAGTCGGACGGCAGCTGGACCTATTTCGGCTCCGATGCAGCCTACCACCTGCGCAAGGCCGAAACGGCGGACCATCTGGTCAACATCTGGGGCGCCGACCATGCCGGGACGGTCAAGCGCGTACAGGCTGCCGTTCGGGCGCTGACCGACGGCCGCGTGGACCTCGACGTCAAGCTCGTCCAGATGGTGCGGCTGTTCCGTGCCGGCGAGCCGGTGAAGATGTCGAAACGCGGCGGCACGTTCGTGACTCTCGCCGACGTTGTCGGCGAAGTGGGCAAGGATGTCGTCCGGTTCATGATGCTCACCCGGCGCGCCGACGCTCCGCTCGACTTCGACTTCGCCAAGGTCGTGGAGGCCTCGAAGGACAATCCGGTTTTTTACGTTCAATATGCCCACGCGCGGATCAGCTCGCTCCAGCGCAAGTCGCAGGACGCCGGGGTCGATCTCACGGCTGGCGCCGATCTGTCGCTGCTTGACGACGAGGAGCTGGCGCTGGTGAAGGTCGCCGCGCAATATCCGCGCACCGTCGAAGGCGCGGCTATTGCGCACGAGCCGCACCGCATCGCTTTCTATCTGTACGACCTCGCGGCCGCGTTCCACGCTCTGTGGAATCGCGGGAACGACGATCCCGGCCGGCGATTCCTGGTCGAGGACAGTCCCCAGCTTTCTCGAGCGCGTCTGGAACTGGCGCGCGGCATAGGGCAGATCATCCGTAGCGGTCTCGACCTCATGGGAGTCGAAGCCGCCGAGGAGATGCGATGAAATGACCGACAGCCGGGGCGGCTACGACGAGGATTCCCTGCCGTGGCTTCAGGAGGTCGAGGATGAGGACGCGCCGAGCGGCATTTCGGCGCGCGCGATGCTGATGGGTTTCGCATTCGTCGTGATTGCTGCCGCCATCGTGGCCGCGGGCTTCTTCTGGCTTGGCCGTCGCCAGTCCGTAGCTCCCGGAGGCCCCGAGCTTATCCGCGCTCCGGAAGCGCCGTACAAGGTCAAGCCGCACGATCCTGGCGGCCTCGACGTGGCCGGGGAAAGCCAGACAACGTTCGAGACCAGCGCCGGGCAGGATATCGATTCCCGGCTGCAAACGGACGCTCCGGGTGAACAGGTGCAGGTGCCGCCGCAGCCGGAGCCGAAGCGGATCCCGCCCAATGAGACCAAGGAACCGCTTCCGGCTGAAACACCCAAGCCGCCTGCGCCGGCGGAGCCCTCGGGCGCCTCGGGAAGCGTTATCCAGCTCGGTGCCTTCGCGAACCGCGCGCAGGCGGAACGGGCGTGGAGCGCGTTGTCGAGCCGTTTTTCTTCGGTTGGCGGCCTCAACAAGATGATCGTCCCATATCCGGGCGGAATCCGCCTGCGCGCCGCGGCGTCGTCCCCGGCGCAGGCGCGCGAGGTGTGCAGCGCCCTTAAGGCCGCGGGCGAAGCCTGCTTCATCGCGCGCTGATGCAGGCGGCGATCTACGGGCTGTCGGGAGCCGCGCTCACCGATGACGAGCGCGCTTTTTTCCGCGAGGCCGATCCGGCCGGCTATATTGTCTTCGCCCGCAACTGCGTGGACCGTCAGCAGCTGCGCGCGCTTACCGACTCCCTGCGCGACATCTCCGGCCGTGCCGACCTTCCGATCCTGATCGACCAGGAGGGCGGCCGAGTGGCTCGGATGCGGCCCCCGCAATGGCCGGAATTCCCCTGCGGCGGGGCGTTCGCCGAGCTCTACCGGATTGCGCCCGCCTCGGCGATCGAGGCGGCGCGGGTCAATGCTCGGGCCCTTGCGCTGGTCCTGCGCGAGGTCGGAATCAACGTCGATTGCCTGCCGCTGCTCGATGTCCGCCAGCCGGACGCCGACGAGATCATCGGCGACCGCGCGTTCGGATCCGATCCTATGCAGGTGTCGGCCTTGGGGCGGGCGGTGCTCGACGGCTTCGCGTCCGCCGGCGTCGTCGGGGTCGTCAAGCATATGCCAGGTCACGGCCGCGCCCTTTGCGATAGCCACAAGGCACTGCCCATCGTTGAAGCGCCGGACGCCGATCTCGCAACCGATCTCGAGCCGTTCATGACCCTCAGCTGGGCTCCGATGGGGATGGTCGCACATGTCGTCTACACGGCCTGGGACTCGGAGCGGCCGGCGAGCCAGTCGCCGACCGTGATCCGCGATATCATCCGCGGGCGCATCGGCTTCGACGGCTGGCTGATGAGCGATGACATCGGGATGGAGGCGCTCAGCGGCGACTGCAGCGAGCGCGCTGCCGGGGTGGTCGCCGCAGGCTGCGACGTGGCGCTCCACTGCTCGGGCAAAATGGACGAGATGGTCGCCGTAGCAGAGGCGGTGCCGGCAATGGCCGACGAGGGGCAGGAGCGGCTTCGCCAGGCGATGGTGATCGCAGGTGAGTTGACCGCCGGGCCCGCGCTCGAGGAATTGGTCGCAAAGCGCGACGAGCTGCTCGCGCTGGCCTGAAGCTGCGGATTATCCACAAAATATTGTGGTTTGCGCTTCGCATCACCACCAGCAAAGGCTAATCTTCTTGCCGTGGGGGTGGTGACAATCGATTCAGCCGGCCGCGAGGGCGACGAGCTCAATCTCAACCTCGACGGGTGGGAGGGGCCGCTGGACCTGCTCCTCAGCCTCGCCCGCGCCCAGAAGGTCGACCTCGCGCAAATCTCGATCCTCGAGCTCGTCGAGCAATATCTCGCTTATCTCGGGGAAGCGCGCGCGCTGAAGCTGGAGATCGCCGCCGATTATCTCGTGATGGCGGCGTGGCTCGCCTACCTCAAGTCGTGCCTGCTGCTTCCGAAGGACCCGCAAGCCGATCCCAGCCCCGAGGAAATCGCGCTGCGGCTGCAGATGCGGCTACAGCGGCTCGACGCGATGCGCGAGGCCGGCGCGCGCCTCCTCGGCCGCGATCGGCTCAGCCGCGACGTATTCCAGCGCGGAGCGCCCGAAGGACTTCGGCTCGTGCGCAAGTCGGCATGGCAGGCGAGCGCCTTCGACCTGTTCGCCGCCTACGGGGCCGTGAAGGCCCGCAGCCAGCCGCCCATGCACGTGGTGCACGCCCGGGCCGTCATGACGCTCGACGAAGCGATCGACCGTGTGAGCCAGATGCTTGGAATGGCCATCGACTGGACCGAGCTCGAGGCGTTCCTGCCGAGCACTGACGATCCGCAACTCCGCAAGTCCGCGCTGGCGTCGAGCTTCCTTGCGGCGCTCGAGCTTGCCCGCCGGGGGCGGCTCATGCTGGACCAGGAGGAGCCGTTCGCGCCGCTTCGCCTGAAAGCAGCCGCCTGATGGACGAGTTCGTCCGCTCGGTCGAAGCCACGGTGTTCGCGTCCGCCGAGCCGCTGAGCGTCGCCGATATTGCGCTCCACGTGGGGGACGGGGACGTGGCCGCCGCGCTTAGGGAACTTGGCGAGCGATACCAGGGCCACGGAATCGAGCTGGTCGAACGTGGCGGACGATGGCACTTCCAGACGGCGGCCGATCTCGCGCACCTGCTGCGGCGGACTCGCGAGGAGCCGCGCCGGCTGTCGCGAGCGGCGACGGAGACGCTCGCCATCATCGCCTATCACGAGCCCGTCAGCCGGGCCGAGATCGAGGCCATTCGCGGAGTGCAGATCTCGAAGGGGACTCTCGACGTCCTCATGGAGGCGGGGTGGGTCAGGACCGCGGGCCGCCGCGAAGCGCCCGGCCGCCCGTTGCTCTATGCGACCACGCCCGATTTCCTGACTCACTTCGGTCTCGCCTCCCGCAAGGACCTCCCGGGAATCGACGACCTGAAGGCCGCCGGCCTCCTCGACCCGCTCGACGAGGCCGCGCTTCAGCTCGAGCTCGATGCTGACTCGGAAGACCAACTGGAAAGCGAGAGCGAAGGCGACTAGATAACCCCGCAAGCTAGCGGAGTGTGCTCATGGGCTCTTTCAGCCTCATTCACTGGATCATCCTGGGTCTGTTCGTCCTGCTGCTGTTCGGCGGCAACCGCTTCTCGGCTATGATGAAGGACGTCGCCAAGGGCCTGAAGAGCTTCAAGGAAGGCATGGGCGACGACGACAAGCCGCTCGACCGGCGTGACGACCCGCGCCACCTGCCGCCGCAAAGCCGGGCGCCCGAACGGCCGATCGACGTCACCCCCGAGCCTCGCCCGCGAGAGGACGAGCAACCGCGCTAGCAAAAGGCGGCCCGGCACATGTTCGGCGTCGATTCCACGGAACTGGTCATCGTCGCGATTGCGGCGCTCATCTTCATCGGCCCGAAAGACCTTCCCGCGGCCATGCGTGTCGTCGGACGCTGGGTCGGCAAGATCCGCGGCATGGCCCGCCATTTCAACAGCGGCATCGAAGCGATGATGCGCGAGGCCGAGCTGGAAGAGATGGAAAAGAAGTGGCGCGAGGAGAACGAGCGCATCATGCGTGAGTATCCGGCGCTTCCGAACGACAGCGCAACCTCGCCCGACGAGCCGACGCTGCCGCTCGGTGACACTCCGCCGGCGCCGCGCCCGCCTGACGCCGGCGAGCTGCCGTGAGGGACATCGACGACACCAAGGCGCCGCTCCTCGAGCATCTCATCGAGCTCAGGCGGCGACTGTTGTGGTCGGTCGCCGTGCTGGCCCTGCTGTTCGCGATTTGCCTGTATTTCGCGAAGCCCATCTTCGCCTTCCTGGTGCAGCCATTGCTGGCGGCGGGACAGGGGAAGCTTGTCTACATCGATATATTCGAAGCCTTCTTCGTCGAGGTGAAGGTGGCGCTATTTTCAGCGCTGATGCTCGGCTTTCCCTTCTTCGCGATCCAGGTCTGGAAATTCGTGGCGCCCGGTCTCTACGCGAAAGAGAAGAAGGCGCTGCTTCCGTTCCTGCTGCTGACCCCAGTCTTCTTCGTCGCCGGCGCGGCCTTCGCTTATTACCTCGCCATGCCCTGGGCGCTCCACTTCCTGCTGGGTTTCCAGGGCAGCGTCGGCGGCGTCCAGCGGGAAGCCCTTCCGGGCATCGGCAATTATCTCAGCTTCTGCACGCGCTTCCTGTTCGGTTTCGGCGTCGCATTCCTGCTGCCGATCCTGCTGATGATCCTGGAGAGGGCGGGCCTGATCACGCTCGCGCAGCTGGCGAAGTCGCGCCGCTACGCGATCGTTGGCGCGGTCGCGATCGCAGCGGTACTCACTCCGCCGGATGCTGTGTCGCAGATGATGTTGGCGACCCCGCTCTATGCGCTCTACGAATTCGCGATCGTCGCAATTCGCCTGACCCACTGGCGCGCGAAACGGCGCCTCGCTGGCATGCCGGCTTCAGATGCTGGAAAAAGTGAGGGCCCGGAAGCGCCACCGGGGGGGGGGAGGGTTGGCGGTTCCGGGCCCATTTAATCGGATAGCGAGAGCGGGGGGGCAAAAGGTCACTATCCGAACTACAAAACGCCCCTTCTTCGCGGGGGGTTCCGGACCTCCGAAATTTTTTTCCGCCGCTGCCGTAACGACCCGCCTAGCGGGCGGGAAACACAGGCAGATCAACGCTGTAGCGGCCGAGCTTCCGGTCGAGATTCGAGCGCAGCTGCTTGGCCAGCCCGGCAATGATCCTCTCGAACTGCAGTTTTTCCTGCTCCTGCTCCCCTTCCGGAACGAGAACGGGGCTCGCCAGCGTGAGGCGAGCGGTCAGCTCGCTCGTTCGGCCCACACCTATCTCGATCGGCTGATCGGGCCTGTGGAGCATCGCGAACTCGACGACTTCGGTGATGAGGAAGGCCGCCGCGACCGCGACGTCCTGAGTCGTGTGGAGCGGCTCGACGTCGAGATCGATGGTAAATCCCTTTGCCGATTCCGGCGCGCCCGCGCGTAGCTCCGCGGCAAGTTCGGAGAGCAATGGCCGCATGGATATGCCGCGGTTTTCTTCCATCTCCGCGTAATGATTGCGGTGGACGATCGCCAGCGCACCGACGCGGCGGCCGATCGCGCCATAGGCCGCGCGAGCCGCCTGCGATTCCGCCGTCCTGCCATGGATGCTCAGAAGCGACGCGATGACCTGCAGGTTGTTCTTCACCCGGTGGTGCACTTCGCGCACCAGGCGACGCTGTCCCTCCAGCGCAGCGGTCATGTCGCGCTCCGAATCCTGAACGCGCGCAACTGCTCGGCCGAAGGCATCGCGCAGTTCCTGTATCTCCGTAGCCGGACCGACGTTGTTGGGTAGCTCGAGCGCGGGATCGCCAGGCTCGTAGCGCGAGACCGCGCGCTGAAGCCTGCGGAGCGGGTGGATCAAAAGCCTCGTGACCAGCAGCCACGTCATCAGCGCGGCGATGAACCACATCACGACCGGCAACAGGATGATAAGCCGATCAATCGTCGTGATAGCGGGCACCCGCCCTTCCACTTCGATAGAAAGCCGCCCGTTGCCGACGGGCCAGCGTGTTATGGAGCGACGCTGCCCGGGGGGCGGTTCGCCGTCGGCGATCATGATATCGATCTCTCGCCGGCCGTCGCGGATCACCAGGCCGTCGATTCCATCCTGTTCGGCGAGGGCTGCGGCGCGGATCTGCCTGCTCGTCAGGATCGTCGTCGCCATTCCGCCGATGATCCCCACTCGAAGGTCGAGCGAATCCTCATCGGGAGCGACCCGAAGCGCGATGTCGCCTGGCGCAATGATGGGCAATGGCCCCGTGTCACCAATATCGCCCACCTCGCACAGCGGACCTCCGTCCGCGCTTTCCAGGCGAAATTGTTGAGCGACCGCCGGAGCGATCGTCAGGGATCTCTGAACGCGCTCGCACGCATCGGGGTTGTCGATGCGGCCGTTCGACGCGACCCGAAGCGCCAGGACGTTTCTCGCAATAAGGCTTTGCACCGCCCGCGCGGCGATTCGCGCCTGCTCGTCGGACTGGGACTTGAGCGCCGAGTTCGCTTCGCGAATGCCGTCATAGGCGACCCAGACCAGGCCGAAGCCGATCGGCAGCAGCGCGGCTGTGAGGATGAGCAGCAGCTTGGCGGGGGTGGACAGCCTGGCAAAACGCTCGGCGGCGCTAGCCATCGTCAGTGGTTCCCGCCGCTGCGCAGCTCAGCTGAGCTTGCCGAGCAGATCCCGAAAGTCGTCGGGAACGTCTTCGCGCAAGGTTTCGTCATAGACGGAGCGGAGCGCCCGGCCAACGTCGGCCGCGCGAGGTACACGCTTCTTCTGCGATGCGGGCGCGGGCTTCTTTCGTTTCGGTCCCGGGCCGCTCGGCTCGCCCACTTTCCTGTCACTCAACCTGTCTTTCCCCCTTGCGCGGGTGCGGGCAATCGAATCTCGGGCCGAGACTATGGCGCAACGGCAGCAATGTCCGTGGGAGAGCGCCAGCCCCGCCCTAACTTTGGCGCTCCCGTGTCGTCAACGACCGACACAGGCAACCCCGCCATACCCGCGAAACCAAATGCCGAATGCTTTGTTCCAGCCAAAGACGAAATCTCTGCGGGGGAACTGCGCCGGAACCACAGCCCGGTCCTTCCAGGGTTGCAACGAACTCGGCGCCTCCCCAAAGAGGCGGAACGCGCCTTTATTAGGAGACCCACTTTCTATGTCGCTTGGACAGGAACTTGCGCCCCATCTGCCATTCCTGCGCCGCTACGCGCGCGCCCTGACCGGCAGTCAGGCTCACGGCGACGCCTTTGTGCGCGCGACTCTCGAGGCGATCGTCGCCAAGCCCGATGAATTTCCGCGCGACGTCGATCCGCGGTTGGGGCTGTACAGGACGTTCCACGCGATCTGGTCGACCGCCAACGTCGAGGAAGGAGAGGAACCCACCAAGGACATTTCGGGGGCCGAAGGCATCGCGCACGCCCGCCTGTCGAAGATCACCCCCTTGTCGCGGCAGGCGCTTCTGCTGACCTCTCTCGAAGGATTCTCGTCGGAAGACGCGGGCTATCTTATCGGCGCCAGTCCCGAAGACGTGGACTCGCTCGTTTCCGAGGCGCTGAGCGAGATCGAGCGCCAGACGCTCACCGACGTGCTCATCATCGAGGACGAGCCAATCATCGCGATGGACATCGAAACCATCGTTCGGGATCTCGGCCACAATGTCACTGGAGTCGCTGTCACGCGCGACGAAGCGGTGTCGATGGCGAGGCAGAGCCCTCCGGGGCTGGTCCTGGCCGACATCCAGCTCGCCGACGATTCCAGCGGTATAGACGCGGTCCGCGACATCCTCGCCGAATTCTCCGTGCCGGTGATCTTCATCACGGCTTTCCCGGAGCGGCTGCTGACGGGCACCCGGCCCGAGCCGACCTTCCTCATCACAAAGCCGTTCCAGCGTTCGACGGTGAAGGCGGCAATCGCCCAGGCCTTGTTCTTCGACGCAGCGACGGTGCCCGCCTGAGGGCCAACGGTCGGGAACATGGTCCGCCAAGCGGCGTTGGCTTGATGAAGTGGCGGTACGAGCGGAGCCGATGAGAAACGAGTCAACCGAACATGTGACGACGACAGAAGCGCGTGCGGGCTCGACGCCGCATGTGACGCGCTATGTGCTGGCAATCGGTTTGGTGCTGGTGGTGGTCGTCTTTGCCGTGCTGTTCATGCTCGGCAGCATGTGAGTCGTTGCATCTGGCCGCTCGCAACCCAAATGGTAAACACAGTCACAGTGCCCGCTCGTGGGCGAGCGCGCGTCAACCCGGTGGGGGCTAATGGCCACAGACGATAATGAAGAGCCGGCAGCCAATGCCCCGGGCGAGCCGGTTCCGCTTTCGGATCCGGAGTTCAAGGACCAGCTGGCTGCGGTGATCCCGCACCTGCGTGCGTTCGGGCGCTCGCTTTCAGGAAGCCGCGATCTCGCCGATGACCTCGTCCAGGAGACGCTGCTGAAGGCGTGGGCGGCGCGAAAGCGTTTCCAGGCCGGCACCAACATGCGCGCCTGGACCTTCATCATCCTTCGCAACCTGTTCCTCAGCCAGATGCGTCGCGCGCGCTTCAAGGGCGAATGGGACGAGCTCACGGCTTCGAAGATCCTCGCTGCGCCCGCAAGCCAGGACCGGCACATCGAACTCGCCGACATGCAGCGCGCGCTGATGCACTTGCCGCAACCGCAGCGCGAGGCGCTGATCCTGGTCGGCGCCGGTGGCTTTGCCTATGAGGAAGCGGCAGAAATCTGCGGTTGCGCCGTCGGGACGATCAAAAGCCGCGTCGCCCGCGGCCGCGTTGCGCTCGAGGCTCTTCTGTCGAGCGGCAAATTGCCCTCGCGCCGGCAGCACAAGACCGATCCGGACAAGTCCGCGCTTCAGACTATCATGGGCGAAGTCGACGATCTGAGCCGGGACGCCTGACGGATCCGCAGCTTAATTGAGCTGGCGAAGAAGCTCCGCGAAGTCGCGGTCGCTGGGCTCGTTCGCGGCTTCCTGGAACGCGCGGCGGAGCGCCGCCATGACGCCCGCATGTTCGGGCGTCATGTCGACACGGATCGGCCGACGATCGAGATCCAAGGTAGCCGTTGCCATCGTGTTCTGAACTTTCATTTGCCGTGAAGAACGACCAAGCCGCTGCGGAAGTTTCCTCCATGAGCCAATTCGGGCAAGGACCGGCCGTGAACGCGAAGGGTTCAAGTCGCCGCGACGCGATCGCCCGTGCCAGCGCTCATGCGCCCTTCCTTCGCGAGGCGATCCTCGCCCGCCCGGACATCGTCGATCGCTTCGTTGTCGACGGTGCTGAACGCGCCGCGTCGCAAGCGATGGCGACGGGTGCGGAGACCGCGGAAGCTGAATTGCGACGTCGGCGCCAGGCGCTGGCGCTCTCGGCGGCGCTTGGAGACCTCGCGGGCGAGCTCAGTCTCGAGCAGGTCACTCGACTGCTTTCGGCCTTCGCCGATGCGAGCATCCGGCGCGGCGTCGAAGTGGCGATAGCCGACGTCTTGGATGGTGCGCAGCCGCAAGGCTTTGCGGTGATCGCGCTCGGCAAGCTGGGAAGCGCCGAGCTCAACTTCTCTTCCGACGTAGACTTGCTGCTGCTGTTCGATCCCGAAACCTTGCCGCAACGGCAGCGCTCGGATCCTGCCGACACGGCCGTCCGGATCGGTCGGCGATTGGTCGAAATTCTCCAGAAGCGGACTGAAGACGGCTATGTGGCGCGCGTCGACCTCAGGCTTCGGCCGTCGCCCGAGGTCACGCCTATCGTTCTGCCGGTGAACGCGGCCATCTCTTATTATGAATCGGCGGCTCTCGGATGGGAGCGGGCAGCATTCATTCGCGCACGGCACTGCGCCGGCGACGCCGCCGTGGGTGGCCGCTTCCTCGACGCGATCCACCCTTTCATCTGGCGGCGCGCGCTCGATTTCGGAGCAATCGAGGAGATCCGCCAGATCAGCGAGCGGATCCGCGACCACTATTCCAAAGGGCAGGCGTTCGGGCCGGGCTTCGACCTCAAGCGCGGCCGCGGGGGCATTCGCGAGGTCGAGTTTTACGTCCACGCGCACCAGCTCGTCCACGGCGGTCGCGACCCCGCGCTGCGCATCGCCGCTACGCTCGATGCCCTTGGCGCGCTCGAACGCGCGGGTTTCCTCGCCGCCGACCTCGCTGCCGATCTGGCGACCGCCTATCGGCGCCTGCGCACCGCCGAACATCGCCTGCAGATGGTCGACGACCAGCAGACGCATCAGCTTCCCACCGCTCCATCAGAGCTCGACAATGTGGGACGACTCCACGGCTTGGGTGGAGGCGCGGAGTTGCTCGACTGGCTGCGGCCGTCGATCGGCCGTGTGGAGGCGGCATTCGACGATCTGGCCGATGGCGAAGCCGAGCGGCTCCCGGCGAACGCAAGCGCGCTCCGGGAGTCTCTCGTGAAAATGGGATTTCCCGATGTGGACTCCGCTGCCCGGCGAGTCGATGAATGGCGTTCGGGACGTCCGCGGTCGCTTCGTTCCGACGCCGCCAGGCACGCCTTCGAGGCAATGCTTCCAACGCTTCTCGCCGCAATCGCCAAGAGCTCCGATCCGATGCGCGCCCTCAACCGGCTCAGCGACGTCGTCGAGCGCGTGCCGAGCGGCGTCAATCTCTATCGCTTGCTGCAGGCTCGGCCGGCGCTCGCGACCCTGCTTGCGCGAATCCTCGCCCATGCGCCCGCGCTGTCGGATCAGCTTGCGCGTCGTCCGCAGCTGCTCGATTCGTTGCTCGATTCTTCCTGCTTCGATCCGCCTCCGTCAGCGCAGGAGTTCGCCGCATTGCTTCGCCGCGAAATGGCAGGCCGGCCGTACGATGTGGCACTGGATACGGCACGTCGCCTGATCAATGAGCGACGCTTCGCACTGGGCGCGCAGCTCATCGACTTGCGCCGCGATCCGATCGCCGTCGGCGAAGGCTATGCGTGCATTGCCGAGGGCGCTCTCATTGCGCTCGCCGAAGCCACGGTAGCCGAGTTCGAACAGGCGCACGGCACGTTCCCCGGTGCCGAGCTGCTCATCGTCGGGCTGGGCCGGCTCGGCGGCGGCGTGCTGACGCACGCATCTGATCTCGACATCATCTATCTGTTCACGAAACCGAATTCAGATACGTCCGACGGGCCTAAGCCCCTGGGTCCGGCCAATTATTTCAACAGGCTCGCCAATCGGGTCACGGCCGCTCTGAGCGTTCAGACGCCAGCCGGGCCCCTCTACGATGTCGACACCCGTCTGCGGCCCCAGGGCGCGCAGGGAATGCTCGTCGTCTCCCTCGAGGCATTCGCCGAATACCAGCGCGACGAAGCCTGGACGTGGGAACATATGGCCCTGGCTCGTGCTCGCCCACTCTTCGGATCCGACACGGCATGCGCCGAGGTTTCGTCGCTTGTCGACGGCATCCTGGAGCGGCCCCATGACCGGGAGAGGCTGGTCGCTGATGCAGTCGAGGTGCGTGCGGAAATGGCTCGCCACAAGCCGCCTTCGGGGCCGCTCGACGTGAAGCTTGGCGAAGGCGGGCTGGTCGACCTCGAATTCGCCGTCCATGTGCTGCAACTCCTGCACAAGACGGCGCTTGACCCGAGCCTGGAACGCGCGCTCGAACAGCTCGAAGAACAGGGGTTTGTCGAGGAAAACGTTGTGCTAGCACAACGTTTGCTAACGAAGATGCTCGTCATGATGCGCCTGATCGCCTCCGACGGCCGACCGCCGGGCGATGAAAGCGGCGAGCTCATGGCGATGGCGTGCGGTGCCGATAGCTGGAACGAGCTGCTTGCCCGTCATGACGAGGCGCGCCAGAGCATCTCGGCGTTTTGGACAGAAGTCAGGGAAGGGAGACCGGCATGATTTCGGAAGGACAGAAGGCGCCGAACCTGGACGTGACGGCGAGCGGCGGCCGCACGGTGAACCTGTCGTCGCCCGGAGAGCATCTCGTGCTCTATTTCTACCCGAAGGACGATACGTCCGGCTGTACGCGCGAGGCTCAGGACTTCACGGCTCTCGCCGGCGAGTTCGAGAGCGCCGGCGCGACCGTCATCGGCGTTTCCCGCGATCCCATGAAGAGCCACGAGAAGTTCATCGGGAAATACGAGCTGAAACTGCCCCTCGCGTCCGACGAGGACGGTCGCATCTCCGACGCGTTCGGAACATGGGTCCAAAAGTCGATGTACGGCCGCAAATATATGGGCATGGAGCGATCCACCTTTCTCATCGGTCCGGACGGAGTCGTTCAGAAGGCGTGGCGCAAGGTAAAGGTGCCGGGACACGCCGCCGAGGTCCTGGCGACGGTTCGCGAGCATGCGTCAGCTGTTTGAACGGACGGCGGCGGCGTGATAGCGCCGGGCCAGGTTTCTTGAGGAGCACGAGTTGGCCGAGTTCACGCTTCCGCGGAACAGCAAGATCACCAAGGGCCGCACCTACCAGCCGGACGCCGGTGAGAATCTGAAGACGTTCAAAATCTACCGTTACGACCCGGACAATGCGTCGAACCCGCGCTGGGATCGGTACACGATCGATCTCGCCAAGTGCGGACCGATGGTTCTCGACGCGCTCATCAAAATCAAGAACGAGATCGACCCTACGCTGACCTTCCGCCGGTCGTGCCGGGAGGGGATCTGCGGGTCCTGCTCGATGAACATGGACGGCCGCAACGGGCTGGCCTGCACCACGCCGATCAAGGCCCTGAAAGGCGAGGTGCAGATCACTCCGCTGCCGCACATGGAAGTGGTCAAGGATCTGGTGCCGGACCTCACGCACCAATACGCCCAATATGCATCGATCCAACCCTGGCTGAAGACCGCCACGGCCGCGCCGTCGGGCAAGGAGCGGCTGCAGTCGCCCGAGGATCGGGCAAAGCTCGACGGGCTGTACGAATGCATTCTGTGCTTCTGCTGCTCGACAAGCTGTCCGAGCTACTGGTGGAACGCCGACAAGTTTCTCGGGCCCGCGGTGCTGCTTCAGGCCTATCGTTTCATCGTCGACAGCCGCGACGAGGCCACCGGCGAGCGGCTGGACCAGCTCGAGGATCCCTACCGCCTGTATCGCTGCCACACGATCATGAATTGCGCGAACGTCTGCCCGAAGGGCCTGAGCCCGGCCAAGGCGATCGCAGAAACCAAGAAGCTGATCGCGGAGCGAGCCGCTTGACGCAACCGCCCGGTAGCGGGGAAGGGCTCGAAGACGTCGGTCTCCCCACTGGGGCCACGGAGGACCCGGACAATCCCGGCTGGTTCAGCTGGGGCGATTTCCCGCGCGGCTCCTTCGCCGCGGCGACCGGCCGGCTTCTCTTCAAGCCCGACGGGCCGGCGCGCGGACGGTGCCGGATGTTCCCGACGGAGGCGCACATGAACATGGGCGGCTCGTTGCACGGCGGCGCCGTCATGAGCTTTATCGACATGGCGATGTTCGCCGGAGGCCGGTGCGCCGGCATGGCCGAGGGCCATTATGTTACGCTCGACATGACCACGCATTTCCTTGCTCGGGGCCGGCCGGGTATTCCGCTCGAGGCCGAGGTCCAGCTCGTGAGGCAGACTCGCGGCCACGTGTTCATGCAAGGCGTCGTCACGCAGGAAGGCGAGCCCTGCTACAGCTTCACCGGCACGCTGAAGCGCATCCGGGACCGAAACGCCCCCGCATGAGCGGCCCGGTCAGCCGCGCCTATGAGCAGCTAGTCAAAGACCACGAGCTTAGACCCGATTCCGCACAGAAGCGCGCCGCCGCTGCTCTCGACGCTATTGCTTCCTCCTTGCGCAAACCCCGCAGCATTTTTGGTTTGTTCGGCCGGCGAAGGGAAGGGCGCGCGGGCGTCTACCTGTGGGGCGGGGTCGGGCGGGGTAAATCGATGTTGATGGACCTTGCTTTCGCCAACATCGATTTCGAGCCCAAGCGCCGGGTGCATTTCCATGCCTTCATGTTGGAAACGCAAAAGCGGCTCGCCTCCGCCCGCAAGAACGAGAAGGGCGATCCCCTCGAGCCTGTCGCCGAGCAGATCGCAGAGGAAGCGAGGCTGCTGTGTTTCGATGAGATGATCGTCAACAATCCTGCAGACGCCATGATTCTGTCGCGGCTGTTCGAGAAGCTGCTCGATCGCGGCGTTCGGGTGATCGCGACATCGAATCGTCCGCCCCGCGACCTTTACAAGGACGGTCTCAATCGCGAGCTGTTCCTGCCCTTCATCGCCACTCTGGAGACGCGATTCGACGTCGTCGAAGTGAACGGGCCGACCGATTACCGGCTCGACCGGCTTGCCGGCGTCGACGTGTGGCACGTGCCGAACGGACCCGAAGCGACGACGGCGCTTTCGCAGGCCTTCTTCCAGCTCACCGACTATTCGGTCGAAAACCGCGACAAGGTGCCGAGCGAGGAGCTCGACGTCGGCGGCGGGCGGACGTTGCACGTGCCCAAGAGCCTTAAGGGGGTCGCCGTCTTCTCGTTCAAGCGGCTGTGCGGAGAAGCGCGCGGCGCGGCCGATTACCTGGCGATCGCACAGCGTTTCCACACCGTGATCCTCGTCGGAATCCCGGTGATGGGTCCCGAGATGCGCAACGAGGCGGCCCGCTTCGTGACCTTGATCGATGCGTTGTACGAGCATCGCGTGAAGCTGCTCGCCGCCGCGGACGCCGAGCCGGCCGGCTTGTTTCCTCGCGGCGACGGCAGCTTCGAATTTCAGCGAACGATCAGCCGGATCGAGGAGATGCGCAGCGCCGACTATCTCGCCGAAGGGCACGGCACGGATCGAGGATGCAGGCCATGACGACTGCAACGGGAGGCGGTGGCGAAAGCAAGGTTCCCGCAGTCACGCTGACTTTCTGGATCGCGAAGATCCTCGCAACCACTCTGGGGGAAACCGCCGGCGATACGGTGAGCATGACCTGGCTTGGCGAAACCACCGCGCAGGCGGGCCAGAACGGGATCAATGGCTATCTGGTGGGGACGGCTCTGTTCGGCCTGGCGCTCGCACTTTTGGTTGCGCTGCAGGTGCGAGCGAGGCGCTACCAGCCCGCGCTTTACTGGGCGACGATCATCGCTTCGACCACGGCCGGCACCACGCTTGCCGATTTCGCAGACCGCTCGCTGGGGATCGGCTACGCCGGGGGCTCCCTGCTGTTGCTGCTCGCGGTGCTTGCGTCGCTCGCTTCCTGGAAGCTCGTCGAAGGACGCGTCTCATCGACCCACGTCGTAAGCGGACGGGCGGAGCTGTTCTATTGGCTGACGATCACCTTCAGCCAGACGCTCGGAACGGCGCTTGGCGACTGGGCCGCCGATGGCGGCGGCCTTGGTTATCTAGGGGGCGCAGCGCTGTTCGGCGGCGCGATCGCGATCGTCGCCGCGCTGTATTTCACAACGAATTTGAACCGGACCGCGCTGTTTTGGGCCGCTTTCATTCTCACTCGGCCCCTCGGAGCAACCGTTGGAGATTTCCTCGACAAACCGCTCGCCGAGGGTGGACTCGATTTGTCGCGGCCCATCGCGTCGCTTTGCCTCGCGATCGTTCTCGTCGCCGTTGTCGCAGTGGGCGTCAGACGCAGCGGAACAGAGTCGGAGCAAGGCGGCGCTTGACGCACGGTAGCGTAGGCGTAGCGTCGCGCCATCCGATCTGGGGAGATCTCGAACAATGCGCCGCCTTGCACTGCTGCTCGCCTGCGTTTCCACCTGCGCAGTCGCGCAAAGCGCCGACGAAGCGATCACGACGCCGCCTGCCTCGACAGTCGCGAACGCGCCGAAGCTCTCCGCCGAATGGGAGCAGAAGGCACGCGAGATCTACAAGACCGCCGTGGAGACGCCGACCGTCGCCGGTCGCGAAGGCCAGAACCTGAAGCTCGCTACCTACCTGGCAAGCCAGCTTCGAGCCGCCGGGTGGAGCGACAGCGACGTGCATGTGCTGCCGTACCTGTCGCCGCCGTCTAACCAGACCGCCGCACTGATCGCCCGCTGGCCCGCGGCCGGAACGCCGAAGAAAAAGCCGATGCTGATCATCGGGCATATGGACGTGGTCGAAGCGCTGCCGAGCGACTGGACGACCGACCCGTTCAAGCTGGTGGAGAAGGAGGGCTATTTCTACGGCCGCGGATCGGGCGACGACAAAGGCGGCGTCGTCCCCTCGATGGTCGCGCTCATGAAGCTCAGGCAGGCGGGCTTCAAACCGGACCGAGACATCGTGATCCTCTACACCGGCGACGAGGAGACCCAGGGCAAAGGCGCGGAGCTCGGAGCAACGGAGTGGCGCAAGTGGACGGAGGCCGAGTTCGTCCTCAACGCGGATGCCGGCGGCGGCTCCTTCACGCGCAACGGCACGCCACTCGGCTTCGGCCTGCAGACCTCGGAAAAGACGTTCCAGAGCTACTATTTCCGGGCTCGCAACCGCGGCGGGCACAGCTCGCGCCCGCGGCCGGACAACGCGATCTACGAGCTCGCCGACGTCCTGAAGAAACTGCAGGTGCACCGTTTCACGCCGATGCTGACCGAGACGACGCGCGAATATTTTGCGGCGCGGGCGAAGCAGGAGGGGAATAGCCCACTTGGCCAGGCGATGCGCCGCTGGCTCGCCAACCCGAATGACGGACAAGCGGCCGACATCATCGAGGCGAACCCGCTGGAGGTCGGCCTCACCCGGACGCGCTGCGTCGCGACGATGCTGAAGGGTGGCCATGCGGAGAATGCGCTTCCGCAGCTTGCCGAAGCGACGGTGAATTGCCGGATCATGCCGGGGGTCGAACCGAAGGTCGTCGAGGCCGAGCTCAAGCAGATGGCAGGCCCGACTATCGAGATCACGCCCTATCCGGACCTCGGCAGGCCGACTCCGGTATCGCCGCTTCGGCCCGATGTCGTGAAGGCGTTCACGGACGCCGTTCATGCGCGCTTCCCGAACCAGCAGATCATCCCGCAGATGAGCACCGGCGCGACCGACGGTCTCGAATTCAGGGCTCGCGGAATGCCCGTCTATGGCGTGGACGGCCAATGGGGCGTTTCTCCCGACGACGAACGCGCCCACGGAAAGGACGAGCGCATCCCCGTCCAGTCGCTGTGGGACAATATCCTGCACTGGGAGCGGATGGTCCGCGACCTCGCCAGCTGAATCGGGCGGGACGCAAAAAAAATAGGGCCGGAGGATCGCTCCTCCGGCCCTTCTTTTTTCGAGTGAGCGCCGGGCTTAGAAATCCATTCCGCCCATGCCGCCCATTCCGCCGCCCGCCATCGCCGGAGCCTTTTCCTCCGGGATTTCGGCAACGGTGGCCTCGGTGGTGATCAGCAGCCCCGCGACGCTGGCAGCGTCCTGGAGCGCGGTCCGCACCACCTTGGTCGGATCGATGACGCCGGCCTCGACCAGGTTCTCGTATTGGTCGGTCGCCGCGTTGAAGCCGAGCTTGTCGTCGTTGCCGTCAATCAGCTTGCCGGCGACAACCGCGCCGTCGAAGCCCGCGTTCTGGGCAATCTGCCGCACCGGCGCCTGTAGCGACTTGCGGATGATGTCGATTCCGCGGGTCTGGTCGTCGTTATTGCCCTTGAGGCCCTCGAGAGCCTTGGTGGCGTAGAGCAGCGCGGTACCGCCGCCCGGAACGATGCCTTCCTCGACCGCTGCGCGAGTCGCATGGAGAGCGTCGTCGACGCGGTCCTTGCGTTCCTTCACCTCGACCTCGGTCGCGCCGCCGACCTTGATCACCGCGACGCCGCCGGCCAGCTTGGCCAGCCGCTCCTGCAGCTTCTCGCGGTCGTAATCGGACGTCGTGTTCTCGATCTGCTGACGGATCGCGCCGACCCGGGCCTCGATCGCCTCGCGGGTGCCGGCACCATCGACGATCGTCGTGTTGTCCTTGTCGATGGTGACGCGCTTGGCGGTGCCCAGCATGTTGGTCGTCACGTTCTCGAGCTTGATGCCGAGATCCTCGCTGATCATCTCGCCGCCGGTGAGGATCGCGATGTCCTCGAGCATCGCCTTGCGGCGATCGCCGAAACCCGGAGCCTTCACGGCCGCGACCTTGAGTCCGCCGCGCAGCCGATTGACCACCAGCGTTGCAAGCGCTTCGCCCTCGATGTCCTCGGCGATGATGAGCAGCGGCTTGCCCGACTGCACCACGGCTTCGAGCAGCGGCAGCATGGTCTGCAGACCCGACAGCTTCTTCTCATGGATTAGGATGTAGGGATCTTCGAGCTCGACCCGCATCTTCTCGGCATTGGTGACGAAATAGGGCGAGACATAGCCGCGGTCGAACTGCATGCCTTCGACCACGTCGAGCTCGGTGTGGAGGCTCTTGGCTTCCTCCACAGTGATAACGCCCTCATTGCCGACCTTCTGCATTGCATCGGCAAGGAAGCGGCCGATCTCGGTATCGCCGTTGGCCGAGATAGTGCCGATCTGGGCGATCTCATCGTTCGACGTGACCTTCTTAGCGTGAGACTTGAGATCGTTGACGATGGCTTCAACGGCAAGGTCTATGCCGCGCTTGAGATCCATCGGGTTCATGCCGGCCGCGACGGATTTCGCGCCTTCCTTGACGATGGCTTGGGCCAGAACGGTCGCGGTGGTGGTGCCGTCGCCGGCAAGGTCATTCGTCTTGGAAGCAACTTCGCGCACCATTTGCGCGCCCATGTTCTCGAACTTGTCTTCCAGCTCGATTTCCTTGGCGACAGTGACGCCATCCTTGGTGATGCGCGGTGCGCCGAAGGATTTCTCGATCACGACATTGCGGCCTTTCGGGCCGAGTGTGACCTTCACAGCATTCGCCAACGTGTCCACGCCCCGCAGCATCCGCTCGCGGGCCTCGGTGGAAAATTTCACAGCCTTGGCAGCCATTTGCCTGCTCCTTTCTCGTAATGACTGTCAGTTCTGAGTTCGCTCAGGCGGCCTTCTTGAGCGAGCCGGCCTTCTCGACCACGCCCAGAAGATCGCTCTCTTTCATGATCAGGTAGTCTTGGCCGTCGATCTTCACTTCGGTGCCGGACCACTTGCCGAACAGGACACGATCGCCTGGCTTCACATCGATCGGGGTAAATTGGCCTTGGTCATTCCTGGCGCCGGGGCCCGCGGCGACGATCTCGCCCTCCTGCGGCTTCTCCTTCGCGGTATCGGGAATGATGATGCCGCCGGCGGTCTTCTCGTCGGCGTCGACGCGGCGCACGAGCACGCGGTCGTGCAATGGACGGAAATGCATGCACATCCTCCTTGTCAGGTCAGCGATGTCTAAAATGCCGGGTCCGGAACCGGCCCCCGGGCGGAAAACGAACTAGGAAGCGGAAAAAAGTCCTTCAAGGGGGAGGCTGAAAAAATTTTATCACTGTCCGGGGCGGAGTGCCAAAAGTGCCCCTTGAACGGCCATTTTCGATCAACCAGCTAACGCACGCTGCGGTCTACGGATGAGGCCGCCAGACAGTGTGGGGGAGAAACGATGCAGCTTTTGCGTTGGCTTGGGCGACTGGCCGTCGTCTCGGGGTTAGGTTGGGCGCTGTTCGGAGCGCCGGCGAGCGCCCAGATTCGTGATCTCAACATGGGCCGCCTGCCGACGCTTGCGCCGTTGGTCAAAGAGGTCACGCCCGCCGTGGTCAACATTTCCGTGCAGGGGCGCGTACGAGAGGACAATCCGCTCTACCAGGACCCGCTGTTTCGCGAGTTCTTCAACGTCCCGAAGCAACTGGAGAAGGAAGTCAATGCTACCGGATCCGGCGTGATCGTTGATGCCCAGCGCGGCTATGTGCTGACGGCGAACCACGTCGTCGCCAATGCCACGGCGGTCCAGATTCGGACCAAGGACGGCCGCAAGTTTGCCGGACGCGTTATCGGGCGTGATGCGCCGACCGACATCGCGCTGCTGCAGATCAGGGAGCCCGTTGATCTGAAGGCCATCGCGCTTGGCAACAGCGATGCGCTGCAGGTCGGCGACTTCGTGAATGCGGTCGGCAATCCCTTCGGCCTCGGTCAGACAG
>JAEZIO010000024.1 GCA_023436615.1 Pseudomonadota bacterium | reverse complement strand
CGCGCGCTTCCCTCCGCCGCGCCGTTCCGTCCGTCCGTCCGAGAGGGGTGAGGCGGGGGCGGACACAATCGCGGCGAACCCGCACGCAGCCAGAGCTGATTCAGAACTGAACGCTTTTGATGACGACCCCGGGTAAATCGCAGCGAGCCGGATCTATCAATGGGTTAGCCGTCCCGACCCGCGCCTCTCGTGCGCCGTGCAGGCTCAAAGGCATACGGGACGCTTTCCCAAACCTTTCCGCACATGCACCCTTCTCCCGCCCTCGCCATAGGAGGCGGCCGATCAGCGGCGCAGAGCTACGGTACGACGACATCATTGCCCCGATGTTTAAAGAGGTGGCCGATCGATGTCGCGAACTCGGTATGGACCTAGTGCGACGTGTAGAGTGGGGGCACGGCGAGGCCGTGATCACGCTTCAGGGGCGAACCGATAGCATCGGCCAGATGCTGACGAGGTACGCGGCCCTCTCGCGCGGCAACGTGGATAGCATGTGAATAGAGCTGATCCGCGCCATCGATCTCTCGCGATCTATTTTCCTGAACCGCTTCGGTTCGTCCACCTCCACCCTGGGAGCGCGGAATGACCGCCCCCCCTCTCCCATCGCAGTCTCGGGATGAGATCGAGGACTGCCGCGGATGTCGTGGCACTGGCTGGATCATCGTGACCCAGTGGCCGTCCACCTCGGGGGGCACCACGCCCAACCGCCCCGCTCAGGGGAGGTTTGCCCGCGATGTTCCGATGGCGGATCGAGAAGTTCCTTCGTGAGCTTGAGTACGAAGTTACGCGCCGCATGATGGAGAGAGACATCGACGAAACGATCGGGTTCAGATTCTATGTCCAGATCTCCAAGGCGATCCCCGATGGCGCCGTCGACTGCCGCTTCATGACAAGGGCAATCAACCGGGGGATGATGGATCCATCCGAGATTAAGCCGCGGCTCAAGGTCATCAATTGATAACCCGCCCCTCTCTCCTCCTCTGCGACCTCGCTTTCCCGGCTCTCGCAGCCACTCGGGACGTACATGGACTATGCGAGGGAGGTGGCGATCTCGGAGCGAAGAAGGCGACCTTCAGCGCAAGAGCCTCTTGAAAAAACGGGAGGTGATCTCCCCCAGCGCCGGCGGCCGGTAGGCGAGCACGGAGTGTGGCCGGACGGCGTTGTAGTGCCTCCGCCAGCCTTCGATCACGACCTTGGCCCCGGCGAGCGAGTAGAAGATCTCGCCGTTGAGGATTTCGTCCCGTAGGCGGGCGTTGAAGCTCCCACAGAAGCCGTTCTCCCAAGGGCTACCCGGCTCGATGAAGGCGGCTCGAGAGCCGATGGCGACGATCCATTCGCGGACGCCTTGCCGCGAAATCCGGGGCGTCGTTCGATCGGATGTGGTCGGGCGCTCCGCGGAGGATGAACAGGTCGGACAAGACGTCGATGACGTCGGTCAACCGTACCCTCCGCCCGATCCGGATGGCGATGCATTCGCGCGTGAACTCGTCAATCACGTTGAGCATCCTGAACTTGCGGCGGTCATGGATGCGGTCCTCGACGAAGTCATAGGACCAGACGTGGTTCGGCCGCTCGGGCCGAAGCCGCATGCACGAGCCGTCGTTGAACCAGAGCCGCCCTCGCCTAGCCTGTTTCTGCGGGACCTTCGGCCCCTCCCGTCTCCAGATCCGCTCGACCCGCTTCAGATTCACGACCCAGCCCGCATGGCGCAGCAGAGCCGTGATCCGCCTGTGGCCGCAGTGGCCATACTGGCCAGCCAGCGCCACGATATCGGCGGTCAGCGCCGCCAAGTCGTCCCGCCGGGTCGGACTCTTCCGCTGTGTCGATTAGTGTTGGCCCAGACCCAGGGAGCGCGGCGCTCCGTCACGCCGAGCTTGCGCATCACGCGGTCGACGCACCGCCGGCGACGGGCGGGGCTAACCAGCTTCCCCGAGCGGCCTTCGCAAGGATCATCTTGTCTAGCGTCAGGTCCGACACCGCCCGTCGAAGCCGGGCGTTCTCGGCCTCGAGTTCCTTCAGGCGCTTCACCTAGCCGCCCTTCAACCCGCCGCATTCGCTGCGCCAGCGATAGAACGTAACTTCGGTCACGCTGATCGACCTGATCGCTTCCGCGACCGGACGCCCTGCGCCGTCAGAACCTCTACGTGCCGCAGCTTCGCGACGATCTCTTCAGCCCTATGCCTTTTCCTCGGCATCAGACGGTCCTCCACATCGCCAAGAGCCATAAATCAGGGAGGACCACTTCTCCGGGGGGCAGACCACGCGCCATCACCCCCCGGGGGGGGTGTGATCCTACCTTCATAGGGCTGTCCTACGCGACCCGTCAGGCGCCGCAGCTGAACCCGCCCGTCATTACCCTTAGCTAAAGAGACAACTCTATTATGCCGACACGCTTGCCGAGCTCAAGACTAGACAGGCAAAATGGCCCGTTAGCTATCTCTGACCAGCACTGATACATATCTTTCGAAAAGCGAATATCGTCGAATACGACGATAGACCCAGCCGCCGCCCTGGATCGTATTATTGAGAACTGACTTGCAACGAACTTGCTCGTGTGGATAGCGTCTATAAAGGCAATATCGATGGTATCCTCCGGACGAAGCGTCGACCCAATATTATCCTCAAACGTTCCAAGGATGGACTCGAAACGAGAACCTATGGACGCAAGATTTTCGATCGCGAGAGAACGCCACACCTCGTTCGGATCGAACGTAAGAAGCTTCCCATGTTTATTTGACTCCAGCCCTGAAAGCCAATACATTCCAGATACTCCAAACGCTGTACCGATCTCTACAATCACGTTTGGCTTAATCTCTGCCACCAGCCAAGCATAAAACGTGCCCGCAGCCTCCCCTGTCCGCACGTTATTGCTCGATCTCGAAAAATTTTTTAAGCCTCTTTTATCGGTAGCTCCGTAAACCTCCCGGTATCCGTCCCACAATGGCTGAGCTCCAGCCTTCTGAGTTATTGCAGCCCTCTCTTCAATCAGGCCCCTCTTATCAAGACATGGGAACGAATTGCGACCGGCGCGTATAATCGACGTTAAGCGCGACCCCGCCCCCGCCTTGATTACCGAAACATCTAGCCAAACTGACGTCATCGCGTCCTCGCCCTAGGTAAGACACCGCGAAGTATGATGCCTGAGTTCCACCATACTCCAACATAGAAGTTTCTCATTTCATCCGTACATTAGCTCAATTCCCTTGATTCTTCGCTTTTCAAGCCTGATGGTTTAACGATACGCGCTCTTGCACCTTCGAAGCGCAAGCCCAAATGCCACATCAAACCTCAGCTGTATGATTATATCTTAAATCACCCAAATTACAACATTCTGCCCACCGGCTCAATAGATGCCCTAGTCTTTTTCGTTAATGCTCGTCAGCTCATTCCGGTCATTAATTGAGGGATCGAGATAATCACCCCCCCCACAAGATATGACGAAGCCCACCTGCTCATCCAAGCTCGCCGTCCGATACGATTCAATATCCCTTCAATCAGCTCATGGCCGCCAACACGCAGTGAGCTGATTGAAGGCACCTCCTTTGCGTTGGCGCGCCTAATTCATCAAACGGCAACAGCCTCCGATTCAAGCGACGATGAATCGATGCCGCCACCATCTGTAGCTAGTTATCCAAATCTGACTCAGGCAGTGATTACTGTGACTAAGCCACAGAAAAGGGCTTCTGA
>JAEZIO010000003.1 GCA_023436615.1 Pseudomonadota bacterium | reverse complement strand
GGCCTGACCCAGGCCATTCGCGGCGCCCTGGCGAACCGCGCTCGCCAGGCGAACGACAGCGAGGCGGCGCATCGGCTCGACCGCACGGTTCCGGAAGTTCTCGAGTTCTTCGCCGACCGGCTGAAGGTGCAGCAGCGCGAGGCTGGGGTCCGGCATGACCTCATCGATGCAGTGTTCGCGCTCGGCGGCGAGGACGATCTCGTCCGGCTGCTGGCACGGGTGAGGGCGCTCCAGAACTTCGTGGAGACGGAGGAGGGGGGCGACCTTCTCACCGCGTACAAGCGCGCGGCCAACATCCTCAAGAAGGAGAAGTGGGAGGGCGAAACGGCGTCCGTTGCTGCGCGTATCGAGGTGCAGCCGGAGGAACAGGCCCTCATATCCGCGCTCGATTCAGCGGAGCCCGAAGCGTCGGCGGCCGTCGACAAAGAGGATTTCACCGCTGCGATGGCAGCGCTCGCCAGCCTGCGCTCGCCGATCGACAGCTTCTTCGATCATGTGACGGTGAACGTTGACGACCCGGGTGCGCGCGGCCGCCGCCTCAACCTGTTGATGCGGTTCCGCGACGCGGTCCACCGAGTGGCGGATTTCTCGAAGATCGAGGGTTGATGTGCTCGGCTGATCCCCCGGATCAGCCTGCGCTCCTCAATATTCCTTCCGGTCCGGCACTCCGTCGCCGTCGCGGTCGCGGTCCTTGATCGCCGCGGCGCGAAGGCTGTCGCGCTCGCGCCACTCCTTCTCGCGATCGTCCCATTCGCGCTCGCGGTCGCGATGCCGCTCCTCGAGCGCCTCGCGCTCGCGGACCTCGTTGCGATAACGGGTTTTCCACTTGCGGCCGCTTCCGGCGAGCAGGAACGCGCCGATCAGCAGCCCGAGCAGGAACACCAGCGCCAGGATCACCCACTGGTCGGAAGTGAATGCGATCATTGCTCAGGTCCCTCGTCGCCTTAACCGCGGTTACAAGCGCGGGACGGCCGTTTCCGTTCCGCGCCCGCAACCGGAGCGACGCGACTAGCGGTTGATCAGATTATCGCTGATCGAGCAGGCGGCCGGGCCGAGAATGACGACGAACAGGGTCGGCAGGATGAACAGGATCAGCGGCACGGTCATGATCGCCGGGAGGCGAGCCGCTTTCTCTTCCGCGCGCATCATGCGTTCGTTGCGGAATTCGGCCGACAGCACGCGCAGGGCGGATGCGAGCGGCGTACCGTACTTTTCGGTCTGGATCATCGTCGTGACCACGCCGCGAACGGCTTCAAGGTCGACGCGGTTGGCGAGGTTTTCGAACGCCTGCCGCCGCTCGTTGAGGAAGCCGAGCTCGATCGCGGTGAGGCCGAACTCGTCGCCGAGCTCCGGATAGGCCTTGCCGAGCTCGCGAGACACGCGGCCGAATGCGGCATCGACGGTGAGGCCGGCTTCAGCGCAGATCACGAGGAGGTCGAGCGCGTCGGGCAATCCCTTGCGGATCGCGTGGCTGCGCTTCGTGACCTTGTTCTTCAGCCAGATGTCAGGCGCCTTGTAGCTGCTGACCAGGATGCTGGCGACGGTCATGTAACGGCGAAGCCCGCCCCATTCGGGCCAGTAATTGACGATGTAGATCAGCACGACCGCCGCGATTCCGAGAACCACCGGAAGCACGAACCGCGCGAAAATGATGAAGAAGGCGAGATCCTTCGTCCGGATGCCGGCCTGCATCAGCCGCTGCTGCGTCTTCTGCAGCTGGTCGTCCTGGAGCATCTTGAACTTGCTCAGGATCGCGCGGACGCGCTCGGCACCCTGGTTGCGGTTGGTCAGCTTCTTGCGCTTGTTGGTCGAGGCGACGATGCCCGCCTTGAGCTGCTCGCGCCGTTCATTGAGCGCTTTGACGCGACGCGCCATCGGGTCCTTCACCGTGGTGGCGGCATAAATCGCCATGATCACGGCGAGAGTGGCCACGCCGCTCAGGATCGTCGCGATCCAGATGACGTCGAAGCCGAGAAGAGTGGGGCCGGCGCTCTGCATGGTCTATCGCGTCCCCTAGATCTCGAAGTTGACCATCTTGGCCATGATGAAGGCGCCGATGCTCATCCACATGAGGCCCCCGAGGCCGGCGACCATCAGGCGCTGGTCGGTGAAGAAGCCGCCCATGTAGCCAGGGTTGATCATGTACACGAGCGTGAACACCACGAACGGAAGCGAGCCGACGATGTAGGCAGACGCTTTCGACTCCGAGCTCATGGCGCGGATCTTGAGCTTCATCTGTGCGCGCTTGCGCAGCACGTCGGCCAGGTTCGACAGCGTTTCCGCCAGGTTGCCGCCGGTCTCGCGCTGGATCGCAAGCGTGATCACGAAGAACTGGAACTCGGGCGTGCCCAGGCGATCCGCAGTGTCCTGCAGCGCGGCTTCCATCGTTCGGCCGATCTTCATCTTGTCGGCGACGGCGCGGAACTCGATGCCCACGGGACCGGGCACTTCGGTGCCCACCACGCCCAGCGTCTCGCTGATCGGGAGACCGGAGCGAAGGCCGCGGACCATCAGCTCGATGGCGTCGGGGAAATTGGAATTGAACTTGTTGATGCGCCTGGTGATCATCTTGCCGACCACCAGGTGCGGCATGCCGACGCCGACGAACAGCCCCAAGAAAAAGGCGAGGAAGAAGGGCGCGCCGCGCAACATCAGGGCGCCGCCCGCAACGAGGGCGAGACCGGCGGAAATGGTCGCATACTTGCCGAGCGTGATTTCCTTGCCCGTCATTTCGAGACGCTTCCGGAGAAGCGCCGGGCGCGGGATGATCGACGAGGCGATGCCTTCGAAGCGGCTTGCGCGAGCCGCCAGAAGCTTGCGGATCTGGGCCTGCGCGGCGGCGGTCACGCCTTCGGCGTGCCGCTCCTTGACCAGCTCGATACGCCGCTTGAGCGACTTCGACGCCGACGGTCCGCTGGCGAGCCTGACCAGCAGCATTGCTGCGCCGGCGCCCCCGAGTAGCAGGATCAGATAGAGGAACATCTACCGCTTTTCCCTTGTCCGCGCGGCCGGGAATTTCCGACCGCGCCGGCCGTCCAGTTACGCCGCCTTCGCCTTCGGCTTAGCCAGCATTGCCTTGAGATTGTTGACCAGCGATTTCGAGCCGGAAGCCTTGTCTTCGACCGGGGCGACGCCGTCGTCGGTGGCGTGGCTCAGCACCATGTTGAGCAAGGTGTTGAATGGCGCCGTCATCTTCCCCGAAGCGATTTCGGCGAGCGGCTTTCCGAGCTTGGCGGACTGTGCCGCTGCCTTCGGATCGTGCGGAAACACGATGTCGACGGCGCGCTCGATCGACTGTTCGAAATCCTTGCGGCTGATTTCCAGAGCGCCGCCGTTGGGAACGCCGTTGGCGACGACGATGACCTTCGTCTGCGGCGCGTTCGACTTGAGCCAGGCGAGAATCCGGATGGCGTCGCGAGTGGCGGCCAGCGTCAGTTCCGCGACGACGACGGCGACGTGCGCGTCATGGACCAGGTGCGGGTGCTGGATCAGCATGTGCCGCGGAAGGTCGAGCACGGTCGATTCGAACGCGTTGCGCATTTCCTCCTGCAGATGGAAGAAGGCGCTTCCGTCCGTCATCAACGGCTGGTGGATCGGAGCTTCGGCGGACAGCACCGAAAGGCGCTCGTTGGCGCGAACCATGGCGCGCTCGATGAACAGCCCGTCGATTCGGCTCGGGTTCTCGATTGCATCGGTCAGGCCGCGGCCGGGCTCGAGGTCGAGCGCCAGCGCCCCCGTGCCGAAATGCACGTCGAGGTCGAGAAGCGACGTCACGCGGTGCGAACGCTCGCCGAGCATCCAGGCGAGGGAGGTCGCCATGGTCGAGGCACCGACCCCGCCGCGAACGCCGATGACCGCCGCCATCACGTGGGGCTTGTCGGCCTGGGCTTCGCCGCGCGGACCCGACAGGATCGTCTGCGCGTGAGCGAAGCTGTCGCGCAGCTGATCGACGGTGAAAGGCTTCAGCAGATAATCGTGGATCCCGCTCGCGACGAGGTCGCGATAGAGGCGAACGTCGTTCACCTGGCCGGCGGCGATCACGATCGTGCCGGGCTCGCAAACTTCCGCGAGGCCATTGATGTCGTTCAGCGGATCGCCCGATTCCGACAAGTCGACGAACAGGATGTTCGGGCTTGCGGACACGGACAGCGACTGCACCGCGTTGCGAAGACCGCCCTTGTTGACCTTCTCCGGGCTCCAGCCATGCTCGACGGCGATCGGCCGCAGCATATCGGCGGTCGCATCGTCGCAGACGAAGGCGGTGAACGGATCGCGCAACCCCGCGCGTGCCTGGAACGGAGCGTTCAT
>JAEZIO010000007.1 GCA_023436615.1 Pseudomonadota bacterium | reverse complement strand
CGGGGGGCGCGCCCGCGCCGCCTTTCCGATTGCGTTACGCGTCGCGCTTTTTAACGGACCGTGCCTCTGCGGATGAGGTTCACGATCGCGAGCAGGATGATCGCGCCAAGCAGCGACCACAGGATGTTCGTCAGATCGAGCGGGTTCGAAGTGTTGATGTTGCCGCCGCCGAAGATCAGGCCGGCGATGACCGCGCCGATGATGCCGACGACGATGTTGAGGATGATTCCCTGCTGCGCATCCGTGCGCATGACGAGGCTGGCGAGCCAGCCGATGATACCCCCAACGATCAGCCAGACGATGAAACCCATGAGCGTTTCCTCCTGTTCGCGGCCGCCACAATACACCCGGCGGCCATGAGCATCGAAAAGACGCCCGATGCCCCACCGTTGTTCCGGATTCAGGAGTATCTGTCCAGCCTGAGGGTTAACGCCGGGCCGGGTAATCCACGGAAATCCGCGGGTCGGTTAATCGAAGTAACGAAGGCCGCGCGGACCGCGCGTTGCCTCAATAGCGCTGCTGGCGCTCGTATACGTCTCGATAATGCTTGATCCGCGTGACCCGCAGGCCCGGCATTCCGCTGCGCTCCACGGCACGCTGCCAGCTCGTGAATTCCTCCAGGCTGAGCGAGTAGCGCTTGCACGCCTCGTCCACGCTGAGCAGGCCGCCGGCAACGGCGGCGACGACTTCGGCCTTGCGCCTGACGACCCAACGGTTGGTCGTCGCAGGGGGCAAGGACTCGAGCGTCAGCGGCTCGCCGAGCGGGCCGATAACCTGGGCGGGCCGAATTTTCTGGTTCTCGAGCATTTCCAGTCAAACCTGCTTCATCAATTGCCGATGCACTTGTCTTAAGTCGGGTCCGTTGAAGATATTCTCAAAGGCGCTGGTTAATGCGCCGCTCACTCATTCTCTTCTCCGCGCGACGGCGCGAAGGCCCCGCCGAGCACCGCCAGCGCCTCCTTCCACCCGTCGCTCGCCGACAGGTAGCAACTGACCGCGTCGCTTCGCCGAGGTGCGCCCGCGACGCCCTCCTTGTGGAGAGCGGCAAGGATTTCGTCGGCGTCCACGGGCTCATCGCTGATCCCTTCAATCGTCTTGTCGATACGCGACACGGCACCCCCTGAACTGCCCCTGCCGATGCCGGGGTAGCAGTGAGGAGTGAACTTCGGGTAAAGAGACCGTTCATAACGACAATGAACGTCAGCTTCGGCCTCGAACGCCCGCAGGGCTCGCGGATCGTCGTCGCCATGTCCGGCGGCGTCGACAGCTCCGTCACGGCCGCGCTCGCCGCGCGGACCGGAGCCGAGGTCATCGGAGTGACGCTCCAGCTTTATGACCATGGTGAAGCCGCGAAGCGTTCGGGCTCATGCTGCGCCGGTCAGGACATCTACGACGCCGCGCAGGTCGCCGACCGCCTCGGCATCGCCCATTACGTTCTCGATTACGAAAGCCGCTTCCGGACCGGAGTGATCGAGCGCTTCGCCGACGAATATGCCAGCGGGCGGACGCCCATTCCGTGCGCTTTGTGCAACCAGGGCGTGAAGTTCACCGACCTCATCGCTTTTGCCAGGGAGATCGGCGCCGACTGCCTCGCGACGGGCCATTACGTGCGGCGCATCGTCAACCGCGGCCGCGTCGAGCTTCATAAAGGCGCCGATCCGGCTCGCGACCAGAGCTATTTCCTTTACGGCACAACCGCCGAGCAGCTCGAATTCCTGCGATTCCCGTTGGGCGACCTGCCAAAGCCGGAGGTCCGGCATATCGCCGCGGAGCTCGGGCTTGCGGTCGCGTCGAAACCCGACAGCCAGGACATCTGCTTCGTTCCCGACGGTGACTATGCGTCGCTCGTCAAAAAACTTCGTCCGCAGACCGAGGCGCCTGGCGAAATCGTCGATCTCGACGGCCGAGTGCTGGGACGCCATCGCGGAGTCGTCCATTTCACGATCGGCCAGCGCCGCGGAATTGAAATCGGCGGCAGCAGCGAGCCGCTATACGTCGTGCGGATCGACCCGGACGAGCGGCGGCTCGTGGTCGGTCCGCGCGCCGCGCTTGCCGTCGAGCGCATGCGGATCGAGCAGCTGAGCTGGATCGGGGAGCGCCAGCGCGACGTCAGCGTCAAGGTGCGGTCGCTGGCCCCTCCTGTCGCGGCACGCATTGAGGACGGGTGGGTGCGTTTCGAGCGGCCCGAATATGGTGTCGCGCCGGGGCAGGCGGCCGTTGTCTACGACGGTTCGCGAGTTCTCGGCGGCGGCTGGATTGCCGAGACGCTTGCCGCCGATCCGCGCGTCGCCTGTGCCGCAGCCGCTTAGCGCCGGCATCCTGCTTTACCGGCGAAACGCCGGCGAAACCGAAGTCCTGCTCGTCCATCCTGGTGGGCCGTACTGGACGAAGAAGGACGCCGGCGCGTGGATGATCCCCAAAGGCGGGATCGACGCAGGCGAGACGGCCGAGCAGGCTGCGGTGCGCGAGCTGCAAGAAGAAACCGGACTCGCCATCGAGACCGCGCCCCAGCACCTGTGTCGGATTCGTCAGTCAGGCGGAAAAACCGTCGAGGTGTTCGCCGCCGAGAGCGAGTTCGACATCACGGCGCTGACCAGCACCGACTTCGAAATGGAATGGCCTCCGCGCAGCGGCCGCCTGCAGCGATTCCCCGAAGTGGACGAGGCGCGCTGGATGACTCTCGCCGAAGCGCGGCGCATGATGCTTCCGAGCCAATTGCCCATGCTGGATGCGCTCGAACGCAAAGTGAATCCATCGAGGTCTTGATGATCGCTCCCCTGCTCCTGCTCTCCGCAATTGCGGCCCAGCCGGCACCCGCGCCTGCAACGCCAATCGCGACCCCGGCCGCCGGTTGGCAGACGAACGAAGGCGACATCGTGCTTCAGGCCTTTCGCTTCCGCTCCGGCGAGACGCTTCCAGAGTTGCGGATGCATTACGCGACGCTCGGAAAGCCGCATCGCAACAGGGCGGGCGAGATCGACAATGCAGTGATGGTGCTCCACGGGACCGGCGGCACCGGAAAACAGTTCCTGCGCCCGCAATTCGCCGACGAGCTTTATGGCCCCGGCCAGCCGCTCGATATCGGGAAATACTGGATCATCCTCCCCGACAACATCGGGCACGGCGCATCCTCGAAACCGTCCGACGGGATGCGGATGCGCTTCCCGAAATACGATTACGGCGACATGGTCGAAGCCCAGCACCGGATGCTGACCGAGGGCCTCGGCGTGAAGCGCCTTCGGCTGATCCTCGGCACGTCCATGGGGTGCATGCACATCTTCGTCTGGGGCGAGACCTACCCCAGCTTCGCGAAGGCGCTGATGCCGCTTGCCTGTCAGCCGATCGAGATTGCCGGCCTGAACAGGATGTGGCGGCAGCTGGTGATCGACGGCATCACGTGGGACCCGGCCTGGAACAAGGGCAATTACTCGAGCCAGCCGACGCAGGGCCTTCACACCGCGCAGTCCATCCTGTTCATCGCCGGTGGCGCTCCGCTTTTCCTGCAGCACCAGTATCCGACTCGAGAGAAGGCAACCGCCTTCGTCCGGCAGAGCGTCGCGAGCGGAATCGAGGGGCTCGATGCGAACGACACGATCTACCAGTTCGATTCCTCGCGGAACTACAATCCCTGGCCGAAGCTCGAGGCGATCACCGCCCCGGTCACGTGGATCAACTCGGCCGACGACTTCATCAATCCGCGCAACCTGGACGTGCCCCAGCGGGCCGTGAAACGCATGAAGAATGCGCGTTTCCGAATGATCCCCGAAACGGCCGAGACACGCGGACATGGCACGCACACGTGGGCCAAATTCTGGAAAGCGGACCTTATCGAGCTTCTTCGCCGCTCCCAGTAGGCGCGGCGTCATAGGCGGAGACGTGGTTGACCGTGATGAGCCACTTGCCGCCGAGCTTCCGGAACAGGCGCGTGTTCACGCCTTCGGTGACGCGCTTGCCGCGGACGAGCCGGTACTGGCCGACGAGCATCGCGGCATCGGGAGCGAGCAGCTCGACTTTCATATTGTAGAAGTGAAGCTGTCCGCGCCGCTCGGCCGAGCCGCCGTAGTCGCGGACGTAATGATCGAGCGTGCCTTGCCAGCCCTGCTGGAACTTGCCCCCGGAAATGAACAGGACATCCGGCTTCTTGAAGCCCGCCATGTAGCCGCGGAAGTCGCCGCGATTCCACGCCGCTTCCATGCGATCGACGGTCCGCAATATAGCGTCGCGCTCCGCGCTGGGGCTCGCGGCTGCAGGCGAGGCGACGCAGAGCAGGCTCAGGGCGAGGAGCAGCCTCACAGCTGAAAGCTTCCGGTGATGACCGTCTGGCAATGACCGCCCAGGATTACGCGCTCGCCTTCCTGCCGGCAGTAGAGGAGGCCGCCGCGCGCGCTGGCCTGAAAGGCGGTGAACTCGCGCCGTCCGAGCCGGTGAGCCCAGAACGGCACCAGCGCCGTATGAGCGGAGCCGGTCACCGGATCCTCGGGAACGCCGTGATACGCCGCGAACACCCGGCTGACGATGTCGTGCTGCGCGCCCGGTGCAGTGACGGACACGAGGTACGGCAGGCTCGCAAGCGCGGCAAAATCCGGCGTGACGCCGCGAACCGCCTCTTCATCGTCGAGCAGCACGATCGCATTGCCGTTGCCCTCGCGGCTGAGAAAGGTCTCACCCGGCGTTCCGAGCGCTTCGAGGAGCTCGGGGAGATCGGCCGGCGCGGCCGTCGCGGCCGGCATATCGAGCTCGAGAAGTTCGGCCGATCGCGACACCATCAGAACGCCGGAGCGCGTTGCGAAACGCACCCGCTCGCCCGTCATCAGGACATGGGCGGAGGCCAGCGTCGCATGGCCGCACAGGTTTACCTCTACCGCGGGCGTGAACCAGCGCAGCTTGAAATCGGCATCGTCGGCATCGGCGGGCACGGTGAAGGCGGTCTCCGCCAGATTGTTTTCGGCCGCGATCGCCTGCATGACCTCGTCGTCGAGCCATCGCTCCAGCGGCATCACCGCCGCCGGATTGCCGGTAAGCGGTCGCTCGGCGAACGCATCGACCTGGAAGAAGGGCAGAGCGGTCACGACTGCCGCTCGGTGATGTCGGCGGGCAGCAAAGTCTCGCGATCGGTCTGCCCTTCGGGGTCCACGTGGATGAGGATCTCAGTTCCCGGAAAACGCTGCTGAAGCGCTTCTTCCACGCGGTCGAGCCGGTCGTGCGCATCCTGCACGGTCCAGTGGCCCGGAACCCAGACATGGAACTGAGCGAAATTATGCGTGCCGCTGGTGCGCGTCCGCAGATCGTGCAGGCCGGCGAGCTCGGGATATTCGCGCGCCGCCGCGAGGAACCGCTCCCGCAGGTCGTCCGGCCATTCGCGGTCCATCAGCTGCGCGAGCGCATGGGTCGAGGCAAGCCAGGCGCTCCGCACCAGCCACAAGGCGATCAGCAGCCCGAACAGCGCGTCCGCGCCGACGATGCCGGTATATTGGTCGAGAACGAGCGCGACGATGACCGAGCCGTTGAGCATCAGGTCGGAGGCATAATGCAGCCGGTCGGTTGCGATGGCGACCGACCCGGTTCGCCGGACCACGTGCCGCTGGTAAGATACCAGCGCGAGGGTGGCGACGATGGCGACAAGCGAAACGCCGATGCCGAGTTCGGCCGCCGCTGTCTGCGCGCCGCCGATCAGCCGCTCGACCGAACGGATGCCGATGAACAGCGCCGACAGCGTGATAAGCACCACCTGGATGAGCGATGCGAGGGCCTCCGCCTTCCCGTGACCGAACCGGTGCTCGCGGTCCGCGGGCTGCGCGGCGACTCGGACTCCGAGCAGCACGACGAGGCTTGCGATAAGATCGAGCCCGCTGTCCGTTAGCGAGCCGAGCATCGCCATCGACGACGTTTCGAATGCCGCCCAGCTCTTCAGGCCGATCAGCAACAGTGCCATCGCAATGCTTGCGAGCGCAGCCCGCGAAGTCAGCGTGGAGCGGTCTGCCGTCACGGGTATAGCAAGCCTTCCGACCAGCCGTCGCCCGTAAGGGTGAACAGCCGCCGCTCGTGCAGGCGGTGCGGGCGATCGCTCCAGAATTCGATGCGCTCGGGGACGAGCCGGAACCCCGACCAGCGCGGCGGGCGCGGGACCGGCTGCCCTTCGAAGCGCGCGCGCATCTCCTCGTAGCGGCGTTCGAACAATTCCCGGCTTTCGAGCGGCCGCGACTGGTCCGAGGCCCACGACCCGATCTGCGATTCGCGGCCGCGCCCCGCGAAATAAGCGTCCGCTTCGGCATCGTTGACCTGCTCGACCGGACCTTCCGCCCGCACCTGGCGGCGCAGGGACTTCCAGTGGATGCACAGCGCCCCGTTCCGATTGGCAAGCAGTTCCTCGCCCTTGCGGCTGTCGAGGTTCGTGAAAAACCCGAATCCGTCGGGGCCGTGGCGCCGAAGCAGGACCATCCGCACCGACGGCCGACCGGCTGTATCCGCCGAGGCAAAGGCCATTGCCTCTGGATCGCTGGGCTCGCTCGCTTGCGCTTCGGTCAACCACGCGTCGAATAAGGCGAAGGGATCCTGCTCACCGGCCATGGCGCGCCTTATGCGCGCCGCGACGACGGCGGCAAGCCTGCAGCCGTTCAGCGAAGGGAAAGCCCGCTTCGCCGATTGGCGGGTCACCGCGCTTGTGATGATGTATCATTCGCAGTAACCGCGCGCCGACTCCTAAAAGACGAGGACTTCCCCCACCCGATGACTCGCATGCTGCTTGCCTCTGCCGCGGCCATGGCTCTTTTCCCTGTCTCTGCGCACGGCTCCGCCCGGCCGATCGGGGCGGGGGGCTCGGGTGCCGGCGGCGCTTCCGAGCCCGCCGCGACCGCTGACGCGCAGCCGACGCCGGGTTCGGCCCGTGAAGCGCACCCGGATACCGATCAGGCCATCATCGTCACCGGCGTCCGTCGCACGGCGGGCGACGTGCTCGGAAACGTTTCCGTGCTCGACGAGGAGGAGCTGGCGCACGACCTTAAACCCAGTCTCGGCGATACTCTGGCAGACCTGCCGGGCGTCAGCGCATCGAGCTTCGGCCCATCGTCGTCGCGGCCGATCCTTCGCGGTCTTTCGGGGGAGGATGCGCCCATACTGATCGACGGCCTGACGAGCCTCGACCTGTCGGCTTCCGATCCGGACCACGCGGTCACGATCAACCCGCTGACGGCGGAGCGGATCGAAGTGCTGCGCGGTCCGGGAGCGCTGCTTTACACGAGCTCGGTGATCGGCGGCGTAGTCAACGTGATCGACGATCGAATCCCCCGTCACCGCCCCGATGACGTCGATGCCGATATCCTTCTGAATTACGGCACTGCCGCCAACGAGCGCTCGGCCAATGTCGGGGTCGATATCCCGCTCGGCGGCCGGCTCGTGGCACACGCGGACGGCTCCTATTCGAAATACGATGACCTGGCCATCGGCGGCTATGTCCTTTCCGATACCTTGCGGCGACAGGCGCTGGCCAGCGCCGATCCGGAAATCCGCGCGCTTGCGGACCTCAAGGGCACGCTTCCCAACACGGCCGGCCGCGTCGACGATCTGGCGGGCGGCTTTGCCTATGTCGACGGGGGCCTCAACATCGGCTTTTCGTTCAACCATCACGACGCGCGCTACGGCGTGCCGGTCCGCTACTCGCTCGACCCGGCGGTCGAGCCGGAAGCGCCGACGATCGACGCGCACCAGGACCGCGGCGATGTCCGGGCGAACGTGCCGATCGGCGGCGGCATCCTCGATCTCTTGGAGTTCCGCGGCGGCCTTTCCAAATACCGACACCGCGAGATCGAGCCCGACGGCGCCGTCGGGTCGCGCTTCTTCAGCGATGGCGGCGAGATGCGCGCCGATGTCGTCCAGGCCAACCGTGGAGGCTGGGGCGGCACGACGGGGATCGACTACCTGAAGCAGGATTTCAAGATTCGCGGCGAGGAAAAATACCTCCCCGACAGCGACAATCGGCGGCTTGCGCTGTTCACGCTGCAGACGGTGGAGCGCGGCCCGGTTCGCTTCGAGGGGGGCGCGAGAATCGAGTTTTCGCGGCTTCGAGCGAATTCCGACGAAGACATCGCCGAGAATGGCGGACCTATCGGCGCGGCCCCCATTTCGCGGTCCTACACACCCGTCTCGGTATCGGCCGGTGCGAATTACAAAGTCATGGGGGAATGGCGTGTCGGCCTGTCGCTCTCGCACAGCGAGAGGGCGCCAACCGTCAACGAGCTTTTCTCGAACGGGCCGCACGGAGGAAGCCAGCAGTTCCTCGTCGGCAATCCGAACTTGCGCGTTCAAAAGAGCAATGGGGCTGAACTCAGCATCCATCGCACCGAGGGGCCGGTGCACGTCCAGGCCGGTGTCTATTACAACCGCTATTCCAATTATATTTTCGAGGCGCCGACGGGGATCATCGAGGACGCCCTTCCGATCTACGAATATCGCGAAGGCAAGGCCGATTATTACGGCTTCGAGGTCGAGAGCGAAATGAAGTTCGGAACAGCCCTTGGAATAGACTGGGCCGGCGAAGTGACAGCGGACGCCGTTCGCGCAAAAATCAGGAATTTCGGCAATGCGCCCGAAATCCCCGCCTTTCGGGTTCTTGCCGGCCTCACCGGCTCGCGCGGCCAGGTCGATGGCAGGATCGAGGCCGAGCGGGTCAGCGCGCAGCGTCGAACCGCGCCGGAGGAGACGCCGACGCGCGGCTACACGATGGTCAATGCCTCGCTCGACTGGCACCCGTTCGCGGCGAACCCGGAGCTGAGCCTGTCGCTGACCGCGAATAACCTCTTCGACGTCGACGCGCGCCGCTCGAGCAGCGATCTCAAGGACTTCGCACCGCTCGCCGGCCGCGACATACGGCTCACGGCGCGCGTCGGCTTCTGACAAGGAAAAGGCGGCCCGGGTGCGTTAGCCCGGACCGCCTGCCGCGCCTTGGGGAGCGCACGGCAATCCTTAAAGGTCGATCCCCGCGGCGATCGCTTCGAGTTTGCGGACCCGTTCCTTGAGGTCGGCGAGCTCGATCCGGTTTCCGGCCGGGGGGAGGCCATGGTCGGCGATCGAGTGGGTGAGCTCCATTCGCTTGAGCTCGAGCCAGGCGTTCCAGCCCTTGAGCCCTGCGAACGCGGCCGTCGCAAGTGCGACGAGAACGCTTGCCGCAATCATCCCGACGGATAGTGCGTCCATCACTTTTCCTCCCGCAGCGCTTCGATTTCGCGCGCCAGCTCGTCATTGGGTTTGGAAATATGGTCTTCGATCGCCATGAGCCGGCGGTCGATCGGATCCAGCTGCGTTCGCATCGCGTGCACCGACGGGCGGACCGCGGTGGCAAGCTCCATGCGATCGAAATCGCTCATGTGGCGCTCGCTGTTCGCCTTGCGCTTGATGTGAAAGTAGATGGCCAGCGCCAGATAGCTGACGACGGCGATTTGCGGCTCGATAGCCAGCGCGAAGATCACGAGGCCGATCCGTAGGATCGTCGGGTCGATTCCGAACTGATCGCCAAGCGTCGAGCAGACTCCGAGCAGCTTGGCATCGCGGCGCTTGAGTGAATATTTCCTGCGGGCCATGTGGCGTCCCCTTCCTATTTCTTGCTCGCCGCGAGCGCGGCCTTCATTTCCTCGAGCTCCGCGTCGACCTTTTCGTTGGCGCGCAGCTCGGCGATCTCTTCCTCCAGGCTCTTTGGCCCGGTCAGCCCCAGCGCTTCCGCGCGGCCTTCGGCGAAGTCGGCGCGGCGTTCGAGGATCTCGAACTTGCTGAACGCCTCCTGCGTGCGGCCGCCGTGGAGAAGCTCGCGAGCCTTCGCCCGCGCAACCGCGCTCTCAAGGCGGTGCTGGATCGAGTTCTGGCGGGCGCGCGCTTCGCGAAGCTTGGCCTGCAGCTTGGCGATGTCGGCCTCGTAGCCGCGCAGCAGATCCTCGATCTGGGCGATCTCGGCAGTGAGCTCGCCGGCCATGTCGGCCGCCTTCTGCCGCTCGACGAGCGCTGCCTTGGCAAGATCCTCGCGGTCGCGGCTCAGAGCGAGCTCGGCTTTTTCGGCCCATCCCGCCTGGATTTCATCGAGCCTCGCGAGCGACCGCCGCATTTCCTTCATGTCCGCGATCGAGCGGGCGGCCGTCGCGCGAACTTCAACGAGCGTCTCTTCCATCTCCAGGATGATCATCCGGATCATCCGCGCCGGGTCTTCGGCCCGGTCGAGAAGCTCAGTCATGTTGGCCGCGAAAATGTCCCTGGCGCGGCTGAACACGGGACCGCTGAACCAGCCGGCGACCGGAGCCAGGCGCGTCGCCGCGCTTTGGGGCTCCTCTCCCAGCACGGGCGTGCGGACCGGCACCTTCGCTTCGAGGATTTCGAGCTCAGGCATTGACCGAAGACTGCGTCGATACCGCGGCGACGTGCGCCGGGGCCACTGCCGAACCAACCGCGACCGAGCTCATCAAGAGCGCGCCGATGGCGGCGATGAGTGTCCGAGTGATGGTCTGCTGACCAGACATGTCCAATCTCCCTTTTCTGGCCCCCGGTTCCAAATCTTGCGGGCCGATGAACATTGCTATTCAAAGGCCGTGCCAATCGCGCGAAACCGCCAAAAACGGGGAGCGAATCGATTGGCGCACGAGCCGGTTGGGAGAATGCGCCACGACGATTTGGGGAAATTTCCCAAGCAACCGCAGCGGCGGTCGGGGAACCTAGGCGCGAGCTGTCGCTTGGATGCGCGAGAAGCTTTTGAAAGGTGCGAACATGCTAGGGAAACTTGCAGGCGCGTGGCTCGGCAGCAAAGTGGCCGGCCGCCATTCCGGCGCGAAGGGCGCGATGCTCGGCTATGGGGCTGCGGCGCTTGCGCGGCGCAGCGTGCCGGCGCTGGCCGCGGTGGCTGTTGGCGGCTGGGCGTTCAACAAGTGGCGCGACCGAAAAGGGCGCACGCCGCATTATCCTTCGGAAGCGACTCCCTCGTCGCCCGCTTGATCGCCTGAGCCCTCCACGTAGGGCTCGACCTCGCCCTTGAGCGTGATGGTCATCGGGTTGCCGTGGCGGTCGCGACTGCGGCCGGCCGCGACTTTGATCCAGCCCTCCGAGACACAATATTCCTGGACGTTGGTCTTTTCCTGCCCGTTGAACTTGATTCCGACACCGTTCTTCAGGACGTCGGCGTCGAAATAGGGGCTGCGCGGATCGAGCGACAGCCGGTCGGGCAGCGTGCGTTTGTCTTCGGCCATGGCGAGCGGTTAGCCGCGAGGCGTTTGCAAGGCAACGCAAGGCAGAATCGGCCGGGATGTAAAGCTCGCTGGACATTATCCCCTTTACATACGTAAGAAGGGCGCGTATATGATGGTGCATGACGAAGCCGCTCACCATCACCCAGTTCTTCCGGCTCTTTCCTGACGATGAAAGCTGCCTGAAGCACCTGTTTGAAACCCGCTTCGGCCAAGGTTTCCCTTGCCCGTCGTGCGGACGCCCTGCGAACTGGTATCGCATACAGGCCGAGCGGGCCTATTCCTGCCAGTGGTGCGGCCACCATCTGCACCCCACGGTCGGCACCCCGTTCGAGCAGACGCGGACGCCCCTGCAGCTGTGGTTCTACGCAATCCACCTCTTCACCACGACGCGCAACGGCGTCGCCGCGAAGGAACTGCAACGCCAGCTGGGCGTGACCTACAAAACGGCATGGCGGATGGCCGGCCTCATTCGCGAGCACATGGCGATGGTCGATGGCTCATCGCCGGTCGGTGGCGAGGGCCGCACAGTGGAGGTCGATGAAACCCTAGTCGGCGGCAAGCGGAAGGGCCCTGGCCGTCACCTTGAGAATAAGACGGTCGTGCTCGGCGCGGTCGAGCGCGACGGCGATGTTGTCACGAAGATCATTCCGAACGTGAAGCACTCGACCATCCTTCCCGAAATCGAGGCGATCGTTGTGAAGGGCAGCGCCGTGCATACCGACGCTTTGCCGTCATATCGCGCGCTTCGCGATCTCGGCTACTCGCATGAGTTCGTGAACCACCATCGCGGCCAGTATGTCAGCAAGTCCGGCTGCCATACCCAGACGATCGAGGGGTTCTGGGCGCAGCTAAAGCGGATGGTGAACGGCACTCACATTCACGTGAGCGGCAAGCACCTCTGGAAATACGCCAAGGAAGCCGAGTTCCGCTTCAATCGTCGCCACAGTCCGGCGTCGATGTTTCCGGCCCTGATTTCGACGTTTGCGCCATTGAATTGAGGGTGGCGCGGAAAGCCTCCGCGTCAGCGGGGGACTGGCCTTCGCGCTCTGCAATAAACTCATCGATTTTGCCCTTGTCGCGGGCTTCACGCAGCGTCGCCATCTCTCACCTTTGCGAGATAGTAGTAGCTCGGAACGTACTCACCTTCCGCGTTTAGCACGGTTGTCACTAGCACATCACCTCTGACGCTTTCCTTCGTGAAGAGATCTTCGCGACGAATATCGGGAGCCAGGTCCAGTGGTTTGCGATCTGGCGATACTTCCGCGATGCGCGCCGCCCAATGCTTACTCTTCTCCCGATCATGCAGGTAGAATGCCACCGTGACATCTTCCAACGGGTAGGTTTCCGTCGGGGGCTGGTATTGCGCAAGGTCAATGTCAGAGGGAATTGCCTCGATAACGGTAGAGCCGATCGACGTGCCTCCCGGCAACCTTACAGCTCTCGCGTGATGTCTCTTTGCCGGCGAAAGGAAATCCATGCTCGCTTTGGCGACAGAAGCTTCCCGCTTCGTAAGCACCTCGTTGATCGCCTCGTGTAGTTGGTCCTCCGTAATGGCCGCGCGCGCAGCGGCCTCACGGGTTAGGCGGCGGCGCTCGGCCGCGAGGACCAGCTCATCCTGCTCGGCCTTTTTGCGCTCCGCAGCATCTTTGCGGCTGCGCCGGATTTTCTTAATGACCGCCTCGGCACCCCACAGCGCGATGAGGAGCAGCAGGACCGTCACCCAGCTATCGACGGAATCGGGCACGTTGATCCCGAAGAGGGTGTTCAGAATGTCTGGCGGCATATCTTTGGACAGCTCCGGCTCCATGGCCGCGATGATGACTGCCTCAACGAGCTGACGCAGGGGGCTCTCCTGAACCACCTCGCGGACGTTGACCGTGATCTGCTCGATAGTGACTTCGGGGAACGCGGCCTCGATGATCCGCATGGCTTCCCTGAAGAGCTTGTCTTGAGAGATGAGCGCCTTTGCGACCTCCGCCACAGTGGCGCGCCCATCGAAATCATACGTGACTTCGCTCGGTACTGCGAAATCCATTGAACCCCCTCTTCGGCGGAGGGAGCTAAACCGTTGTTTAATCGGGAGTCAAAGGCGCCGGGCCGAGTCACGGCCAATCTTACCATGGCTCGCGATCCCGATTCACGTATGCGAAGGGGATAGTGTCCAGCTCGCTTGTCTGCGCTGGTTGCCGCGTGCGTGAC
Source organism: Pseudomonadota bacterium (assembly GCA_023436615.1). GTDB lineage: Bacteria > Pseudomonadota > Alphaproteobacteria > Sphingomonadales > Sphingomonadaceae > Sphingomicrobium. The sequence goes on along the minus strand of JAEZIO010000007.1, from coordinate 17,286 downwards.
TCGCGATTAAGCGGCTCGGCGAAATGGCCGATAAGCAACCCGCAAAGAAGCCGAACCGCCCCGAGCTGACGCTGCATGTGCCGGAGCCGCGCTTCCGGCCCGGCGACACGCCGGACTTCTCCTATCTCGACATCCCGGCCGCCGGGGCCGCGCCCCGGCCGGACATCTCCGCGGCTGCCGCCGAGACGGAGCCGCTGACCAAGGGCCTCATCCGGGTTCTCGACGACACCAATCAAGCGATCGGCGCGTGGGACCCGAAGCTCGATGCCGACACTTTGCGCAAGATCCTTCGCGATATGGTGCTCCAGCGGATCTACGACGACCGCATGTATCGCGCCCAGCGCCAGGGGAAGACCAGCTTCTACATGAAGGGGACCGGCGAAGAGGCGATCGCGATCACGACGGCGATGGCACTCGACCGCGACGACATGCACTTTCCGACCTACCGCCAGCAGGGCCTGCTGATCGCGCGCGGCTATCCGCTGTTCGAGATGATGTGCCAGGTCTATTCGAACAAAGGCGACAAGCTCCGCGGCCGCCAGCTTCCGATCATGTACTCATCGAAGGAGCACGGCTTCTTCACCATCTCGGGCAACCTCGGCACGCAGTTCCCGCAAGCCGTGGGCTGGGCGATGGCGAGCGCGATCAAGGGCGACAGCCGGATCGCGATGGGTTGGATCGGCGACGGCGCCACGGCCGAAGGCGACTTCCACGCGGGAATGACCTTCGCGGCCGTCTACAACGCGCCCGCGATCCTCGCCGTCGTCAATAACCAGTGGGCGATCTCGAGCTTCTCCGGAATCGCGGGAGCGGAGAAAGCGACCTTCGCGCAGCGCGCGACCGGCTACGGGCTTCCGGGGCTTCGGGTCGACGGCAACGACGTGCTCGCCGTCTATGCGGCGGTGCGCTGGGCCGCCGACCGCGCTCGATCCAATCTCGGCGCAACGCTGATCGAGTTCTTCACCTACCGCGCCGAAGGCCATTCGACGTCGGATGACCCCTCCGGCTACCGGCCGAGCGCCGAGTCCAAGGCCTGGCCGCTCGGCGATCCGATCGAGCGGCTGAAGGCGCATCTCATCGCGCTCGGCGAATGGGACGATGAACGGCATGAGGCGGTGCGCGCGGAGTGCGACGCGGAAGTCCGGTCCGCCCAGAAGGAAGCCGAGAAGCTCGGCGTCCTCCCCGAGCAGGGCCGAGAGAATATCGAGAGCATGTTCGACGACGTTTACGCCGAGGTTCCCTCGAACCTCGTCGAGCAGCGGGCGCGGGCTGTGTCGGAAGGCCGCGCCTGATGGCGACGATGAACATGATCCAGGCGCTCAACAGCGCCCACCGCGTAGCCATGGACCGCGACACGGACGTCGTCGTCTATGGCGAGGACGTCGGCTATTTCGGCGGCGTCTTCCGCGTGACCGAGGGGCTGCAGAAGCAGTTCGGCAAGAGCCGTGCATTCGACGCGCCGATTAGCGAGGGCGGCATCGTCGCCACGGCGGTAGGAATGGCGGCCTACGGCCTAAAGCCGGTGATCGAGATCCAGTTCGCCGATTACATCTATCCGGGCTACGACCAGATCGTCAGCGAAGTCGCCAAGATCCGCTATCGCACCGCCGGCGAATGGGGGATGCCGATGGTGATCCGTTCGCCTTACGGCGGCGGCATCTTCGGGGGGCAGACGCACAGCCAGAGTCCCGAGAGCCTGTTCACCCATATCGCGGGCCTCAAGACCGTTATCCCGTCGACACCTTACGACGCCAAGGGGCTTCTGATCGCCGCGATCGAAGACCCGGACCCGGTCATCTTCTTCGAGCCCAAGCGGCTCTACAACGGCCCGTTCGACGGCCACCATGACAAGCCGGTCAGCCCGTGGTCGAAACATCCGGCGAGCGAAGTGCCGGACGGTCATTATACCGTGCCGCTCGGCAAGGCGGCCGTCGTGCGCGAAGGCGGCGACCTCACCGTCCTCGCTTACGGGACGATGGTCCATGTCGCGCTCGCCGCGGTCGAGGAGAACGGAATCGACGCCGATGTCATCGACCTTCGAACGCTCGTGCCGCTCGACATCGAGACGATCGAAGAATCGGTGAAGAAGACCGGCCGCTGCCTCGTCGTCCATGAAGCTCCGCGGAACACGGGCTTCGGAGCCGAGCTCGTCGCCGAAGTGCAGGAGCGATGCTTCTATCACCTCGAGGCGCCCGTCGAGCGCGTGACGGGCTGGGACACGCCGTACCCGCACGCGTACGAATGGGCCTATTTCCCCGGCCCGAAGCGCCTCAAGCGCGCTCTTGAGAAGGTCATGGCTGACTGATGGCTAGATACGAGTTCAAGCTACCCGACATTGGCGAAGGCATTGCCGAGGCCGAGATCGTCGCCTGGCACATCAAGGTCGGCGACCAGGTCGAGGAAGACCAGCAGCTCGCCGACATGATGACCGACAAGGCGACGGTGGAGATGGAATCGCCGGTGGCCGGCAAGGTGGTCGAGCTTGCCGGCGACGTCGGCGACCAGGTGCCGATCGGCTCGGTGCTCGTCGTCATCGAGACGTCAGGGGAAGCGGCTGAAGAAGCCCCCGCCGCCGAGAGCAAGCAGGAGCGTCCGCTGGGTGACGGCGCCGTCCAGCCGACCGAAGCGCAGGAAGAGGAAATCCCGGTCACCGCGGTCGAAGAGAAACCCGCGAAGGCGAAGTCGGGGCCTGAACCGAAACCTGAGCCCGAAGTCGCAAAGAGCTCGCCCCATGTGCTCGCGTCGCCGGCGGTGCGGGCCCGCGCTCGCGACCTAGGCATCGATCTTTCGCAGGTGAAGGCGCGGGACTCGCGCATCCGCCACTCGGACCTCGATTCCTTTATCGTCCATCAGGGTGGAAGCGTTTCCGCTCGCGGAACGGGGCCGAAGCGTCAGGACGAGGTGATCAAGGTGGTCGGCCTGCGCCGCAAGATCGCCGAGAATATGGCGGAGGCAAACCGCCGGATCCCGCACTTCACCTTGGTCGAGGAATTCGACGTCACCGCGCTCGAGGAGACTCGCGGGATGATGACTCGGGATCGCGGCGACAATCCGAAGCTCACGCTGCTGCCGTTCCTCGTCACCGCCATGGCCAAGGCGCTCGCCGACTATCCGATGCTCAACGCGACGTTCGATGATGAGGCGATGACCGTCACGCGCCGCGGCTCGGTCGACATGGGAATAGCGACGCAGACCGACAACGGTCTCATGGTGCCCGTCATCCGCGGCGCCGAGAAGCTCAGCGTGTGGCAGCTTGCCTCTGAGATCGCGCGCCTGTCGGATGCGGCCAGGACCAACAAGGCGACGCGCGAGGAGCTGACCGGCCCGACGATCACCATCTCGAGCCTCGGGCCGATGGGCGGGATTACGTCCACGCCGGTCATCAACCCGCCGCAGGTCGCGATCATCGCGGTCAACAAGATCGAGGAGAAACTCGTCCCCATCGACGGCGACATCGGGGTCCGCAAGCGCATGAACCTGTCGCTGTCGTGCGATCACCGCGTCGTCGACGGCTGGGATGCGGCGAACTTTCTCGCCGACATGAAGCCGCTGATCGAGAACCCGCTGAGGTTGCTGAGCTAATTCTTCATCAGCTCGCGCCAGCTCTTCTCGCTGAGTTCGACGTCATATTTCTTGGCGGCCTTCTGAATCCGCTTCCAGGCTTCGTCGCGTTCTGAATCGCTGACGCCCTCGACCTGGTTGAAGCGGGCGACCGCGTTGCGGACGTGCTTCGCGTCGTTGAGCGGTTCCTTGCGCTCCTTGGGGAATGCGTATCGATCGTCGTCCAGGCGATCGCGCTGTTTTTCGTTGAGCTCGGCCATGGGCAATCTCCTCCGCGCTAACAACGCCAGGGCGGAGGAGTCTCTCCACGGTCAGGCTGCCAGAAGCATCGTTTCGCCGAGCGCGGCGCGGACCGACTGCTCCTTCTGCTCGGGGCTGATGTTGAGGCCGTCCGCCGAGACGAATTCGGGTTCGATGCCCATGAAGCCGAAGATTCCGCGAAGATAGCTTTCGAGATGCTCGAGCGCCGCCGCAGGGGTGCCTGCATCGTAGATTCCACCGCGCGCCATTGCGATGATCACCCGGCGGCCGCCGGCGAGCCCTTCCGGTCCCGTCTCCGTATAGCGGAACGTCTTTCCGGCGATCGCGATGCGGTCGATCCAGGCCTTGAGCTGGGTCGACAGCGTGAAATTGTACATCGGCGCCCCTATCACGACCGCATCGGCATCGAGGAACTCGTCCACGACCGAGCTGTCCGCGAATGCGTCGAGCGTGAAGTGCGGCAGGGGTTCGGCGGCCAGATCGCGGCGCACAACGCGCGCTCCGGGCCGTTCGGCCTTGAGGCGCTCCACGACGGAGCGGGAAAGCTGCCGACTGACGCTCGCGTCGCCTGTGATGCTGCTGTCGATATGCAGGATGGTCACTATTGCCTCCTTGGTATTGATTTGTTACCGAGGGACGCCAAATAACCACCATCCACTCGCTCGCAAGAAGGCACTTTCTTGTGGCGGACGAACAATTTTGTGACACGGTCACACGAAGGGAACCGCAACCCATGGCGAAGAACCTGCACAGCCCCGTCTGCCAGACGATCAGCGGCCTGCTTCAGCGGATCGGCGATAAGTGGAGCGTGCTCGTCGTGCAGACGCTCGGCAACGGATCGAAGCGATTCAACGAGCTTCGGCGCGAGATCCCGAGCGTATCTCAGCGCATGCTGACGCTGACGCTGCGCAACCTCGAGCGCGACGGGCTGGTGAACCGCACCGTCACCCCGTCGATTCCGCCTCGCGTCGACTATGAACTGACCGAGCTCGGCAAATCTCTGCAGAAGCCGATTTGCGGGCTGGTGCAATGGTCGATGGATAATGTCGGCGCGATCCACCAGGCACAGGCCCGCTACGACCATGCCCATGCCGAGAGCGAGGCTGCGTGAAGGCCGGCGCAGCCGATAGCGGGATCCCGGCGCTGCTCGCGCGCGCGGATGACTATGCCCGCTCCGGCGATGCAAAAGCCGCGACCTCCTTCTACCAGAGCGCGCTCAGATCGGCTCAGGCGGCGGGTCTGATGGAGCCAGCGCTGAGAGACCGGCTTCGCGAGGCGCAGGCGTTCGTCCAGAAGCAGGCGCAGGAATTCCAGGGGGCCATCGAACGCGCCGTCGCTCGGGCCAAGCCCGCCGACGCTTCGGCGCAGATCCGATTGAGCCATTCGCTCGACCTGCTGAAAGGGCAGCGGCAGGTGTTCGTGCAGCAGCCCTCGGCGTTTTATTATCCCTATCTAGCGCAGCGACAGTTCTTCGAGCGCGAGGAATTCGACTGGGTCGAAGAGCTCGAAGCCGCAACGCCGGTCATTCGTGAAGAGCTTTTGGCGGTGCTCGATTCAGGCGCCGATTTTCGTCCTTACGTGCAGAACGACCCTGATCGGCCGTATCGGGACTTCCACGGGCTCAATGATAACCGCAGCTGGACCGCGCTTTACCTGTGGAAAGATGGACAGGTCCTCCAGGACAACGCGACGTTGTTCCCGAAGACGATGGCAGCGCTGGAGCGCGTGCCGCTGAGCCATATCGGATCGCGCACGCCGGCCGTTCTCTTCTCTCGTCTCGAAGGCGGCGCCCACATCCCCCCGCACACGGGCATGCTCAACTGCCGGCTGATCTGCCACCTTCCGCTGATCGTTCCTGATGGCTGCTGGCTGCGCGTCGGCAACGAGACTCGCGAGTGGGAACAGGGCAAGCTCCTGATCTTCGACGACAGCATCGAGCACGAGGCGAAGAACCCCACCGGCGAGCTGCGCATCATCCTGTTGTTCGATATTTGGCGGCCGGAACTCGCCGAAGAAGAGCGCGAGACGATCTCAGGGATCTTCGATGCGATCGATCGATTCCGGGGGATACCGCAGGATTGAGGACGGCAACCTCTTCTTTACGCTGACCTTCTATCCCCGCCGGGTGGACCAGATGTCTATCCAGGCTGCGTTCCGGCCGGACGAGGAAAGCGCGATCGCGCGTGGCGAGCCGCCACCGCCGCCGCTTCAGCCGACGAACGACGAGTTGCAGCGACGCCTTGCCGGCGAGCTCGACCACGCCCGCGCGATGCTCGAGCAGATGGGCGACGAACTGGCCGCCGACATGGGGGTCGTAATGCGCCATTCCGTCGCGCTGCAGTCGGTCGACATCGTCGGCCAGATGGTCGGCCATATCGCCAATGTCATCCGCGCGCTCGACCCTGAAGCCGCGGTCGAGCGGATCGGCATGTGCGACCTCAAGGATCGGCTCACGCGCGACCGATGATTGCGGTCGCCTTCCCTTCGGCGCCTTACTTGTTCTAGACCGGAGCCGATGGCGGGCCGGTATTTCGACGAGTGGAAGGTTGGCGACAAGGTCAGCCACGAGATTAGGCGGACGGTGACCGAGACCGACAATGTCCTGATCTCGACCCTCACGCACAACCCGCAGCCGATGCACCTCGACCATGACCTCGCGTCGCAGTCCGAGTTCGGCATGCCGCTCGTGAATTCCGTCTTTACGTTCGGGCTGATGATCGGCGTCAGCGTCTCCGACACGACCCTCGGGACGCTGGTTGCGAACCTCGGTTATGACGCGCTGAAATTCCCCAACCCTGTGTTCGTGGGCGACACGCTGCGAAGTGAGACCGAGTGCATCGCGGTGCGCGAAAGCAAATCGCGCCCCAACGCGGGAATCGTCACCTGGGCACACCGGAGCTTCAACCAGCGCGGCGAGATCGTCTGCGAGTGCACGCGCACCGCGCTTCTGCTCAAGACGCCGCAATGAGGACCGAGCCGCGGAGCTGGCTGTTCGCCCCGGCGGACAGCGAAAAGAAGGTCGCCAAGGCGATCGACAGCGACGCGGACGCGATCATCTTCGACCTCGAGGACAGCGTCGTTCCAGAGCGCAAATCGGCCGCCCGCGAGATCCTCAAGGCGCTGGGGAAGCGCAGCGGCGGACCCGACTGGTGGGTGCGAATCAACCCGATCGGTTCCGAATCTTACGCCGACGATATCGAGGTGATCGGCAACGGCGACATCGCGGGGATCGTGCTGCCAAAGGCAGAAAGCGGCGCCGACGTCATCGAGCTCATGCACCGCACGGGAAGCATCCCGGTCCACGCGATCGTCACGGAAACCGCCGCCAGCCTGTTCAACCTGCTTTCGTACCGCGACCCGCGTTCCCCTCTCGTCGCGATGAGCTGGGGCGCCGAGGATCTGTCGGCCGCGCTCGGGGCGTCTTCCAAATATGACGAGTCCGGCGAGCTTTCCTTCACCTATCGCATGGCGCGCTCGCTGTGCCTCGCGGGGGCGGTAGCCGCCGGAGTCCAGCCGGTCGATGGAGTCTTTGCCGATTTCCGCGACGAGCCCGGTCTGAAGCGCGAAGCCGAGGCGGCGCGACGCGAGGGCTTCACGGGCAAGCTCGCCATCCATCCCGCGCAGGTGGCAGTGATCAACGCCGCCTTCAGCCCCTCGCGCGACGAGCTTGCTCACGCCAGGGCCGTGGTCGCTGCCTTCGAAGCGGCACCCGATTCCGGTACCGTGTCGGTCGACGGCCGTATGGCTGACCGCCCACATCTCGAGCAGGCGCAGCGCGTTCTTCGCCGCGCGCAGGGAGTCGCCAACGATGTCTGAACTCGTCCACCCGGTTCCGGAGGGTTTCAACGCCAGGATCGGGCCGGACGAGGTCAACGCAATGCGCGACCGCGCCGAACGCGATCCCGACGGCTTTTGGCTCGAGCAGGCGAAGCGCCTCACCTGGAGCAAGTTCCCCACCGAAGCGGGGGACTGGTCGTTCGACGAGGATCGCTTCCGCATCCGCTGGTACGGCGACGGGCAGCTCAACCTGTCGGTCAACTGCCTCGACAGGCATCTCGAAAAGGATGCCGACCGCACCGCCCTGATCTTCGAAGCGGACGAGCCCGGCGAAGGCCGGGAAATCACGTACCGCGAGCTGTACGAAGAGACGTGCCGCCTCGCCAACCTGCTCAAGTCGCGCCGCATCGGGCGCGGCGATCGCGTGATGATCTACATGCCGATGATCCCCGAGGCGGCGGCGGCGATGCTCGCCTGTGCACGCATCGGCGCGATCCACTCGGTGGTGTTCGCGGGCTTCTCGCCCGAAAGCCTGGCGGGCCGAATCGCCGACTGCGACGCCTGCTGCGTCATCACCGCGGACGAAGGCGTACGCGGCGGCAAGCCCATCCCGCTCAAGCGCAACGTGGACGAAGCCCTGTCGCACCGCGACGTGCCGACCGTCATCGTCGTCACCCGCACTGGCGGCGACGTGCCGATGAAGCCCGGGCGCGACATCCTTTATTCGGAAGTCCGCGACCAGCTTTCCACGAGCTGCGAGCCGCAGGTGATGAACGCCGAGGACCCGCTCTTCATCCTGTACACCTCGGGATCGACGGGAAAGCCCAAGGGAGTCGTGCACACCACCGGCGGCTACGCGGTGTGGGCAGCGGCGACGTTCGAGTGGGTTTTCGATTATCGCCGCGAGGACATCTACTGGTGCACGGCCGACGTGGGCTGGATCACGGGTCACACCTACGTTGTCTACGGCCCGCTCGCGATGGGCGCGACGAGCGTCATGTTCGACGGCGTTCCCAACTATCCCGATTTCGGCCGCTTCTGGGAGACCGTGGACCGCCTCGGAGTGACGATCTTCTACACCGCGCCGACGGCGATCCGGGCGCTGATGCGTGAGGGCGAGGAGCCCGTAAAGGCGCACGGCCGGAAATCGCTGCGCCTGCTCGGGACGGTCGGTGAGCCGATCAACCCCGAGGCGTGGGAGTGGTATTGGCGCGTCGTGGGCGACGGCCGCTGCCCGGTGGTCGACACCTGGTGGCAGACGGAAACCGGCGGGATCATGATCTCGCCGTTTCCCGGCGCCACTCCGATGAAGCCTGGGTCGGCCACGCGGCCGCTGCCCGGGATCAAGCCGCTGCTGCTGGACGCCGAGCACAAGGTCCTGGGCCCCGTCGCAAGTGGCAACCTCTGCCTCGCGTCCTCATGGCCGGGGCAGATGCGCACCGTGTGGGGCGATCATGAGCGCTTCTTCCAGACCTATTTCTCGACCTACCGCGGGCTTTATTTCACCGGCGACGGATGCCGCCGTGACGCCGACGGCTATTACTGGATCACCGGGCGGGTCGACGACGTGATCAACGTCTCCGGCCACCGGATCGGCACGGCCGAGGTCGAGAGCGCGCTGGTTGCGCACGCCAAGGTCGCGGAAGCGGCCGTGGTCGCCTATCCCCACGATATCAAGGGGCAGGCGATCTACGCCTTCGTGACCTTGAACGCCGGCGAGGACGGCGGAGACGCCCTTCGCCAGGAGCTGAACCAGGAAGTCCGCAAGGAGATCGGCGCGCTCGCCGCGCCCGAGAAGATCCACTTCACGCCCGCGCTGCCCAAGACTCGCTCGGGCAAGATCATGCGGCGCATCCTGCGCAAGATCGCGGAGGGCGCCGACAGCGGGTTCGGCGACACCTCGACGCTTGCCGATCCAGGCGTCGTCGACGCGCTTCTTGCGGGACGGCAGTAAGCCGCTATCCCTCGCTGATCGGAAGGGGGAGTTTCCGACAATGGCGAGCCTAGCGGAAGCGCCAGAACACAAGGCCTGGTCGATGAAGCGCGTGATCGCGGCCTCGGCCGCGGGCACCGCGTTCGAATGGTACGACTTCTTCATCTTCGGCTCGCTCGCGGTCACGATCCAGAAGGTCTTCTTCGCCGGGCTCAACCCGACTGCGGGCCTGCTTGCCGCGCTCGGCCTGTTCGCCGCCGGCTTCGCGTTCCGGCCGTTGGGCGCGATCATATTCGGCGTCATCGGCGACCGGCTGGGCAGAAAGGGCGCCTTTCTCGCAACCGTCAGCCTGATGGGTGCTGCGACCTTCCTGATCGGCCTTCTCCCAACGTACGAGACGGCGGGGATCGTCTCGCCGATCCTCCTCATCGTCCTTCGCATCCTCCAGGGAATTGCGCTCGGAGGCGAATATGGCGGCGCAGCGATCTATGTCGCCGAGCATGCGCCCGACGAGCGCCGCGGGGAGATGACGGGCTGGATCCAGATCACGGCGCAGCTCGGCCTGATCGCGGGCCTTCTGGTCATCCTCGGCACCCGGGCGGCCGTGGGCCAGGACGCGTTCCTGGCCTGGGGGTGGCGCGTTCCGTTCCTGGTTTCGGTCCTGCTCCTGCTCATCTCGGTCTGGCTGCGGTTCAAGCTGGCCGAGAGCCCCGCGTTCGCGAAGCTCAAGGCGGAAGGCGAGGTGTGCAAGACGCCGCTCCGCGAAGCATTTGGCCGTTGGGAAAACCTCAGGCGCGTTCTGATCGCATTCTTCGGGATCATGTGCGCGCAAGGTGCAGTCTGGTACTGCGCCTTCTTCTACGTTCAGGTGTTCCTCACCAAGTCTCTCGGCGTTCCGGAGGCGACCAAGGACGCGCTTATGCTGGCCGTGGCGGCCGTGGGCGCTCCGCTCTACGTGTTCTTCGGCTGGTTGAGCGACCGCGTCGGCCGCAAGCCGGTGATGATTGGCGCGATGCTGCTTGCACTGGTCGCCTATTTTCCAGGCTATCACGCAATCGCTTCGGCGGCGAACCCGGCGCTGGTCGAGGCGCACCGGGCAAATCCGGTCGTGGTCTACTCCGATCCCGCGACATGCTCCGTGCAGTTCGACCCCGTCGGGACGCGCCAGTTCAAAAGCGGATGCGACATCGCCAAAAGCCTGCTCGCAAGCGCGGGCATTTCCTACCGCAGCGCAGCCGCGTCGGACGGACGGACGATAGTCGCGGTCGGTGCCGAGCGCATCGACATACCCGACGGGTCGGCGCTCGATGGCCCCGGCATCAAGGCGCTGAAGGATGCGGCCGGCGCGCGGCTGAAGTCCGCACTTGCGACGGAAGGCTATCCCGCGAGCGCCGATCCGGGGCGAATGAACCTACCGGTCATTTTGTTTTGGCTGATGGTCTTCTCCATCGCCGGAACCGCGCTCTATGGGCCGCAGGCGGCGGCCCTGGTGGAGATGTTCCCGACGCGCGTTCGCTACACCGCGATGTCCCTGCCCTACCATGTCGGCACCGGCTGGGTCGGCGGCTTCCTGCCCGTGACGAGCTTCGCGCTGGCGACCATCACTGGCGATATCTACGCAGGCCTCTGGTATCCGGTAGTCTTCACGATCATCCCGATCGTGGTGTCGCTCATCTTCCTCAAGGAAACGCGCGGCAAGCCGCTCGACGCGGTCTAGCGGCTACGGGCACCAGTGGATGTCGATCGGCTGCTCGGCTTCGGCGAGCACCCGCCCGATCGGAAGCTTCGAGCTTTGTCCGTCGGCGATCGCCTTCTCGAGCATGTCGCGCTTGTCCTGGCCCTGGAGCGTGATCAGGATCGTGCGCGCGGACAGGATCGAGGCACGAGTCAGCGTTACCTTCGGCTCGCCATGTTCGGGCATGACGCCGACCGCGCGGCGAGCCTTCGGCGCATCCAGCGCGTCCTGCAGGTCCGGCCCGGCGGCGATCCCGGCAGCGCTGCCGTCCTCGCCGACGCTCAGCCACACGAGGTCGGGCGGCCATGGCAGGTCCTGGAGCCTGGCGTCGGCCGAGTTGCCGGCCAGCCGATAATCGTCGAGCGGCGTGACGACGGGGACGACGCGCGCGCCTTTGGGGAGGAAGGCCTGAGCCAGCGCGCGGGCCTGGCTGCGCTCGTCATCGACCGCGACGATACGGTCGTCGCTCGGGATCACCATCACCTTCTTCCACTGCAAATTCGAGTCGGCGAGCTCCGGAAAAATCGCCCGCGCGGTGGAATCGGACGGAAGCGCGAGCAGCGCGGCGCCGCGAGCGTCGAGCGCACTTTCGACGATGAACCCGACGTCGCCAACTACCGCCTCGGCCATTTCGTCGGTCGAGTCGTAGTCCCACCATTCGGCTTCAATCATCGGCGTTCCTCATTGTCGCGAAAGGCTCGCCCCTAGCGCCTGCCAGGGCCCCTGTCGCTCTGCACGTACCCGAACCACGCCGAAACCGGCAGACCGCGCTTGTCGGTCGCCGGCCGGAACACGCCGCGCTCCATGACGAGCCTGCAGGTCCACTGGTCAACCGCGGCGTCGCCGAAGGACCGCATGACGTCGCACTTGCTGGGGCGACCGTTCGGCTCGATCCTGAGACGCAGGAAGACCTGCCCGCCGCGCGGCCAACGATGCTGGATGTCCTGCGGGTAATCGCGATTGGTGATGCCGCGCACGAGTGACGGTGGAACCGCAACTCCGCCTCCCCCGCCTCCGCCGGTGCCGCTCCCCGACCCCCCGCTGCCGCTACCGGTGCCGGTACCCCCCGCCCCGGTTCCCGGCCCGACCACGTCGGAGGCTCCCTGGGTCGCGTCGGTGCCTTCGTTCGGAGTGTTGCTCGTTGCCATCGGCACCGGCAGCGGGAGCTCGATGCGCGGCTTGGGAGCGACGATGGGAGTAGCCTGGCTGCGGATGTTCTTGGGACTGGCGGCGCCTTCGCTCGCCTTTGGCTTTTGCTTGTCCTGCTGGGGCTGCGGCCGGACAGGGTCCGGAAGGGGTGGCGGAGGCGCAACTTCGTTGATCTCGAAGACCCGGAGCACGCTCTCGGGGTGGGCTAGGTCCATCTTGCCCGACAGGTGGAGGAGAACGAACAGGAGCCCGGCGTGCACCAGGCCCACGCCCACCAGCGCACCGCTCTTATCCTTCGCGTTCAGATCTGATCTGTACATGCCGCGAAGGTAACGCGGCGCAGTGGCGGCGGTTTCTCGTTACGCTGGCTTATCGAGCGGAGCGCGACCGGTTCGTGCTCCCGGGCTTCCGTCCGCCTCCGTGACTGGCGCGCCCGCCCTTGGCTGCGATCTCGCGCTGCTTCTCCGGGCTCATCGCGGCGAAGCCGCGCTTGGTTCCGCTGCTTTTCGTCGTCGCCATATCCTCGTTCCTCCGTCGGTCCGGCTCATGATCGAGCCGTTATCCCGAGGGTTAAACGCGCACGTGCCAACGGCAGTTCACCGCTTTGACCCAGGTTATGACTGATATCCGCTAAAGCCCCCTCCAGCGGAGACCGATCCACAGGGTTCGCGGAGTCGCCCGCTCGACGATCAGGTCGCTGTCGATTCCGGCCGCGACGGTCTCGTCGAAAAGGTTCTGGCCGCGCGCGACGAGCTGGACGTTTCGGCTCAGCGGCCACGCCGCGAAAGCGTCGAGCGTCGTCGCGGGAGCCAGCCTCTGCTCGTTCAGATCGTCCTCGAACTGCGCGCCGACATGGCGGACCAGGACCGAAGCTTCGCGGTTCCCATCGCTCCAGCCGACCGCCCCGGTCAAAGCGAGCTTCGGGGTCTGTGCCGGGCGGAGATCATCGAGCCGCGCCGCGGCGCCGCCCGCTTTGACCTCGGCATGGCTGTAGCTCGCTCCGAGCCGAATGGACCAGAGACCGCGGCTCGCGCCTGCCGACGCTTCGACGCCGCGTGATTCGACCGCGTCGATATTCTGGCGCTGCCGATAATCTCCGGCGACGAACCCGACGCCGGGGAATAGTCCCGGACCATGGCCCAGTGTCACGTTGGCGATCGAATCGGAGAGGCGGTTCGCGAACGCGGTTACCGACAGGTCGAACCCCCCGCGCTGGTACCGAACGCCTGCCTCAGCGCCCGCCAGGCGCTCCGGCTCGAGGAGAGGATTGGCGGCGGTGGCATCGGCGCCCGCCCGAAACGGACGGAACAGTTCGTTCAACGTCGGCATCCGCCAGCCGAGATAGGCGGCAGCGCGCACACTGAGACCCCGTCCAACGTCGAGAACCGCACCGGCGCGGGCGGTCGGCTGCCATCCGCTGCGGCTGTCAAAGCGATCGTTCCGGATAGGCGCGCCCGTGGCGAGCATTCGCTCCACCAGGCGCCCGTCGCTGATGCGCCAATGGTCGAGGCGTGCACCGCCGCTCAGAGTCATAGCGCCGCGGCTAAGCGCCGCCTCCGCGAACAGCCCCTGAGTGCCGGTGTCGCCGCCGGCGATCCGCCTCCGCGTCGGCTGTCCGCCCAAATAGCTGAAAAGCTCCCGCGATTCGCCCGTCGTGACGCGCGCATCGGCACCCAGCCGCACCTCGATCCCCGAAACGACTGGCGGCCGCACTTCCACGATGGCGCCAAGCCCGCGTGATGGAACCGAATCCTGCAGTGCGGCGCGCGTCGCTGCCGTGCGGGCGTCGTTCACGCTCGCGAAGCTGCTCCGCAGGTTGCGCCACTGCGCGTAGCCGGTCGCCGACCACTGCCAGCGGCCGCTTCCGACCAGCCGGAGCGACGCGTCGGCGCCGCGCGTTCGGTTGCCGGTAAACGGCACCCCGCGCTCGCGAACGTCGACGAAAGCGCGGGCGCCGGCCTGGAGCTCGACGTCCCTGGCCAGCGGAGCCACCCAGCGGCTGCGAACGCTGGCTTGCCGGTATGGCGCGCGGCGGTCCACCGGTCCCCGGGACGCGGCGGTCACGGGCACGAATCCGTTGCTCCGTCCGGCCTGTGCGTCGACCGTCAAAAGGCCACCGCCGATGTCTTCGCCAAGGTAGCCGCGCGCAGCGAGGGAGCCGCGGCTTCCCGCCTCCAACCCGCCGTTCGCCCCGCTGCGGGTAAGGCTGCTCATGTCGATGACGCCGGCGAGGGCACCGGGCCCGTAGGGGACGCTTCCGCCGCCGCGGATCACGCGCACTTCCTCTAGCCCGGCCGGGTCGTAGGCCGGCCAATTGACCCAGCCGCCGAACGGATCGGCCTGGGGTACGCCATCGAGGATGAGCAAGGCGCGGCTCGAGGCATTGCCGCCGAGCGCGCGCAGCGTCACGCCCTGGCTGGTCGGATGGCCGCTCGTGGAGTCGGAGCGGCGGAACAGCTGCAATCCCGGCACCTTCTTCAATATCTCGTCTAGTTGGTGGGTCGGCGCATTCTCCAGCTGCTCGCGGCCGACACGATCGACGTCGTAGGCGCGGGCCGCCGCGGGGTCGGGGAGCGCCTTGCCGGTGACGACGATTGCCGCTCGGGGCGGTTCAGGCGGCGGAAGCGCTTGCGGCATGTGATGGGCTACTCCTTGCCCGAGACATGGGCGACGCCGTCACCCGTGCGCCACCTTCTCGGTCGGAACAAGCGCTCGCGCTTCGCATTCTCCAATCGCGCCGCCGGCCAACCCGGCACGCCTGATCGGTCATGCGCGGCCCCGGGATGTGCTTCTTTCGAAGTGTGCCCGCCGCAAGTGGAGCAAAGCCGTGGATGCTGCCGCGAACCGCACCTATGCGATCCCTATTCACCCCTTGCATTCGATCCTGCTCGCCGGAGCCGTGCCGCTGTTTTTGGGCGGCCTCCTTAGCGACTGGGCCTATTCGTCCACCTACCAGATCCAGTGGAGCAACATGGCGGCCTGGCTGATCGCCGGCGCGATGGTCTTTGTCGGGCTCGCCTTGCTGTGGGCCCTTGTCGACCTGGTTCGGAGCTCTCGTCGGGGCGGCCGGCGACTGCCTTACGTGATCGTTCTCGTCGCCCTGTTCGCCGCCGGGCTGATCAACTCCTTCGTGCATGCGCGCGACGCGTGGGCCGTGATGCCGCAGGGCCTCATCCTCTCGATCGTCGTGACCGTGCTGGCCATCGTCGCATTATGGCTTGGCCATGCCGGGGCCCGAGCAGGAGGACGGCGATGAGCTCCCGGCAACTGCTCGCGGCGGTTGGCCTTGCGGCGCTGCTCGCCGCTTGCGGCAGCAAGCCGCCGCCCCCGCAATATGGTCCGGACCCGCGGCTTCCCGAACCGCAGCGCGGCCTTCTGCCGTCGATGAAGATCGCGAGGCCGGCGTCCTGGGGCGACCAGCGGCCGGTCGTGCCGCAGGGCTACACCGTAACCGCGATCGCGACCGGGCTCGGCATCCCGCGCCAGACCCTGGTCCTGCCCAACGGCGACATACTGGTTGCCGAAGGACGGGGCGGCGGCGCGCCCGCTCTGCGCCCGAAGGACATCATCGCGAGCTTCATCAAGGCGAAGGGCACGACCTCGGTCGCCAGCGGCAACCGCCTCACCCTGCTGCGCGATGCGAACGGCGACGGAGTCTATGAAGGCCGCACGGTTTTCGCCGCCAATCTCAACGCGCCCTACGGGCTGGCGCTCGTCAACGGGCAACTTTACGTCGCCAACCAGGACGCGCTGGTGCGCTTCTCTTATCGCGACGGCCAAACCCGCGCCGACGGCCCGCCCGTCACGGTCACCGGCCTGCCGTCCGCCATCAACCACCATTGGACCAAGGCGCTTGCCGCAAGCCCCGACGGGCGCTTCCTCTATGTCGGCATCGGATCGAACAGCAACATCACCGAACGCGGCATGCCGGCGGAGCAGGACCGCGCGATGGTCTGGGAAGTTGACGCCCGGACAGGCGCGCATCGGCAATATGCAACGGGCCTGCGCAACCCGACCGCCCTTGCCATCCAGCCGGGCTCCAACCAGCTTTGGGCGGTAGTCAACGAGCGCGACGAGATCGGGCCGAATCTCGCGCCCGATTACCTGACCTCGGTTCGTCCGGGCGGCTTTTACGGCTGGCCTTATAGTTACTGGGGCCGGAACGTGGATCCGCGCGTGCGCCCCCAGAAGCCCGAGCTCGTCGCCACGGCTTTGAGGCCCGATTACGCGCTCGGCTCTCACGTTGCCGCGCTTGGACTCGCCTTTTCGGCGCCGGCCATGGGCGGGGGCTTTGCGGACGGGGTCTTCGTCGGCGAGCACGGCAGCTGGAACCGCGACCCGCCGGTCGGCTACAAGGTGATCTTCATCCCGTTCCGCAACGGGCGGCCGTCAGGCCCGCCGGTCGATTTCGTGACCGGTTTTCGCGGCTCCGACGGAAAGACCCGCGGCCGACCGGTGGGCGTCACGGTGGATCCGCGCGGCGCGCTGATCGTCGCCGACGACTTGTCCAACACAATCTGGCGCGTGACGCCGGTTCGACGGGCGCCCGCAGCCGAAGCACCCTCCGGACGCGGGGCCAGATTGCCGGAGGATCGCCAGCAGACCTCGACGCCTTACTGATACGGCTCGCGCGCCGAGGTCGGGAGGTGAATGGCGGAGAGGGTGGGATTCGAACCCACGGTACGGTTACCCGCACAACGGTTTTCGAGACCGTCCCAATCGACCACTCTGGCACCTCTCCGCAGCAGGCGAGCGTCGATGGCGGGTGAGATACACGCCGCGCCGCGATGGCACAAGCGGCAAGGCCACGGGCGGCGGCAGGCGCAGAGCAGCGCCCGCGGCCTGCGCCTGCGGAGGCGCGGCCGCGGGG
>JAEZIO010000071.1 GCA_023436615.1 Pseudomonadota bacterium | reverse complement strand
GGGATCCTCGTGTACACCGCGTCGTCCGACTCCGCCGGGAGCCTGGGCGGGCTCGCTGCGCTGGCGAGGGAGTCCGTCTTCGCGCCGATCTTCCGCGCGGCGATCGAGCACGGTCGGTGGTGCTCCTCCGACCCCGTGTGCGCGGAGTCGCGCGGCTCGGGGACCGACAACCTCAATCTGGCTGCCTGCCACGCGTGCGTGCTCCTGCCGGAGACGAGCTGCGAGCACCGCAACGTCCTCCTCGACCGCGTCTCGGTCGTCGGCAGCCAGGAGTTCCCCGATGCTGCGCTCTTCCCGGCCTGACGCCCCCGGCGAAAGGGTCGTCCCGGTCCTCGACCTCTTCGCGGGTGCCGGTGGGCTGACCGCCGGGTTCGTGTCCACGGGGCGCTTCAGGTCCGTCGGTGCCGTCGAGCGTGATCCGCACGCCGCGGCGACATACGCGCTGAACCACGGCGAGCACGTCGTCGTCGGGGACATCGCGCGGTACGCCGAGGGCTCGTTCCCGCGTGCCGAGGTCGTTCTCGGCGGCCCGCCGTGCCAAGGCTTCTCCCTGTTGGGCAAACGCGATGCGGACGACCCACGAAACCGCATGTGGCAGCACTATCTCCGTGTGCTCGAGAGGGTACGTCCGGCGTTCTTCGTCATGGAGAACGTGCCGCAGTTCCTCGAGTCACGGGACTACCGGGCGCTCGCGGCCGAGGCGTCTCGAGGCGGGCGGCTGGAGGACTGGCGCATCGAGGCCTGGGTGCTCAACGCCGCTGATCACGGTGCGGCTCAGAACCGACGTCGGGCCTTCGTCGTCGGCCGCCGCGCCGGCGCCCGCCGGCTGGGGGAGCCCGAGGCCGAACACGATCGGGTGTGCCTCGCCGACGTGCTCGCGGACGTGGACGTCCGTCCGCCCGCCCTACGCCTTCCCGACTCGCGGGTGGAGGTGAACGGCGCGGTCCATCCCGGGGCGTTCAAGAGTCAGGACCTCCACTTCATGCCTCCGGCGACACCGTTGTCCCTTGCACGCTACGAGTCCATCCCCTACGGCGGCAGTCGCAGAGACCTTCCCGACCACATGCTCGCAGAGTGCTGGCGCGGGAACACCCGCGGCGCGAGCGATGTCATGGGTCGGCTCGTCTGGGAGCGGCCGGCGGTCACCGTCCGGACCGAGTTCTACCGCCCGGAGAAGGGGCGGTTCCTCCACCCGACCGAGCACCGGCCGATCACCCATCTCGAGGCCGCTCGCATCCAGGGGTTCCCCGACGACTACCTGTGGGCAGGGACCCGCGCATCGATCGCGAGGCAGATCGGGAACGCGGTGCCCCCGCCGCTGGCCCGCGCGGTGGCGAGCAGACTGGCCGAGCACCTGTGACCTCCTGGACTCATCGGGGGCACGGGCGGAGCAGTGCGGGCAGGCCACGAGGGCGAGGGGAGGTCGCGCCATGCTGTGGCTGAGTGCCCTGCGTTCGGCTCGACGCCGTCGGTCGGTGCACGTTCCCTCGCAGCGCATCGAGGTCCGTCCCGACGAGCGCACGACGGAGACGAGCCGCCGCGAGGAGGCCGGGACGACGAATTCTCCCCGCCGCGCTGGAGCGTCGAGGACGGTGACGGTGGCGCGCAGCGAGGCGCGAGATCAGAGCCTCATCGCGGAACCGCCCGCCACGACATCGGGCACCGATCTGGAAGGGCTCGTCGCGCGGATCGTCCACGAGAACCGCACGCTGGCGGACGTGCGAGCTCGCGGTGGCGCACCGATCGAGGTGGCCGCGTTGCGTCGCTCGATCGACGGACTGTACGGGCAGGGTTGAGGTGGCTCTGGCCATGCGGTCCGTGGGCACGTCGCCTGTGACCGGCCGTACGGGACGTGCGCCGCAGCGAGGAGCACCCCCACGCCGGTCTTCGTCCGCCCGAGCACCATCCGCTGTCTCGTCGTCGGCGTCTGCCTCGCGGCGCGTTCAGTCTCCGCGAGAGACGCCGTCGGAGAGCCGAGACGTGCAGGCGAAGGCGGGGCACGCGACATCGACCGTTCTGGCGGACCGCATCGCCGAGCGGCTTCGCACCGGCGCGGGGATGACGGCTCGGGAGCTGTCGACTGCTCTGCAGGGCGATGTCGGACGGTCCGTCACACGCAGGGAAGTCAATGCTGTGCTGTACAGCGACGACAGGTTCCATTCGGACAGCTCGACGCGGCCGGTGTGGCATCTGAGCGCGTGATCCAGGATGCGGCCTGCGCTCGGTTCGCCCCGCCGCCTGCGGACGCTCGACGACCTGGACGCGGGACGAGGGGGCGTCGGCACGTACGCGCCGGGCGGACTAGCAGCCGAGCCGTCGGAGGCCGTGTCGACCGGGTGAACGCGCGCTGCGCTTCTGGCTCCCCGCGGCCGAGGGCGCGAAGCTGCTCGCATGGCGGTGCGCGACGTCCTGCGGGACTGGTTGGTCGAGGCACTCGAGTCGATGGGCGGCTCGGGGTCGGTCCTCGAGGTGAGTCGGCAGGTCTGGCGGCGACACCAGCGCGACATCGAGAACGCCGGCGATCTCCTCTACACCTGGCAGTACGACCTGCGCTGGGCGGCGACCGCGCTGCGGAAGACGGGCCGTCTGGCCGAGAACTCGAGGGGCGAGCCCTGGACGTTGACACGGACGGGCCTGCGCCACGGCTCCTCGCTCAACGACTTCGCCGACAAGATCGACGCCAACCCGGCGGCGCTCG
>JAEZIO010000070.1 GCA_023436615.1 Pseudomonadota bacterium | reverse complement strand
TGGGGGGGCCCCCCGCGGGGGGTGCGCACGGCGGGGGGGCCCCCCCACGGCCGCGTCGCCGGGGCGCGCGAAGGCCGGGGGATCAGGCCGCGGCGTGGGTGCGGCGCAGCAGCTCCGCCACGGTGCTGCCGGCGACCACCGGGTCCAGCGGGTGGGTCAGCGTGGCGTCCACCTCGGCGTACGCGGCCAGCCAGCGGTCGGCGGCGCGGGCGAGCACCACGCAGGTCGGGGGCGCGTCGTCCCGGTCGTCCTTGATCTGGCGGGCGATGCCGATGCCGCCGCCGGGGCTCGCCTCGCCGTCGAGCAGCATCAGGTCGATCTCGTAATCGTCGACCAGCCGGATGCAGGCGTTGTACTCGTCGGCCTCGACGAACTCGATCTCGATCCCCGGTGCCGGCCGGGTGCCCACGGCGAGCCGCATCCGGTCGCGGACCTTCGGGTCGTCGCTGTAGAGCAGGACGGTGCAAAGACGATCGCTCATCGTGACGTGGCTCCCACCTCGTAGCTGCCCGCTGATCGTAGCGGGCGTCACGTGCGGCCTGTCCTCCGCCCGGGCGGGGGAGGGCGTACCCCTTTCGGGGCCTCAGGCGCTCGCTTCCGCGGCGCGCTCGCGGGCCTCCTGGCGGTCCAGTTCGCGGTCGAGCCGGCGGGCCTCGCGCTCGGACTGTCTGACCCACTGGACGACCAGGACGGCGAGCATGGTGACGCTGACGAACTCGCCGCCGGCCCACAGGATGCCGCCCGCGACCACCTGGTCGTTCCAGGGGTCGGACCAGGACAGGTTGAGCGACGGGTACCAGTCGCCGCCGAACAGCGTGGTGCTCTGCATGATGGTCAGGCCGAGGACCGTGTGGAACGGCACCGAGAGCAGCATGAGCAGCGCGCGGCCCGGGTACGGCCAGCGGCCGGGCAGCGGGTCCAGCCCGAGCAGCGGCCAGAAGAAGACGCAGCCGGTGGCGATGAAGTGCGCGTGGACCAGTTCGTGCGCCCACTCGTGGCGCAGGGTGAACTCGTAGAGGTCGGTGAAGTACAGCGCGAACGGGTTCACCACGAAGATGGCGAACGCCACAAGCGGGAAGCTGTAGATCCGGACCACCTTGCTGTGCACGATCGCGAGCAGCCGCTTGCGGGGCCGTGCCGGCAGCGTGCGCAGCGCCAGCGTCATCGGCGCGCCGAGCGCCAGGAAGATCGGCGCGATCATCGACAGCACCATGTGCTGGACCATGTGCACCGAGAGCAGGGCGGTGTCGTACGCGCCGAGGCCGGTGAGCGTGACCAGGGCGATGCCGCCGAGGCCGGGGCCGAGGAACGACACGGTACGGATGACCGGCCAGCGGTCGCCGCGCAGCCGCAGCCGGTGCACCCCGTAGAGGTAGAGACCGGCGGCGAGCACGATGCCCAGCGTGAGCCAGCTGTCCAGCCGGGTCTCGGTGAGGACCCGGGCCACGGTGAACGGCGGCGGGGCGCCTTCGCCTCCCGCCGCCAGCGTCGCCGGAACAGCCGAGGTGACGGCGAGGATCTGATCGACGTGCAGCACGCTTTTCAGGGTAGGTCAGGCGAAGCGGACCACCACGATCGGGCCACGGAGGGGGCGGGTTTGGCACCCCGCTGATCGTCGGTCCCGGTCAGGGGCAATAATGACCGCGTGACTGCGGCCCCAGCCATTGACAAGAGCCGGATCCACTCCCTGACCCGACCCAACATGGTCAGCGTCGGGACGATCGTGTGGCTCTCCAGCGAACTCATGTTCTTCGCGGCGCTGTTCGCGATGTACTTCTCCATCCGCGCGGCGGCGCCGGAGCAGTGGGAGAAGCACACCGAGGTGCTGAACATCCCGTACGCGACCACGTTCACGGTGATCCTGGTGCTCTCCTCGATCACCTGCCAGATCGGCGTGTTCGCGGCCGAGCGCGGTGACGTCCACGCTCTGCGCCGGTGGTTCACGATCACCTTCGTGATGGGTCTGATCTTCGTGCTCGGTCAGCTGAACGAGTACCGGACCCTGGTGCACGAGGGCGTGAAGATCAACGAAGACGGTTACGGGTCGATGTTCTACCTCACCACCGGCTTCCACGGTCTGCACGTGACCGGCGGTCTCATCGCCTTCGTGATCTTCATGGTCCGTACCACGATGGGCCGGTTCACCCCCGCCCAGGCGACCTCGGCGATCGTCGTGTCCTACTACTGGCACTTCGTGGACGTCGTGTGGATCGCGCTCTACGCCATGATCTACTGGCTCCAGTGATCTTGGCGCGTCACGAACCGCGCCGCTGCTCCGTCCCCTGAGACAAGGTCCAACCGGTTAAGGACACAGGTCATGACTTCTGACAACGACCGCCGACGCGGTCTGCTCGCGCGGCTGCGCGGGCGGCCCGTAGCGCGCAGCAGGGGCCGCCGCCGGCTGGGTGCCGCGGTCCGGCTGTTCGCCGCGCTGATGCTGGCCGGCGGTGCCTACACCGTCTTCGCCCCCGGCGTGCAGGCGCAGGACAACCCTCCGTTGACCGCCGCAGGCAACGAGGGTAAGGCGCTGTTCGACGTGAGCTGTGTGACCTGTCACGGTCGCAACGCCCAGGGCGTCGAGGGCCGTGGTCCGAGCCTGATCGGCGTCGGGTCCGCCTCGGTGGAGTTCCAGGTGAGCAGCGGTCGCATGCCGATGGCCCGGCAGGAGGCCCAGGCCATGCGCAAGCCGCCGCAGTTCACCGACGAGCAGGTGCGCCAGCTCGGGCAGTACATCCAGGAGCTCGGCGGCGGCCCGGAGGTGCCCATCGGGGACCTGCGTGAGGGCGCCAACCTGTCCACCGGTGGTGAGCTGTTCCGGATCAACTGCTCGCAGTGCCACGCCTTCGGCGGTGGCGGCGGCGCGCTGTCCTCCGGCAAGTACGCGCCGAGCCTCGCGCCGGCCAGCGACCGGCAGATCTACGCCGCGATGCTGAGCGGGCCGCAGAACATGCCGGTGTTCGGCGACAACCAGCTGAGCCCGGACGAGAAGCGCGACATCATCGCCTACATCGACGCCCTCCAGAGCGACGCGAGTCCCGGCGGGCTGGGCATCGGCCGACTCGGGCCGGTCTCCGAAGGCCTGGTCATCTTCCTGGTCGGCATGGTGGCGCTGGTCCTGACGACGGTGTGGATTGCGGGGAAGTCGTGAGAAGTGGGAGCAGGGCATGAGCATCGACGTGGACGATCCGTCTGCGAGCAGGTTTGATCTGGTCCGCGAGGGTGCCCGGCGCGACGGAGTGGAGATCGTCCACTACGAACCGAGGTTCCCCAATCGCGGCGGCAAGGACGAGAAGCGGGTGGTGCGCACGATCGCCCTCCTGCTGACCCTGAGCGGTCTGTTCGGCTTCGGCTTCGTGGTGGCCTACATCTGGTGGCCCGCGGGTTGGGCGCCCGGCACCAACCGGTCGACGTTCTACACGCCGCTGTTGGGGCTGACCCTGGGCGCCTCGCTGACCTTCCTCGGCTTCGGCATCATCACCTGGGCCAAGAAGCTGCTGCCCGAGGAGGTCTCGGTGCAGGAA
>JAEZIO010000049.1 GCA_023436615.1 Pseudomonadota bacterium | reverse complement strand
ATCCCGGCAGCCGGCTCGGCCACCCCCACGGCGGGACCCATGCCCCCGCGGCCGCTCGGCGGCCCAGCGACCGCCGGCGCCTGAGAACCTGGCCCGTTCAATCCCCGTTCATTGCGACGCCGCTGTTGTCCGGCCGCTTTCGATAAGGGGCTGCTCAATGCGTCTGCATCTTCTGGCGTGCATGGCGATGCTCGCGCTTCCGGCCGTGGCTTCGGCGCAGACGATGAATGCCGAGCAGTTCCATCGCGACGCCACCGCTCTTCAGAAGAAAGGCGCCATGGCCGTCTTTTCCATGGGCAAGGTCAAGGCGTTGATGGCGGAAGGGAAAGCGGCCAGCCAGAAGGCTCGCGAAGCGCGGCTCGCGGCCATCGCCACACGAACGGCACGGACAGCGGGATGATCAGCCAGCTGAACTTGTAGGCATTGGTTTTCAGCTTGTAGGCGAGAAGCTCGGGGTTTTTCGCTGCCTTGCCGACGCTTTCGTTCAGCCAGTCGGGTAGATCGCTGGAGGTGCGGACACTCGTCTTGCTGAAGTCTCCGCGCGCCATCGCTTCGGAAGCTTCGATCTCGCCGCGCAGGTCCCCGATCTTCTCATCGAGCGTGGCGGTCGGCCGTCCAGCCTTCTGGGCGGCGGTCCTTTGGGCTTCGAGAGTGCTCAGCTTGGCCCGGCTTTTCACAAGCTCCTGCTGGAGATCCGCCTTCGCCGCTTCGGGCAACTCGCCGATGTTCCCGCCGACCAGACTGACCGCGGCGAACATCAGGAAGATCGAGAACAGGAACAAGGCGATCGGCGAGACGAAGCGGGCACGCTGGCCGTCGATGTAGCGGCGCGTCAGCTCGCCCGGCCGCCACGCCAGCATCGGCAGCGTGTGCCAGATCTTGCCCTCGAAATGCAGCACGCCGTGTACGAGGTCGTGAAAGAATGCGCTTAGCGTTCGGTGGACGTGGGCCTGCTGCCCGCACTCGCTGCAGTAAGGCCCGGCCAGCGCCGCGCCGCAATTGAGGCAGTTGCGTTCGTGCGTGTGGCCGTCACGGGCCTCTCCCGCCGCCGGCTCGACGGCTCGCCCGACCATGCCGCCCGTTACCGCGTCGCCGATGCCCTCCAGATCAGGCATTTCGAGGCCCCCCTCCGCTCCAAGCGACATTAGGCGGCGATTGTCGCCCATGCTAGCTGCCGGCGCATGAGGCGCATCGGTCTTCTCGGCGGATCGTTCAACCCTGCGCACGAGGGCCACCGGCAGCTAAGCCTTTCGGCCATCGAAGCGCTCGACCTGGACGAGCTTTGGTGGCTGGTTTCGCCTGGCAACCCGCTCAAAGAGGGTTCGGCGATGGCGCCGTATGAGGCGCGGCTGCAATCCGCGCGCGACCTGGCCGCCGGAACCCCGATCCGCGTCAGCGACTTCGAGCGGAAGGCTGCTACCCGTTACACGGTCGACACGCTGCGGGCGGTGAAGCGCGACCATCCCGATGACCGGTTCGTCTGGCTGATGGGCGCGGACACAATCGCAGAATTCCATCGCTGGAAGGACTGGCGCGAAATCGCGCAACTCGTTCCAATTGCGGTACTTCCCAGGCCCGGTTATGATGAGGCTGCCCGCGCGGCGCGCGCGATGGGCTGGCTTTCAGGGTTCGTCCGCCCCGATAGCCAGGCGAAATGCTGGACGGAGTGGAGTCTACCGGCGATCTTGTTCCTTCGCCTTCCGACCAACACCACATCCGCCACCGCCTTACGCGCGCTCGACCCAGACTGGCACCGCCGAACGCGATCCCGAACGCGGGTTCGTCGTGAGCGCGGCACGCCTACATAAGGAGACGCCTTGCCCGATCGCCAAACCGAGACCGCCGCGACCGGCCGTCCTGCAGACGACGTCGAAAAGCTCCATCAGCTCGTGCTCAAGTCGCTCGATGACGACCAGGCACTCGAAGTCGTGTCCATCCCGCTCGAGGGGAAGTCCAATATTGCCGACCACATGGTCATCGGATCGGGTCGTTCGACCCGCCAGGTGGCGGCGCTGGCGACCAAATTGGCCGAGCGGATCAAGCAGGAATTCGGACGAACCGTGCGGATCGAGGGACTACCTGCTGCCGACTGGGTGCTAATCGACGCCGATGATGTCATCGTTCACCTGTTTCGCCCAGAGGTAAGAAGTTTTTACAATTTGGAGCGAATGTGGGCCTTTGGCGATGACACGGTGAGTGCAACAGCTCAGGGTGGGTGAGCGAAAATGCGTTGGACTGCTGTTCTGTGTTTCCTTTTGGCCTTCATTGCGCAGCCCGCTGCCGCGCAAGGCCCGCTCGCGGCGCAGCTCCAGAACCATCTTTCCAGCCTCGTCACCACGAAGTCGGCAGACGTCGGGGTTGCGGCAATCGACCTCGCTACCGGTGAAACGGTCAGCGTTCGCGGTAACCAGCGCTACCCCATGGCAAGCACGGTGAAGGTGGCGGTCGCCGCGACCTATCTGGCTTATGTCGAAAAGGGCGACCGGTCGTTGCAGGACACGATTGGCGGGCAGTCGGCTGCGGCCCTGATGAAGGCGATGATCACGCGCAGCGACAATCACGCGACCGATCTTCTCATCCGCGATCTCGGCGGTCCCGATACGGTCCAGCGATGGCTCGATTGGCACAAGGTGCAGGGCATTCGAGTCGACAGGACCATCGCCCAGCTGTTGCGGGCGAAGCGCGACCTCTACGAGGATCTCGATTCGGCAACGCCGCTCGCCTTCGCGGATTTCCTCAAGCGCCTCGACAAGGGCGAGTTCCTGCGCTCGTGGAGCAAGAACTACCTTCTCGACCTGATGGCGCAGTGCAAGACGGGCAGCAACCGCATGAAGGCGCTGCTTCCGGAGGGTACCGTCGCCCACAAGACGGGCACGCTCAACGGCTATACCAGCGACGTCGGTTTCATCACGCTGCCGAACGGCCACCGCGTCGCCGTTGCGATCTTCGCGCGTGGCGGCGCCAACCGGCCGCGGGCAATCGCGGAGGCGGCGCGCACCATCTACGACGGATTCCTCGGCGTTATCGGCTGGCCCTACAGCACCGCCTCCGCGTTCAGCGCGCCCAAATAATTTGCTTCTGCACATAGTTGCGCGGGGCAAGATCGGCCGTTCCCCAGAGGCCGATCTGGTCGATCGCTATCTGAAGCGCATCGCCTGGCCGACCAAGGTTACCGAGCTTCCGGACAAAAGCCGGGCCGCGCCCCCGCTGCCGGCGAACAGCGTCAGCGTGTTGCTCGATGAGAAGGGCATCGCTCTCTCTTCGGCCGAGCTGGCCAGGCAACTCGAGGCGTGGCGCGAGGCGGGCAAACGCGAAGCCCGCTTTGGAATCGGCGCCGCCGACGGCCATGACGAGGGCGAGCGGGCCGCGGCCGACCTGATGCTGTCGTTCGGTCCTGCGACATGGCCGCACCTGTTGGTGCGCAGCATGCTGGCCGAGCAGCTGTTCCGGGCGACCTCGATTCTTGCCAACCATCCGTATCATCGCGAAGGCTGAGATCGTGCTCCGACTGGCTGCAGCTGTGCTCGTCGTCGCGGGATCCGCGACCGTTGCGGCGAGCGCTTCGCTCACGCCGCCCCGCTTCACGGTCGACGCGGAGCTTCGCGCCGCGCAAACGGAAGCGGCCGCGGCCGAGGCCGAGCAGCGTCGGCTCGAGAAAGCGGCGTCCGAAGCGCGCGACGATGCCGCGCGGCTTCGTGCGCGACAGCTTGCCGCAGCACAGGCCGTTTCGGCGGCCGAGGCGCAAATCACCGCCGCGGATGCGCGCGCGAGGCTCGTGAACGCCCAGGTCGAGCTCCAACGCATTCGCCTCGCGCGGGAGCAGGCACCCGTCAGCTCGCTTCTGGCCGGGCTTGCGCTGATGGCCCGCCGGCCTCCGGTGCTGCTTCTGGCGGACGGGAACTCGCCGGACGAACTGGTCAAGCTCCGGCTGCTGATCCGGGCGACACGGCCGGCCATAGCGGAACGAACGGCGGCGCTTTCCGGTGAGCTGGAGCGTGCCCGCCGCCTCCGCGAGGCGCAGGTCGATGCGCGAAACGCAATCGCTCGGAGCCGTGCGGAGCTGGTCCGCCGTCGCGATACATTCGCCGCGCTGGAGGCGCGCGCACTCGCGTCCGCGGGGGAAAACGGAAGCGCCGCACTCGGCGCCGGAGATGTCGCCCTCGTTCGGCAGGAGCAGCTTGCCGGCATTCGCGAGAGCGCTGGCGCCGGCCGCTCGTCGGCCGCGGCGGCGCGCGAGCTGGCCTCGCTCGGGCCCGCGCCGCTGCCGCGCGCAGGGGCGGCCGCGGAGCCACCGATCGAGTACCGGCTGCCGGCCCGGGCGGCGGTTGTCGACGGACTGGGATCGGTAAGCGCCAACGGAGTGCGCTCTCGCGGCATTACGCTGGCGACGCGTCGGGGCACGGTCGTGGTCGCTCCGGCAGCCGGCACTATCGCTTTCGCGGGCCCTTTCCGCGAATACGATGGGATCGTCATCATCGATCATGGCGGCGGGTGGAAAACGGTCCTTGTGAACGCGGGCTCGAAGCTCCGCAGGGGCGACCGGATTGCAATAGGCGAAGAGCTGGGCGTGGCGCTCGGGCCGCTCGAAGTTCAGCTCCAGAAGGGCGCCGAACTCTACTCGCCGGCTCTCATCGCAGGTTCATCTCAAATACTGTCAAATCGCCGAAAAGGCGGCTAAATCGCAGCGCGACACGAGGCGAATTTCAAT
Organism: Pseudomonadota bacterium; assembly: GCA_023436615.1. Classification (GTDB taxonomy): domain Bacteria; phylum Pseudomonadota; class Alphaproteobacteria; order Sphingomonadales; family Sphingomonadaceae; genus Sphingomicrobium. The sequence goes on along the minus strand of JAEZIO010000049.1, from coordinate 10,013 downwards.
GAACATGATCCACAAGCTGCTCCCCCCGCTGGCGCTCGTCGGAGCGCTCGCGCTGGTCCCGGTGACCTCGAGCTCGCTCGCGGCGGCCGATGTCGCCAATTACAAGGAGCTCGAGAAGTTCATGAGCGTCTACGAGCGGGTGAAGGCGAATTACGTCGAGCCTGTCGATGATCAGACGCTGATCAAGGGCGCGATCGACGGAATGCTTTCCGCGCTCGATCCGCATTCGAGCTATCTCGAGGACAGCGACTTCGACACGCTGCGCACGACCACGGACGGCAATTACGGCGGGCTTGGACTGTCGGTCACGATGGAAGACGGCATCGTCAAGGTGATCGCGCCGACGGAGGATACGCCCGCGTGGCGCGCGGGAATCAAGGCCGGCGATTACATCACGCACATCAACGGCGAGCTTCTGTACGGAGCATCGCTCGACGAAGCCGTCGACAAGATGAAGGGCAGTCCTGGAACGTCCGTGAAGCTGACGCTGCTGCGGCCGGGACGCGAAAAGCCGTTCGACGTCTCGATCGTTCGCGAGCGCATCGTCCTTCGACCCGTGAAATGGGAGGTGAAGGACCGCGTCGCCATTCTCGATATCAACACCTTCTCGGGCAATTCGGCGGAAGAAACCCGGGCTGCCCTGGCGGCCATCGACAAGGCGACCGGCGGCCGGCCGCTCGGCTATGTCCTTGACCTCAGGTCCAACCCCGGCGGACTGCTCGACCAGGCGGTCGAGATCAGCGACGCGTTCCTGGAGCGCGGAGAGATCGTCTCGCAGCGCGGCCGTGAGCGCACCGACATCGAGCGTTATTATGCGAAGCCGGGCGACATGACCCATGGCCTTCCGGTCGTGGTTCTGGTCGACGCGGGCACCGCGTCTGCAGCCGAGATCGTCGCGGGCGCTCTTCAGGATCAGCGCCGCGCCCTCGTCATGGGTGAAAAGAGCTTCGGAAAGGGCAGCGTTCAGACTGTGGTGCAGACCGGACCGCGCAGCGCGCTCAGGCTGACCACCGCGCGCTATTTCACGCCCTCGGGCCGCTCGGTCCAGGCGGGCGGGATCGATCCCGACATCATGGTCCCGCAGATTTCGGATCCAGATTACAAGGACCGCCCGCGTGTGCGCGAAGCCGACCTTCGCCGTCACCTGCTTGCGCAGGCCAAGGCGGACGACAAGCTGCTCGAGCAGGACGACACAGCGCGCGACCCGCGCTTCTCGGCCACGCCGGAGGAGCTGGAGAAGAAGGGCATCAAGGACTTCCAGCTCTATTATGCGATGAACACGCTCAAGCGCCTCGCGCCGGCGGGGAAGACGGTCGCATCGGGCGGCAGCCAAACGAAGTCGAAGCGCTAGCCAATGGCTGAAGCGGCCCTCGGCGGCGGGCGCGGCGCTGCTCCGTTGAGCCGGCTACAGCTCGGGCGGCTCATTGCGCTGCTAGTGCCGCTGGCCCTGCTCGGCGGCGCCTTCGGGTCGCAATATATCGGGGGCTTGTACCCTTGCGAGATGTGCTGGTGGCAGCGCTATCCGCACGCCGTCGCGATCGTGCTCGCCGGCCTGGCGTTCACCGCTCCCGCTTCCGCGTCGCGGTCGCGGGCCCTGACGCTGCTGGCGGCGCTCGCGATCGCCATTTCCGGTGCGATCGGCGTCTATCACGCCGGCGTCGAGCTGGGCGTGTTCGAAGGGTTCACGACTTGCACGACCACGGCCAAGGCCGCGAGCACCGAGGAGCTGCTGAAGCAGATCATGAAGGTACCGCTCGTCCGCTGCGACCAGGTGCAGTGGGACTTCCTCGGTATTTCGCTCGCGGGATGGAATGCCATCTTCTCGCTGTCCGGAGCGGCTGCGGTCGTGTGGCTGACGCTGACCGGCCGGGACCGCGGATGAGCAGGATCAGCAGTCGCGGGCCCTGGCGTCCGGGGCAGAGGAGGCCCGACCCGCAGTCGATGCTTCGCGTCGACCAGGCGGGAGAATATGGAGCGACGCGGATCTACGCAGGGCAGCTTGCGGTGCTTCCCCCGAACTCGCCCGCGGCGAAGCTCGTGTCGCGGATGGCGATGCAGGAAAAGCGCCACCTCGCGCGCTTCGACCATCTAATTGCCGAACGGCGCGTTCGTCCGACCGCTCTGCAGCCGCTGTGGAACGTCGCGGGCTTCATGCTCGGTGCCGCAACCGCCTTGATGAGCGAGGAAGCGGCAATGGCCTGCACCGACGCCGTCGAGACCGAAATCGACCGCCATTACAAACGCCAGCTCGACGAGCTCGGCGACGACGATCCCGAGCTTGCCGCCGACATTGCCGCATTCCGCGAGGAGGAGCTCGAGCACCGCGACACCGCTCGCGCCGCCGGCGCCGAGCGGGCGGTCGGCTACCCCCTGTTGACCGCTTCCATCGGTGCGGCATGCCGTGTCGCGATCGCGCTGTCGAAGCGAATCTAGTGGAACCCGCTTCGCACCTCACCCGCTTTAGCCGTGAAAGGTTTTGACCATGACCAAGCTCCTGATTTCCCTAACGGCGGCAAGCGCGCTTGCAGCGGGGATGGCGGTGATGGCAGCGCCGGCGGCGGCGCAGCAGAACAGCGACGTCCGGATTGCCGAGATCATCGTCTACGGCAACGATCCCTGCCCCCGCTCGACGGACAGCGAAGTGGTGGTTTGTGCGCGCAAGCCCGAGACGGAGCGCTACCGCATCCCCGAGCGCTACCGCGAGAGCGGCTCGCGCCAGTCGCGGCAGGCCTGGGCGCAGAAGGCGAAGAGCTTCGAATATGTCGGGCGCACCGGCATCCAGAGCTGCTCGGCCGTGGGCCCCGGAGGCCAGACCGGCTGCCTCCAGAACATGATCGACCGTGCGAGGGCCGAAGCCCGCGAGACCGGCAAGCAGTCGGCGCCGCCGCCCGAAAACTCGGTCCCCGGCGACTGATCACCGGCTGATCGGCCGCCGCCCAAGTCCTTGAACCGACTTGGATTAGGGTGCCGCTGTGGAAAACTGGTAAACTCCCTTGCGACTCGGCGGTGCCGGGTCGCGGGGGAATGTATGCTTCAGGACGCAGTCTATTATTGCCGGCGCGAGGCAGCGGAGCGTGGCCTTGCCGAGCAATCGGCGGACGCCCGGGTCCGCGACGTTCACCTCCAGCTCGCCGACAAATATGCCGAGCTGGCCCGCCGGGCCATGGCGGCGATGCCCGGCGGTCCGGGCGACGCTCCGGAAACCCTCTCCAGCCAATCCCCGCCGCGATTGCGGGGCGCGAGCCCGGCGGTCGGCTGACCCGACAAAGGCACATCTGCTAACCGGACGCTAACCAGCCCGCGCGTATAGGTCGCCGCGTGAGCAGGAAGCTGGCCAAGAAGACCGTCGAGCTGACGCCGGAGCCGCGCCCGTCGCGGATCCGCCGCGAGCCCGCTCGCGCGGCGAAGCCCGAAGAGAAGGCGAAGGAGCTGCAGTGGCTGGCCAGCGACCGCGAGATCAAGCTCGCCGTCATCGGCATCGTCCTGTTCGCGCTCGCGCTCAACATCGTCATCGTCGCGGTCAGCGCCTACACCAACTGAGGCGCGGCCGAAGCCGGCAGTGCAGCGTCAGCAGCGCCAGCCGCCCCCGCTCCACCACACGCGCTCACAATTCTGGTTGTGCGTGACCCAGCGCGGGTAGGCGCGGTCGGGCCGGTCGTGCCACCAGTCGTTGAAGCTGTCCGACGCCCCGCCCCGATTGTTGTAGAGCGCCCACTGGCCGTCGACCCAGGTCCAGCTCGAGACGCAGTCGCCGCCCCGCGGCGATCCGCGGTGGCGTCGATCGCCGTCATGGTCGCGGCGGTGGTCGCCGTCACGCCGGAACCCATCATCGAAGAAGCCGCCGCCGCAGCGAAAGCCCGGCGCCGCGACGCGGTGCCCGGCGTCGTCGAACACCGATCCGCCGCGATCCATCGCCACCTGCGCCTGGGCGGCAACGGGGAAGGCGGCGAGGGCAAAAGCCGTGCACAGCCCGAGCGAGAGACGTCGCATGATGCTTGCTCCTTTCCCTGCCCACCGGTGCATCAAACGCGCGAGCGGACCGTCCGGTGCATCGCCGCGCCGAAGCGGGACGGGGCAAGATGCCGCTAACCGGCTGATAACCGCGCTCCGGTAAACCCCGCGGGCGATGGAGCATTGGAAACCCGAGGAACCGGTCGTTCGGCCGCGCTTCGGCGCGAGGAAACGGCTGCGTTCGCTCGACGAGTTCGTCATGCCCGAATTCGTCGGCAGAATGGCGCGGCTGAGGCGGCGGCACCGGCTTCCGCCCGGAGCGTTCGCCGCGCTCGTGCTTCTCGGCGCGGCGTGCATCGGCGTGGGCATCGGCCTGTACCAGATGATGGGCCCGCGCGACGTCATTGCCGACGAGGCCGCCGCCGGCTGGAACGCGGTCCGCGACGGCCTATAGTCTCGCCGGCGCCTGGAGGGCCGGCCATGGACAGCAACAACGAAGAAGAAATCCGCGCGGTCGTCGAGGAGCGGATCGCGGCCATGCGCGGCAAGGATGCGGCGCGCGCGGTGGCCGTCCTCGCGGAGGACGTCGTGGCGTTCGAGCTCGCACCGCCGCTCGCCTTGCCGCCCGGCGCGGCGCGCGACGCCGAGGGGCTGGCGGCGTGGTTGTCCGGGTTCGAGGCGATCGACGTCGAGGTCCGCGACATGACGATCGAGGCGGACGGCGGCGTCGCCTTCGCGCACGCGCTCCATCATTTGACCGGCACCAGGACCGGCGGTGCGCCCGTCAGCCTGTGGATGCGCTCGACGCTCTGCTTCCGCCGCGAGGCGGGCGGGTGGAAGATGGCGCATGCCCATACGTCGGTGCCGTTCCTCATGGACGGCAGCTTCCGCGCCGCGGTGGATTTGAAACCCGAGTGAATAAAAAGGGGGGTCTTCTACTTCTTCTACTTCGTGAACTTCCTTGGCTTTCGGGACGAACCCGGTCCGGTCGAGTGACCGGCTTCCGCCGGAGAAGCAGACGAGTTCCTATTTTGGAAGCAAATAGGATTTGGGGCGCGGACGTTCTGAAACGCTAGCCCAAATTACTTCCAGTAGCGGATTTGCACTTCGGTTCCGGTTGAGCACTGGTCGCTCTTGCTGATGGGAAAGCTCATCGATCCGGTGTGGCTTCGAATGACGACCCATGACGAATAGGTTGCCGGCGGAGCAACAAAGCTGACGGTTTTGTCGCCAGCGCTCACGTGAGTGGTGCAGGCGCCCGGCCCGTAGGACATCGCGCGCGTTTCTATGTTGCCGTAGGCGTTCGCCGTGCGAACGACCAAGCCGTCATAATAGTTGGTGACGACCTGCTCTCCGCCGGCGTCGGTCGCGGCGGCACCCGCAGTGGCGCATGCGCCAAGCCAGGAACAGGCAATTGCAATAACCGCGACGCGCGTCGCGGAGGTCATTCCAGCGAACATCGGCACACCTCCACTCACAAGGAGAATTTGACTTTCCCGATCGTCACCTTGGGTTTGCCCACGGTAATGCGCGGCATTGCCTCCTTGATGGCGCCGTAGGCCTGCTGTGCTGCCGTGTTGGCTGCAGCGGCCGCGTTGTTGGCTGCTTGCTGCAGCTGCTTCATGCCCTGCTCGCGCGCCCCTTTGATGATATTCTCGACGCCCTCGTTCCAGCTCTTCACGAGAGGATTCAGCGGCCCGTAGGTCTGAGCGAGCTGCAGACCGCCGCTTTTCAGATATTTCACGATATCGTTGTTCGGCCCAAAACAGCCACCGTCGGTACCGATACCGCCGGTCGTGCATTTCGCGAGCTCGCGGGCCGTCAGCTGCCCTCCCGCACAACCCGCGAAAGCTTCCGGCTCACCGCCCGTCGCAACAGCACATTGGACGATGATCTGTGTTTCCGGGTTAAGGTTGAGTTTGTTGGCACCGTAGCAAGCGGCGGTGCCAAGCGCGCTGACGTTACCTGTCGAAGCCTGGCGGCTGATGCACTGCACGAAAACCGCGCGATCGCCGTCGAACTGTTTGCCGGACATGCACAGCGCCATCGCATTGTAAGAGCCGTTCGACTGGGAATAACACTGGCTGAAGTCGTTCGCGATCTGCTGCTCCTTCGCTCCGCCGAGCACTCCGACGGTGCAGCTGGCCAGCAGGGCCGCATCGGCCTGGGAGCGAGTGCAGTTATATACGGCCTCCTCGCGCTGGCCGAGCATGGCTCGCACCATGCATTCCTTGAACTGGTTCGATTGTGGATCCGAGTTCGCAGCAGCGCATTGCTGAGCTTCCGTCGGCGTCGCCACGAATGGAACACCGAACGGCTGATTGGGATTGACGAGCTTGACCGGAAGCGCGGCCACGTCACCTGGCGCGGACGCGATCGGCACGGGCACGCCGTATTGGGGCTCATAGCTCATCCAGTCGAGGGGCAGCGGTGGGGGGGGCGGAATGTGGCATCCGCCGATCGCATGCGTCCCGACGCCCCATACGATTTCCCAGAGCTGGCCGTTCCAGGCAACGAAATATGCCGCTGCGAATGGATTTGCCGATGGCATCCGGAGATATGTTTGCCCTGAGGGATCACGCGCGGCGTATCCCGCATTGCCTGGACTGTCGGCCTGCTGAACGAGCAGGTTGGAATAGATGTTGAATGCGCGCCCCATCGGCATCGTGGGGTTGGGGGCGATCACGCACTGTCCAATGAACGCGGGCTGCGCGGTCGCAGGAGCCGTTACCCCGATAAATGCGGAAATGAAAAGCAGCACAAGCAGCGCGAAACGCATTGAGATTCCCCCTCTCTCAATTCGGCTGCACCGATAGTGGCAATGTTCCGTTAAACGTCAAGCATAACCGCAAATTGTAAATCTGCGGCATGTGGGCTCGGGTTCGAGGGCGATTCTGGCGGCTTCTCAATTCGGGCGCGGTGACGATGACCAGCATCGACCGCGACAGCGACACGTACGGGCGGCTGCTCCGGAATGTCTCGGTCAACGGCCAGGATGTCGGCGAGGCGCTGATGACGGCCGGCGTGGCGCGAGCTTATGCGGGTGGGCGGAGAAGTTGGTGCTGACCATTGAAGTTACAGAACCGTCCTCGGCTTAGAGGGAGTTCGTCGCCTCGAGATTGTTCTTCAAGAGCGCTTGCTTTGCTGTCGCAATGCGTTTCGCCATCAGCGGCTTGCGAGGATCATCGTCTCCAACCGAAGAGTCTGCAGCTTCCAGAAACGTCAGTGCGCGCTCAGGATCGTTCAGTTGTTGCGCACGGTCGGCGAGCGCCATTTCTTCTCGAAACGTTAGGTCTGTAATCCCTACATTGGAATATGACGTACCGGTCGTTGAGTACACAGCCATAAAGAAGATTAATCCGACGACGAAGAACGCTGCGACCCCATACAACTCAAATTTCCGCTCTGGCGTTTCCGACATAACTGCCAGGAACACAAACAGAAGCGTGAGTACAACGCAGACTACCATCAGGATAAATAACGGTGATCCGACCTGCGCAAGGTCGATCCGTAGACCAGTTATCGCGGTTAGTAGAGATCCCAGAAGAAAGCCAAAACTTAGAAGCGAAAACGGCCTTCTAAATTGCGCAAATCTGGGAAACAGCTTCAAGACATCCGATATAATCGCGATCACCGTAATGGCGGCCGCAATCGTCGGCAGATTTATCCAGTGGGGCATAATCGATTCCGTCAACGCTCCGGCGAGACCTATCCTGTCCGAATTGAGCTGAACGTCAAGCGGCCCACGGTGTGGAAAATCACCATTGTTTCGCGCAAAAATGGCTCCCTGGTCATGTCGGAAGCACGAACTTCTCAGAACATGACTCGTCGACTATGCTGTGTTTGCCGTCGCGCCTGACAACAAGAAACTGCTCGGAGAACTTTCGTAAAATCACATAGTCGTTACATCTCGGAGCTCGTGATAACGCGTCTTCATAGCTTATTCGCAGATCAGATTGCGCGCGCGCCATGCCTGCAAAGCATGCATAAAGTAATAATACTCCGATCAAATACGTTAGATGAAAAATCGGAGAAGCAATATCGAGCTTATTCGCGATCCAAACATTCGAGATAGCAAACGCAAACAGCACGATAGTTTGGACGTATACAAGGGGGACGTATCCCCATCTGAAGTAACCGATAATAATTCCCAAGATTTGTGATGCTAAGAGAAATGAAAACATAACCTTGTAAAATCGCTTGTCGCTTTCATGTCGTTTTCGGGCAATCTCTCGTTTTGGCCCCGCTGGCTCGAGCGCTACAGCTTCAGCGCTAGTCCACGCACCTTTTTTTGCACGTTGCCAGAGAATATATGCCAACGGTGGGAGTAGGGTAAAGAGGTAGAGCGGACCCACTTCTCCGATTGACACGGCAAACACGTCGGAAGGACCAACGAACGACGAAATTCTACTGCCAAAGAACCAGCAGTAACCAACTAAAAAGAGGCTCGCGCAGACAAGGTGGAAAATGGGCACTGCTACTGCGAGGTCGCCGAGCCTTACGAACCGAGGCTGCTTGGGAGTATCAGAATCATTCACCGACATGAGTAAATGCTGACCTATTCCGCCCGCCACCTACGCCAGCAATCCAGAGACGCAGCGCGCCGCCGGAGCCTTGAAGCTCGCTCCGCCAGCATGCCCCCAGGCGAACAGCCATCATTCCGCCGCGACTCCAGCGTGCGTGAACATATCCGGGCCGCCGTGGCCGCCGTCGCCGTCTGACGCCTCGGCCGGGTCGTTGGCCGCGGTCGCTTTGGCCTTCTGCCGGCGATCGAACGCGTCCCACACCTCGTTCCAGTTCCCGCGCGTCGCGGCTTTTGAGTACTCCGTCGCGCGCGTTTCGAAGAAGTTGGCGTGCTCGACGCCGTTGAGGAGCGGCGCGAGCCAGGGCAGCGGGTGCTCGTCGACCATGTAGATCGGCGCGAAGCCGAGCTGGCCGAGCCGCCAGTCGGCAATGAAGCGGATGTACTTCTTGATCTGCTTGGCGGTCATGCCCTCGACCGGCCCCATCTCGAACGCCAGGTCGATGAACGCATCCTCGAGCCGGACCGTCTTCTGGCACTGGTCGAGGATGTCCTCCTTGACCGACTTGGTGAGGCAGCCGCGCTCCTTCACGAAAGTGTGGAACAGCTTGATCACGCCTTCGCAGTGAAGGCTCTCGTCGCGCACCGACCAGCTGATGATCTGGCCCATGCCCTTCATCTTGTTGAAGCGCGGGAAGTTCATCAGCATCGCGAAGCTCGCGAAGAGCTGCAGCCCCTCGGTGAAGCCGCCGAACATCGCCAGCGTGCGGGCGATGTCCTCGTCAGAGTCGACGCCGAATTCCTGCAGGTAATCGTGCTTGGCCTTCATCTCCTCGTACTCGAGGAACATGCCGTACTCGCTCTCGGGCATGCCGATCGTATCGAGCAGGTGGCTGTAGGCGGCGATGTGGACCGTCTCCATGTTGGAGAAGGCGGTCAGCATCATCTTGATCTCGGTCGGCTTGAATACCCGGCCGTACTTGTCGTGGTAACAATCCTGCACCTCGACATCGGCCTGCGTGAAGAAACGGAATATCTGCGTGAGTAGGTTGCGCTCGTGATCGGAGAGCTTCTGCGCCCAGTCGCGGCAGTCCTCGCCCAGCGGCACTTCTTCCGGCAGCCAGTGGACCTGCTGCTGCCGCTTCCAGAACTCGTAGGCCCACGGGTATTCGAAGGGCTTGTAGGTCTTGCGGGCTTCGAGCAACGACATCTTGTGGCTCCGGGCTTTCTGGAGGGTTTGCGACTTGAGCCTTCAATATAGGGAATCGGACGGCGAAACCGAAGGCAATTCGCGAGATTCAAACGGGGATAAGATGTGGGTGAGAGCGCGGTCGGAACCCACTGCGTGCTCGCCGGTTGAAATGGTTAACGGCCGGGTGCGGATCGAGCCCTCCCGGCCATAGTGAGGGAATGCCGTGGGGGCATGTCCCGTTTCTTCCCTTTCGCGGGGCATGTTCTCGCGCTTTTCCGCGCCCCTCCGCCCATAACGGAGGGGCGCTTTTTTTGCGGGCCGCGCGGCACGGAACCCCCGCACGGCCGG
>JAEZIO010000034.1 GCA_023436615.1 Pseudomonadota bacterium | reverse complement strand
CGTTCCACCCACGAGCAGGGCCGTCGCGACCCCATAGGCATAGCGCACTTTCCCGGACTCCTTCGCTCTCATCGACACCCCTTGGTCTGGATTTTCACCGCCGCACTAGGCGAAGCGAGTGAACGCCATTTGAACGCCCTCACCGGCCGCGACCCGTGAATTCACGCAAATAGTCGTTCTGCGGCGAGAGGATGATCGTGGTCGGCGCCGGCTTGTCGGTGCCGTCGCCGATGAACGTCGCCTGGTACGACTGCATCGCCCGATAGAAGTCGTAGAAAGCCGGGTCCTTGCCGAAGCTCGCCGCGTAAATACGGGCCGCGTCAGCGTCCGCCTGCGCGCGGATGATCTGCGCGCGCTTGGCGCCCTCGGCCCGGATCGAACGCGCTTCCTGCTCGCGCGCCGTTCGCATGCGGTCGAACGCGGCCGTCAGCGGCGTGCCGTCGGGAAGGTCGGTGCGCTTGATCCGCACGTCGATGATCTGGACTCCGTACTGGCTCGCAATGCGGTTGAGCGAATTGCGCACGTCCGACATCACGCCCTGCCGCTCGGGCGTCAGCAGCGACGCGAACGACACCTTGCCCAGCTCATTGCGGACTTCCGAGCCGAGGATCGGGCGCAGTTGCTCGGTGAGCTGCTGCTCGGTGCGCGCGCGCACGTACATCAGGACGGGATTGACGATGCGGTAACGGGCGAAGGCGTCGACCTCGAGCCTGCGCTGGTCGGTGGACAGCACCTGCTGACGCTGCATGTCGACATTCTGGATCCGCTTGTCGATCCAGACGACTTCCTCCGCGAAGGGGAGGCGCCACGAAATGCCGGCGCCGGCGGCGCCGATCGGCCGGCCCTCCTCGAACCGGTTTAGCACCCGCACGGGCTTGCCGAACCGGACGATCACGGCCTGCTTCGTTTCGGGCACGATTGGAAAGCTCGCCAGCACGAGGAACAGCAGGATCAGCGCGGCGAAGCCGCTCACCAGCGGATGACGGCGGATGAGGTCGGTCACTGTCCCTCTCCCGACTGCGCCTGCTGCTGCTGCTTCTTGACCTCCGGCAATGCCAGATACGGCGTCACTCCGGGCGCCTCGACAATCGTCTTGTCCACCTTCGAAAGGATTTGCTCCATCGTCTCGTAATACATGCGGCGACGGGTGACGTCGGGCGCGAGCCTGTACTGCTCGTACACCTTGTCGAAAGCCGTCGCTTCGCCCTGCGCTTTCTGGCTGAGCTGCAGCGCGTAGGCATTGGCATTGTTGATGTAGGTCTGCGCGTCCTGCTGGGCGGCGGTGACCTGCTTGAACGCGTCGTTCACGGCTTCCGGCGGGTCGGCCTGCTTGATGGCGATGCCCTGGATCTGGATGCCGGAGCGATAGGCGTCGAGGATCGCCTGCATGCGCTCGGCGACCTGCGTTTCGATATCCGCGCGCTTGTCGCCCATCGCGTCGATGAGGCTGACCTGGCTGATCACCGCGCGCATGGCGCTCTCGGCAACCTCGCGGATAGTTTCGTCGGGCTGCGCAAGCTGGAACAGGTAGAGTTCCGGCGTGCGGATGTTCCAGCGCACCGAATAGGAAATATCGATGAGGTTCTGATCGCCGGTCAGCATCAGGTCGTTGGGACCTTCCGAACCCAGATCGGTGTTGCGGATATTCTCGACGTCGATCTTGCGAACGCGCTCGATGGGCGATGGCAGCGTGAGCCCGACGCCCGGTCCGAGCGTGCGGCTGTAGCGCCCGAACTGCGTAACGACACCTCGCTGCGCCGGAGAAATGCTGTGGAAGCTCGTGAAGACCAGCCAAAGGACAAGAAGGCCCGCGAGACCCCAGACGATCATCGAATTATTGGGCCGTCCGGGCAGGCCGCCGCCGCCTGTCGACCAGCGCGCGCGGCTCTTGCGGATGAATTCGTCGAGCGAGGTGACGTTCTGCCCCTGCTGCGGCGCTCTTTTCCCGCGCTTGGGAGTCTCGCCCCATGGACCGGCCTGCGGCTCCTGCGGCTCGTCACCTGAACTCTTCGGCCCCCACGGGCCTTTGGTGTCGTTGAACAGGCCGCGAACGCGAGCCCCCAACCCCGGAAACATGCTCATGAGCCATGTATAGGGAGCGCAAAGGGCGAAAAACAGTGGCAACCGCCAGTCCAGCGCCTATCTCGCCCAGCATGACAGCCGAAACGGCAGACCCGCTGCGAAGCCTCGATGATCATCCCCATTCGCCCCGCATCCGTTCCCGGCGCGCCAAGGACGGGGTTGCGACGATCGTAGCCGACGCGACGGGGCTTGGCGCCGAGGAGCGCGCATCGCTCGAGCAGGAGCTGAAGGCGGCCGCCATCGCCCTGCCCGACATCCGTGACGCACGCGTCGCGCTGACGGCGAGCGAACCGCGCCGAACGCTCATTGCGGTTGCGAGCGGAAAGGGCGGGGTAGGGAAGTCGACGCTATCGGCAAATCTCGCCATTGCCATTGCGCGCTCGGGCAAAAAGGTCGGCCTCATAGACGCCGATGTCTACGGCCCATCCCAGACGAAGCTGCTGGGAACCGACGAAAGGCCGACTGCGGACGACAAACGCCTCAATCCGGTCGAAGCGCACGGCATTCGCTTCCTGTCGCTGGGGCAGCTCGTCTCGCCGGGGCATGCGCTTGCCTGGCGCGGGCCGATGGCCTCGGGCGCGCTTGCACAGCTTGTCGAGGCGGATTGGGGCGACGCCGAAATCCTCGTCGTCGACTTGCCACCCGGAACGGGGGATGTTCAGCTTTCCCTGGTCCAGAAATCGCGTCCGGCGGGGGCTGTCATCGTGTCAACGCCGCAGGCGCTGTCGCTGATCGACGCCACGCGCGCGATCGACCTGTTTGGCAAGCTCTCGGTGCCGGTTCTCGGTCTCGTCGAGAACATGGCCGGCTTCACCTGCCCCCACTGCGGCGAAACGTCGGACCCGTTCGGCCGCGGCGGCGCCGAGGAGGCGGCCGAGCGGCTCGGAATCCCGTTCCTCGGCCGTATTCCACTCGACCCGTCGTTGCGCGAGGCGTCTGATGCCGGAGCTCCGCCAGCCGCGGGCAATGGCGCCCAGGCGCAGGCATTCGCGGCGATCGCGAGCAAGGTGCTCAAGGCTCTGGAAACAGCAGCGCCCTGAAACATTCTTCCCTGAAAGGAGACTGACGATGCCGCTTCGAACTGACGAGGAAATCGCCGAGCTTCTGAAGGGTGCGCGCACAATCGCCATGATCGGAGCGTCGGATCGGCCCGACCGCCCTTCCTACGGCGTCATGCAATTTCTTCAGGATCACGGCTATCGCGTGATCCCAGTCAACCCGACCATCACCGGCGAGCACGTCCACGGCGAATATATCTGGCGCGAGCTGTCGCAGATCGGCGAGCCGATCGACATCGTCGACATCTTCCGCCGGCCTGAAGCGGCTGGCGAGGCCGTCGACGAGGCGATTCGCGCCGGAGCCAAGGCCGTGTGGATGCAGCTGGGCGTCGTCAATGAAGATGCCGCTCAGCGCGCCGAGGCAGCGGGGCTGAAGGTCGTGATGGATCGATGCCCGAAAATCGACATCATGCGCCTGGGCATTCCGGCTGTCGGGAGTTCTGCGGAAGCCTAGGCGCTGGCCACGGTCATTTCGGGGATCAGCAGGGTCGGTGCATCGACTCCTCGCCGGAATTCCAGGTCCGACGCGGGCTCGAGCGTCGCGAACATGTCGATGAGGTTCGAAGCGATCGTGATTTCCTGCACAGCCGAACCGATCTCTCCCTCTCGCACGAGAAAGCCGACGGCCCCGCGGCTGTAGTCGCCGGTAACCGGATTGGCGCCCTGCCCGATTAGTTCGACGACGAGCAGCGCTTCCGGAAAGGCGCGCAGCAGCTCTTCGCGGCTGCGCTTGCCGGCGGCCATGTAGAAGTTGCTGGGGCTGACTCCCGGCGCGCCGCCGACGCCGCGCGCCGCATGGCCGGTCGGCTGGATTCCAAGCTGCCGCGCAGCAGAGCTTTCCGCCATCCAGGTCGTGAGCGTGCCGCTTTGAATCACCTCCATGCGTTGCACGCGGACGCCCTCGCCATCGAAGGGGCGTGACCGCAACCCGCGGGGGCGCAGGGGATCGTCGAAGATCGACACGTCAGCGCCGAAAATGCGCGTGCCGAGCTTGTCCTGGAGGAAGCTCGACTTGCGAGCGACGGCCGAGCCGCTGATCGCCGATCCGAAATGACCGATCAACGTGTGAGACACGCGCGGGTCGAACAGGACCGGCATTGCGCGGGATTTGATCCGGACCGGATTGAGGCGAGCCGCGGCGCGTTCCCCGGCGAGGCGGCCGATGTCTTCAGCCGAATCGAGACCCGAAAGATGACGGCTGCTGTGCCAGGCGCTGTCGCGCTGCATCGCCGCGCCCTCGCCCGCGATGACTGCGGCCGAGCAACTGAAGCCTGTCGCCGCATAAGCGCCGGCGAAACCGGCTGACGTCGCGAGCGCGACCGTCGATCGCGACGTGCCGGCTGAACCGCCGCTCGAATTGGTGACGCCTGGCACGGCAAGGGCGGCCGCCTCGGCCGCGAGCGCCCGCTCCTTCAGATCGGCCGGGTTAGGCATCGCCCCGTCAACGCAATCCAGGTCCGCAAAGGGCTCACTCGCCAGCAGTTCGGCGGGGGCGAGGCCGGCGAACGCATCCTCCGGCGCTTCCCTCGCCATCGCCAGCGCGCGCGTGACCAGCTCGCCCAGCGCCTCTTCCGAAAGATCGGACGAAGCCACCGATGCAGACCGCGAACCGACGAACAGACGCAGCCCGATCTCCTCGCCTTCGGAGCGGCTGGCATCCTCGAGCAGGCCGAGACGCACCTGCACGGCCATCGATGCGCTGCCGGCATAGAGCGCGTCCGCCGCGTCCGCGCCGGCGCTCGTCGCGCGGTCGACCAGCCGCTCGGCCGCGGCGCGGGACTCATCGAGGGAAAGCATGGCCGCGCGTTAGCGGCTGGCGAGGCCGACGACCAGCATAGCCAGGAAGACGAGGAGCCCGCACGTGCGGTTCGACCGGAACAGGCGGAGCGCTCCCTCCCCGTCGGCCGGGTCCGTGCGCAGCGCCTGGTTGGCGAGATGGAGCGCCGCAGGGAGCAATGCGAGGAGCGCCAGCCAGTCCGGGCGGGTCACCCAAAGAGCGCTGCCCCAGAGCAGCACGGCGGCCGCATAGAAGGTTCCGACGCCGAGCGCCGCCTTGTCCCCGAGCCGGCGCGCGCTGCTCTTCACCCCGACCAGCGCATCATCCTCGATGTCCTGGATCGCGTAGAGGGTGTCGTAGCCGATCACCCAGGCGATGCTTCCGAGCCAGAGCAGCAGCGGCGGCCAGCCGAGGCTGCCGGTGATCGCCGGCCAGCCGACCAGCGCGCCCCACGAGAAGACCAGCCCGAGCCATGCCTGCGGCCACCAGGTGATCCGCTTCATGAACGGATAGGCGGCCACCGGCGCGACGCTCACCAGCGAGATGATCTGCGCCGTTCGGTTAAGCTGGAGCAGTACGACGAACGCGATCGCAAGTAGGATCGCGACCAGGATCCACGCGCCAGCAAGCGGCACTCGTCCGCTCGCGAGCGGACGGAGCCGGGTTCGCTCGACACGCCGGTCGAGGTCGCGGTCGACGATGTCATTGTAGACGCAGCCCGCGCTGCGCGTCGCGAAGGCGCCGAGGAAAAGCCACAGGAACAGGTCCCACCGGCCCCCGACACCAGCCAAGGCGACGCTCCACGCGCACGGCCAGTAGAGCAGCCACGTGCCGATGGGACGGTCGAGGCGCATCAGTGATGCATAGGGTCGCAAACGCGGCGGAAGAGCGCCGATCAGGCCGCGCCGCTCGCTGTCGGGGACGATCTCTGCAGATTGCATTCCCCTTCTATCGGGGAAGCGGCTCCCCTTCGGAAGGGGGCCGGGCGGGAGCCTGAATGAAAGCTGTCGCGCAAGTTCAGAATTGCAACATGCGATTCGTGGCTATCTCATTGTAACTACTGCTGTTTTGCGAGGGTGCGGCGGTGTATGAGACCTATGTTCTGCAGCGACTCCTGGAGGAACTCGAGCTTGCCCAGGCTTCGCACGATCCTGTCGAGCGATCCGTTCACGAACGCGCCTGCCGCCACTTCGGAGAGATGCTTCACGCGCTCCGCGTCGGCGGAAACGCCCGCGCGATAGACGCCGGGAACTGACCCTTCGCCGCCCTGGAAACCTGTCCATTTTGCACTGGTTTTTGTTCTAGTAGTTGCATCCCAAAACTGATGTAAGCGTTTTGGCCCTGTAACGACGACCGAAAGACCGTGCTCGGGCAGAGGAGCAACGGCGTATGTACGACGCATATTTCACGAAGCGCCTTCTCGAAGCGCTCGCGCTTGCCGACGAGGCGACGAACGCCGAGGAGCGCTGCACGCATCTGCGCGCGTCGCGCTACTACCGGGACCTCCTCAAGCATCCGGAGAAGCGCCGAGACGTTCGCCACCCGGTGCGGATCAGCGCGCTCCTGCGCCACGTCGGACCTCGCCCCCGCCGCGTCGTCCTGTCAGACCTGTCGACCTGCGGATGCCGCCTGCAGCTCGACCGGCAGGTCCGACCCGGCACCGTGGTGGCGCTGGAGATGGAGGGGCTGGCGCCGTTCGACGCCTATGTCATCTGGCAGCAAGGCGATCAGGTCGGCTGCAAGTTCCTCAACCGGCTGCATCCGGCGCTGCTCGACGCCGCGCTCGCCGTGAGCCCGCGCATCCAGTAGCCGTCGCGCCGACTGGCGGCTAAGCCGCGGCGATGCCTGCAACGCCCGCCTGGCCGCCGAAAAGCCTGCCTCGCCTGTTCGTGCGCGACCCGCTGGGCCCCGGCGCGCGCATCGAACTCGACGCTTCGCAAGCGCATTATCTCGGCAACGTGCTGCGGCTTGGGGAAGGCGCCGAGCTTCTCGCGTTCGACGGCAACTCGGGCGAATGGCTTGCGCGGATCGCCGAGTCCGCCAAGAGGCGCATGGTTCTCGCCATCGAGCGCCAAACCCGCGAGGCGGAGACGGTGCCCGACCTGTGGCTCGCGTTCGCGCCGGTGAAGCGAGCGCCCAGCGACTGGCTCGTCGAAAAAGCGACGGAACTCGGCGTCGCGCGCCTGATGCCAGTCATCACGCAGCGCACGATCGTCGATCGCGTGAAGACCGAGCGACTCCAGGCGATCGCGATCGAGGCGGCCGAGCAATGCGGCCGAACGCGGCTGCCCGACATCCACGAGCCGGCTCCGCTTCGCGACCTGCTCGGGGCTGAGGGCCGCAGGCTCTACTTCGCCGACGAAGGCGGCGGCGAGCCCGCCGCCACGGCTTTCGTACCGGGACCGGCAACTGTCCTCACCGGGCCGGAAGGCGGCTTCACCGAGGAAGAACGGGCGGCGATCCGGGCGGCACCGAATGCGATCGCGATCTCGTTGGGCCCGCGCATCCTTCGCGCTGAAACCGCCGCGCTCGCCGCCGTCGCGACCTACATGGCGGTTGCGGGCGACTGGCGCCCATAAGCGGCATTGCTTGCGTCATAAGGCGGAAGTGCTGGCGCGGCTTTGCCCGCGCAGCTAAGCGCGCCGACCATGACGACGCGGACCGATGACAGCGCGAGCCCATTTATCGAGAGCCGCGACCAATTGCTCGCGACTTTCGCCCGCGGCGAGAAGCCGCGCGAGACATGGGTCATCGGCACCGAGCACGAAAAGTTCGTCTATCGCACGGACGACCACCGCGCCCCCTCCTATGACGAGCCCGGCGGTATTCGCGACCTTCTCCTCGGCCTCACCGAGTTCGGCTGGAACCCCGTCGTCGAGAACGGCCCAAATGGCGCTCAAAACGTCATCGCGCTGACCGGGACCGACGGGACGATCAGCCTGGAGCCCGCTGGCCAGTTCGAGCTTTCCGGGGCAGCGGTCCAGACGCTGCACCAGACCTGCACGGAAGCCGGGCGCCACCTCAACCAGGTCAAGCAGATCGGCGAGCGGCTCGGTGTCGGCTTCCTCGGTCTCGGCATGTGGCCGGACAAGGCGCGCTCCGACCTGCCGGTGATGCCCAAGGGGCGCTACAGGATCATGCTCGATTACATGCCCAAGGTCGGCTCGCTCGGCCTCGACATGATGCTGCGCACCTGCACGATCCAGACGAACCTTGATTACTCGTCGGAAGCCGACATGGTCCGCAAGTTCCGGGTGGGCCTCGCGCTTCAGCCGGTGGCGACCGCGCTTTTCGCGAATTCACCGTTCACCGACGGAAAGCCCAACGGCTACCTCAGCTACCGAAGCCACATCTGGGAGGACACCGACCCCGACCGCACCGGCATGCTCCCGTTCGTGTTCGAAGACGGCTTCGGATACGAGCGCTACTGCGACTATGCGCTCGACGTGCCGATGTATTTCGTTTTCCGCGACGGTCGGTACGTTGACGTCGCTGGCGAGAGCTTCCGCGATTTCCTCGAAGGCAAGCTTCCGCAGCTCCCGGGCGAGAAGCCGCTCGTCTCGGACTTCGTCGATCATCTGTCGACGATCTTCCCGGAGGTGCGCCTCAAGAGCTTCCTCGAAATGCGGGGCGCGGACGGCGGTCCCTGGAGCCGCATCTGCGCGCTTCCGGCCTTGTGGGTGGGCCTGCTCTACGACGACCAGGCGCTCGATGCCGCCTGGGATCTCGTCAAGGGCTGGACCAACGACGAGCATGAGGAGCTTCGCCGCAACGTCCCGAAGATGGCGCTGCGGGCCGAGGTTCCCGGCGGCGGGACGGTCCACGATCTCGCGCGCATCGTCCTCGATATCGCGGCGCAGGGTCTGACCCGGCGCGGACGCCTGAATTCTGCCGGCGATAGCGAAAGCGGCTTCCTCGATCCGCTCAACGAGATCGTCGCCAGCGGGAAAACGCCGGCGGAGCGCCTGCTCGACCTCTACCACGGCGAGTGGCAAGGGGATTTGAGCCGCATCTATTCGGAGATGAGCTTTTAAGATGGACATGCCCGTCAGCCAGCGCCGCACCCTCTACCCGCCGATCGAGCCCTACGAGAGCGGCCACCTCGACGTCGGCGACGGCCACAGCTTGTACTGGGAGCTTTGCGGCAATCCGGACGGCAAGCCGGTGGTGTTCCTGCACGGCGGCCCCGGCGGCGGCTCGAGCCCCGATCACCGCCGCCAGTTCGATCCCGACAAGTACAAGATCCTGGTCTTCGATCAGCGCGGCTGCGGCAAGTCGATCCCGTTCGCGAGCCTCGACAACAACACGACCTGGGACCTCGTCGACGATATCGAGAAGCTGCGCACCGAAGTCGCGAAGGTCGACAAATGGATGGTGTTCGGCGGCAGCTGGGGCTCGACCCTCTCGCTCGCTTATGCCGAGACCTATCCGGAACGCGTGACCGAGCTGGTGCTGCGTGGCATATTCCTGTTCCACCAGTATGAGCTCGACTGGCTGTACAGGGAGGGGGGCGCGTCGTCGCTTTATCCTGACGGCTGGGATGACTTCACGAGCTTCATCCCCGAAGACGAGCGCGGCGACATGCTGACCGCCTATCGCAAGCGGCTGACCAGCGACGATCCCGAGCTTCGCTTAAAGGCGGCGCAGGCGTTCAGCACCTGGGAAGGCCGAACGGTGACCCTGCTTCCCAACCCGCACGTGATCGAGGAATTCACCGAGCCGGACAAGGCGGTCGCGATCGCGCGGATCGAGAACCACTATATGATCCACAAGGGCTGGCTCGAGGAAGGGCAGCTGCTGCGCGGCGTCGAGAAGATCCGGCACATCCCCGGAGTCATCGTCCAGGGCAGGCACGACTGCTGCACGCCGCCGCGCGCCGCCTGGGCGCTCAAGAAAGCGTGGCCGGAAGTCGACCTGCAGATCGTCGACGACGGCGGGCACCTCTACAACGAGCCTGGAATCCTCGACGGCCTCGTGCGGGCGACCGACCGCTTCGCCGGCTGATTACTCGCCCGGCCGGTACACGCGTTCGGTGTGGCCGCGCAGCTGCTCGGGATAGAAATAGACCTCCCGAAGCGCACCTGACGCGTAGCGAAGCGCCTGGTCGTTGAAGTGCGGCGAGTTCGGATCGCCGCTCTCGCCGCCTGCCGTAACGGCACGCGCGCGCACCGTGGGCCCGAACTCGACCACCGCGACGAAGCTGTTGCCGTAATCGCCGTACCACTTCTTCGTGCCCGCCTTCGGGTTCGAGCGCACCGAAGCGAGCGAGCCATAGTTTCCGTCCGCGAACGGGACAGCGACGCTCGGTGCGGCGTCGCTGTAGGCGGGGTCCGCGATTGCCGCCGAAAGCCGTTGAGCCCGGTTGATTGCACCCCACGGCACCTGCCATTTGCCGAAGTCGCGCCGCAGTCTCCCGACAGCTTCCTCGAGGGCGGCGATCTTCTGCTCCGCACTCGAATCGCGGCCGAGCCGCAATATGTACGGATTCGTTGGCTCATCGCGGCGCCGCTCGACCCTTGCCGTCAGCGCCTTGACCCAGAACATCGCCACCGATTGCGCAACCGACTCGGCGCTCCAGCGATAATCCCAGGCTCGCAACGTTCGAACGACATCGCGAAGTTCGGCGCGGCGGCTGTCCCTGCGCGGCAGCGCGCCATAACTTTGGACCAGCTGCGGGATCAGCTCGGCGAAGCCGGGCTGGTAAGCGTCGAACGCCGCCGACTTCAGCCTGTCGAGCGTCCAGCCACTGCTGCCCTCGAGCAGCCGCAGCGCGTGGAGCCCGCGGTGATTCTCTCCGTACATGTCCATATATTTGGGGAAGTGGTTGGGGTCCGGGCTGAACGATCCGGCGGCGCGATATGGCCACGTGTTCGTGTTCTGCACCCAGCCGTTGGGCGGGTTGATCGTGCTCGGCAGCTCGGCCAGCGGGTGGAGGCCGCGCCAGGCAGTGCGCGGGTCGCTGCCGTCGACGGGCTTGGTATAGTCGAACCGCTCATCGCGAACGGGGACGAATTGCGGGTGGAGGTAGGCGACCTCCCCCTTCCGGCTGGCGAAGATCGTGTTGTTCGAGCTGTTCGCCTTGAGGTTGGCGACCTTCAGGAATGATTCGAGGTCGCTCGCCTTTGTTCGCAGGAACGACTGCTGCAGCGCCTCGACTGGCCGATCCATCATCGCGAAGGCGATCCAGCAGATGCGCTGATCCTTCTTCGGCGGCGGCGCGCACGTCGACGTCAGCTCGCTTCGGACAATCGGCCCGCGATCCGTGAAATAAGTGATGAAGTTCCGCTCGCCGAGGCTCCCGTCGGGCTTGCGGTAGCGGATCGTCACCGGCCGCTGGTCCATCACCCGCCACTCGCTGCCGTAGCGATAGCGCGGGCCCAGCTCGGGCAAGCGCACCTCGTAAGCGAATTCGTCGACGACATCGACGCCGCTCGACGTGTGCATCCAGCCCGCGTT
This sequence comes from Pseudomonadota bacterium, assembly GCA_023436615.1. GTDB lineage: Bacteria > Pseudomonadota > Alphaproteobacteria > Sphingomonadales > Sphingomonadaceae > Sphingomicrobium. The sequence continues at coordinate 98,704 of JAEZIO010000034.1, read as the reverse complement.
GGGGTTGAAGCCCTGGTAGATGAAGAATTGGCCCCAGGTCGCCGCGCCATAAGCGTTCAGCCCCTCGCCGCTCGTCATCTGGAGCTCCGACCGGAAATACCAGCTCGTGTGCGGGTTGATGAGCAGCAGCGCGCCGGTCCCCGGGACGGCGATTTTCGGTGCGATCGCGATTCCGTTGGAACCCTGCCGTTCGTGTAAAGGCGCGGCGCGGAGCGCCACTCGCCTGCCCTCGTAGAATGCTCGCAGCGCATCGAGATCGACCCGCTCGATGTCGCCGCCGATGCTGCCTTCGGTGAAGCTCAGCGCCATCCATGGCTCGAAGCGCGTCAGCACGCGCGGCTTCACCTGCGGGTGCGTCGCGAGATAGTAATTCAGCCCGTCGGCCCAGGCGTTCATCAGCCGCTTCAGCCACTCGGGGCTGCGCGCATAATCCGCCTTCAGCTTGTCTTCCGAGACGTAGAGCCGCGCGCGCAGATCCTGCCATATCGCTTCCTCGCCTTCGGCTTCCGCGGTCCGTCCGAGCGCGGTCAGATAATTTGCCTCGATGCGGGGAAAGTCGTCCTCGGCCTGCGCGTAGATCATCCCGAACACCGCGTCGGCGTCGGTCGGACCGCTGACATGCGCGATCCCCCAATCGTCGCGAGCGATCGACACTCGGCTCGCCTCCGCTTTCCAGCGGTCGAGCTCGGTCGGCGTTGCCGCGGCGGTGAGGAGAAGGAGGAACGGAAGAAGGAACGCGCGCATGTCAAAGGGCTAAGCTGCCTATCCGCGGGGAACAAGGCGGCTGCGTCATTGCAGCCAACCCACAACTGGATTGCTTCGTCGCTCCACTCCTCGCAATGACGGAGCCAGGGAGGACACGAATGGCGCAAACCGAGGAACGCACGCCGCTCACTCGCGTGATCATGGCAAGCCTGATCGGCACCACGATCGAGTGGTACGATTTCTTCCTCTACGGCTCCGCCGCCGCGCTCGTGTTCAACAAATTGTTCTTCCCCTCCTTCGATCCTTTGGTCGGCACCCTGCTCGCCTTCGCGACCTATGCCGTTGGTTTCGTCGCGCGCCCGCTCGGCGGTATCGTGTTCGGCCATTTCGGCGACCGCATCGGCCGCAAGAAATTGCTGATGTGGAGCCTCGTGATGATGGGCATCGCGACGGTGCTCATCGGCCTGCTGCCGAGCTACGCCGCGATTGGCGTGTGGGCGCCGATCGGGCTCATCCTGCTGCGCCTGGTCCAGGGCTTCGCCGTCGGCGGCGAATGGGGCGGCGCCGTGCTGATGGCGGCCGAATATGGGGATGCGAAGCGCCGCGGCTTCTGGGCCAGCTGGCCGCAGGCGGGCGTCCCGCTCGGCAGCCTGCTGTCCGCCGGCGTGCTCGCGCTCATGGCCGGCTTCCAGAGCGAAGCCGACTTCATCGCCTGGGGTTGGCGAGTGCCGTTCCTCCTGTCGGGCCTGCTGGTGATCGTCGGCTGGTACATCCGCAACCGCGTCGCCGAGAGCCCGATGTTCGAAAAGGCGATGGATGAGGCGGAAGTCCCGCCGAAGCTTCCGGCGATGGACGTGATCCGCGAGCGGCCGCGCGCCGTCCTGCTCGGCGCGGGCCTGCGCGTCGGCGAGAACATCTCTTATTACATCCTGACCGTCTTCTCGCTGACCTTCCTCGTCGATGTCGCGAGCGAAAGCCGGAGTCTCGCGCTCGACGCGCTGCTGGTTGGCGCCGCCGTCCAGTTCGTCGCGATCCCGCTGCTCGCGGCGCTTAGCGACCGTATCGGCCGACGCCCGGTCTATGCGTTCGGCGCCTTCGGCCTCGCCGCCTTCATCTTCCTGTTCTTCCCGATGCTCGCGAGCGGCAGCGACACATCGATCATCGCAGCGATCGTGATCGGCCTCGTCCTCCATGGCGCGATGTATGCGCCGCAGGCGGCCTTCATCACCGAGCTGTTCCCGACGCGAATCCGCTATTCGGGCGTGTCGATCGCCTACCAGCTGACCGCCATCTTCGCTGGCTCGCTCGCGCCGATCGTCGCTTTGTGGCTGTACAAGGATTTCGGCTCGTCGCAGCCGGTGTCGATTTATGTCGCCATCGCCTGCGTCATCAGCGGCATCAGCGCGCTGCTCGCGCGGGAAACCAAGGGCGTGGAGCTGGCGGAAATCCGGTAGCGGTGTTGCCCGCCCGATGGCGAGCCGGAGACGATCAAGGCCCAACCTCGTACTGCGAACCTTCGCCGGGTTCGCCCTGTCCTCTATCCGGCCGCGCCACGGGCAAGCCCCATCCTTGAACGATCGCGAGAAGCCGAATCACAAAACACAACAGGCCGCCGGCTACCGTGGCAAGCAGGATGGGCCAGCCGAACTGTTCGCCCGCAACTACCAGCCCGGCCCCGGCAAGGGCAGCGACTGCATAGAGATCACCTTTCAGGACGACGGGGGTCCTTGCGATGAGCAAGTCCCGGCTCATTCCTCCTCCGATTCCCGTCACCATGCCAAGCAGCGCGGCCATCATGGGATTCAGCTGGAATGCCATGGCTTTTTGCGCGCCTGAGACCGCGAAGAAAGCGAGACCAGCGGCGTCGAACAGGAGGATAGCCCTATGATACTTGGAAACCGGCGATGACCAGATGAAGGTCATTATCCCTGCAATCATGGCTACGGCGAAATAGCGCCAGTCGCTCAGAGCGGCAGGCGGGACCGAGCCGATCAGGACGTCGCGGGCGATCCCCCCTGCGCTTGCCGCGACAAAGGACAACACAAGGACTCCGAAGAAATCGAGCTTGTGGCGAACGCCCAGAAAGGCGCCGCTGATTGCGAAAACGAAGGTCCCGCCCAGATCGAGGGCGAGCAACAAGCCCTGGATGGCTTCCTTGTCGACCATCGAAGTTACAAGCAATGCACGCCACCTACTTCGTCTAGCCTGTGAAAGAACTCATTTTCCGATCCACGCGAGTGCAGCCACGGTCATCGCTTCCACGCCCGTTTCCAGCGTCGGATGGATCACGGGAGCGAATGCCGGATTGTGATTGACCGGCAGTTCGTTGATTTGACCTTTCGCTTTGGCGGCGCCGTAGATCTCGGGGTCGGTGCCGCCGACGAACCAATAAACCGAGGGCGCTTCCCATGCGGTGGCGAAGCAACCGAAGTCCTCGCTGGCAGGCGCCGGCCCGGTGTGGCGAACGCGTTCGGAACCGAAATGGCCGCGGAAAGCGTCGGCGACCCGCTCGCTCGCCTCCTTCGAATTTACGTTCAGCGGATATTGATCGAGCGGCGTAATTTCGGGCGGCTTGGGCGCCCCGGAGGCGGCGGCTTCAGCATTGGCGATACGCGTGATTGCATCCAGGACATGCTTTCGCACGCCCGCATCGAACGTCCGCACGTTAAGCTTGATGATCGCCTCGTCCGGAATGACGTTCTCCTTGGTTCCCGCTTGCAGGACACCAACCGTCACCACCGCAGCATCTGTCGCCGCGGTCTCGCGGGAAACGACCGTTTGCAGCCGCATGACGGTCGAAGCAGCCATTACCACAGGATCGATGCTCGCCTGCGGCATCGACCCGTGGGCACCGCGACCGAAAAACCGGATTTGGAGGCTGTCGGCCGCCGAGGTGATCGGACCAGCGCTTCCTGCGACCGTTCCAGAAGGGCCGACCATCACGTGCTGGCCCAAGACGACCTCTGGTTTCGGGAACCGGCCCAGAAGGTTGTCGGCGATCATGGCGCGCGCGCCCTGGGCGGTTTCTTCGCCGGGTTGAAAAAGCACGATGAGCGTACCTCGCCATGAATCGCGGTGCTGAGAAAGGAGCGACGAGGCGCCCATCATCCAGGCGACGTGCATGTCGTGTCCGCAGGAATGCGCGACCGGCACGCTGTTACCGTCAGCGTCGTTCGCGGTGACGGTGCTGGCATAAGGAAGACCTGTGGTCTCCCGGATCGGAAGTGCGTCCATGTCCGCGCGAAGCATGACGGTTGGGCCGTCGCCGTTCCGAAGCATGCCGACCACGCCGGTTTTTCCAATGCCGGTCGTCACTGCATAGCCGTTGTCCTCGAGGTGCTTGGCGGCAATTTGCGCAGTCCGATGCTCCTGCATCGAGAGCTCGGGATGGGAATGGATGTCCTTATAGGCGGCTTCGAGGCCGGGCAGCATCTGCTTGAGGGAGGCGAGAACTGCTGAAGCGGGTTTCCCAAGTGACGTCGTCGCCATCAACCTTACTCCTGCAGACGCACTCGCGCCGGATGAAACGATGGTGATGACTTTTGTGTTCGTCGCTCCGCGTTCTAACCGGTCTGCGCAGGCTAAGCCTTCGGAAGCGCCTGTCTTGCTTCGCCCCAGCCCTTGAGCAGCTTCGAGTCCGACCGCTCGAACAGCAAATCGAGGTCGCGGATCGTGAAGGCATTGCCACCCTCATAATCGTCGAGCTCCTCCCAGGCGATCGGCGCGGCGACGGGAGCGCCTTCGCGGGCGCGCGCCGAATAAGGCATGACCGCCGTCGACCCGCGCTGGTTGCGCAGCCAGTCGAGGAAGATGCGGCCCTTGCGCTGCACCTTGCGCATGTTGGCGGTGAACCGCTCCGGCTCAGCCTCGGAGACGGCGCGCGAGAAGCGCTCGGCGAAGCTCGTCACCGCGTCCCAGTCCGCCGAGGCGTCGAGCGGCGCGATGACGTGGACGCCCTTGCCGCCGGTCAGCATCGGGAAGGTTTCGAGCCCGAGATCGCCGAGAAGCTCGCGCATCCGCCGCGCGGCGTCGCCGACAGCCGCGAAATCGAGCCCTTCGTCGGGGTCGAGATCGAAAACCAGCCGGTCGGGGTGCTCCACGTCGTCGGCGCGGCTGCCCCAACCGTGGAACTCGATCGTCCCCATCTGCACGCACGACAGGACGCCGCGGACGTCGTCGAAATAGAGATAGTCCTGAACCTCGCCCTTCTTTTCGCGGATCGGCACGTGCTTGACGTGCTCGCCCATCGATCCGGTGTCGTGCTTCTGGAAGAAGCATTTCTTGGCGCGGCCCTGCGGGCATCGAATCAACGTGATCGGGCGGTTGGCGACATCGACCATCAGCAGCGGGTCGACCGCGGCGTAATAAGACGCCAGCTCATGCTTCGTGATCTTCTCGGCCGGGTAGATCGCGCGGTCCGGGTTGCTGATCGTGACGCCGAAGCTTTCCGGCGTCGGATGGTTGCGCCCCTTCGCCTTCGCGTTCTTCGCTGCCTTCGGAAGCGTCTTCGGCGTCTCGACCACCACCTGGCTCGCCGGCTTGTCCTCGCGGAGCGCGATGAAGCTCGGGTGGCGCAGGATATTCTCGCTGGTGAACTCGGTGAAGGCGACTTCGCACACGAGTTCGGGCCGGATGTAATGCGCGCCCTTGCGGTCGGCGCGCGGCACGTCGACCGGCGCTTCGTCCACCTCCATCGGCTTCATCCTGTCCATCAGGTCGTGAAGCATCTGCGTGTTGAAGCCGGTCCCGACCTTGCCGACGTAGGTGAGCTTGCCGTGCTCTTTCGCGGCCAGAAGCAGCGAGCGGAAGCCGACGCGCTTGTCGCTTTCCGACCAGCCGACGATGACGAATTCCTGCCGCTGTACGCATTTGATCTTCAGCCAGTTCTTGGTGCGGTCGCCGCGGTACGGCGCGCTGGCGCGTTTCGCGATCACGCCCTCGCCGCCCTCCGCGCAGATCGCGTCGAACAAAGCTTCGCCCTTGCCGATCACATGGTCGCCGTAGAGGATGACGGAGGGGGCGTCCTTCAGCAGATCCGCCAGCCGTTCCTTGCGCTCAAGGTTCGGTAGCTTGGTTATGTCCTCGCCGCGGTCGACGAGCAGGTCGAATGCGTAGAAGACGAGGTTCTTGCCGCGGCTTTCCTTGAGGGTCGACTGGAGAAGCTGGAAGTCGGGCTTGCCCTCGTCGTTGAGCGCGGCGGCCTCACCGTCGACCAGGCAGCCGGGCGGAAGGCTCGCGGCCGCCTTCACCAGCGCGCGGAACTTGTCGCTCCAGTCCTTGCCGTTTCGCGTCCATGCGGTGACCGCGCCGCTGCCGGTGGCGAGCAATAGCCGGTAGCCGTCATATTTGTACTCGAACATCCAGTCGGAGCCGGCGGGAAACTCGTCGACCAGGGTCGCCTTTTGCGGTGCCCGGAAAGCCGGCGGAGCGTCGCTCGCTCTTTTCTTGGCGCGGCCGCCCTTCTGCCCACCACGGTTCGACCGCCACACGTCCTCGCCGCTCGCGATCTCCGCCATCGTCCGCCCGGTCGTCACGCTGGTCACCGCCTCGTCGACAAGCTCGTCGCCGTTTTCGGGGTTGGCGAATTCGTCGGTCACTTTCTTGAGCATCCAGCTTTCGCGGTCGTTCGGCCGGCGCGGCTTCAATCGGAACATCACCCACTCGCCTTTCATCCTCTCGCCTTCGAGCGTGAAGTGGAGATGCCCCTCCTCGATCGTCTTGCGCGGATCCTTGCCCGCTGCGGGAATCCACCGGCCCATGTCCCATAGCATGACGGTGCCGCCGCCATATTCCGCCGCCGGGATCGTCCCTTCGAAGTCGCCGTAATCGAGCGGGTGGTCTTCGGTGCGCATCGCCAGGCGCTTCTCGTTGGGGTCGATGCTCGGACCCTTGGGCACCGCCCAGCTCTTCAGCACGCCGTCCATTTCCAGCCGGAAATCCCAGTGGAGGTGCGACGCGTCGTGCTTCTGGACCACGAAGCTGTCGCCCTTGCCCTTGAGCTTGCGGCCCTTCGGCTCCTTCGTCTTCGAGAAGTCGCGCTTCTTGTTGTAGGTCTCGATGTCGAGCTTGCGCGACGCCATCGCTTACTTGCGGCCGCCGGCCGCTTTCTTCTTGGTCGTGCCGGTCGAGCGCGGCCGCGCCTTCGACCGCGGGGCCGGCTTGCTCGCCGATTTGGCGGGCTTTTCCTTGTCCGGCCCGCCGCCTGTCTCCAGGCTCTTCTTCAGCGCTGCCATCAGGTCGATGACGTTTCCTCCGCGCGGCGGCGGGGCGTCGGCATCGGGATCCTGGATGATCTTCTCGCCCTTCGCGCGCTGCTTCTCTTTGATAAGCTCTTTCAGCGCGTCGATGTAGCGGTTGTGGAATTCCGACGCGTCGAACTTGCCGGTCTTTTTGTCGATCAGCATCGAGGCGAGGTCGAGCATGTCCTCGTCGGGCTTGGTGTCGCCGATCTCGCGGAAATAGCTGTTCGCCTTGTGGACCTCGTCGGCGTAGCGGAGAGTCTCGAGCAACAAGCCCCTGCCGCACGGCTTCACCGCGACCACATATTCCTGGCCGCGCATCGCCATCTGGCCGACGCCGATCTTCTTCGATTTACGCAGCGCATCGCGAAGCACGACGAATGCGTCCTCTGCGAGGTCGTCCGCCGGGACCACATAATAGGGCTTCTCGTAATACATGGCGTCGATGTCGCCGACGTCGACGAACTGGACGAGGTCGAGCGTTTTCTTGCTCTCCAGCTTCACCTTCTCGATCTCTTCGGGGTCGAGGAGGACGTAATGGCCCTTCGAGACCTCGTAACCCTTCATGATCTCGTCGCGGTCGACCGGTCCGATCCCGGGCACCACCTTCTCATATTTGATCCGCTTGCCGCTCGGCTCGTGCACCTGGTGGAACTGGATCGAGGCGCCGCTCTTGGTCGCCGGGTACAGCTCGACCGGAATCGAGACCAAGGCGAGCCGGATCTGCCCTCTCCAAATCGGTCTTGCTGCCATCGGCGGTGCTCCAGTGAAGTCCGCCGGTCAAACCGCTTGGGCGCGAGACTCGTTCCGTTGCCGCGACGGCTCGGCGCGGGTTGCGGCCTTCAGCGAGGCTACGAACGGTGCCACTGCCGACGCCGGAGCGGAGGACGAGGCGATCCGCGAAACGATCGCTGAGCCGCAAATTACGCCTTCGGCTCCAGCGTCGATCGCCTGGCGCACGTGATCGGGCGTAGAAATGCCAAAACCGAACACGGGCGGCGGTGCGCCATAGCCGCGGATCCGCTGGACGAGCGCAGCGTCGAACTGCCCCGCGGCGTGCGTGCCGGTGATGCCGGGCCGCGACACGCAGTAAGTGTATGCGATCGAAAGCCGAGCGATCCGCTGCAGCGTTGCCGGCGGCGTATTGCCGGCCGCGATCAGGACCGGATCGATCCCGGCCTCACCCATTTCGCTCGTCCACGGTTCGGCCTCGGTCGCCGGCAGGTCGGCGACCAGCAGGCTGTCGGCTCCGGCCTGGGCGGCTTCCTCGAAGAAGCACTGGTACCCGCGCGCCATCACGAGATTGGCGTAGGTAAGGATTCCGACCGGCACGTGCGCATGCCGCCGCCGGAAGCCTGCGATCAGCTCGAAACATTCGGCCGTGCGGACGCCGGCATCGAGCGCGCGGGTAGCCGCCGCCTGGATCACCGGACCGTCTGCAATGGCATCGGAGAAGGGAATTCCGACTTCGATCATGTCGGCGCCGCCCGCGACCAGCGCGTCGAGCAGCCGCGCGCTGGTGAGCGGGTCCGGATCGCCGAGCATGACAAACGCGCCGAACGCCGCTTCGTCGTGCGCGCGAAGGCGACTGAACATTTCCGCGTAGCGGCTCATGCGACCGCCTTTGCGGCGGAGTGGCCGAGCAGATGTTGCGCCTGGGCCATGTCCTTGTCACCGCGACCGGAGAGGCCGACGAGAATGAGCTGGTGCGGGTCGTCCTCGGCGAGCTTCAACGCGTGGGCAAGCGCGTGCGCGGATTCGAACGCGCAGACGATCCCTTCGCATTCGGCCAGCAACTGGAAAGCACCGAGCGCTTCATCGTCGGTTGCACCGACATATTCGGCGCGGCCGCTCTCCTTCAGATGCGCATGCTCGGGCCCGACGCCAGGGTAATCCAAGCCCGCCGAGACCGACCAGCTGTCGGCGATCTGCCCGTCATCGTCCTGCAGCACATAGGTTTCGGCACCGTGCAGGATTCCCGGTCGCCCGCGAAGCAGGGTGGCGCCGTGATGGCGACCGTTGAGGCCCCTGCCGGCGGCTTCGACACCGATCAACTGCACGTCGTCGGCAGTAAAGTCGGAAAAGAGCCCGATCGCGTTGGACCCTCCGCCGACGCAGGCAATCGCGATATCCGGCAACCGGCCCGCCTGCTCGAGCATCTGCGCGCGTGCCTCGCGGCCGATCACGCGCTGGAACTCGCGCACCATGAGCGGGAACGGGTGCGGGCCAGCGGCCGTGCCGAGCAGATAATGCGTGTCTTCGAAGCTGGCGGACCAGTCGCGCAGCGCCTCGTTTACGGCATCCTTCAAGGTTCGGCCGCCGCTCGCGACGCGGACCACGCGCGCGCCCATCAGCTCCATCCGGAAGACGTTGAGCTGCTGCCGCTCCATGTCGTTGGCACCCATGTAAATTTCGGTTTCGAAGCCGAGCAAAGCGCCGGCCATGGCGGTGGCGACGCCGTGTTGGCCGGCGCCGGTCTCGGCGATCAGCCGCCTCTTGCCCATCCGCTTCGCAAGCAGCGCCTGGGCGAGCACCTGGTTGGTCTTGTGCGCCCCGCCGTGAAGCAGATCCTCGCGCTTCAGATAGATGTTGCCGGGAAGGTTTCGGCAGCGGGTCAGCGGCGTCGGCCGACCGGCGTAATTGGCGAGAAGCCCACTGAGCTCCGCTTCGAACGCAGGGTCCTGCTGAGCGTCGAGGAACGCGGCCTCGAGCTGGTCGAGCGCGGGGACGAGGATTTCGGGGACGTAACAGCCTCCGAACCGGCCAAACCGACCGTTCAGGCGCACAGCTTGTGCTCCACCCGCGACTGCGGTCGAAGCGCATCGAACAGCGCCGCGATCTTCTCGGGCGATTTCACGCCCGGCACTTCGTCGGTCGCCGAACCGACATCGATTGCATAAGCGCCCAGCCCGGCCGCCTGCCGCGCATTCCTCGGACCGAGACCGCCGGCGACGAGCGCCTCCGCAAGGCGCGCGTGACCGCGCACTCGGCTCCAGTCGAAGCTCCGGCCGGTGCCGCCGGGGCCGCTGTCGAACAGCGTCCGGTCCCCGCCCCTGAACGGGATCGGCGCCGTGCCGACGGGCACGGCCGTCCACACCTCGCAATGCCCGTCGAGCTCGCGGCGAAGCTTGCGGACGTACGTCTCGTCTTCGGTTCCGTGCAGTTGGACAGCGTGCAGGTTCAGCAAATGCGCAATATCGCTCACAACGGCCAGAGGCGCGTTGCGGAAAACGCCGACCGGAAGAATCCCGGATCGCCGCGCGCGGCCGGCGAGCGGCGCAGCCTTGTCGGCCGAGACGTGGCGGGGGTTGTCTGGCACGAACACGAATCCGGCGAAGGTGGCGGCGGCTGCGGCCGCGACGTCGGCCTCGCGCCTCAGCCCGCACAGCTTGACGCGCCCGAACACCATCCTCCGCGCCGCCTCCGCGGGGTCGCTCGAGCGCATCAGGGCGCTTCCGACCAGGAACGCGTCCACGTATGGCCCAAGGCGCTCGACGTCGCCGCGTGAATCGATCCCGGATTCGGCCACAAGCACCCGCCCGCCGGCCAGCTTGGCCAGCCGCTCGGTCGTTCCGAGATCTATCGAAAGGTCGCGCAGGTCACGGTTGTTGATCCCAATGATTTCGGCCCCGAGGGCGTTGGCACGACGCATCTCCGCCTCGTCGTGAACCTCGACGAGGGCGTCCATGCCGAAGCGGCGGGCTTCCTCCATCAGCTCGCGAGCGGTCGAGTCCGGCACCAGCGACAGCATCACGAGGACGGCGTCGGCGCCGGCGATCCGCGCTTCGACGACCTGGCGCGGGTCGAGGAAGAAATCCTTCGCCAGGATCGGGCCGCCGAACTGGCGCCGAGCCGCTTTCAGATCATCGATCGATCCGCCGAAGAAGCCAGGGTCGGTAAGGACGCTGAGCGCGTCGGCAACGCCCGCGTAGCCGCTCGCGATGGCGGCGGCATTGGCGTTGGGCCGGATAGCGCCGCCGGAAGGCGACGATTTCTTGATCTCAAGGATGAAGCGGCTGCCAGGCCTCGCCAGCGCCCCCGCCAGGCTGCGGCCGGTCCGCGCCGCTTTGGAGCGCAGGGCCTCGAGGGTGACCCCGTCGAAGCGCTTTTCAAGCTCGCTTTCCTTGGACGCTGCAATTTCGCCGAGCACCCCTTCAGCCACGGCTTGCCTCCACGAAGTCGTCGAGGAGCTGCCTGGCGCGGCCGGAGGAAATCGCATCGAACACCTGTTCGACGCCGTCGCGGAGATCGGACGCGAGCCCCGCCGTCTCCAGCAACGCGCCGGCGTTGATCGCAACCACGGCGCGCTGCGCGTCGCTGCCCCGGCCGCCGAGGATGTCGACGAGGAGGCCGGCATTCTCGCCGGGCTCGCCGCCGGCAATTGCATCGCGCGAGTAACGTTTCAGGCCCGCCTGCTCCGGCGTGATCTCCAGCGTTTCGAGTTCGCCGTCAGCGAGCCGGACGGCCTGCGTGAAAGCGTGGACGGCGATCTCATCGAGGCCGGACCCGTGCACGACCAGCGCCCGCTCGACGCCGAGCGAGCGGAGAGTCTCCGCGATCGGCACGAGCAGCTCAGGATCGGGAACGCCGAGCAGCTGCACCTTGGGGCGCGCCGGGTTCAGGCATGGCCCGAGGAGGTTCATCACGGTCCGGACCCGGAGCGCCCGACGGACGGGCCCCGCATGCGCGATTCCGGGATGGTAGGCCGGCGCCAGCAGGAAGCAGAAGCCGGTCTCGTCGAGAATTTGGCGCGAAGCCGGGGGGCTGACATCCAGCTTCGCGCCTAGCGCCTCGAGCACATCGGCCGAGCCGCATTTCGAAGTGAAGGAACGGTTGCCGTGCTTGACCACGGGGAGGCCGCACGCCGCGGCCGCGATTCCGGCCGCCGTCGAAACGTTGATCGACCCCGAGCAGTCGCCACCGGCGCCGCAGCTGTCCGCGAATAGATAATCGGGCGACGGGAAAGGTCGGGCTGCTGCTTGGAGCGCGAGCGCGGCTCCGGTCAGCTCCTCGGACGTCTCGCCTTTGAAGCGCAGAGCAACGAACGCCGCGGCCATCATCGGCTCCGCTAGCCGGCCCTCGACGATTTCGGTGAACAGCGCTCGCGCTTCGGCTCGGTCGAGCTCCTGCCGGTCGAGCAGCCGGGCGATGGTGACTTCGACGGCTGCGGGAGTGGCGGCAATCGGCGCCGATGCGGTCCGCGAGAGGGAAACGACACTGGTCATTGTGGTCACCTGAAACAAAAAAGCCCGCCGGTGGCGGGCGGGCAGTCGATGATCGGTTTGCTAGTCGATCAGTCGCGCCATCGCGCCGCATGAGTCGCCGAACGCCACCAGAAGCGGACGGTCGAAGCTGCAGCGATGGCGCTCAGGTGTGCCATTGCTCGCGTGGGTAACGGAGTCGCATATCGCGCGTCAAGCCGGTGAAACGCTTGCCAATTCGGTTGACGATCCCAGATCGCCGGTGGCAAGGCCGCCCAGGCGAGCGGGTGTAGCTCAATGGTAGAGCAGAAGCCTTCCAAGCTTACGACGAGGGTTCGATTCCCTTCACCCGCTCCAGCCTAGCCAGTCCGGGGGACTGGCGTGCGGCTGGAGCGCGCGACCAACGTGAGCGGCGACAAAATCTTGATCGCTCGGGGCGCGATTAGATTTTGGAGCGCCGAAGGGCGACAGACCGGACAGTCCGGGGGACTCACGTGCCGCGCTGGAGCGCACGCGAGCGACGGCTCGGGGGGCATAGCGAGCGCCGCGCCAGCGCGGCTGGTTCGATACCTGCACGCGTTGACACTTTCCGAGCGCGCCGCCATTTGGCGCGCCTGCCTGCACCGATGGAGAGGTGGCCGAGTGGTTAAAGGCAGCAGACTGTAAATCTGCCCGCGCAAGCGTACGCTGGTTCGAATCCAGCCCTCTCCACCACGGCTCCCCAGTTCGGGCGGAAGCCGCTCGCGGGGCAACCTTAACGATCGATAACCCTCGTCCTTGGACGATTGCGCCATTGTGACGTAAGTTGCCCCTGACTCGGGGGAGTAACCGGGGCAAGAAAGCATCGAAAGGAACGGCTCGGGTGCCGAATCCCGCGCTTACGGATGGTCATGCCGCACACGAGGCGAAGCTTGCCGAGCGCGTCGCTAAGCTGAGCGACGGGCAGCTCGATTGCCTGCGCCTCGTCGCGCAACATCTGTCTTCGAAGGAGATCGCGGTCGAGCTCGGCATCTCGCCGCACACGGTCGACCAGCGCATCCGCCAGGCGCTCCATATCCTGGGCGTTTCGCGCCGCGCCCATGCCGCGCGCATCGTCGCTCAGCACGGAGCGCCATATCAGCGATTGATACATCAATCGCCGTACATTGAGCCCGCATCGGTCCAGGCCCAGCAAGCCGGCACGGTCAGCAATCAGATTCGGCACGCTGACCGAGCAGGGGAGGCCTGGGGGAGTTCGGGCTTTCAAACCGAGCAGAAGCACGCGCTGTCCTGGTCTTCCCTGCAATTGCCGTTCGCAACGAGGAGCCACCCCCGGAATGAGATGAGCGTCGGCCTGCGGCTGCTCTGGGTCGTGACGATCGCGACAGGAGCCGCATTTTCGGCGGGCATGTATCTCGCCGGGCTCGAGAGCCTCGCACGGCTCCTCAAGAGCTAGCCGGACCGGCCTCCTCCTCCCACGCCGGGCAAACCATCACTCCGGGCCTGTCGGCTCCGGAGAAGGAGCAGCCATGCGCAAGCAAATGATCGAAAATGCCGCTTTTGAAGTCGCCACGCAGGTACGCGCGGTCGAGGACACCATCGACTCTGCGCTGGTGGAAATCGCCGAGCTCCAGGCGCGGATCATGCACGCCAATTCCGTCGCCCGCGTCGGGTTCGCCGCCGTGCATCCGACTCTCGAGAAGCTCGCTGCCGCCGTTACCAACCTCGTCGAGACGCGCGGTGCCATGGTCGAGTGCCATGCGACACTCGCGGACGCCCGGCGCCACGTGCCTGGCCTGCGCGCCGTCGGCACCGGCGATACCGAGTGCCCCCCGGGCGAACCCAAGGGCCGCGCGGACCTCCGCGTGGTTGCCTGACGGAGGTCCATTGACGGGCCGTATGCGGGCGTGCTCGTCACGGAAGCAGCAATGGCACCGAACCTGTTCCGGATCCTTCTGACGCTCGTCTCGCTTTACGCCTTCCTTTACGGCAAGCGGGACGAGCGGCTCGTCAGCGCCATCCTCGTGCTCGGGGTGATTGCGACCGAGTTGATCCTTCCGCCGGTGCACGACCGCTTCCAGGGCGTCGAGACGAACCTGATGATGGTCGACACGGCCGTCTTCGCAGGCTTCCTTTGGGTCGCGCTTCGGTCCGACCGTTTCTGGCCGCTCTGGGTCGCCGGACTGCAGCTGACCTCGATCCTGGGACATGTGATGAAGGCCGTGGATAGCGACCTCTTCTCGCGCGCGTACGCGGCCGCGCTGGTCTTCTGGTTCTACCCGATGCTGCTGGTGATCGCCGTCGGCACCTGGCGAAACGTGCGGCGCACACGCAAACAGGCTCAACCCGCACTCGCCTAGACGCGGCGGTTGCGCGCGGCGCGCTGTCACTTCATTGGGCGGCGGATGTCCCGCCGCAAGAAATCGCACCAGAGCCACGGCACCGCCAACCGGCCGCGCCTGTGGGGGCGCCATGCGGTCGCTGCGGCGCTCGACAATCCCGCGCGCACCGTCGTCAAGGCATGGGCGACCCGTGACGCTGCGGCATTCATGCAATTTCCGAGCGACGTGCCGGTCACGTTGGCCGATGTCGCCGACCTTGGCCGGCTGGTCCCGCACGACGCTCCGCACCAGGGCGTGGTCGTCGAGGTGCAGCCGCTCGAGGACGTCTGGCTCGACGACGTGGTGGCCGGTGCTGCCGACCGCGCCGTGCTCCTCGTGCTCGATCAGGTAACGGATCCGCACAATGTCGGAGCGATCCTCCGCTCGGCCGCGGCGTTCGGCGCGATCGGCATCGTCACTCAGGACCGTCATTCTCCGCCGGAAAGCGGGGCGCTCGCGAAGGCCGCGTCCGGAGCGCTCGAAGTGGTGCCGTGGGTGCGGGTCGTCAATCTCGCGCGCGCGCTGGACGAGGTCGCGGAGGCCGGTTTCTGGCGGATCGGGCTCACAGGCGACTGCGAGCTGGTCCTCAAGGACGCGCTTGGCCCGCCAAGGGTCGCGCTCGTCCTCGGCGCCGAAGGACCCGGCCTGCGGCCCAACACGCGTGAGCATTGCGACGCGCTCGCGAGGCTTCCGATCACGAGCGCAGTCGAAAGCCTCAACGTCTCGAACGCCGCCGCCGTGGCCCTGTATGCAGCGGCGGCTCGCTGATGGTCCGAACTGTCGACAGCATCCGCGCCGCAGTCGAGGCGTTGGCCGAGCGCGAGAAGCCCTTCGCCGCCGTGGTCGAGCGGTTCGGAGTCCCGGAACCGCGCCGCAGCGAGCCCGGCGCGCACACCCTGCTTCGCACCATCATCGGCCAGCAGGTCAGCGTCGCCGCGGCGCGCACCATGTGGGCGAATCTGGAGGCTGCCTATGGCTCGCCGCCTTCGCTCGAAGCGCTGCTCGAGGCTGCCGATGACGAGCTTAGGATCGCCGGGATATCGCGGCAGAAAGCAGGCTATATCCGCAGCCTCGCCGACCTGGTCCTGTCAGGCGAACTCGACCTGCACCGCCTTCCGCCCGACGATGAAGAAGCGGTGGCTCTGCTGACGCGGATCAAGGGCATCGGCCGCTGGTCGGCGGAGATCTATCTCCTGTTCGCCGAAGGGCGCGCGGACGTGTGGCCGGCAGGCGACCTTGCCGTACAGATCGAGATCGGGCGATTGTTCGGCTTCGCGGACAAGCCGGCGGAAAAGCAGCTACGCGAGATCGCCGAGACGTGGCGGCCGCATCGCGGCGCCGCAGCCATCCTTGCCTGGCACAGCTACAATTCGACCGTGCTTTAGCGCTTCCTACTTGCGCAGGCGCAGGTCGTGCTCGCGCGCTTCCAGGTTGCGGAAGATGCGCGGGCCCAGATCGAGGCGGAACGGCGCGAGCTTCTCGCCCTTCGTCGTCTTGCCGATCAGGTAGCTGACCGACGTTTGGCCGGCTCCGCCGCTCCAGGCAAAAAGCGCCGTCACGCCGATCATCGGAACGAACAGCTGGCGGCCCTCGATCTCGATGGCCTCGAGCTGGTCGCGTGGCAGGACGACTGCCGTGCTGACCGAAACGCGCTGCAATGGCCCGATCGCGGGAATGGGATCGCCCTCGGCCAGTGGATTGTTGAAAAACGCGCCGATCTGCTGGTCCTGGTGCGGCCCGGCACTGAACAGCGATGCTTCGACGCGGACGTCGCGCGCCGGCGCGCTTCCCGCATTCAGCACCGACACGGTGAATTGGACCGCGGCCTTCTGCTCGTCGACGATCGCGCGCTCGGGGATCAGCTCGATTTCGAGCGTCGGCCGCAGCCGGGTCGATACGATGCCGGTCGTGGCCGGCTTGGGCGTTTGAGGTGGGGGCGGGGGCGGCGGCGCGTGCACGCGAGGCGCGGGCGAAGGCGCGGGCCGCGCGCGTGGCGGCGCGTCGAACGCACTAACGCTGCCGGCTCCGGCATAGCCTTCGCGCGGACGCTGGCGGAAGAAGTAGAACCAGGCGCCTGCGCCCGCCAGCGCCAGTGCGGCGAGCAGCCATGGGAGCATCGGAATGCTGCCTTGTGAAACGCCCAGCGCGGGCTCGCCGGTTGCTTGCTGCGCGGCCGGGGGCTCCATGGTTGGGCGGGCGCCCGACGGAGCCGGGGCCGCGTACGTCAAGGTGGGCGCTTCCGGAGAGGCGGCTGGCGCCGCTTGCCGCCGAGCCGATGCAGCCGGGGGGGCGCCGCGCGTGGCAGCCGGCCGCTGTTCGGCAGCATCCGAGGGCGCGCTTGTCGGCGGAGCTGGAGCGGGCGTCCGCGTCGTTCGCGGGCGCGGCTGAGCCTGGACGGGTTCGGGAGCTGGCCGCGTGACCGTACCGTTGAGCGAAAAGTCCTGGAGCTGCGGCGGCCCGACCACGGCATTCTGCGGCGGCGCGGTCGTTTCCTGCGCAACCGCCGGGGCCGCCACGAGCAGTCCGGCAGCCGCAATACATATTACCCGCCAGCGCGCCGTCATAGTCCCCGAGATCGCAATGGAATACGCGTCTTCCGCGCGCCGGCTCCATGCCCGCGCGCACAAGTCACTTCAAGCACAGCTTACATTAACGGGCGTCGACCAGGACCAACTCGGCGTCTTCGTCCGCTTCGATTGTGATTTTTTGCTCGCCGGTGATCGCGATTCCATCTCGCGCATTGGCCTGTTCGCCGTTCACGCGGATCGCACCGCTCGGGACCAGGTAGATGTGGCGATTGGGATCAGCCTCGTAGCTGACGCTCTCGCCGGCTTGGACCGTGGCGCCGAGCACGCGCGCGTCCGAATTGATCGTGAGCGCGCCGTCATCGGCATCACCGCTGGCAAGGAGCTGGAACTTCCCGGCGCGGCTTTCCTTGGGGAACGGCATCGCGCCCCAGCTGGGCTCGGCGCCCGGCTTGTCGGTCAGAACCCAGATCTGGAACAGGGTCGTTTCCTCGTCCTCGAGATTATATTCGGCGTGAGTCACTCCGGTGCCGGCGCTCATAACCTGCACGTCGCCAGCCGCCGTGCGGCCCTTGTTGCCCATGGAATCCTGGTGCGTGATGGCGCCAGTGCGGACGTAGGTGATGATCTCCATGTCGCGGTGCGGGTGTGGAGGAAAGCCGCTCTTGCCCGCGATCCGGTCGTCGTTCCACACGCGGATCGCGCCCCAGCCCATCCGGTCGGGATCGTGATAGTTCGCGAAGGAGAAGTGATGGCGCGCGTCGAGCCAGCCGTGATCGGCGTGGCCGAGTGACGAGAATGGGCGGATATCGATCATGCTCCCGAGATGGCGAGCAATCGACCCCCTTCAAGTATCACGACTGTGACCGCCTCCAGACCAGCGGCTATCCAGTTTCGACAAATGGCGGTTGCCGCGGGGGCGACTGGCTACCTATCGTCCGCGCCGATCACGGACTCGAAAGGACGAACGATGGACCGCCGGCAATTCCTCTGGACCAGCACTGCGGCGATCGCGCTGCCGCTCCTCTCCAGCTCGCCCGCGAACGCATGGACAACGCTTCAGACTGGAGCGGGAGCTGGTGACGCGGCGCTCAATGCGCTGTTCGACCGCATCTTCCAGGAGCGCGTGCGGCGCAATCCCGAGTTCGCGACCTCGCTCGGGCTCGACAAGGGCGAGCTTGCCGGCCTCAAGTCCAAACTTGACGTCCGCCCAGCCGCTCGGGCCCGCGCCGAGGAGCTTGCGATCACCAGGCGCGACCTGGCCGCGGTGCAGGCAATCAATCCGGCAACGCTGTCGCCGGCGGCGCAGCTCAACCGCGAGGTGGTTCTTTACCAACTGGAGACGGCGACCGTCGCTCCGGCGCGCTTCGACATGGACTCGGTCATCCGGCCCTATCCAATCTTCCAGCAGGGCGGCGCCTATTTCGACCTGCCCGATTTCCTGAACACCGACCACACGATCAACAACGCCGCCGACGCCGAGGCCTATCTGTCGCGGCTGGCGATGGTCGCAACCGCGCTCGACAACGACACCGCCGAGCAGCGCGCGGACGCTGCGAGAGGACTGGTCGCTCCGGCCTGGTCGATCGACCTGACGCTGGGCCAGATGCGCAAGCTTCGCGCAGCCGCTGCCGAAGACAATACGATGGTGGATTCGATCGTCACCCGCACCGCCGCGAAGGGCATTGCCGGCGACTGGAAGCGCCGCGCGGCGTCGATCGTCGCGAAGCAGATCTATCCGGCGCTGGACCGGCAGATTGCCCTGATGGAGCAGCTGAAGGGCGGCACGCGCCCCGGTGACGGCGCGTGGCGCCTCGACAACGGCGAGGCCATCTATGCCGCGGCGCTCCAGCAGGCGACGACCACCACGCTTACGCCCGACGAGGTCCACCAGATGGGTCTCCAGCAGGTTGCCGACATCAGCGCACAGCTCGACACAATCCTTCGCGGGGCCGGATTTACCAAAGGCTCGGTGGGTGCTCGTCTCGCGCAGCTCAACACCGCGCCGTCGCAGCTCTATGCGGACAGCGATGCCGG
This sequence comes from Pseudomonadota bacterium, assembly GCA_023436615.1. Classification (GTDB taxonomy): domain Bacteria; phylum Pseudomonadota; class Alphaproteobacteria; order Sphingomonadales; family Sphingomonadaceae; genus Sphingomicrobium. The sequence goes on along the minus strand of JAEZIO010000034.1, from coordinate 79,637 downwards.
CCGCGCGCAGCTTCTCGCCAGCCTCAATGCCGACACTGCGGCGATGGCGGCGAAGCTTCCGCGAGCGTTCGCGACGCTGCCGACGCAGCCGCTCGAGATCCGCCGCGTTCCCGTCGAGATCCAGGACGGCGCGTCCAACGGTTATTACAACCGCGCCTCGCTCGACGGATCGCGTCCGGCGATCTTCTTCATCAACCTGAAGGATATCGGCGACTGGCCGAAATATTCGCTGCCCGCGCTCGTCTATCACGAAGGGGTGCCGGGCCATCACCTGCAGATCAGCATCTCGCAGGAATCGAAAGATATCCCGATGCTCCGCAAGATCGGGTTCTTCTCGGCCTATTCGGAAGGCTGGGCGCTCTATGCCGAGCAATTGTCCGACGAGCTCGGCGGCTATGACGGCATCGAGCGCGCCGGCTATCTCCAGTCCTTCCTGTTCCGAGCCGCGCGGCTAGTGGTCGACACGGGTATTCACACCAAGCGCTGGAGCCGCGAGCAGGCGACGCGGTACCTCGTCGACACGACCGGCTTCACGCAGGCGCGCTCGCAGCGCGAGGTCGAGCGCTACTGCACGCAAATGGGCCAGGCGTGCAGCTACAAGGTCGGGCACGGCGTGTGGACGAAGGCGCGTGCGGAGGCCGAGGCCGCGCTCGGCGCGAAGTTCGACCTCAAGCGCTTCCACGAGGTGCTTCGCGACGGCGCGATGCCGCTGACCATCCTCGAGAAGCGGATAAAGGAGCGGACGGCGGCTCAGCTCGCCTGACGCTGAAGCTCCTCGGCGAGCTCCGCCACCTCTAGCCAGCGGTGCTCGGCGGCGTCCTTTTCGGCGCCAAGGTCTGCGACGCGCTTCGTCAGTAAGGCGAAACGCGCCGGGTCGCGGCTGTAGAGGTCCGGATCGTGGAGCGCTTCCTCGGCCGCGGCGATTTCAGCCTCGATGCGCTCGATCTCTCCGGGGAGCCGGTCGAGGTCGCGCTGGTCCTTGTAAGTAAGCTTCGCCGACGGTGCAGCCGGCCGCGCCTTGGGATCGGCCGGCCTTGAAGGCGACGGCTTCGGCGTGCTCACCGGCCGCCGCCTCTTCTCCCAATCGTCATAGCCGCCGGCGACGATGTCGACCTTGCCCGAGCCGTCGAGGCCGAGCGTGATCGTCACCGTCCGGTCGAGGAAATCGCGGTCGTGGCTGACGAGAAGGACGGTCCCGTCGTAATCGGCGATCACCTCCTGCAGCAGGTCCAGGGTTTCGAGATCGAGGTCGTTGGTCGGCTCGTCTAGCACCAGCAGGTTCGCTTCGCGCGCGAACTCCCGGGCCAGCAGCAGGCGGGATCGCTCTCCGCCGGACAGCGATCCGACCGGCGCATCGGCGATCGCAGGATCGAAGAGGAATTCCTTGAGATAGCCCTTGATGTGCTTCTTCTGGCCGCGCACATCGATCCAGTCGCCGCCGTTTGCGAGCACGTCCTTCACGCGCTTGTCCGGATCCATGAGCTTGCGCTGTTGGTCGATGACGATCCCCGCCAGCGTCTTTGCGCGGGTCACCGTTCCGCTGTCCGGCTGCAGCTCCCCGGTCAGGAGCTTGAGCAGGGTCGTCTTGCCCGCGCCATTCGGGCCGACGAGCCCGATGCGGTCGCCCCGCTGGATCCGAAGCGAGAAGTCGCGGATGATCGTTCGGTCGCCAAAGGCCTTCGAAACGTGCTCCGCCTCGATGACGGCCTTGGAGCGGACGTCGTCCTTCGCCAGCGCGAGCTTGGCCGAGCCGGGCCCGCCGATCATCGCCGCGCGCTGCGCACGCATTTCATGCAGCTTGGACAACCGGCCCTGGTTTCGGCGGCGCCGCGCCGTCACCCCGCGCTCGAGCCAGCGAAGCTCGATCGCCAGCTTGGCGTCGAGCTTCTCGGCGGCGCGCGCCTCTTCCTCGTAGACCTTCTCCGTCCACGCCTCGAACCCGCCGAAGCCGATCTCGGCCCGCCGGAGGTTGCCGCGATCGAGCCAGATGCAGCTTTTCGTAAGCCGCTTCAGGAACGTCCGGTCGTGGCTGATGACGATGAAGGCGCCGGTGAAGCGCCCGAGCCATTGCTCCAGCCATTCGATCGCTCCGAGGTCGAGATGGTTGGTCGGCTCGTCGAGCAGGAGGACGTCGGGCTGCTGCGCAAGCGCCCGAACGATCGCCGCTCGGCGCCGCTCGCCGCCGCTGGCGGTGGCGGCTGGCCGCTCGAGGTCTATGCCGATCTGGTCGGCAATCGCTGCTGCTTCATGCGCCGCCGGTGCCTCCGATCCCGTCAGCACCCAGTCGAACAGCGTCCCCGCCGCGCCGATCGCCGGGTCCTGCTCCAGAAGCACGACCTTGGTGCCGGGGACGATCGTCCGACGCCCCTCGTCCGGGTCGATCAGTCCGGCGAGGCACTTCAAAAGCGTCGTCTTGCCCGCCCCGTTGCGGCCGATCAGCGCCAGCCGGTCGCGTTCGCCGATATAGAGGTCGAGGCCGCGGAACAGCCATCCCTCGCCCTGGATCAGCCCGAGATTTTCGTAGGAGAGCACCGGCGCGGCCATTCGGCGCCCCTAACCGAGCGCCTTGCCCGACCCAAGCCCCTGTTGCATTCCAGCCGCACATCCGCGCCTGAACGATGCCGATCGGCAGCATTCATAGGCCATTCAATGGTTTCTGGTACAAAGCGCGCCAAGAGAATCGCCATGCGCCTGTTTCGTACCCTCATCCCGGCCGCGCTCGCCGCGGGCCTGATCGCGACCCCAGTTCTCGCCGATCCCCCGCGCGACGCCGAGCGGGCCTTTCGCGCGACCACCGAGGGCCGGTCGATGCCGCTTCCCAAGATCGAGCGGCGGGTGATGCCGCTTCTGCCGGGCGCCGACTATCTGGGGCCTGAATTCAACGGCAAGACCTACCGCCTGAAATTCATGAAGGACGGGCGGGTGATCTGGGTCGATGTCGACGCGGCGACCGGCAAGATCAAGGGCAAGTCCCGCTAAGCTTGAGCCCGAGCGCAGCTATGTTGCGCGCAAAGAGCAAGAAACCTCGCGTCCAGCGAGCGGATCGACGTCACGGGTTCACACCGATGGCGCCCCAATTGACATTTCGCCGACCCTCCCCAGTTGTTCCGGACAAGCAACCGTTCAGCTTTGCGCGTGTTGAACTGCGCGAACCGTCCAGGGGATTGATGAATGCGCGTTCTGATCGTCGAAGACGAACCCAACCTCGGCCGCCAGCTGCGCTCGACTCTCGAAGGCGCCGGCTATGCCGTCGATCTCGCCACCGATGGCGAGGACGGCCACTATCTCGGCTCGACCGAGCAATATGATGCCGTCGTGCTCGACCTCGGGCTTCCGGAGGTCGACGGCCTCACCGTGCTCGACCGCTGGCGCAAGGAGGGCCGCAAGATGCCGGTCCTGATCCTCACCGCGCGCGACAGCTGGTCCGACAAGGTGGCGGGCCTTGATGCCGGCGCCGACGATTATCTCGCCAAGCCGTTCCAGACGGAGGAGCTGATCGCCCGCCTTCGCGCGCTGATCCGCCGCGCGTCGGGCAATGCGAGCTCGGAGCTGATCGCCGGCGACATCCGCCTAGACACGCGCTCGGGAAAGGTGACCAAGGCCGGCGAACCCGTGAAGCTCACGGCCCAGGAGTACAAGCTGCTCAGCTACCTCATGCACCACAAGGGCAAGGTCGTCAGCCGCACCGAGCTCATCGAGCATATCTACGACCAGGATTTCGATCGCGATTCCAACACCATCGAAGTGTTCGTCACCCGTATCCGAAAGAAGCTCGGCCCTGACGTGATCACCACCATCCGCGGGCTTGGCTACAGTCTCGAAGAGCCTCAGGAACAGCGCATTTGAACGACCAGGCCGCGCCGGTGACGGCGGCGGCGGAGCAAGCACCGCCGGCCCGCAAGCGACCCCGGATCGGGTCGCTGACGCGGCGCATGATCGTCGTGGCGGGGCTGTGGATTTCGGTGCTTCTGCTGACGGGCGGATTTGCCCTTGACCGCGTCCTTACCAGCTCGATCATCCGCAATTTCGACGACCAGCTCGTCTATGTCTTGAAGAACGCCCTGATCGCGGCTTCCGAGATCGGGCCGGAAGGCGAAGTGCGCTTCAATCGTCCGCCCGCGGACCAGCGCTTCATCCAGACCTACTCGGGCGTCTATTTCCAGGTTTCGGGCGAAGGCGCGGACACCTTCGCGTCGCGATCCTTGTGGGACCGTCGCCTTCGCGTGCCGAGCGGTCACGTCGACCTGAAGCCCCACATCTACAACAGCAACGAATTTCCGGACGAGCCGCTGCGGATCGCCGAGATGGACGTCTTCCTGCCCGGGTCTCCGGTCCGCTGGCGCTTTCAGGTCGCGCAGTCGCGCGAGATGATCGACAGCCAGATCCGAGACCTGCGGGAGACGCTTGTCTGGAGCTTCGTCGCCCTCGGCGCCGGGCTGCTGATCCTGGCGGCGCTGCAGACAATATACGGCCTGTGGCCGCTCCGGCGCGTGCAGCGGGAAGTCGCCGCGATCCGGTCCGGGACCAAGCAGCGAATCTCCGACACCTTCCCGACCGAGATCCAGCCGCTGACCGACGAAATCAACCAGCTGCTCGCGCACAGCGAAGAGCAGGCCGAGGAAGCACGCCGCCATGCCGGAAACCTCGCCCACGCGCTCAAGACCCCGCTGACGGTGATCACCAATGCTGCGACCGCCAAGAGCACCGACCTTGCCGACACGGTCTGCCGCGAGGCGTCGCTGATGCGCCGGCAGGTCGACCATCACCTCGCCCGTGCCCGCGCCATCGGGCGGCGCGCTTCGGCGCAGGCCCGCGCCAGCGTGTGGGAAAGCGTGGAGGCTGTGCAGAGAGCGGTGGACCGACTTTACGAAGAGGTTACGGTGGACATCGCGGGCGACCGCGCCGCCGAAGTCCGAGTCGAGCGGCAGGACCTCGATGAAATGGTCGGGAACCTCGTCGAGAACGCCGCGAAGTACGGCAACGGCCGAGTGTTCATCACGGTGGAGCGCAAGCCGGAAACGGTCGATATCGTGGTCGAGGATGACGGACGAGGCATCCCCGAAGCGGAGCGCGAGGCACTGTTCGCTCGGGGCGCCCGCCTCGATACTGGAAAACCCGGCACGGGCCTCGGCCTTGCGATCGTTCGGGACGTCGCGAACATCTACGGCGGGCGGGTGAGCCTCGAGGAGAGCGAGGATCTCGGCGGACTTCTCGCCCGGCTCAGCCTGCCGCCGGGCTAGGAAATGGCCGTTCGCGCGGTTAGTGCGGTGGTGAAATGAGCGCCACGGTCCACCCGCTGCACGGCTCGGACGAGCCTTCGCTCGAGCCCCTGATGGAGCTCGTCGCCGAGGACATGAACGGCGTCAACGCCGTCATCCTCGATCGCATGCAGAGCAAGGTGGCATTGATTCCGGAGCTCGCCGGCCATCTGATCGCGGGCGGCGGCAAGCGCATGCGGCCCATGCTGACCCTCGCCTGTGCAAAGCTGCTTGGATACCCCGGAACGAGGCACCACAAGCTCGCCGCGGCCGTCGAGTTCATCCACACGGCGACCTTGCTCCACGACGATGTCGTCGACGGCTCGGGCATGCGGCGCGGCCGCCAAACCGCCAATCTCATCTGGGGCAATCCCGCGAGCGTCCTCGTCGGGGATTTCCTGTTCAGCCGCGCATTCGAGCTGATGGTGGAGGACGGCAGCCTCAAGGTGCTGAAGATCCTGAGCTCGGCTTCCAGCGTGATCGCCGAGGGCGAGGTCGAGCAGCTGACGGCGCAACGCCGTATCGAAACGGACGAGGACCAGTATCTGGCAATCATCGGCGCGAAGACCGCCGCATTGTTCGCCGCGGCGTGCCGCGTCTCTCCGGTCGTTGCCGAAGCGGGCGAGGAGGCCGAGCTCGCGCTCGAATGTTATGGCAAACATCTCGGCGTCGCGTTCCAGCTCGCCGACGACGTCATCGATTACGATTCGGATGCCGCCGTGATGGGCAAGGGCGTCGGTGACGACTTCCGCGACGGCAAGATGACGCTCCCGCTGATCCTTGCCTACGCGCGCGGAACCGAAGCGGACCGTGCGTTCTGGCGCTCGGCTGTCGCGGGCGACCGGGTCGCCGATGACGATTTGCGACGCGCAATCGGCTTGATGCGCTCGACCGGCGCGCTTTCCGACACCGTCGAACGGGCGCGCCATTACGGGCGGCGCGCAATCGACTGCCTCGCGCCTTTCCCACCCGGAAAGGCGAGGTCGGCGCTCGTGGAAGCCGTCGAGTTCGCGATCGCCCGAGCTTATTGAGCCGGACGGCTAACGGCCCAGAACAACAGGGCCTCGATGGCCAGGAAGGTCGCGACGAGCGCGATACCCGCTGCAGCACCATAAGCGTCGCTTCCGAAGCGGAAGGCGACGTAGAGCAGCACCAGCATGCTCTGCATCATCCCCGGAGCGCCGAGCCCGCGAAGCAGCGAACTGCGGTGATAGCCGACCCAGAAGGCCCAGCGCGCGAGGACCCAGACGGTCGTGAGGATCACCAGCACTCGCGGCGAGGCATAGAAAGAGACGGCAAGCAGGCCGGCGGCAAACACCAGATACTGCTCCACGGTGTTTGAAAGGTAACGGAAGTTGACCTTCAGCCGGCGCGTCTCGAACCCGACCAGCGGGTCTATGGCCGGAGTGACCAGCCGCTCGTGCGCCACGGCTTCAACGCCGGCGACGACGGTCAGCAACGCAGCGACCGCGCAGCACTGAACCGCCGTCTGCAAAGCGGACAGACCGGACGGAGCTGGCAGGAATCGCCACAGCAGCCACCACAGCAGAGCTGTCACCGCCGCACTTGCAGCAATGCCGCTCACGGTCTGGCGGCGCTGGCTCGCTGTCACGTTCATATTCGCTGCCATAAGCTACGGTGCACCGTTCGCGTTGCAAGCATCAGCTTGATTTGATGCACCGCCTTTGCCACGTCCAGCGACATGAGCGTTGCCCGAATCTCTGAGCTGGATCGCCGAACCACCCAGTCGGGACGTGCCAACGCCGGCCACTGGCTGCTGGAATTCGAGCGGACGGAAGCGCAGCGGCCGGATCCGCTTACGGGGTGGAATGGTTCCGGCGACACGAACACCCAGGTTCGCCTGACCTTCGCGACGAAGGCCGAGGCGATTGCCTACGCCGAACGGTACAACATCCCGTATCACCTGGTTCCGGCGACGCCGGTGAAGCTCAAGATCCAGGCCTACGCTGACAATTTCCGCTAGAGCTTGAACCTTGGCTCCGGCCGCTGCACTGTGGCGGCGCCGAGCTAGGGGGAAGGCTGTTAACATCCATTGCTGTCGTTCTGGGCACGCGCCCGGAAGCGATAAAGCTCGCGCCCGTCGCCGCTGCACTCGCTGATCGCGGCCTGGTGCCGACCATCATCTTCACCGGCCAGCACCCGCGGCTCGACCCGCGCCTGCACGGCCTGAACTCCCATCCCTTCGTCCGCCTTGCCTGTCCGGGCGAGGACGATCCGCACGGTCACGTGGGTTCGGTCACGAAGGCCGTTCTTCCCTTGATCGCCGGAGCCGACCTGGTGATCGTCCAGGGCGACACCTCCAGCGCGCTGGGCGGAGCGCTCGCCGCGAGGATGGCGGACGTGCCAGTCGCGCATGTCGAGGCCGGGCTCCGGAGCCATCACCGCAAGCATCCCTGGCCGGAGGAGGAGTTCCGAATAGCGATCGACAGCCATTCCGCCCTTCTCTTTGCTCCAACGGCGTTGAGTGCGGCGAATTTGCGGCGCGAGCGCGCGCACGGGCGAATCCACGTGACCGGCAACACCGGCATCGACGCCGTCCTGAAAACAAGCGCGTCGGCGCGTCTGCGGGCGCGCGCGGGCGACCGGCGGCGGCTGCTGGTGACATGCCATCGCCGGGAAAACTGGGGCGAGCCGCTATTCGGGATCGCCGCCGCGTTGCGGGAGATCGCCTCGCGCAGCATTGCCGATGTCCTCCTGGTGCTCCACCCGAACCCGGCATTGGCGGCGCGCATCACCGAGCTCGTTGGCGATGAGCCCGGAATCGCGCTCATGCCCCCATGCAGCCATTCGGAAACCCTGGAGGCGATGATGGACGCCGACCTCGTGCTGAGCGACTCGGGCGGTCTCCAGGAAGAGGCCGCAGCGCTCGGCGTTCCGCTGCTGGTGCTCCGGGAGCGGACCGAGCGGCCCGAGGCGATCGCGTGCGGCAACATCGAGCTGGTCGGAACGCGGCCTGAGAGGGTCCTTGCGGCGGTCCTGCGGCGCCTGGGCGGCGAGACTGCCTGCGCCGCAAGCCAGCTCTTCGGTGACGGCCGTGCCGGCGACCGGATCGCCGCTATCCTCGAGGAATGGCTGGAGGAGCGGGGCGCGCTGTCACGGCCAATGACGGCGCTCCCCCGGCAGTCCTATGGCTGGTGACCCCTACGGGACTCGAACCCGTGTTTTCGCCGTGAGAGGGCGACGTCCTGGACCGCTAGACGAAGGGGCCGTGCGCGAAGCGCGGGCGCCATATGTGGGCTCCCGCGCCCCTAGTCAATCGAGCTTCAGGCGGACGAAGCCCATCGCGCCGACGGGGTTATGGCCGCCATATTCCCCGGCTAGCTCGTCGGGCACGAAGTTGAGCGCGACGAGGCCACCGGCGCCGAGCGACAGATGGTCGGCGACACGGAAATCCCGCACCGCGCCGACGCTGATCTTGCCGACTCGATAGGCGGGCCCGTGATCCAGAAGGTCGACGAGCTCGCGGTTCTCCGTGATCTCGCCGCGTCCAAAGACCGTCCAGCCTGAATGCTTGACCGATGCCTCGGCGGCGAACGCGTCGTCGTGGAGGCTCTCGCCGTGATGATCGATCGACTTGCGGCCCCAGGCTAGCGTTCCGGCCAGGTGCCAGCCGGGAGCAACGTCGGCCGCATAGAGCGCGCTCGCCGACCAGCGCTTCTGGTCGACGCCCGGCTCGAGCTGCTCGGGATCCTTGAACTTGCCCCAGCTGCCTTGCAGCGACAGGGTCCGCGTCGGGTTCCAGGACAGCCGGACGGCAGTCGAGTTGAGCGGCGCCGTCTCGATGTCCCAGCGGTGCTGGTCCGGCTCTCGGCCATTGAAGCGGCTGACCTCTAGCTTCACCCGGTCGACCACCAGTCCGGCCGTCAAAACGCCAAAGCTGATATGCGTGGAATCGAGCCAGTGATGCGTGATCGGCGCCTCGGGCGAATCCAGGATCGCCTCGCGGTGCATGAACGCGGGGGGGCCGAAGGCCGGCTCGCCCGGAAGGCCGCCGTACAGGAAGACGCTGCTGCTGCGCCCGATGTTCTGGGACACCGACGCCGACAGCTCCATGAAGAAGTCGTGCGGGTGCTGGCGGTCGATCAGCCGGTCGACGCCGTTCGCGGTCTCCCCGCTTGCAAGCAGCAGCGGATAGCCGCTTTTGCCCATCAGCGGGTCGGGGCTGACCATCGCCTTGAACTGCACGGTCCCGTTGCCGAGCGCCCGGCGCGCCATGCCCATAATCATTCCGCTGGCGAAGACCTTGTCGTCGCCGCGCGGGCCGGATTGATGATCGTAGACCAGGTTCGCGACGCCATGCGCCATCAGCGTCCAGTCCCCCGACATCGTCATCAGGCCCATATGCTGCGACGAATCCGGCTGCCAGGCGGTGCCTGAAGATTCGCGAGTCATCGGGTACGGACCCAATGCGCCGCCGTGCATGTGGATCTCTTCCGCCGGGCCGGCGCTCACGGGAGCCGCCTCGTGATGCATCTGCGAATGGTCCATGGGCGCCGGAGTCGGCGCAGCAGGCTGCGACGGCATCGGCATCGTTCCGTGGTCCATTTGCGAATGGTCCATCGGCCTCGCTTCCGTGGCCGGGGGCGTCGGCACGGCGGTAGCGGCGGGCTTTTTGGCGGGCGCAGGCTTGGCCGCCGCCGTCTTCTTTGCAGGCGACTTCCTGGCGGCCGGTTTCTTCTTGGCCACCGGCTTCTGCGATGCCGGCATCGTCATGCCTGGCATATGCTGGTGCTGCGCGGCCGCGGGCGCGGAAACGCTCGCCAACGCAAGCGCGCTGGCTGCGGCAAACAAAGCGAATTTCACGATATTTCTCCAATCGGAGGCGCCGCCCGAGAGCGGCGCCGCCGACGTCTAGCTAACGGGCCGAATGGCCCTTGTGCTCGGCACTCTTGTCTTCGTGCCCCTTGGCCATGTCCTTGCAGCAGTCCTTGCAGCAATCCATGCCCTTGTGCTGCTCGCCTTGGCCCATCGCCATCTGGTGCGACGAATGGTCCGCCGTATTCGCAGGGGCGGGGGCCGGAGCGGCAGGCTGAGCGGCAACGAGCGCCGCGGCAATCAATGTCATCATGATCTATTCTCCTGAGTTCGAGTAAATCGGTTCGAAGTCTCAGGCGGCTCGTGGAGGGGGCGTTGCGATCTCGAGTTCGATTCCCGGAAGACTGCTCACGGCGCCGGGCTGTGCGACGATGCGAAGCTGGGGCCCTGCCGCGGGCAACGGCTGGTCCGCCGCAGGAAGCGCCGCCGAGCAGGCCATGCTGCACGCCGCAGGGGCGAACTTCGTCTGGCTGCGCTCCGGCGTATCCGGGCAATGCTCCGCCGGCATGGTCATTGTCTCGGCCGCGTGCGGCTCGGCGGGCGCTGCCGACATGCCGAACGGCAACAGCAGCACGGCGAGCAAAGCCAGCATTCGCAGAGCGGCGGAACGCATGCGAGCGGGATAGCCGCGGCGGGCGCGGGTCTCAATGGTGGGAATCACCTAGCCCTCCCCTCGAGGCCGCCGATAATCGGGCAATCGGGCCGGTTGTCGCCGTGACAGCTCGCCGCCAGATGCTCGAGCGACCGGCGCATTTCGTGAAGCTCGCGCTCCTTGCGTTTCAGCTCCGCCGCTCTCGCCAGCGCGACGGCTTTGACGTCAGCGCTCGCTCGGCTGCGGTCATTCCACAGGGATAACAGCTTGCGGATGTCCTCGAGCGAAAAGCCGAGATCACGCGCCCGCGCAATGAAGCGCAAGCTGTGGATGTCGCGCTCGTCATAGTCGCGATAACCGGAGTCCCTCCGCGCAGCCGGCGCGACAAGGCCGATCTTCTCGTAATGCCGGATCATTCGCTGGCTGACCCCCGATGATTTTGCGGCCTCGCCGATCTTCACGGTCGATCCTTCCGATGGTCGGCGTGAGACCGGCTAATGTCGATTGCGGCTGCGTGGTCTTCGCCATCGAGACAGCGCGTCTCAACCTGTGTCGTGGAAAAATAGACATTGAATTGATCGCGCAACAACTGGGCGACCTCGCGCAGGACGCGCTCGCTATCGGCAGGGCTTCCAACGCGAACGTGGCTTGAGAACACGTTCATTCCGGAGGTCAGGCTCCAGGCGTGAACGTGGTGTACGTCGGTAACACCCTCGATCCGGCGAATAGCGGCAATCGCCTTTTCGAGGTCCAAATCCTCCGGGGTACCCTGCAACAAGACGTGCAGAGCGTCGCGCGAGATTCCCCAGGATGCCCAGAACAATACGATGCCGAAGGCCATTCCCAGCAACGGGTCGATCGCGAGGAAACCGGTGAATTTTATTACCAAGGCGGAGATGATGATGAGAAAGCTGCCCACGAACGTCTGGAGCACGTGCCAAAAGGCACCCCGAATGTTCAAATCCGATTTCTGACGTTCGTAGAGCAGCCACAGCGCGACGAGTTCGGTTGCTATCCCGCCACCGGCTGCCACCAGCATTGGGGTTGTCGGCAGGTGGATCGGATCCATCAACCGCATCGCGCCCATCCAGAAGACCACCGCAGCCATGATCGCGAGGAAGATTCCGTTGAACAACGCGCCGAGGATCTCCGCTCGCACGTAGCCGAAAGTCCGCGACGGACTGGATTTGCGCTGCCCAAGGCGGTTGGCGACAAGTGCAATCAGCACACCTCCGACTGCGGAGAATGTGTGGAACGCATCGGACGTGACCGCGACCGAGCCCGTCCAGATGCCGATGGCAAGCTCGACCAGAAAATACAGGCCCGTTAGCCAGCCTGAGATGATCAGCGCTCGCCTGTCCGTAGTGGCCGGCGGCATATGGGCAGAATGACCGCCGCCCGACTTGCCCTTGCCGACGCTCATTGCAGCGCCAGTGCGACCACGTAGATCGCAAGCGCGGCAATTGCCGCCCAACAAAGCCAGTAAGATGTCCGCTGCCAGCCGGGCGGGTGATAGCCGCCGGCCGCCAACAGGCGGCGAGTGCCGACCATGCCGAACAGATGAGCGATCGTTCCGATAGCGAGGATTAGCCAGGCAAGCGGAAGCAGGGCTGCGGATAACACGGCTCCCGCTCCGGCTCCGGCAATTGCCGCGCCAACGGTGGAGAGAGTCATCAGCGCGGACCGCTCGCGCTCGGTGCGCAACGCATTCGTCACAGCTTCACTCCGCGAAGCCGAAGCGAGTTGCCGATCACGGTGACCGAGCTCAGCGACATCGCCGCGCCCGCGATGATCGGCGACAGCAGGATTTCGAACCAGGGATAGAGGACGCCGGCCGCGATCGGCACGCCCGCCGCGTTGAAGACGAACGCGAAGAACAGGTTTTCGCGGATGTTGCGCATCACCGCGCGGCTCAGCTTCCGGGCACGAACGATGCCGCGAAGGTCGCCCTTCACCAGCGTCACCGCCGCGCTTTCCATCGCAACGTCCGTGCCCGTTCCCATCGCAATGCCGACGTCGGCCGCAGCGAGCGCCGGCGCGTCGTTGATCCCGTCGCCCGCCATCGCCACCCGGCGGCCTTCGCTTTTCAGCCGCTGCACCTTCTCCTGCTTCTCGTGCGGAAGGACGTCGGCCATGACCTCGTCGATGCCGAGCTGGCGGGCGACGGCTTCCGCGGTGCGCTGGTTGTCGCCCGTGAGCATGACGATTCGTATCCCGGCGCGATGAAGCTCGGCGATCGCCTCGGCTGCCGTCGTTTTCACCGGGTCGGCCACCACGATGAACCCGCCGAGCTTGCCGTCGACGGCAATGAACATGACGCCTCGGCCTTCCGACCTGTGGCGATCGGCGGCGGACTGGAGCGCCGAGGCATCGACGCCGGCGTCCGTCATCAACGCGAAATTGCCGAGCGCGACCTTGCGGCCTTCGACGCGGCCGCTGACACCCTTGCCGGTGTGCGATTCAAATTCGCCGCTCGCAGGGATGTCGAGGCCGCGTTCCTCGGCCCCTTCGACGATGGCTTCGGCCAGCGGATGCTCGCTTCCGCGCTCGAGCGCAGCCGCAAGCTTGAGCACCTCGGCCTCGTCGAAACCCTGCGCAGGCTCGACCGCGATCAGCTTGGGCTTGCCGAGCGTCAGCGTCCCGGTCTTGTCGACGACGAGCGTGTCGATCTTCTCCATCAGCTCGAGCGCTTCGGCGTTCTTAATGAGCACGCCGGCGCTCGCTCCGCGCCCGGTCCCGACCATGATCGACATCGGCGTCGCCAGGCCGAGCGCGCACGGGCAGGCAATGATCAGCACCGCGATCGCGTTGACGATGGCATGGCCGAGCGGCGGCGGCGGGCCGAACAGGCTCCACACGACGAAAGCCAGCAGGGACACGGCGACGACGCTGGGCACGAACCAGGCCGACACCTTGTCCGCAAGCGCCTGGATCGGCGCTCGGGAGCGTTGCGCGGCGGCGACCATGCGCACGATCTGCGACAGCATCGTATCGCGCCCGACGCGTTCGGCGCGTATCAGCAGGCTGCCGGTGCCGTTGACGGTCGCTCCCGTGACCTTCTCGTCGGCGACCTTCTCGACCGGCACCGGCTCCCCGGTGATCATCGATTCGTCGACGGCGCTGCGGCCTTCGACAACCACCCCGTCGACCGGAATCTTTTCGCCAGGCCGGACGCGCAGCAGGTCCCCGACATGAACGTCGGTGAGCGGGATGTCCTCTTCGCGACCGTCGACGACTCGCCGCGCCGTCTTCGGCGCGAGGCCTAGCAGCGCTCGAATCGCCTTGCCCGTCGCGGCCCGGGCGCGCAGCTCGAGCACCTGCCCCAGCAGCACCAGGGTCGTGATCACGGCCGCGGCCTCGAAATAAACCGGAACGAGGCCGTCCATGGTGCGAAGCGAGGCCGGGAAGATGCCAGGCGCGAGCGTTGCGACGACGCTGTAACCATAAGCGACGCCGACGCCGAGGCCGATGAGCGTGAACATGTTGAGGTTGCGGGTCTTCAGCGACGCCCAGAAGCGCTCGAAGAAGGGCCAGCCGCCCCACAGCACCACCGGGGTCGCGAGCGCGAGCTGCAGCCAGACCGCCTGGCGCATCGGCAGGATGTCGAGGCCGAACACCTCCATGCCCATGGCGAGCAGGAACAAGGGCAAGGTGAGCGCGGCGCTGACCCAGAAGCGCCGCGTCATGTCGATCAGTTCCGGGTTGGCCTCCTCTTCGAGCGTCGGTTCGAGCGGCTCGAGCGCCATGCCGCAGATGGGGCAGCTTCCCGGCCCGTCGCGCCGGATCTCGGGGTGCATCGGGCATGTCCAGATCGTGCCCTCCGCGGCTTCAACGGCGGTCGCAGCCTCATCGGGATTCAAATAGCGATCGGGGTCAGCCTTGAATTTGTCGAGACAGCCGGCGCTGCAAAAATAATAAGTCGTGTCGCCGAGTTCATGGCGGAATTTGGCCGTGCGGGTATCGACGTTCATCCCGCACACGGGATCGCGAACGATGGTTCCGTGGTCGGCATCCGAGACGCCGTGATGAGCATGTCCGCAATTGTCGGAATGCTCGTGATGATGGTGGTCGCGACTCGTCATTTGAACCTTGTGCACCTTGACATGGTGTCAAGGTCAAGCGGGTTCAATCAGCCCTCGCGGTCGCGCTCGCTCAGATAGCGCATCAGCTCCGCCAGCGTGGACTCCATCTGGTCCTGCATCTGGCCGACCAACTCGTTCTCGCGCATGCCCACATGGTCGAGCGGCTTGGAATAGCTGTCCGAGAACGCCTTCAAATCGTCGCGGTCGAACACGCCCCTGGCAACGAGCTTTGCGAGGATCACCAGCAGCCCGTTGGTGTTGGCGATCGTCCCGGCGACCAGCGCTTCGTCGACCATCGACAGCGGGTCGTCGGGGTCGCGCGTCTCGGTTTCGTCGATAGAGCTCATGCCGACAGTCTGACGGCTTCGCCGCCAAGGGCAAGGCTATCCGCCGCAAAAAGCGCGAAGCCGCCCCCACGCCTCGAGCTTTTCGGCGAACGGGCGCGTGTTCGCCGGGCTCGACGACGGAAGGTCGATGAGCGTCAGCGCCTCCATGCCCGCGAGCAATTTCCGACCGGCCGCCGCGGCCGTGCCCCCGTTGAACGCCACCGCTTCGAGGCGCGGGAATCCCGCGAAAAAGTCGGCAAGGGGATTGTGGCCGGCGCTCCGGATCGCCTGGTCGAGGCTTCCGCGCCGCTCGGCGTGAGCGACGACGTCCCACAAGCCGATGCGGTTCGCCTGCAGCCGCTCCAGCCGCGCCGGATAGTCGAGCGACTGCAGCTCCTCGCCCACCACTGCGGCGACCAGGCGCCAGAAGCCATTTTGCGGGTGCGCGTAATAACGCTGCGCCAAGAGCGACGCGTCGCCGGGAAGGCTGCCGAGAATGAACAGGCGCGCGTCGGCGCGGGCCACGGGCGGCAGTCCATGCTTGACGACAACGTCCATTGCTTTGCCTTTGCCCGCCGCGCCGTTAAGGGCTTGCGCCCGTGCAGCCGAGCGATCTTCGAATCGCCCTCTTCTCGGGCAATTACAATTATGTGCGGGACGGCGCGAACCAGGCGCTGAACCGGCTGGTCGGCTATCTGCTCCGGCGCGGGGCCAACGTCCGCGTCTACGCGCCCACCGTGGAAAAGCCGGCATTCGAGGCTACGGGCGATCTCGTACATCTGCCCTCCATGCCGTTCCCCGGGCGCGGCGAGTATCGAGTCCCGCTAATGCTGCCGGCGCGCGTGCGGCGCGACCTCGCCGATTTTCGCCCGAACGTCGTCCACATTTCCAGTCCCGACATCGCATCGCATCGCGCCGTCAGCTGGGCGCGAGCGCGCGGCATCCCCGCAATCGCGTCGGTCCATACGCGCTTCGACACCTATTTCAGCTATTACCATCTGCAGATGGTCGAGCCTGCGGTGCGGGCATTGTTGCGCCGCCTTTACCGCCGCTGCGACGCCCTCCTCGTTCCGGCCGAGTCGACGGCGGCGGTGCTCCGCGCCCAACGCATGAACCGCAACATCTACATGTGGAGCCGCGGCGTCGATCGCGAGCAGTTCAACCCCGGCCGCCGAAGCCTGGAGTGGCGGCGGAGCGTCGGCATCGCCGACGACGAGCTCGCGATCATGTTCCTCGGCCGGCTCGTGCTTGAAAAAGGGCTCGACGTGTTCGCGGCGGCGACCGACGAGCTGCGCAATCGCGGCGTCCGCCACCACGCCCTGGTCATCGGCGACGGCCCGGCCCGCTCGTGGTTCGAAACCGCCATGCCCAGCGGCGTGTTCGTCGGCCAGCAGGTCGGCGACGACCTTGGCCGCGCCGTCGCCAGCTCCGACGTCTTCCTCAACCCCTCGGTCACCGAATCCTTCGGCAACGTGACGCTCGAGGCGATGGCTTGCTGCCTGCCGGTGGTCGCCGCCCAGGCGACGGGGGCCACCAACCTCGTCCGCAACGGGGAGACCGGAACGTTGGTCGAGCCCGGCGACGTCGCCGGCTATGCCGACGCGCTCGAAGCCTATGCGCGCGATCCGGAGCTTCGCCGCCGTCACGGCAGCGCCGGCCTCGCTTACGCGGCGACGCAGGACTGGGACGAGATCAACTCGGCCGTCGTCGACGCCTATGTCCGAGTGATCGAAGCGCGCCGCCGAAAGGGCCGCGCCGCTACTTGACGCGCTCGATCCGCTGCGCAGCCTCGTCGAGGATGGCGGCGATCTCGTGCAGCAGGTCCTCGTCGAGCCCCTGGCGGCCGACCCGGTGGCTGAGCGCCGTCATCAAATTGCGTACAGCGCGGCCGATCGCGGGGCCCGCCGAATGGTCGCGGTCGGGCGCGAGCTCGGCGAGCCGCTCGAAGATCGCATCGACCTGCTCCTCATTCTCTTCGAGATGGCTGCGGCCGGCATCGGTCGCCTGGAAGGGCTTGCGGCTGCCTTCGCCGGGCGCTTCCTCGATCAGGCCCATGTCCTGCAGCAGGGTCAGCGTGGGATAGACGACGCCCGGGCTCGGCGCATATTCGCCGCCCGTCATATCCTCGATCGCGCGAATGAGGTCATAGCCGTGCCGGGGTTCCTCGCTGATCAGCCGGAGCAGCACCAGCCTAAGCTCGCCAGCCTCGACTGCTCGGCGGCCGCGCCTGCCCCGCCGTCCGAAACCGCTGGGCCCGTCGCCGAAGTCGAAGTGGAACGGACCCCAGGCCCCCTGCCATCCGCCGCCTGACCGCATCGCCATCAATGCCTCGGGAAGATCGATCTCGATTCGTCCGCGAGGTCCGCACCCATGCCGTCCGTGTCCCATGATTTCGCCTCCTCCAGATGTGTCTAAGATATATCTTAGATGCATCGACCGCAAGAAGCATGTGCAACTCGAACGCGGGATTTCTATTCTTCGCGCATGGCCGACCTTTTCGAAGAGCAGCTTCCAGCCGCGACGCGCGAAGAGCCGGCCGCCAATGCGCCGCTCGCCGACCGCCTTCGCCCGACGTCGCTCGCCGACATCGTCGGACAGGAGCACCTGACCGGCCCCGAGGGCGCGATCGGGCGGATGGTCGCGGCGGGCAAATTGAGCTCGATGATCCTGTGGGGCCCGCCCGGTACCGGCAAGACGAGCATCGCCCGCCTCCTCGCCGACGCGGTCGGGCTGCGCTTCGTCGCGATTTCGGCCGTGTTCTCGGGCGTCGCCGACCTCAAGAAGCTGTTCGCCGAAGCGCGCACGGCCGCCCGCGCGGGCCAGCAGACATTGCTCTTCGTGGACGAGATCCACCGCTTCAACCGCGCTCAGCAGGACGGCTTCCTGCCTTATGTCGAGGACGGGACCGTCACCCTGGTCGGAGCGACGACCGAGAACCCGAGCTTCGAGCTAAACGCGGCGCTCCTGTCGCGCTGCCAGGTCCTCATCCTGCACCGGCTCGACGAAAAGGCGCTCATGACGCTCATCGAGCGAGCCGAAGCGGAGGTCGGGCGGCCGCTGCCAGTGACGGCGCAGGCGCGCGAGGCGCTGGTCGCCTCGGCCGACGGCGACGGGCGCTTCCTGCTCAACCAGGTCGAGACGATTTTCGACGTCGCGCCGGAGGAGCCGCTGGACCCGGCGGCGATGGCGGCGCTGCTCCACCGCCGCGTGCCGGTCTACGACAAGGACAGGGAAGGGCATTACAACCTCATCTCGGCGCTGCATAAGAGCCTTCGCGGCTCCGACCCGCAGGCGGCGCTCTACTATCTCGCTCGGATGCTCGTCGCAGGCGAGGAGCCGCTTTACGTCATCCGCCGTCTCACCCGCTTCGCGTCCGAGGACATCGGGCTCGCGGACCCGCAGGCTCTGGTCCAGTGCCTCGCCGCCAAGGACGCTTACGATTTCCTCGGATCGCCCGAGGGAGAGCTCGCGATCGTCCAGGCCTGCCTCTATTGCGCGGTCGCACCCAAATCGAACGCGGCGTATGTGGCGCAGAAAAGCGCGTGGCGCTCGGCTCGCGACACGGGGTCGCTGATGCCGCCGGCGCACATCCTCAACGCGCCGACCAAGCTGATGAAGGACATCGGCTACGGCAAAGGCTATGCCTACGATCATGATGCCGACGACGCATTTTCCGGGGCCGATTACTGGCCGGAGGAGATGGATCGCCAGGACTTTTACAGGCCCACGGATCGAGGCTTCGAGGCCCGCGTTCGGGAACGACTGGAGTTCTGGGCAGAGCGCCGCAATTCGGTAAAGTCGAAGCAATCTTAGAACAGGGGAGCTGAACCACCATGTACGAAATGGGTCGGACCAACGGCTACTGGCAGGGCCAGCTGATTTATTGGGGACCCAAGGTCCTCATCGCGCTCCTCATCCTGCTTGCGACATGGATCGTCGCGCGGGTCGTCAAATGGGCGTTCCAGCGCGCCATCGACCGCATTCCCGCGCTTCAGAAGCACACGACGGGCGGTCCCAAGGAGACCGTCGGCCACCAGCTCGGCACGATCGCCAAGCTCATCATCTGGCTGGTCGGAATCATGGCGGCGCTCAATTATCTCGGCGTCGGCCAGATCCTCGCTCCGGTGAACGAGCTCACCACCGAGATCTTCGCCTTCCTGCCGCGGCTGATCGGCGCCGGCATCATCTTCTTCATCGGCTGGATCGTGGCGCGCATCGTCCAGCGGCTCGCGGAAACGGCGTTGACCGCCGTCAACGTCGACGGCTTGCTGGCGCGGATCGGCGTCGGCGAGACGGCCGGTACCGTCCGCGGCGACCCCGACGCAGTACCGCCCGGAGCAGCGCCTGGCGCCACCCGCGCCAGTGTCGCCAAGGCGGTCGGAATCATCCTTTTCGCCTTCATCATCATCCCGGCCGGAATCGCCGCGATCAACGTGCTCGGGATCGAAGCGATCTCCGTTCCCGCGACAAACATGCTCAACGATATGCTGGCGGCGATCCCGCACATCCTGACGGCCGCGCTGTGGCTGGGGATCGCCTTCATCGCCGCGCGCTTCGCCAAGACGGTGATCGAGGGTATCCTGCCGCCGACCGGCTTCGACAATGCCGTCCGTTCGACGGGCATTCTGCCGCCGGCGAGCAGCCCCTCGCGAATCGTCGCCAATATCGCGTTCATCGCGATCATGCTCGGCGCGGCCATCGAGGCGGCGCGTCAGCTCGGCGGCGGCACCGTCGCGATCTTCCTCGCGCAGATCACCGAGCTCGGCGGCAAGGTGATCTTCGGAACGCTCATCATCGTCACCGGCATCTTTCTCGCCCGAATCATCGCCGGGCTGGTCGGAAGCTCGGCTGGCGAGGACAGCTACGCGCAAACGCTGGTGCGCTTCGCGATCATCGCCCTGTTCACCGCGATCGGCCTCACATTCATGGGACTCGCCGACCAGATCGTGATCCTTGCCTTCGGGCTGATCCTCGGCTCTGCCGCGGTGGCAGTCGCGCTCGCCTTCGGGCTGGGTGGCCGTGACGCGGCCGCGCGGCTGCTCGATCGCTATGTCGAGGACGGAGCAGCGCCGCCGGCGGCGCGCCCGCCTCGCCCGCCGCGGATCGAGCGCAGCAGCCCCGCCGAAGACGAGGACGACCGCCAGCCGCCGCTGGTGTGAACCGCCGCTTCGAATCCTACGTCGCGATCGACTGGTCGGGCGCCAAGGGAAGACGGCACAAGGGCATCGCGATCGCGCAAGCGCGCGGAGACGCGCCTCCGCGTCTGATCCGGCCAGGGCACATCTGGTCGCGCGAGGAGGTGCTTCGCTGGCTTCTCCGGCAGGCGCAAAAGGAGCCGACATTGTTCGGCTTCGACTTCAGCTTCGCCCCGCCGTTCGTCGAGCGCGGCGAATATCTTCCCGGAGAAGCTGCGGTCCCCGCAACGGCGCGCGAGTTCTGGGGCTATGTCGACAGCCGCGCCGACGACGAGGACCTGGGCGCAGCGAGCTTCCTCGAGACCGCGCACCGGCGGCATTTCTATTTCGGCATTGCCGACGGCGTGAAGGCCGATTTCGTGCGCTTTCGGCAGTGCGACCAGCAATTGAACCGGCAAGGCGGCCGCAAGACGGCGAGCGCTTATGACGCGATCGGGGCGGCGCAGGTGGCCAAGTCGAGCTTCTCGGGGATGCGCCTCCTTCGCCGGATAGACGGCAAGGTGGCAGTGTGGCCGATGGACCCGTTGCCGGACCGCGGCAGCGCGGTCGTGGAAATCTACACGCGCATCTATCTTCGCCGCGCCGGCATGCCGGGCACGAAGCTTCGGACTCGCAAGCAATTGAATGAGGCCCTTTCGGGTCTCGGAAGCAAGCCGGCTCGGCTGCACTTCGAGCCCAACGACCACCAGACCGATGCGCTCGTCACCGCTGCGGGCATGCGCGAGCTCGCGATGACCGAGCACGGCGCATTTGCGCCCGACGGCCTCACCCCCGATATCGCACGAACCGAAGGCTGGACGTTCGGAATCCTTTGAAGCAAACGCTTGCGCGAGCCGGATTAGCTCAGCTGGTAGAGCAGCGGTTTTGTAAACCGAAGGTCGCGGGTTCGAATCCTGCATCCGGCACCATTGCGACGCACAGCCAGTCCGAGGGACTGGCGAGCATCGCAATTTGCGCACAGACCATCTGGAAGGTGGCCGAGCACGAGCGGTGCCGCAATTGGTCTAGGGGCAGCGTCGAAGCGAAGCCGAGCGCTAAGACACCCAAATCCTCACCCGATCTTGCGGATCGTCCCGTCCGAGCTTGCGACCTTGATCCCGAAGCGCTTGATCGTGACGTGATTGCGGGCCGCACGCCAATCCGACTGCGGCGTCAGCCATTGCTCGACCGACAAATTGCCCTTCATCTTGAAGCGAAAACGATAGCGGCCGCTCACCTCGTCAATGCTCACGGGACCGAGCGCCTCGTTCATCGTTCCCGAAAAACGGCCCTTGGAGACCTGGCGTACGGTCCAGCGACGGATCTTCGGCGGGTGCCCCTCCTCCTTTACGTGCTGGACGAAGTCGAGCGTCCCGTCAGGGCCGATCTTTCCGGTGCCCATCGCGACGCTTTGATACGGCTTTCGCATCAGCACCTTTACCGTGCTGACGCTCTCCGTCTTCCCTTCGAAGAAGCGCATCGGATCGTGAGGCCGGTCGCCCGCGGCGCTTGCAGGAAAGGCGAGAGCCGCACCGACGGCGACAGGAACAATGGCAAAACGCAACACTGACATGATCCTTACGCCCCCAGGTTGAACCGCATCAACGCGGAGGCAGGCAAAACTTTCCGCCCGTTGCGCTTACAGCTCGATCTCTACCCACATGGGAGCATGATCGCTCGTCTTTTCCCAGCCGCGCGGCGTCCGGTCGACGCCCGCCGCTTTCAGCCGGGGAGCGAGCGACGGGCTGATGAGCGCATGGTCGATGCGGATGCCCGCATCGCGCTGGAACGAATTCCGCCAGTAATGCCAGAAAGTGTAGATCCGCTCGTCCGGGTGCAGTTCGCGAAGCGCGTCGGTCCAGCCCTGCGCGACAAGCTCGGCATATTTCTCCCGCGCCTGGGGGGAAAAGAGCGCATCCTTGGCCCAGCGCTCGGGCTTGTAGACGTCCTGTTCGGTCGGAATCACGTTATAGTCGCCGATGAGGACCGCGGGCACATCGTTGTCGATCAGCTCCTGCGCGTAATCGAATAGCCGGTCGAGCCACGCGAGCTTGTAATCGAACTTCGGACCCGGCCATGGATTGCCGTTCGGCGCATACATGTTGCCCACGAGCACACCGCAGACGGCAGCCTCGATGTAGCGGCTCTGGCTGGTGTCCGGATCGCCGGGAAGGCAGCGGCGCGTTTCCACCAAGTCGCCCACGCGGCTGAGCAGAGCCACCCCATTCCAGCTCTTCTGCCCGTGCCAGATCGCGGAATATCCCGCTTTCTCGATTTCCGCGGCCGGGAAGTTCTCGCCGATCGTCTTCAGCTCCTGAAGGCCGACGATGTCCGGCTGAAAATCACCCAGCCAGCGCAGCAGGATCTCCAGACGCGTGGTAATCCCGTTGATATTGTAGCTGGCGATCCGAAGCGGTTTCTTTTTTTGCATCCGTTGCGGAACACGCGGGAAAGCGATGGGTTCTCAATTCCTGCTTCGGATCTCGGGCGCGTCCCTGTGAGGCCGGTCGCGGACGAAAGTCCAACGATCGCCAGCAGCGAAGCGGTCACGCGGATCGGAAAGCACGGGGAGCCCCGACGACCGTCCGGTCGCCGGGGCTCTTTTCGATTCGACGATCGAAATCGCGGTTATCCCCGGAGTTTTCCACCGGTCCATCCCCACATTTCGAAAAGCGGGGGCTGGAACAAACGGCCGTTTCAGCTATTGTTGATTTGTGCTTGAGACCTTCGGGTCTTAAGTATGGGAACCCCGCCAGGTAAAACTGGCGGGGTTTACCGTTTCTGGGCTAGAGCGCGGCCGCGCTCGCCTCCGCCAGCCGCAGCCTCCGCGAACGATCGGCAAGCGGATATTTGTTTCCGTTGGCGCAATTGAACAGGACGACGCGCTCCTCGCGCGCGACCAGCCCGCGCTCGAGCGCCTGGCGCCAACCCGCGAGCACTGCGCCGCCTTCCGGGCAAAGCAGCATTCCGTCCTGTCGTGCTGCGTCCTCGACGGCCTGGAGAATATCCTGTTCCTCCGCCGCGATGGCTGCTCCTCCGCTCTCCCGTACGGCGCGAAGGATCAGGAAGTCGCCGACGGCGGAGGGCACCCGGATTCCCGTCGCGGCCGTCGCCGCGCCCTCCCAGCGCTCGGCAGCTTCGTCTCCGCGGTCGAACGCGCGAACGATCGGCGCGCAGCCGGCGGCCTGGACCGCATACATGCGCGGTCGCTCTGATCCGATCAGCCCCACCGCCTCCAGCTCGTCGAAAGCCTTCCACATGCCGATGAGGCCGGTGCCGCCGCCGGTTGGGTAGAAGATCGCGTCGGGGACCTTCCAGCCGAGCTGCTCGACCAGCTCCAGCCCCATGACCTTCTTGCCCTCCAGCCGGTACGGCTCCTTGAGCGTCGAGCAGTCGAACCACCGGCCTTGCGCGGCGCCTTCGCGGACCAGTCGGCCGCATTCGTCGATCTGACCGTCGGCAACCCACACGTCCGCCCCGTAGGCGGCCGTTTCGCGGACGTTGATCTCCGGCGTCTGGGCCGGGCAGATGACCAGCGTGGCAATGCCCGCTTTAGCCCCGTATGCCGCGAGCGCCGCGCCCGCATTGCCGTTGGTCGGCATCGCGATTCGCTCGACGCCGAAATGCTTCGCCATCGTTACCGCCATCGCCAGGCCACGAGCCTTGAATGATCCAGTCGGCAACCGACCCTCGTCCTTGACCAGAAGCTCCGAAGCGCCCGCGCGCTCTGCCGTTCTCCTGAGCGGGACGATGGGCGTTCGCGGCTCGCCGAGCGATACGGGCGCGACTCCGTTGGGAAGCGGCAGCAGCTCGCTCCATTTCCACATCGTCGGCTCGCGCGGAGCGATCGCTTCCCGCGTCAGCGTCCTTGCCGCGGCCTCGAGGTCGTAGCGGACCAGCAGCGGCTTGCCGGCCTCGCTGAGGTTCTGGAGCCGCTCGGCGGGATAATGCTCGCCGGTAAGCGAGCATTCGAGATGTGTGACGAACATGCCGGCTGCTTAGCGGCTCGCATCGCTTGCAGCCAATCGGCCGCTCGCCCATTTGCACGCCTGCGGCAGAAACATGGACATTTCCGTTCCGGTGGGAGAACGAGACGACAATGGCGTTGGACCTGTACCAGAGGCTGGGCCTGAAACGCGGCGCGACCGACGCCGAGATCAAGAAGGCGTACCGAAGCCTCGCCAAGCAGCTTCACCCCGACCGCAACAAGGACAATCCGGACGCGGCGAAGCGCTTTTCGGAAGTGACCCGCGCCTATGACCTGCTTTCGGACAAGGACAAGCGCGCCCAGTACGACCGCGGCGAGATCGATGAGGAAGGCAACCCGAAGATGCCGTTCGGCGGCGGCTTCGCCGGCCATGGCGGGGCGGGCGGAGGCGGAACCGCCGGCTTCGAGGGCTTTCCCGGCGGATTCCAGGGCGGCGGCTTCACGGGCGATCCAGCCGACCTCAGCGACCTGTTCGAGGGGCTGTTCGGTGCGACCGCGGGCGGCAGAGGCGGCCGGGGCGGCGGTTTCGGAGGCTTCCGCCAGCGGTCCCGCCCTCCCCAGAAGGGTGCGGATATCGCCTATAGGCTCAAGGTGCCTTTCGCGGACGCAGCGACCCTGGCGCCGCAGCGGATCAAGCTTTCCGACGGCAAGACCATCGACCTCAAGCTTCCCAAGGGGGTCGAGGACGGCACCAAGATTCGCCTCGCCGGCAAGGGGCAGCAGGGCCCGGGCGGCGCCGGCGACGCGCTGGTGACGATCGCGATCGCGCCCCATCCCTTCTTCACCCGCGAAGGCAACGACATCCGGCTGCGGCTCCCCGTGACGCTGAAGGAAGCGGTATTGGGCGCGAAGGTGAAGGTCCCGACGCCCGAGGGGCCGGTTATGATGACCATCCCCAAGGGAAGTTCGTCCGGCCGGGTGCTGCGCCTGAAGGGCCGCGGTTTTACCGCGAAGAACGGCACGCGCGGCGACGAGCTCGTGACGATCGAGATCGAGATTCCCGAAGCCGATCGCGAGCTGGAATCGTTCGCCGAGAAATGGACCGCCGGCGGCAACCCGCGTGCGGGCCTCGGGGTTTGATGCGCCCGTAGATGCGCGACGTTTCGCCACTCTCGCCGGAACAGCGGCGCAAGCGCCTCGCCAGCGCCAGCGCGGCGTTCGGACCCGACGTCGCGAGGCGGCTGAAACCCCGGCACTACATCTGGGAAGTGGTGAAGCGCGTCGCGGTCGGCGTCTACAACGACGGGTTCATCCACGCCGGCAACCTCGCCTATCTGTCGATTCTCGCCCTGTTCCCGTTTTTCATATTGGCGGCGGCCATCGCCAACCTGCTCGGCCAAAGTCAGGACGCGCAGCTCACAGTGGCCAACATTCTGGCAAGGCTGCCGCCTAACGTGGCGAGCACGCTTCGCGAGCCGATCACCGAGGTGCTTACCGCTCGCACGGGCCCGTTGCTGTGGCTCGGCGCGTTGGTCGGCTTGTGGACCGCGGCGAGCTTCGTGGAAACGATCCGCGACATCCTTCGCCGCGCTTACGGCGTGAAATATTCCGCGCCGTTCTGGGAATATCGCCTCGGCTCGATCCTGTTGATCCTCGCCGCGGTCATCGTCCTTATGGCGGCGTTCGGCGCGAGCGTCGCGCTGAGCTCCGTCCATACCTTGCTCGTCAAATGGTTTCCGTTCGCGCAGGGCATCGGACAGACGCTCGGCATCTACCGGCTGGTTCCCGCCGTCACCCTGTTCTTCACCTTTTACGCTTTGTTCTACGCGCTCACGCCCTCGCGCTACCGCAAGCACGGGTGCCGCAAATGGCCTGGTGCGCTGGTCATCACGCTGTGGTGGCTGGCCACGGTCGAAGTGCTTCCGAACGTGCTCGGCCTGCTGGGGGGCTACAGCCTCACCTACGGCAGCCTCGCCGGCGTCATGGTATCCCTGCTCTTCTTCTTCGTGGTGGGGCTTGGCGTCGTTATTGGCGCCGAAATCAACGCGGCGCTGGCGGATTACAAACCGACTGCACTAAAGGGCGAGATCTACAGCGGGCCGTTCAAGGACGAGCTCGAAGTCGAGGAACCGCAGCCTGGCGAGGACGTCACGGTGGAGCTTGAAGGGGAACAGCTTTGAGCGGATTGATGGAGGGCAAGCGCGGGCTGATCATGGGCCTCGCCAACGACCGGTCGCTCGCCTGGGGGATCGCCAAGGCCGTCGGCGACGCCGGTGCGGAGCTTGCCTTTTCCTACCAGGGAGAGTCGCTGGAAAAGCGCGTCCGGCCATTGGCGGAGGAGCTCGGCTCGAGCCTGCTGCTGGATTGCGACGTCAGCAGCATGGAGGCGCTCGACCAGTCGTTCGCGGAGCTGCGGACTCATTGGGACACGCTCGACTTCGTCGTCCACGCGATCGGCTTTTCCGACAAGAACGAGCTTCGCGGGAAGTTCGTCGATACCAGCATCGACAACTTTCTGCTGACCATGAACATCTCGGTTTACAGCTTCGTCGCCGTCGCGCAGCGCGCGAAGGCGATGATGAAACCGGGCGGCTCGCTTCTGACGCTGACCTACTACGGCGCGGAGAAGGTCATCCCGCATTACAACGTGATGGGCGTCGCCAAGGCAGGGCTCGAAGCCAGCGTCAAATATCTGGCGATGGATCTCGGTCCCGAGGGCATTCGGGTGAACGGCATTTCCGCCGGCCCGATCAAGACGCTGGCCGCGAGCGGCATCGGCGACTTCCGCTACATCATGAAGTGGAACGAATATAATGCGCCGCTGCGCCGGAACGTCACCATCGAGGACGTGGGCGGCGCCGGCCTCTACCTGCTCTCCGACCTCGCCAGCGGCGTCACCGGCGAAATCCATCATGTCGACGCCGGCTACAACGTGGTCGGGATGAAGGCCGAGGACGCGCCGGATATCTCTACGGTTTAGGCCGAGGCCCGCCTCCACCACCGCCGACGGACCGGCCCCGACTTCAGCACCGTGCGGCGGAACAGCCGCGCCGAGGCGACGACGATCAGCCCGATCCACAGCGCCTGCCAGGCCATCGCGGCGAGGTGCGGCCACAGCTCGGGCCGCTCGGCTGCTCTTGCGACCATCACCAGCGGCGATGAGAGCGGGAACAGCGCTCCGCCGATCGCAATCGGTGAGTCCGGCGCTCCGACGGCGAGTGCGGCGAAGCCGAAAATCAGCACCTGCGCGACCGTCACCGGCATCGACAATGTCTGGACTTCCCGCACTGTCGATGCCTGCGCGCCGATGCTCAGAAAGACCGAGCCCAGAAGCAGATAGTTCATCGCGAAATAGATGATCGTGAGCGCGAGGAACGGCCCCGAGCCGACAGCGGGGGTCGGCAAGGCGCCTGTTCCGCCTGGCGCGAGCAGCGAAATCGCCGCGATTCCGGCGGACACCCACACGACGATGCCGACTACCGACGCCGCGAGCATGGCGAACAGCTTGCCGAGGAAGATGGCTTCGATCGGGACCGCCGCTGCGAGCACCTCGATCACCTTGTTCGATTTCTCCTCGATCAGCTGCGACAGCGTCATTCCGGCGAGGATGATGGTCAGGAAGAACAGGATCATCTGTCCCGTCTGCGCAGTGATCGCGCGCGACCGACTCTCCGCGCCGGTTGACCGTTCGGTTCTGGTCACCGCGAGGGGCTGCGCATTTCCCGGCGGCGCCCGCGCGGCGCTGATCAGCATTCGCATCTGGCCGGCCGTGGTCCCCTCCTCATCGATCGCGCCGGAGAGATGCGGACGCTCCAGGCCGCCGGTCAGCACGGCAATCACCGGGTGCAGCTTGGATGCGAGCACCTCCCTCGCCTGCCGGTCCGCATCGGGTTTCGGATCCACCTGGACGAGCTCGATCACGGCGCGGCCGCCAAGCGCTTCGCTCAATTGTTCGCGCGCCGCCACGAGCCGCTCATATTCGTCATGCTGGGCGACGACCGCGACGCGAGGACGATCGGTGGTCGTCGCCACGCGCGCCCCGATCCCGCCGAAGATCGCGCCGAGCAGCACCGGGAACAGCGGCCCGATAAGGAAGAAGATGAACGCCTTCGACAGGACGGTCGCAGCGAAGTCGCGCCGGCCTATCACCCAGGAAGAGCGCAGAAGTTTCGTCACGGCGATTGGTCCTCGCGCATGGCTGCCGCGGCCTTCGGACCGGCGATTGCCACGAACGCGTCGTGCAGTCCCGGCCGCTCGATCGCCAGGGTCTCGATCCCCGCTGCGCCGTCGATCAGAGCCTTCAGCAATGGCTCGGGCCCGCTTTCCGGAAGCTCAAAGATCCAGTCGCGCCCTTCGCGGCGCGCGCCGTCCGGAATCGCGCTCCGCCACGGGCCGTCGTCGTTGCGCG
Organism: Pseudomonadota bacterium; assembly: GCA_023436615.1. Classification (GTDB taxonomy): domain Bacteria; phylum Pseudomonadota; class Alphaproteobacteria; order Sphingomonadales; family Sphingomonadaceae; genus Sphingomicrobium. The sequence goes on along the minus strand of JAEZIO010000034.1, from coordinate 51,033 downwards.
TCCGCAGCCGGACGATCGGCCGCAGCGTCGCCCGAGCCTCGTCGACCGCGCCTTCGAACGCGACCCTGCCCTTGGCGATAATGGCGATCCGCTCGCAAAGCCGCTCCGCGTGCGCGATCACGTGCGTGGAAAAGATGATCGTCACGCCGCTCCGCGCCTCTTGCCGGATGAGCTCCTCCAGCCGCGCCTGGTTGATCGCGTCGAGCCCGGCGAACGGCTCGTCCAGAACGAGCAGCCGCGGCTTGTGGATGATGGTGCCGAGCAATTGCACCGTCTGGGCCATGCCCTTCGACAGGCTGCGGATCGGCTTTCGCGCCCATTCGCCGAGGCCGTGCTCGGCAAGCAGCGCGTCGGCGCGGCGGCGCCCTTCGCCCAGGGAAAGCCCGCGCAATGCGCCCATGAAAGCGATCGCCTCGCGGCAATGCATTGCCGGGTACAGCCCGCGCTCCTCGGGCAGGTACCCGATCTCCGAGGCGGCATCGAGCGGTCGGCTTCGGCCGAGGACCGATCGCGCGCCGCTCGACGGATCGATAATGCCGAGCAGCATGCGCAGAGTCGTCGTCTTGCCGGCGCCGTTGGGCCCGAGAAGCCCGTAGATTGAACCCGCCGGGACGGCGAGGCTCACCCCGTCCACCGCGCGCGTTTCCCCGAAGTCCTTGACCAGGTCGTGAGCTTCGACGGCCCAGTCGGCCGATCGGACTTGCTCTGACGCTGGTCGAAGCACCGGAATTCCTTAGAGAAACATACGCAACGCGAGTAATGCGGCGCCGTGGATACGGGCGAAGAGCTGAAAGAAGCAATAAGGGCGGAGGCGCAGCGGCTCGGCTTCGTCGCTTGCGGCTTCGCGCGCGCCGATTCAATTCCGCAAGCTGGCGCCAACCTGCTGCGCTGGATCGACGACAGCCGGCACGGCTCGATGGAATGGATCGAGGCGCGCGTGCATCACCGCATTGCCCCGACCGCCCTGTGGCCTGAGGCGAGGTCGGCCATCGCGCTCGGGATGAGCTACGCGCCGGAAGGGGATCCCCTCGCCGGCGCGTCGGACGGCTCGATCGGCCGGATTTCCGCCTATGCGCGGGGCGGCGACTATCACAAGACGGTCAAGAAGGCCCTGAAGGCGCTCGCGCGCTGGCTAGTCGACCGCAGCGGATGCGAGCTCAAGGTGTTCGTCGACACGGCTCCGGTCATGGAAAAACCGCTCGCCGCGGCCGCCGGCATCGGCTGGCAGGGCAAGCACACGAACCTCGTATCGCGCGAGCATGGGAGCTGGCTGTTCCTGGGGGTCATCCTTACCGACAGTGGGATCGATCCGGACCCGCCGATCGGAGAGGGCGCACATTGCGGAAGCTGCACGCGCTGCCTCGACGCCTGTCCAACCAATGCCTTCGATGCGCCGCACCGAATCGATGCCCGAAAGTGCATTTCCTACCTGACGATCGAGCACGACGGGCCGATCCCGGTCGAATTCCGCCGAGCGCTCGGCAACCGGATCTACGGTTGCGACGACTGTCTGGCGGTCTGCCCGTGGAACCGCTTCGCGCAGTCCGGCGCCGCCAATCGGGCATTCCTTCCGCGCGAGGAACTGAATGCGCCGAAACTCGAGCGGCTGCTCGGGCTGGACGACTCTGCCTTCCGAATGCTCTTCGCGGGCTCGCCGATAAAGAGGATCGGCGTGAAGCGCATGATCCGAAACTGCCTCATCGCCGCCGGCAACAGCGGCGACGAAAGGCTGATCGGTGCGGTACGCCCGCATGTCGAGCATGGCGATCCCGTCATCGCCGAAGCAGCGCAGTGGGCCATGGAGGAGCTGAGCCGCGCCGGCGCCGGCGCCGATTATGGCGCTTCGAGCAAGCGCACGCATACCGCCTGATCCATATCCGCGAGGGCGGGCGTGCGCGCATCGACATAGGTCACTCGGTACGGGGCGTTGCCCGATGGATAGAGGTAAGCGTCGAGCACGCACTGGCCGTTGCGGAACTGCAGCTTGAGGCTTTCTCCTTCGCGGATCTGGAGCGCCGGCGCTCCAAATCGCTGAACAAGCTCTTCCGCGGTCATGCCGATGATTTCGCCGCGCGTATGGGCGGACGGCTCGGGCTGCTGGACTTCGCCGGGCTTTGGCGTGGTGGCGCAGGCAGCAAGGAGCAGCGAGGCGGAGATCGTGGCGAAGTAGCGCATCGCCTTTCGATGCCCGCGACGACGCGGCGGCGCAAGTTGCGATGCCGCACGGGCGCGGCTAGGCGCCGCCGATGAGCGAAAAACCCATCGATGTGCTCGCGATCGGCAATGCCATTGTCGACGTGATCGCCAACGCAGACGACGCCTTTCTTCAGCGGCACGGAATGACCAAGGGCGCGATGCGCCTGATCGACGCGGACGAGGCCGAGCGCCTGTACGCGGACATGGGCCCGGGCCGGGAAATCAGCGGCGGGTCCGCCGGCAATACCGCCGCGGGGATAGCCGCGCTCGGCGGGCGCGCCGCGTTCGTCGGCCAGGTTGCCGAGGACGAGCTCGGCGACATCTACCGCCACGACATCGAAAGCCTCGGTATCCAGTTCCTGGTGCCGCCGCGGGGCGATGTCGGGCCGACGGCACGCTCGTTGATTTTGGTCAGTCCGGACGCGCAGCGGACGATGAACACATTTCTCGGCGCGGCGCAAAAGCTGGACCGAGGCGCGATCCACTCGGACGCGATCGCGCGCTCGCAGATGATCTATCTCGAAGGCTATCTGTGGGACCCTGAAGGGCCGCGCGCGGCGATGGAGACCGCCATCGACATGGCGCGATCGGCCGGCACGAAGGTCGCCTTCACCTTGTCCGACACCTTCGTCGTCGATCGCCACCGGGAGGATTTCCAGCGGCTGATGAACCAGGGCAAGATCGACATATTGTTCGCCAACGAGGTCGAAATCCTGCATCTCGCGCGCGAAACCGACCTGCAAGCGGCCATTGCAGCGGTCTCGCCGAAAGTGCCGACGCTCGTCGTGACTCGAAGCGAGCATGGCGCGATTGCCTGCTCGGGCGACGAGCGCGCCGAAGTCCGGGCCGAGCCGATCGAGCGGCTCGTCGACACGACCGGAGCGGGCGATCTGTTCGCCGCCGGATTTCTCGTCGGCCAGGCCCGCCGCCGCCCGCTCGAGCAGTCGCTCCGGCTGGGCGCGATCGCCGCTTCGGAAGTCATCCAGCACTACGGCGCTCGCCCGGAGCTCGACCTTGCCGCGCTGGCCGCGCCACTGCTCGCGTAAAAAGAGCCCCGCCGTTTCCGGCGGGGCTCCTCCCCTTTGAACTGACTGTGAGCCCTATCCGCGCTCAGGCGCAGCCGGCGGCGGCGGCGCCGGGCACGCTGTGCCGACGGTCACGACGCTGCCGTCCGGGCAAGTCACCGTCTCCGGCGCAGGAGGAGCCGGCGGCGGCGGTGGGGGCGCGACGTAGGCCGGAGCCGCGGCGCGCGGCGCGAACGCCATGCGCAAGGTCAGGCCGTAGGTCCTCGGCTCTCCCAGGAACGCGCCGTAAAGCTGCGTGGACCGCGGGTAGAAGTTCGACTCCACCCCGCGCCGGGTGCCCGACCCCTGGACCGGGGCGTCGAACGCGACCTGCATGAAATCCTCGTTGAAGAGGTTCTGCGCCCACAGCTCGACCGCCCAGGCATTGTCCCGGCCGCGCACGCCGAGGCGGGCGTTCACGACGGTGAACGGCTTCTGCACCTTTTCGATGTCGAGATCAGAGCCGGTGTTGAAGCTGCTCATGTGACGGGCGTCGGCATAGACGAGACCGCTCATGCCGGTGTTGCCGATCGGCGGCGTCCAGGCCGCCGAGCCGGTGAGCGTCCACTCGTTCGAGTTGGACACGCGGCGGCCGGGCAGCTGGAACAGCGCATTGGTCAGCGGGCGGCCGTTCGCGCCGACCAGGTTGTCGCGGTATTTGGTGTTCGCGTAGGTCAGGCCGGCGTTGATATCGAGATAGCGCATCGGCCGGGTGAAGGCCTCGATCTCGACGCCCTGGCTGCGCACGCCCGCCCTGGTGCCGCTCGTGCATGCGCCGGTCGCCGGATTGTTGTCGACATCGGCGCCATTCAGGTCCGACTTGCACGAGTTGACGTTCTCGACGACGAAATTGAGGCCGTTGAACGTGTTCAGCTGGAAGTTCCTGAACAGCTGCCGGAAAATGGCGACGTTAACGTCGATGCCGCGCCCGTTGTACTTGGCGCCGAGCTCCATCGCGTCGTTCGTCTCGGGCTTGAACTGCAGGTCGGCGCCCGATGCGACAAGGCCCTGGCAGCCTGCCTGCGCGGGCGAGACGCAGATGGCGCCGCTTCCGGACAGTGGCGGGTTGGTGAGCACCACGTTGCCAGGCGTCGCGGGAACGGTCGTGGGGACCGTTTGCGCCCGCCACAAGGCCGACCGGTCGAGGTTGAAGCCGCCGGCCTTGTAGCCCCGCGAGTAGCTCGCATAGGTAAGCAGCGACGGCGTCGGCTTGTAGCTCAGCACCACGGTTCCCGAGAGCTTGCTCTCGCTGCGCTCGTCGTCGATCGCCATCGATCCGGTCGGAACGCTGGGGATCACGCAGGCCAGCTGCTGCAGCGAGCTGCCCGACAGCGCCGTGCACAGGCGATTGTTGTCGGCAAGGGCCGCGTCGAGCGTCTTGCGCTCGTGGGTGTACCGGGCACCGACGGTGAGATCGAGCCCGGTCATGATCTCGAAGATATTGTGGGTGAACAGCGACCAGTTGTTGCTCTTCTGACTGTAGCTGTCGTCGAGCATCGCGCCGTTGAGCGTCGAGCCGATGAACGGGGCTCCGCCAAGAGCGATCGCGAGGTTGGTGAAGCCGCTGGTCCCGAACGGCGCGGCGCCGAAGTTGACCGACGGCACGCCGACGGCAACGCCCGTATTGTTGAGCCGCGCGAAGGCGCCCAGAGCCGTAATCTGCGACGCCAGGTTGGCGGCGGTGGTGAACTGCCCCGCCGCGCGCGCCGCGTTGTACTGGGCCACCAATGCAGCCCGCACGCCGGTCGCGACCGCGGAGTTGAAGCAGGTCGGGGATACGCCCGGCGCCAGGATCGCGGATCCGACCGCCGGGTTGGCGGCGAAGTTCGCCGCTACGAGGCAGTTGCCGAAACGCGCATAGTCCTGGCCATAGGCAAGGTTGTCGTCGACCCGCAGCTTCTCGTTCGCATAATAGCCGCCGACGAGCCAGTCGAGGCGCCCGCCGAACGCTTCGCCGTTGAGCCGAAGCTCCTGCGTGAAGGTCTTGAATCGGTTGAAGGATCCGCCGTCGCTGTCCCGGTAGAGGATATCGAGATTGTTGAAGTCGGCGTCCTGCCCGCGCGTATAGTCGTTCGAGCGATAGGCGGTGATCGAGGTAAGCTGCGCTCCGCCGAAATTGTAATTGATCTCGTTGGACACGCCCCAGTCGTCGACGTCGCTGTCATAGTTGCGGCCCGGGGTGATCGATACCTTCCGGTCGAACGGATGATCGTTGATGACGGCTCCGAGAGCCCGCTCGATCGCGGCGATCGTGGACGGCTGCTGCCCGAGGTTCGTGAAGTCATGCGCCGGCAGGAAGACCGCTGCGCAGCATTCCTCGCGACGCCGCGTGGCGTCGGCGACGAAGCGGATCGACAAATCGTCGCTCGGTTCGAACAACAGCTGGCCGCGGACGAGCCAGCGGTTGCGATCGTTGACGTCGCGGCCGGAAATCACGTCGGTCAGATAGCCGTCGCGCTTCATCCAGACGCCGTCGAGGCGCGCGGCCAGCGCGCCTGTGATCGGCCCCGTCGCGCTCGCCTCGAAGCGGCGCAGGTCGTAATTGCCGATCGTCGCCGAGCCGCTGATCTCCGGCTGGAACCGCGGCTGCGCGGTGATGACTGAGATCAGTCCGGCCGATGTGTTGCGCCCGAACAAGGTGCCTTGCGGGCCGCGGAGCACTTCGATCCGTTCCAGCGGGCCGAGCTCGGTGAGGCCCATGCCCACGCGCGACCGGTAAACGCCGTCGATGAACACGCCGACCGAGCTTTCAAGGCCGGGGTTGTCGCCGACCGTTCCGACGCCGCGGATGCGCGCGACGGCCGCGCCGCCCTCCGAGGTCGTGGAGGAAACGAGCAGCGATGGCGAGAGCTGGTTGAGCGCGCGGATGTCGGTCGCGCCAGACATCTGCAGGTTCTCGGCGGTGACCGCGCTGACGGCGACGGGAACGTCGGACAGCGCCTGGTTGCGCCGGGTAGCGGTGATGACGATGTCGCTGCTGTCGACGGGCTGCTGGCTGAGGTCCGTGTTGGAGACGGCGCCCTGGCCTGCGGTATTCGCCTGGTCGACCTCTTCCTGGCCCTGCGGCCCGGTTGGTTGGGTCGGCTGGCCGGGGTCAGCCTGCTGGGCGAACGCCGGTGCAGGAACTGCGATAAGCGCCGCGGAAAGCAGCCACACGGATTTGCGCATCATAACCCTCCCAAGGCCGGCAAGACCCGGCCGTCGACGAGAGGCTAATCCACGAGCAATGAGGACGGAAGGCGGGCCGCGAAAATCGGCGCGCATTGCTGTAATTTTGCAACAGCGCCCGCTAACGTTCGATAGTGGCGCGCACTCGCTGGCCGTTATTTCGGCGCCAGCACCATCAGCATCTGGCGGCCTTCCATGCGCGGATGCGCTTCGACCTTCGCCATTTCGGCGGTCTGCTCCTGCACGCGGCGAAGCACGGCCATGCCCAGCTCGCCATGCGCCATCTCGCGGCCGCGGAAGCGCATCGTCACCTTGACCTTGTCGCCCTCTTCCAGGAACTCGAACACCTTGCGCATCTTCACGTCATAATCGTGATCGTCGATGTTCGGACGCATCTTGATCTCCTTGATCTCCTGCGTCTTCTGCTTCTTGCGCTGCTCGTTGGCCTTCTTCTGGGTCTCGTACTTGTAGCGGCCGATATCGAGGAACTTCGCGACAGGGGGGTCTACGTTGGGGGAGATTTCGACGAGATCCAGACCCGCGCTCTGAGCCTGTTCGAAGGCTTCCCGCGTATACATCACGCCCAGATTTTCCCCGTTTTCGTCGATCACCCTGACCTTCTGGCTCTGGATGAACTCATTGTAGCGGGGGCCGGAAAATTGCGGCGGCGCCTGTGGTCGGCGCGGATAGGGCGGTGGTATACGTCGTCTCCAGTCAGTTGTTTCGCAGGTTCAGCGAATTAGGCATTCGCGTGGAAAATGAAAAGGCTGCGCGTGCGGCCGCCTTCCATTTTTGCCGCAGCCTGTGGCGCTGGCGTGTCAGGCGGTCCGCAGGTCCGGCGGCACGATCTCGGCGGCGATCTGCCCGACGGCTTCGTCAGCGCTCATCACCAGCTGCCGGTCTTCGCTTCCAAGACGCCGAAGCGCGACCGTCCCTTCGTCCGCCTCGCGCTTTCCGACGACCAGCAGCAGCGGGACCTTCGCGAGGCTGTGCTCGCGAACCTTGTAGTTGATTTTCTCGTTGCGAAGGTCGGTCTCGACGCGGATTCCGCGCGCCGCCAGCTTCGCCGCGACCTCCCGCGCATAATCATCGGCCTCCGACACGATCGTCGCGACGACCGCCTGAACCGGCGCCAGCCATAGCGGAAACTTGCCCGCATAATGTTCGATCAGGATTCCGATGAAGCGCTCGAACGTGCCGATGATCGCCCGGTGGAGCATGACCGGGCGATGCTTCTGCCCGTCCTCGCCGACATAGGTCGCGTCGAGCCGCTCCGGGAGCACCGTGTCCGCCTGGATCGTGCCCACCTGCCAGGTCCGGCCGATCGCGTCGGTCAGATGGAACTCCAGCTTGGGGGCGTAGAAGGCGCCTTCGCCCGGCAGCTCTTCCCAGGCATATTCGGGCGTGTTGCGCCCTGCCTTCGCCACGGCGTCGCGAAGCACCTGCTCGGCGCGGTCCCACTCCTCGTCGCTGCCGTATCTCTGGTCGGGGCGAAGCGCGAGCTTGATCGCGTAGCTCGCAAAACCGAGCTCGCGGTACACGCTGTCGAGGAGGTCGCAGAAGGCGACGATCTCGTCGATCAGCTGGTCCTCGGACACGAAGATATGCGCGTCGTCCTGCGTGAACTGGCGCACCCGCATGATTCCGTGAAGCGCGCCGTGCGGCTCGTTGCGATGGCAGCAGCCGAACTCTGCCATCCGGATCGGGAGCTCGCGATAGCTCGTGATGCCCTGCTTGAAGATCAGCACGTGCGCCGGGCAATTCATCGGCTTCAGCGCCATCAGCTCGGAGTCGCCGGAGAGGATTGGCGCATCGTCCTCCGTCGACGGGATCTCGTCGGGGACGATGAACATGTTCTCGCGGTACTTGCCCCAGTGGCCGCTCTTCTCCCACTGGCGGGCATCCATCAGCTGCGGCGTCTTGACTTCGACATAGCCGGCCGCGTCGAGCCGCCGGCGCATATACGCCTCCAGCTCGCGCCAGATCAGATAGCCCTTGGGGTGCCAGAACACGGATCCGTGCGCTTCCGCCTGGAGGTGGAAGAGGTCCATCTCCTGGCCAATCTTGCGGTGGTCGCGCTTGGCGGCTTCCTCCAGCCTGACGAGATAGGCGTCGAGCTGCTTCTTGTTGAGCCACGCAGTGCCGTAGATCCGGCTCAGCATCGGGTTCTTCGGGTCGCCTCGCCAATAGGCGCCGGACACTCGAGTCAGCCTGAACGCCTGCGGGTCGAGCTTTCCGGTCGAGGCGAGGTGCGGGCCGCGGCACAGGTCGATCCAGTCGGCCTCGCCGTGCCCGGTCTTGTACATGGTGATCTGCTCGCCCTCGGGCAGCTCCATCACCCACTCGGCCTTGAACGCCTCGCCATGGTCGAGGAAGAACTGGCGCACGCGCTCACGGTCCCACACCTCGCGAACCAGGGGCTTGTCGGCGGCGATGATGCGCCGCATTTCCTCTTCGATCGCCGGCAAGTCCTCCTCGGTGAAGGGGCCGCGCTCGGCCGTCGGCGCGAAGTCGTAATAGAAGCCGTCCTCGGTTGCCGGGCCGAAGGTGATCTGCGTTCCCGGAAACAGGTTCTGCACCGCCTCGGCGAGGACGTGGGCGAAGTCGTGGCGGACGAGCTCGAGCGCGTCTTTCTCGTCGCGCGACGTAACCAGCGCGAGGTTCGCATCGGCTTCGATCGGGCGATTGAGGTCGCGAAGCTCGCCGTCGATCTTCGCCGCCAGCGCCGCCTTGGCGAGCCCTGGCCCGATCGCCGCGGCGATGTCGGCCGGGGTCGAGCCTTCCGGCACTTCCCGGACCGAACCGTCCGGAAGCGAGATCTTGAACATCTTGGTCATGTGGCTCGGCATGTAGCGACGCACCCGCGGCCGCTCAACCTGCCGGCTTCCCGTGTCTTGCCAAAGCTGCCGGTGCGCTGCAGTTTCAACCGCGCTCGGATCGGGGGACAGTGACTATCGAGCGCGTTGGCGAACCGTGACTGGCATTGCTTTTCTATTCACGACGGAACGCGCGACGCCGGCAACAGTCCAGGTGGAAATTGCAGCGTCCGAATTGTTGCTGCTTCGGCCCGACGAAACTGAATCCATTCCGTTGCGACAGCTCCGCCGATTATCGGATGATGGCGCGCAGTTGCAGCTTGGACGGCGAGGTTATCGCGACTGGAAGCTCACTGTCTCCGGCCCGGTCGCTGACGAGTTGCGCCAGGAAGTCGGTCGCGCTGGCAGGCGGATTCGCTGGGGAGCAGCGCGTACCTGGCACGTCGCAATTTTCGTCGCGACGCTACTGGTAGTCGAGCTCATCAAGATTCCGGCCGAATGGCTGGCGCCCATACTCCCGAACGTCTTGACAACGCGATTGGTCGCGCAGGATCTCCGCAGCTATTACGGCAGCTACTGCACGTCGCGCGAGGGAGAAAGTGCAGTCCGCCATCTTATAGCGAAGCTCGATCCCGACCTGGCGCATCGTACAAGAATCGAAGTCCTGTCTGACGAAGGCTTCATCGTCACATCCGCGCCGGGCAACCGGCTCATTATCTCAAATGCGTTTCTCACGACTGCGACGGCGGATGAATTCGCCGCGCTTGCCGCGCACGAGATCGCGCATTTGCAGAGGCATGACGAAGTCAAAGCGGCTCTGCGCGCAAATGGAACCCTCGGCGCGCTCATCGGCGCCGTCGTCGGGACAAGAAGGCCCGATTCTGCGCTCCAGTTTTCGGATGCGGAAGAGTGGTCCGCCGATGCCCGAGCAATCGGGATGTTGAGCGGCGCAGGGATATCTACGCTTCCCGGGGCGAACCTTTTCGAGCGCATCGAAAAGGAGCGGCAGGCGAACCGTAGCTTCGGCAAAGAACAATTTTACTTGCATTGGGGGATGGGCTCGGCGCGCGCGCAGAGATGGCGAGACTCCCAAGACAAGGGGGAGCGGTTGCATGCCGGGGCCGCCTTCGACCAGGCGGAGGCGGACAGCTTGTTCAATTATTGCTGGCGCCACAGGGGGCCGCCCCGAAATCCACTGCCGAGCCTTGAAGAGGGCGCAAAGCACCCTTGACATTCCCTTTCGTTTGGATGTAAAGGTCGCTTTACTAACCGGCAAGGAACGTTGACATGGCAAGCTCACCTGCGTGGAAGCGATACAATTGGCGACTCATATGGCTCAGCCTTCTGTATGCGCTGTTTCTCATCACCGCGGTTTACGGGTTCAAGCACCAGCTCATCCCGGGGGGTTTGCGATACTTCGTGGCCATTCTGCCCGCCCTTCCGATCATCGGCATCTTCGGAGCAATCGGCCGCTACCTAGTGGAAGAGAAGGACGAATATCTGCGCACGCTGATGGTCAGACAGATCCTGTGGGCGAGCGCGTTCACGCTCAGCGTGGCCACGGTCTGGGGATTCCTCGATAATTTCGGCCTGGTAGGTGACGCCGATGGCTATTGGATTGCGGTCCTGTGGTTCTTCGGGCTCGGCCTCGGCGGCCTCTACAACAAACTCACAATCGGCGACGCCGGAGGCGGGTGCTGATGGAAAACCTACTGAGGGTGCTCCGCGCCGAGCGCGGATGGAGCCAGGCCGACCTGGCCGGCCGGCTCGAGGTTTCGCGCCAGAGCATCAATGCGATCGAGACCGGGAAGTACGATCCTTCGCTGCCCTTGGCGTTTCGCATCGCGGAGCTGTTCGACTGCCCGATCGAGGAGGTTTTCGTAAGTCCGAGCCGGCGCCGCTCGGGCGCGATCTAGGCGGGCTGCGCCTCGCCCACCGCTTCCTCGATGATCGCTTCCGCGCGCTCGAACAGCTGGGTGTCGACGATGACCCCCGACGCGGCCGCATTCTCGCGCACCTGCTCGGGCCTCGAGGCGCCGATGATCGCCGAGGCAACGTTCGGCTCGCGCAGCACCCAGGCGAGCGCGAATTGCGGCAGGGTGAGGCCGGCCTCCTGCGCGATCGGCTTCACCGCCTGCACGGCGCGAAGCAGCTCCGGCTTCATGAGCCCCTCCATCCACCCGCCCATCTCGTCGCTCGACGCACGGGTGCCGGGCGGGGGCGGCCGGTCGGGGTCGTATTTGCCGGTCAGCACGCCCTGGCCGAGCGGCGACCAGACGATCTGGGAAATGCCGTTGGCGGCACAGAGCGGGATCACCTCGTCCTCCGGTTCCCGCCAGACGAGCGAATATTGCGGCTGGCTCGATACGAATTTGATCAGGTCGCGCGACGACGTGAGGTCTAGCGCATCCTGGATCTTGTCCGCCGGCCATTCGGAAAAGCCGACGTAGCGGGCCTTGCCGCTTTCGACCGCGCGGGTCAGGGCCTCCATCGTTTCTTCGAGCGGCGTCTCGGAATCGTAGCGGTGGCACTGGTAGAGATCGATGACGTCCGTCTGGAGCCGCTGAAGAGACGCATCGAGCTGCTTTTCGATCTGCTCGCGCGACAAGCCGCGATCGCCATCGGTCATCGGGAAATAGAGCTTGGTCGCGAGCACGTAGCTGTCGCGGCTGCGATGCTTGAGCGCCTCACCGAGGAAGCTCTCGGCGGCCCCGCGGCCGTAGATGTTCGCCGTGTCGATGAAGTTGATGCCCTGAGCGAAAGCCTCGTCCAAGCAGGCGCGCGCCTTGTCGGCCTCGACTCCAACGCCATAGGTGAGCCACGAGCCGAGCGAGATTTCCGAAACCTGCAAATCGCTGGCGCCGAGTTGCCGATATTGCATTGATGGCCTCCTGATCTTGACCGTGAACCGGCGGAGCCGGCTCCGCGTTCCGCCGCAAAATGGCTGTCCTACAGCCTCGGCGCTGCTGTAACGGGGCGGCTGTGTCCACGATTGGTCAGATCTCGCTCCGGTCCGCCATTCGCTGCCCGCCCCCACGTGCACGCGCGCGTAGCTCCGCTGCGTTTGTGGCGTTTGGCGATCGATGAGCGCCGAACTTCGGCATCTCGACGTGAACGGCGGTCGCATCGCGTATCGCATGCGCGACGGCCGCTCGCCGAGCTTGATGTTCCTTCCCGGCTATGCGTCCGACATGGAAGGCTCCAAGGCGCTGGCGCTGGATGCGTTCGCGGAGAGGCGCGGCCTCGCGATGCTCCGCTTCGATTATTCGGGCACCGGCTTGTCGGACGGGGAATTCGACGACGGCACGCTGCGCCAATGGCTCGACGAGGCGTTGCGCCTGCTCGACGAGCTCACGAACGGGCCGGTAATCCTCGTCGGCTCGTCGATGGGCGGCTGGATCGCGCTTCTGCTGGCGCGGCTTCGGCCGGACCGAGTCGCGGCGCTCGTCGGAATCGCGGCGGCGCCTGACTTCACCGACTGGGGCTACAGCGATGCGGAGAAGGACAGCCTGCGCACGGCGGGCCGTCTCGAGCAGCCCAATCCTTACGGTCCGGAGCCGCAGGTAACGACACTGGGTTTCTGGGAATCGGGCGAAACGCTTCGCCTGCTCGGCGAACCGATCGCCGTCGACTGCCCGGTGCGGCTGATCCACGGCGACGCCGATTCGGAGGTCCCGCTCGACGTCGCGGTAAGGACCATGCGGCAGCTGCGTTCAGCGGATGTCCAGCTGACGATCATCAAAGGCGGCGGCCATCGGCTGTCGGAGCCCCATGAGATCGACGCGATCCTGCGGACCGTTGCCGCCCTGACGGAGAGCCGCGAATGATCCTGACCCTCGCCGCAGCACTGGCCGCCGCGCAGCCGGCGCCGTGCCCCGATGTCGTCACTGCCGAAGCCTTCATCTGCCGCGCCGTTCGCGCGACCGCCGACAGCAATCCGCAGGCGGCGGCCGAAGCGTTCGAGCAGGCGGCGGCCCAGCTCAATTCGGCGAATCCGCAGGCGGCCCGGCTGTGGGCGGCGGCCGGCAACAGCTGGATCGCGGCCCAGCGGCCGGGCAAGGCCGCGCTCGCGCTCGACCGGGCGCTTTCGGGGCCGGGCCTTCAAGCGGAGCAGCGCGGCGAGGCGCTACTCGACCGCGCACGAGCCGCCGAATCACTCAACGACCTCAAGACGGCTCGGGCGAAGGTGAACGAGGCGGCGCAGACCATCTCCGACGACCCGTTCCTTTGGTATTTCTCCGCGGCGCTCGCGATCCGCGAAGGCGACGTCGCGACCGCGAAGAGCAGCATCGGGCGCGCCCTCGCCCTGACGCCCGCGGATCCGCTGATCCTGTTCGAGGCCGGCCACGTGGCGCAGTTCGCCGGGGACACTGTCGGCGCCCGCGATTACTGGACCCGTGCGGTGGCCCGCGACCCGCAGGGCGACGCCGGCAAGGCCGCGCGCGAGGCGCTGAAGCTGCTGCCCGCGCAGCTCGACGTGCAACCGGCGCCGGCCAAGCCTAAATAGGATCGATGCGATTCCTTCACGCGATGCTTCGGGTCTCCGATCCGGAAGCGACGATCCGCTTCTTCAATCTCCTCGGCGTCGAGGAACGTCGGCGAAAGGATGTCCCGCAGGGTCGCTTCACCCTGATCTTCCTGGGGGTGCCGGGCGAGGACGCCGAGGTCGAGCTTACCCACAATTGGGACGAGAGCGGCTATGCCGGCGGCCGCAACTTCGGCCATCTCGCCTATCTCGTCGACGACATCTACGCGACCTGCCGGCGCCTGATGGATGCCGGGATCACCATCAACCGGCCGCCGCGCGACGGCCACATGGCGTTCGTCCGGACGCCCGACGGCATTTCGATCGAGCTTCTCCAGAAGGGCGATGCGCTCTCCCCGGCGGAGCCATGGGCGTCGATGCCGAACACCGGCGAGTGGTGATGCTGGAGATCGTTCCCGTCCCGGCGTTCTCCGACAATTATCTGTGGCTGGTGCACGATTCCGACAGCGGCGAGACCGCCGTCGTAGATCCGGGCGATGCCGCGCCAGTGCTCGCCGAGGCCGGACGCCGCGGGTGGACCGTCACCCAGGTCTGGAACACGCATTGGCACCCCGACCACACCGGGGGGAACCTCGCGGTAAAGGAAGCGACCGGAGCGACGGTCTCGGGCCCGGCCGGCGAGCAGATCCCGGGCCGCGACGTCGAGCTCGGCGAGGGCGCCACGATCCGGCTCGGCGACCATGTCGGCCGGGTCATCGCGGTACCCGGACACACACTCGGGCATGTCGCGCTGATCTTCGATGACCAATCGGTCGCCTTCGTCGGCGATACCTTGTTCGCGATGGGATGCGGCCGGCTGTTCGAAGGAACGCCGCAGCAGATGTTCGACTCGCTGCTGCGGCTGTCGAGCCTGCCGGACGAAACGCGCCTCTATTGCGCACACGAATATACGCTCTCGAACGCTCGCTTCGCTGCGCACGCCGACCCGGGAAACCAGGCGATCGCGGATCGATTGGCGAAGGTCGAACGCATGCGCGCAGCCGGCGCGATCACCGTCCCGACCACCGTCGCTGAGGAACGCGCGACCAATCCCTTCGTTCGGTCCGCCGACTGGCAGGAATTCGCCCGGCTCCGTAGCGAAAAAGACAGCTTTCGTTCATGAGCCGAAGCGCCTTCTGATGCGGGCTGACAATGCAACGATGGAGAGTGCAATGCGCAGCGTCATCCTTCTCCTCCTCGGCACGGCCGTCGCCGGTTGTTCGGCGGCCCCCGCACCGCAAATCGCCGATGCCCGCGCCCAGACACGGCTGAGCCAGCTGCTCGCCGGCAAGGTCGCCGGCCGGCCGCAGTCGTGCCTGCCGGAATATCGGTCGAACGACATGATCGTCATCGACGATTACACGATCGCGTTCCGCGACGGCTCGAACCGTGTGTGGATCAACAAGCCCAGAGGCGGCTGCAACCTGCTCGGATCGGGCAGCTATGCGCTGGTGACCCGCCGCGTCGGCGGAATGGGCCTGTGCAACGGCGACATCGGTCAGGTCGTGGACACGCTCAGCCGAACCACGGTCGGAAGCTGCGTGATGAGCGACTTCGTCCCCTACACCCGCGCCGGCGTCTAGCGTCCGTACAACGACTCCAGCCGTTCGCCGTACAATTCCTTGATGACGTGGCGGCGGATCTTCATCGACGGGGTCAGCTGCTCGTTCTCGACCGAGAAAGGCGCATCGGCGACGATGAAACGCCGGACTTTCTCGATCACGGACAGGTCGGCGTTCACCCGATCGACGGCTGCCGACAACCGCTTTGCCACGTCAGCCGCGTTGGCGATCTCCGGGTCCGGAACCAACAGCCCCACGAGGTGCGGCTTGCGGTCGCCAAAGACCATCGCCTGGGCGATCTCGGGCTGAAGCGTCAGCATCCCCTCGACCTTCTGCGGCGCGACATTGTCGCCCTTGTCGTTGACGATGATGTCCTTCTTGCGGTCGGTAATGACGATCCGACCCTTGTCGTCGAAGTGGCCGACGTCGCCGGTTGCCAGCCAGCCGTCCTCGCTCAGCACCCGCGCGGTCTCCTGGGGGTTGCGCCAATAGCCGTGCATCACGAGTTCGCCGCGGACCATGATCTCGCCATCATCGGCGATCTTCACTTCGGTATCCTTGATCGGCGGGCCCACGGTTTCGGCGCGAATGCCGACGCTGGGCCGGTTGGCGCTGATCACCGGCCCGGCCTCGGTCTGGCCATAGCCTTGAAGGAAGGTGATCCCGAGCGACTGGAAGAAGACCGCGACGTCGGGGTTGAGCGGCGCGCCGCCGGACACCCAGGCCTTGGTGCGGCCGCCGACCCTCTGACGAACCTTCTTGCGCAAGGTTATCTCGAGTAGCGCGTGCATCGGCATGTCCCACGGCTTCAGCCTGCCGTTGCTCTTGTCCGCTCCGATCTTGAGCGCGCGGCGGAGGAGGTGCTTGCCGACGCTGCTGCCGCTTTCGATCGACTTGAGGATGCGCTGCCTCAGCATCTCGAACAGCCGCGGGACCACGATCATGATCGTCGGCCGGGTCTCCTCGATGTTCGCCGCCAGCTTCTCCAGGCTTTCGGCGTAATAAATCTGCGCTCCCAGCCCGATGGGGAACAGCTGCCCGCCGGTATGCTCGAGCGCGTGGCTGGCCGGCAGGAACGACAGGAAGATCTCGTCGTCCCAGCCGAAATCCGTCGAAATGATATCAGTCGCTCCGGCGACATTGTGAAGCAACGACCCGTGGTGCTGCATCACGCCTCGGGGAGCGCCGCCGGTGCCGCTCGTGTAGATGATGCACGCGAGATCCTCGCGTTTCGTTTGAGCGGCGCGCTGTTCGACCGCCGCACCATCGCCCTCGCCTTCGATGAGGCGGGGCCAGTGATGGACGCTTATCCATTCCGGGACTTGGCCGGTGCGCACCTCGTCGATGCCGATGATGTGACGGCAATCGGCCGAGGTCAGCACTGCGGGAACCAGCGTCCGGGCGAGCTTCTGGTTCGACACGATGACGGCGCGCGCGCCCGAGTTGCCGAGGATATGCGCATGGTCGCGCGTCGTGTTGGTCGAGTAGGTCGGAACGGTCACGCAGCCGGCAGCCATGATCGCCAAATCGGAGATCAGCCATTCGGGCCTGTTCTCGCTCACCAGCATGACTCGGTCGCCGGGCTCGAGGCCGATGCGCTGCAAGCTCGCCGCGAGTGCGATCACTTGGCGCCGCGCCTCGGCCCAGCTGGTCGAGCGCCACTGCCCTTCGCGCTTGGCCCAAAGGAACGGCGCGTCGCCTTTCTCGGCGGCGCGGGTCAGGAACATCTGAACGAGATTGTCGAAATGCTCGAGTTGCCGCGCCATCCAGTTCCTCCCCGGGGGGCGGTCTTGTACCCAAACCCGCCGCGAGCGCCAGCGTGGACGCGTCTGTGTCGCTCGGTTAGGCCACCAGCTATGCGAATCCTTCGTGCAATCGCCGCCGGAGCGGCCGCGCTGGCGCTGTCGAGCTGCGCCACCGCTCCACTACCCGCACCGTCGCCTGTCGTTCGCCAAGCGCCTGGCGAGCCCTTCGCGATTGCGGCCAACCCGCTCGCGGCGAACGCCGGCGCAGAAGTGCTCAAGCGTGGCGGCAGCGCGATCGATGCGGCGATCGCCATCCAGGCCATGCTGTCGCTGGTCGAGCCGCAAAGCTCGGGCGTCGGCGGCGGCGCCTTCATAACCTTTTTCGATGCCCGAAATGGGCAGGTGTCGGTTTACGACGGTCGCGAAACCGCGCCTGCGCAAGCGACTTCCGCGATGTTCCTTCGTCCGGACGGCACGCCGCTGGCCTTCGATGACGCCGTGGTGTCGGGACGTGCGACGGGAGTTCCCGGCGCCGTCGCCGCCTTGGCCATGGCCCACAGCGAGCACGGCAAGTTGCCGTGGAGTAGCCTCTTCGGTGACGCGCAACGCACCGCCGAGGATGGGTTCATGATTTCGGCCCGCCTCGAACGGATGATCCATAGCGACTATGCCGAGAACCATGTCCCCGACGTAATCGGTTACTTTTCAAACCCGGACGGGACGTTGCTGAAAGCCGGCGACCGGCTGGTGAACAGGCCGTACGCCGAGTTCCTGCGCCGCCTCGCGAAGGATGGGCCGGCGGCTCTCTACACGGGATCGACGGCCGCCAAGATCGTCGCGAAAACGCGCGCCGCTCCGCTCGGTGGATCGATGACCATCGCGGACCTGGCCAATTACAGGCCGGTCAAGCGCGAGCCGATCTGTCGTGCGTGGCGGCTCTATCGAATGTGCGTCCCGCCGCCGCCGTCGAGCGGGGTCGCGCTGATCCAGCTCATGAAAATGCTGGAAACGACGCCCATAGCGCAGCTTGGGCCTGACGATGTCCGCTCATGGTATCTGTTCGCCGAGGCGAGCCGCCTGATGTATGCCGACCGCGACCGTTATGTCGGCGATCCGGCGTTCGTTGCCGTTCCCGTCGAGGGGCTTCTGCGGGCCGATTACATCGCCTCGCGCGCAAAGCTGATCCCGCCGTCGGCGGGGCCGCCGCCGCCGGCAGGCGATCCTGCAGGCGCCGCGGTCGCGGGCCTCGACCGATCGCTCGAGCCAGTAGGCACCTCGCACCTCATCGTCCGCGATGCGGCAGGCAACGTCGTGTCGATGACAACGACGGTCGAATCGATCTTCGGGACCGGCCGAATGGTCGACGGTTTCTTTCTCAACAACCAGCTCACCGACTTTTCGTTCGCGCCGGTCGACGACACGGGCCGGCCCGTGGCCAACGCCGTCGCTCCGGGCAAGCGGCCCCGCTCGTCGATGGTTCCGACCATCCTTCTCACGCCGGATGGACGTTTCGCGGGCGCCATCGGCTCCGCGGGCGGAAGCGCCATCCTCGCTTATGTTGCCAAGTCGCTGGTGGCCGCGGTGGACTGGAGCATGAGCATGCCCGATGCACTCGCCGCGCCGAACCTCGTCGCGCGCGGACCGAATTTCCAGGGAGAGATCACCAAATTCTCGCCGCAGATCCTGGAGGGCCTGCGCCAGCGCGGTATCGATCTCAAGCCGGGACAGGGAGAGGATTCGGGCCTCACCGGAGTGCTGATCCGCAACGGCAGGATCGACGGCGGCGCCGACCCGCGCCGAGAAGGCATCGTGGTCATCGTCCCGAAACCTTAGGCGTCCGCCCCAACCGCTTCCCCGATGGTCGCGAGGCCGGCTCGCTGAAGCTTGCGCGCCAGGCCGTGCGCGATTCGCCGCGCTACGTGCGGGCCTTCGTAGACCATTGCCGTGTAGAGCTGGACGAGCGAGGCGCCGGCGCGGATCCGTTCCCAGGCATCGTCAGCGGTCGCGATTCCACCGCAGCCGATCAGCGGAATCGATCCCCCGCTCCCAATTCGGAACTGCCGTAGCGCGTCGAGAGCAAGCGCTCGAAGCGGTTCGCCAGAAAGCCCGCCCCGCTCCTTCGCGTCGCGTGACTTCAGCGGCGGGCGCGATACGGTGGTGTTGGAGACGATGATCGCGTCCATGCCGTTGTCGATGGCGGCCCTGACGATGCGGTCGGCATCGCCTTTCTGCAGGTCCGGAGCCACTTTCAAGAAAACCGGCGGTCCGCGCCCGTCGCGCGCCGCGGCGATAGCCGAAAGCAAGGTATCCAGCGCACCCTGGTCCTGGAGCGCGCGAAGGCCAGGGGTGTTGGGCGAGCTGATGTTGACGGTGAGATAATCTGCCACCGCGCTCATCGCCCTGACGCCCGACACATAATCGCCGATGCGGTCGGGGCTGTCCTTGTTCGCGCCGATGTTGACGCCGATGGGCCCGCCGCCGCGAAGGCAGCCCTTTAGCCGCATGAAGGCTTCGGCCTGGCCGCTGTTGTTGAATCCCATCCGGTTGATGACAGCGCGGTCTTTTGCCAGCCGGAACAGGCGCGGTCGGGGATTGCCCGCCTGTGGCCGTGGGGTCAGCGTTCCGACCTCGACGAAGCCGAACCCCAATGTCAGCATCTCGGCGGGGACCTCCGCGTCCTTGTCGAAACCGGCTGCCAGGCCGACGGGCGAGGGGAAGTCGAGCCCGGCCACGGTGGATTTGAGCGAAATCGGGAAATGCTGGGCGCGCAGCGGCAGCCACTTCACCGCGGCGATCGTCGCCCGGTGCGCGGTCTCCGCATCGAGGGCAAACGCGAAAGGTCGGAGGAAAGGATATAAACGCACGTTAAGTTTCTGTTAGCGCGCCAAACGTTCGTCGTCACCGAAAGGTTGAGTTGCAGGAGACAACGCACTAAATCGGACTGGAAAGCTCCGAATTAGACATGCGCCTTAGCCATCTCGCCGATTATGCGGTCGTGTTGATGACCGCAGCCGCCCGTCGTCCCGAGGGCGAACGGCTTAGCGCGACCGAGCTGGCAACGGAGACCGGCGTTCCTCTCCCCACCGCGCAGAAGCTGATGGGCCAACTGGCGTCCGCCGGGCTGCTCCACAGTGCGCGGGGCCCAGCTGGTGGGTTCGCCCTGTCACGGGCCGCCACGGAAATCAGCCTCGCCGATATCGTCGAAGCCGTCGAAGGCCCGATCGCGATGACCGTCTGCAGCGAAGGGCGCACCGACTGCGCGCTCGACGCGCACTGCCGCATCAAGCCGCACATGGGCATCGTCAAGAATGCCGTCCGCGGAGCGCTCGGCGCGGTATCGCTGACGGAGCTCGCGCGATGAACGAGCAGACCGTCAAGAACCGCGAGCTGCGCGAGCACGTAGCCAAGGACTACGAGTGGGGCTTCACGTCCGACATCGAGCAGGAGTTCGCGCCCAAGGGGCTTAGCGAAGATACCGTCCGCTTCATCTCGGCCAAGAAGGAAGAGCCCGAGTGGATGCTCGACTGGCGGCTGAAGGCCTATGCCGCCTGGCTCGAGATGGACGAGGTCGGCTGGGCCAAGCTCGACATCCCCGAGATCGATTACCAGGACGCTTATTATTACGCGGCGCCCAAGGCGAAGCCGAAGCTCGCTTCCTTGGACGAGCTCGATCCGGAAATCCGCCGCACCTACGAGAAGCTCGGGATTCCGATTGAGGAGCAGAAGGTGCTCGCGGGCGTCGAGGGCGCGGCCAAGGTCGCGGTCGACGCGGTGTTCGACAGCGTCAGTGTCGCCACCACCTTCCGCAAGGAGTTGGCGGCCGCCGGCGTCATCTTCATGTCGATCAGCGAGGCGATCCGCGAGCATCCGGAGCTGGTGAAGAAATATCTCGGAAGCGTGGTCCCGCAGCGCGACAATTATTTCGCCTGTCTCAACAGCGCGGTCTTTTCCGACGGCACCTTCGTCTACGTTCCCGAGGGCGTCCGCTGCCCGATGGAGCTTTCGACCTATTTCCGGATCAATGCCGAGAATACGGGCCAGTTCGAGCGCACCCTGATCGTCGCCGACAAGGGCAGCTACGTCTCCTACCTCGAAGGCTGCACCGCGCCGATGCGGGACGAGAACCAGCTCCACGCGGCCGTGGTCGAGATCTTCGCCCACGAGGACGCCGAGGTAAAATACTCGACCGTCCAGAACTGGTATCCGGGCGACGCCGAGGGCAAGGGCGGCATCTTCAACTTCGTCACCAAGCGCGCTTTGTGCTCTGGCGACCGCTCGAAGGTCAGCTGGACGCAGGTCGAGACCGGAAGCGCGATCACCTGGAAATATCCGAGCTGCATCCTCAAGGGCGAAAGCAGCGTCGGCGAATTCTATTCGGTCGCGGTCACCAATAATTTCCAGCAGGCCGACACCGGCACCAAGATGATCCACATCGGCGCCAACTCGCGCTCGACGATCGTCTCCAAGGGGATCAGCGCGGGCAAGTCGAACAACACCTATCGCGGGTTGGTGCGCGTGCTCCCGCGCGCGGAAAACGTCCGCAACTTCACCCAGTGCGATTCACTGCTGCTCGGAAGCGACTGCGGCGCGCACACCGTGCCGTATATCGAGGTGAAGAACCCGACCGCGACGATCGAGCACGAAGCGACGACGTCGAAGATCAGCGAGGACCAGCTCTTCTACGCGATGTCGCGCGGCTTGGATCAGGAAGCGGCGGTCGCGCTGATCGTCAACGGCTTCGCCCGCGAGGTGCTGAAGCAGCTGCCAATGGAGTTTGCAGTCGAGGCGCAGAAGCTGCTGGGGATCAGTTTGGAAGGAAGTGTCGGCTAGTGCTTGAGATCACCAACCTCCACGCGACGGTCGCCGGCAAGCCGATCCTCAACGGCCTGTCGCTGCACGTGCCCGCGGGCGAAGTCCACGCGATCATGGGCCCGAACGGCTCGGGCAAGTCGACGCTCGCTTATGTGCTTGCGGGCCGGCCGGGCTACGAAGTGACGGAAGGGTCGGTGACGTTCGCCCGATCCCGTCATCGCGAGCAGCAGAGCGACGAAGCGATCCAGTCTGGATTGCTTTGCTCCGCTCGCAATGACGAAGCAGGGTTGGACCTGCTGGAGATGGAGCCGTTCGAGCGCGCGGCGGCGGGCCTGTTCCTCGGCTTCCAATACCCGGTGGAAATTCCCGGCGTATCCTACCTCCAGTTCCTGCGCGAGAGCCTCAACGCGCAGCGCCGCGCGCGCGGCGAGGCGGAGCTTTCCGGCGCCGAGTTCATCAAGCTCGCGCGCGCGCAGGCGGCGGCCCTGGACATGGATGCCGAGATGCTCAAGCGGCCGGTCAACGTCGGCTTTTCCGGCGGCGAGAAGAAGCGCGCCGAGATGGTCCAGATGGGCATCATGCAACCGCGCTTCGCGGTGCTCGACGAGACCGACAGCGGGCTCGACATCGATGCGCTGCGGATCGTCGGCGAAGGGATCAACCGCATCATGCGAGCGCCCGACAAGGGTGTCCTGTTGATCACCCATTACGAACGGCTTCTCGAGCATGTGCGGCCGGACGCCGTGCACGTGTTGCAGGCCGGGCGGATCACCCGATCGGGCGACATCGAGCTTGCCCGTGAGCTCGAACGCGAAGGCTATGCGGAGGCGGTTGCGTAAATGACCGCCCCCTTCCCCACCCGCAAACAGGAGGAATGGCGCTACGCCGACCTCGAGGCGCTCCAACCGGTCTGGGAGCAGCTCCGGGAGCCGGAGCGCATCGCCGTTCTTCCGGGGCAGGCGCTCGAGCAGGTGTGGCTGCCGACAGAAGACGCGGTGCAGGTGCGGCGCGTCAACGTCAGCCTTGGCGCGGGCGCGTCGCTGCGGCTGTTCGCGTTGAACGCGGCCGAACAGTACGGACGCATCGAGCTTCAGGTCGATCTGGCGGACGGCGCGGAGTTTGAGCTGTTCGCCGCGAACATCGGCAGCGGGCTTTCGACCAACGAGATCGTCAGCAACGTCCGTCACCTCGAGCCGAACGGCCGCTCGAAACAGGTCGTCCGCTCGGTGCTGAATGGCAAGGCTGTCGGCACTTATCTCGGCAAGATCGAGGTCGCTCGTGATGCGCAGAAGACCGACGCCGAGCAGTCGGTGAAAGCGATGCTCCTCGACCGCGGGGCGACGGCCAACGCCAAGCCCGAACTCGAGATCTTCGCGGACGACGTGAAGTGCGCGCACGGCGCCACGGTCGGCGAGCTGGACGCGGACGAGCTTTTCTACCTCGGCTCGCGCGGCCTGCCCCCCGCCGAGGCGCGCGCCCTGCTGCTCGAAGGTTTCATCATGGGCCTGTGGCACGGGGCGGCCGATCCGGATGCGATCTGCGAAGCGGCGCGCGAGGCGCTTCGGAGCGTCGTGTGAACCGGGAAACCCGAATCAGTGCTGCGCTCAATGTGCGCGACCAGTTCCCGGGAATCGAGAACTGGCATTATCTCGACAGCGCCGCGACCGCGCAGAAACCGCAAACCGTGATCGACGCCATCGCAAGGGCCTATGGCCCGGACTACGCGACCGTTCACCGCGGCGTGTACCAGCGCTCGAGCGACATGACTCAGCGTTACGAGGCGGCACGCGCGGCGGCAGCGAAGCTGATCGGCGGCAAGGCGGAGGAACTGGTGTTCACCCGGGGCGCAACCGAGGCGATCAATCTCGTCGCTCAAGTGCTTCCGAAAGACGGTCGCAACCGCGTGCTGCTGTCGCAGCTCGAGCATCACAGCAACATCGTGCCGTGGCAACTCGCCGGCTACGAAGTGGACGCGGTGCCGCTGACGAGCGACGGGCAGATCGACCTTGACGCGGCAGAGCGCATGCTGACCGAAGAGCATCGCGTCGTCGCCTTCGCCCACGTGTCCAACGTGCTCGGGTCGGTGCTCGACGCGAAGCGAGCCGCCGAGATCGCACGCTCCAAGGGCGCGCTGCTGCTGCTCGATGGCTGCCAGGCGGTTCCGCGGTTGCCCGTCGACGTGGGGGAGCTCGGCTGCGATTTCTACGCTTTCTCCGGGCACAAGCTCTACGGTCCGACCGGCATCGGTTGCCTGTGGGGCCGGGCCGACCTGCTGGAGGCCATGCCGCCGTGGCAGGGCGGCGGGTCGATGATCGACCGCGTGACGTTCGGGGGTAGCACCTATCTCGACGCACCGTCACGCTTCGAGGCCGGCACTCCGCACATCGTCGGCGCCGTCGGGCTCCACGCCGCGATCGAATGGGTCGAGAAGCTCCGAATGGACGCGATCCATGCCCACGAATGCGCGCTCGTTAGCGAGTGCCGAACGGCGTTGCGGAACATCAGCGGCGTGACCCTCTACGGCCCCGAGGACAGCGCCGGGATCGTCAGCTTCAACGTCGACGGGGTGCATCCGCACGACGCGGCCACCATATTGGATGACGCCGGCGTCGCGGTCCGCGCGGGTCACCATTGCGCGCAGCCGTTGATGGATGTGCTCGGAGTTGCGGCCACTGCCCGGGCAAGCTTTGCGGCGCACAGCGACAGCAGCGATATCGAGGCGCTGGTTCGCGGGATCGAACAAGTGAAACGGATCTTTGGGTGATGAACGAGGAACGCAAGATCGACGTCGAGGAAGTGGAGTCGGTGACTCCGCCGCCGCGCGCGCGCGTCCCGGAATCGGTTGCGCGCAAGCGGGACTACCTCGCCGGATTCCTCGCGGGCGAGACCGAGGCCAAGCCCGCCGCCGGGGACGATGACGAGCTCAAGGATCGCATCGTCGAAGTCCTCAAGTCGATCTACGATCCCGAGATCCCGGTCGACATTTACGAGCTCGGCCTCATCTACGACATTGAAACGAGCGAGGACGGCGACGTCGTCGTGACGATGACCCTGACGACGCCGCACTGCCCGGTCGCGGAATCCATGCCGGGCGAAGTGGAGATGCGGGTGCTTTCGGTGCTCGGTGTCCGCGACGCCGAGGTCAAGCTGGTCTGGGATCCGCCGTGGGATCCGTCGAAGATGAGCGACGAGGCACGGCTCGAACTGGGAATGTTGTGAAATGACTGCCGAAACGAAAGTCCGGGCGCGGCGGGCCGCGATAACCCTCACGGAGGCCGCGAACGCGCGCATCGCCGATCTGATGAGCCGAGCACCCGAAGGCGCGATCGGGGTGAAGCTGTCGACTCCGCGCCGCGGCTGCTCAGGCCTCGCTTATTCGGTCGATTATGTCACCGAAGAGCAACCCTTCGACGAGAAGATCGAAACTCCGGGCGGCACATTCTACGTCGATGGTGCGTCGGTGCTCTACCTCGTCGGATCGATCATGGACTGGCGAGAGGATGATTTCGAGGCAGGGTTCGTGTTCGACAATCCCAACGCGACCGGTTCGTGCGGCTGCGGGGAAAGCTTCACCGTCTAGACGGCCGGTGGTATGATGAAGGGCAAGGAGGCGACGATGCGTTTTCTGCTCCTTGGCGCTGTTGCGCTGCTTCCGCAGGCTTCCGCCGCGGCGCCGAACCAGTCCGCACCGGCAGCGGCCGCTCCAGGGGTTTTGACTGCTATCCCGACGGCGACGAAAGAATGTCGGCAGACGACGAGCTACCGAGCGGACGGAACCCTCGATTGGCGCGGCGACAAGGTCGCCCCGAAAAAGCTGACCGAGCTTCCGCCGGGGACCGCGTACATGGCCGTCTACCGAATGGTGAACGGCTGCGAGGAGCCTCTCACGGTCGTTGAATACCGGCGCTTCAGGCGCTGAGCATTTGCGCTAACGCGCACATCCACAATCTGGTAAATTCCCCGCTCGTCACAGCCGAAAAGGGGAAATCGGCATGTCACGCGCGCTCAGCCTTGCATTCGCCATCGCCTGCTACGCGATCTTCTTCGCGACCTTCCTGTACCTGGTCATCTTCGTCGGAGATCTCGCGATCGGCGGCCTGGATCTCAGGACTGTAGACAACCCGGCGTCGACACTGACGGTCGGTGCCTCCGTCATCATCGACGTCGCGCTCATCGCGCTTTTCGGCCTGCAGCACAGCGTCATGGCCCGCCAGGGCTTCAAGCGCGCGTGGACAAAATTCGTGCCGCCGCACGCGGAACGCAGCATGTATGTGCTTCTGGCCAGCCTCGCGCTGATCGTGCTCTTCCGTTTCTGGCAACCGATCGACAGCATCGTCTGGAGCGTCCGCAACCCGGTGCTGCACGACTTGCTGATGCTGCTGTTCTGGGCCGGATTCGCGATCGTGCTGGTGACCACGTTCCTCATCAACCATTTCGAGCTGTTCGGCCTTCAGCAGGCGTGGCTCCACGCTCGCGGGAAGACGGCCGCAGCTCCCGAGCTGCGCGAGCCGCTGTTCTACAAATGGGTTGCGCACCCGCTCTATGCAGGCTTTTTCCTGGCCTTCTGGGCAACACCGGAAATGACTGCCGGGCACCTGCTGCTGGCTGCCGGTTTCTCCGCGTACATGCTCGTCGCGATCCGCTACGAGGAGCGCGACCTGGTGAGCCTGTTCGGAACTGACTACGAACGCTACCGCGGCCGCGTCGGGATGCTGGTGCCGAGGTTCAGAAGCCGAGCGTGAAGCGGATCGCGGCGCCGTAGTCATCGGGCGCGCTCGCGATGTGCCCCGGCTGGCGGCGCATGAACAGGTTGCCGCCGACCCAGCCGCTGCCGTCCCAAAGCGAAGAGCCGTAACTCAGCTCGGCATCCAGTTCGCGGCCGCTGGGGCTCAGCGAGCGCGTCGTCCAGCTGCTGGTCGCCGTGCGCGTCGCATAATCGTAGGACGTCGGCAGCATCAGGGCGAAGCCGCCGCTCGACACGCGCAGGGGCTGCGACAGCCGGAAGCCTAGCCGGTCGCTCCCGCCCAGCACTCCGACCTTCTGCACGTCGAGCGCATAGGCATCGGTCTGCATCTTTCCGCCGGCGAAGTCGGTCCAGCCGTGCCGTGCAGACAGCCCCGTGCTGAAGCCGTTCCCAAGCTGGCGACGGGCCTCGAGATCGAGGAACAGGCTCTTCGAACCGCCGCCGCCAAGGGCGTTCGACATGCGGCCGCCAAGCAGCGTCTGCTTTTCGTCGAGGCGGCTTAGGCCGGCGGACAGCCACGTCTTGCCGAGGTTCTTGTCGACCGAGACGCTCGCCCAGCGATAGGGCGAATCGGTGGCGCTCGTGCGGATTTCGTTCCAGACGCTCCCGCTCTCGCCCGACACCGTGACGCCGACCGGGCCGAGGTTGCGCCGGATCGCGACGCTTCCTTCACGCTTTGCGGTAAAGCCGGGGTCTCCGGCAATGTCCCTGGCGATGAGGAAAGCCCCGGGCTCTGCGCCGGACAACCGCCGCTCCATCGCCTTCGCGCCCTCCGCGAAACCGAAGGCCGCCGCCGTCTTCTTGTCGAGGCGAGCAATCGCCGCGCCGGCAATTAGTCGCGACTTGCGCGCATCGTCAGGGCCGATCCCGAGCTTTTCGAGCGCGAAGCCCTGCGATCCGTCGCGACGCTCCGAAACCGTCATCGCGAGCGTGAGCGGACCAGCAGAAACACTGTTCACACGCACGCCGCTCTGGATTGCCTGACGAAGCGGATGCGAAACTTCCGCCTGCTTCAGCGTCTTGGCGAGATCGAGCACAAACGCGCGATCGTAGCCGTCGAGGATGATCGCCCCGAGCGACTGGCCCTCGTTGCCGTCGCCGGCCGCGGGCGGCAGGTCGCCATTGTCGCCCGTGCTTACCGGAGTCTGGCTGTCCGCCATGCTCGTCTGGCCGATCGGCTTGAACGCGGAGGCAATATTCAACCTGCCTCGCCCGTAGACGGCATCGGTGCCCGGAGCTCCGAGGTCGTCAGCGGATTTCAGCAGGATGTCGATGATCTGCTTGCCGGTGAGATTGGGGAACGCCTGCGCGAGCAGCGCCGCGGCGCCCGATATCGTCGGCGCCGAGAAGCTCGTGCCCGACCAAAGGTATTGCGTGCCCTCCTCGTCCGGCGCGCGGTCGCGGTAGCCGAGAGCCGTGAGGTACCAGGTCGCGCCGCTGCCGGCGCGGTTGGAGAAGATCGACAGCGTGTCGAGGTCCGTTCCTCCCGCTCCGTTGTCGACACCCACCGACCCGGCGATGATGACGTTCCCGGGGAACATTTGAGCGGGGCCCAGGGCGAAAGGATCGGGGTTGCTCGATTTGGTCGGGTCTTCGCCGTCATTACCCGCCGAAATGACGATAACGATTCCGGCATTGACCGCGCGCTGGAGCGCCGCGACGAGCAGTGAGCTCGGCGGCGATCCGCCGAGCGACATGTTGATCACCTTCGCGCCTGCGGCGCGCGCGGCGTCCACGCCCTCCGCGATCGCATCGTCGAAGAATTCGCAGCCCTTTTCCGTTACGCAGGTGCCGGGCTTGTCGGCGCGCATCGAGATGATCGTCGAATCGAACGCGACGCCCATGGTGTTGCTGTTGTTGCGGGCGGCGGCAGCGACCGCGGACACCGCGGTTCCGTGCCCGCCTTCGTCGCTCACTCCGCGCTGGCCGTAAACGTCGCCGCTGGCCGGATCGATCTTGCCGGCGAACTCGGCGAGGTTGGGATTGATGCCGCTGTCGATGACGCCGATCTTAATGCCCTTGCCCGTCGCGCCCTGATTGTAAGCCGCGAGAGCGTTGGCGGCGACGGAGTAGTTCGAGTTGCGATATTCGGAGGTATCGTAGTTGACGCCCGGTGTGGGAGTCGGGGTCGGTGTGGGGGTCGGAGTCGGAGTTGGAGTCGGCGTGGGAGTCGGCGTTGGTGTCGGCGTGGGCGTCGGAGTCGGAGTGAAGGGCAGCGGCTGCACGCCACCACCTCCGCCACCGCATGCCGAGAGACCGAACGCCATGGTTACCGCGACTGCACTCGTCGCCAGAAATCGCCTGTTCACGTTCTTCTAACTCCGCTCAAGCTGCTGAAAAATAACAGCTTCCCCGGATCGCGTATGATTTATCGAAGCTTTCATTTTCCTGAAGATGACTAAGCCGCTAAGGCCGCGCCCAGTGATGGACCCGCGCTTTGCCCACATCCGCGACTGGATTTTCGACCTCGACAATTGCTTGTACCCCGCCTCGGCCGGCCTCTTCGAGCTGATCGACGAGCGCATGGGCGCTTACATCCAGCGCCTGCTCGATTGCGACCCGCAGGAGGCGCGACGCGTCCAGAAATACCACTTTCACACACACGGCACCACGCTCGCGGGCCTGATGAAGGACCATGGCGTCGACCCCCATGATTTTTTGGAGCAGGTCCATGCCGTTCCTCTCGATCGCGTCGCGACCGACGAACGCCTTGCCTCCGCGCTGGCGCGGCTGCCGGGGCGCAAATTCGTCTTCACCAACGGCGACGCGTGCTACGCGCGCCGAGTGCTTGAGGCGATCGGCGTTCACGAGCGCTTCGACGATCTCCATGACATCCATGCGAGCGGATACCGCCCGAAACCCGATCCTCACGGCTATGAGCTGCTCTGCGAGCGCTTCGGAATAGATCCCCAGGCCGCGCTACTTGCCGACGACATGGCGGCCAACCTGAAGCCAGCAAAAGCTCTGGGCATGACGACGGTGTGGGTGGACAATGGCTCCGAACGCGGCAGCCACGGCACCGGCGATTTCATCGACCACAGAATTCATCGAGTCAGCGACTGGCTCGAAAACATCCTCGAGGGGGAAGAATGAGTCCCGACGTTCAACAGGCAATCGAAACCGCGTGGGACGAGAGGGATTCAATCGGTCCTGAAACGAGAGGCAAGCTCCGCGAAGCCGTCGACGCTGCGATCGACGCGCTGGACAGCGGCGAGGAGCGAATCGCGGAAAAGGACGGCGAGGGCTGGACGGTACGCCAGTGGCTCAAGAAGGCCGTGCTGCTATCCTTCCGGCTCAATCCGATGCGGTCGATCGGCGGCGGGCCGGGCGGCGCCCATTGGTGGGACAAGGTGCCCTCCAAGTTCTCAGGCTGGAGCGACGGCGAATTCGAAGCTGCCGGCTTCCGCGCCGTCCCGGGGGCGATCGTGCGCCGCGGCGCCTATATCGCTCCCGGCGCCGTGCTGATGCCGAGCTTCGTCAATATCGGCGCCTATGTCGGCGAAGGAACGATGGTCGATACCTGGGCGACAGTCGGGAGCTGCGCCCAGATCGGCCGCAACGTCCACATCTCGGGCGGCGCCGGCATAGGCGGCGTGCTCGAGCCGCTTCAGGCCGGCCCGGTGATCATCGAAGACGACTGCTTCATTGGCGCTCGGTCGGAGGTCGCCGAGGGGGTCGTCGTCGAGCGGGGCTCGGTGCTGTCGATGGGCGTCTTCCTCGGGGCTTCGACCAAGATTGTCGATCGGGACAGCGGTGAAATGTTCCGCGGCAGGGTGCCCCCCTATTCGGTGGTCGTCCCGGGCAGTCTTCCGCCCGCGAGCGGCAGCGGCCCCGCGCTCGGCTGCGCGGTGATCGTCAAGCGGGTCGACGAGCGCACGCGCTCCAAGACGAGCATCAACGAGCTGCTGCGGGATTAATAAGCTCACCTTATTGCCGTCCAGCGTGCATTTGTTGGCGCGCAAGCTGCGCGCGCGGCTAGTGCACGACGATGGCGACCGTCACTGACCAATGCTTTGACAGCAAGGATGCGGACGCCCGCGAAAGCTCGCGCGGATACGGAGCCTCCATGATCCGCAGCCAGATGAACCGGGCCGACTGGGCAATTTTGATCGTGCTTGCGCTGATTTGGGGCGGGGCCTTCTTCTTCATCAGCGTCGCGGTCCACACCGTGCCGCCGCTCACTTATGTGTGGCTTCGCCTGTCGATCGCTGCTGCCGGATTGTGGCTGTTCCTTCGCTGGAGAGGCCAGCCGCTGGGCCTGCCCCGCGAGGTGTGGGGATCGATGCTTGTCCTCGCGCTTCTCAACAACGTCGTCCCGTTCGCTTTGTTCGGATGGGGCCAGACGCACATCGCCAGCGGCCTCGCGTCGATACTCAACGCGACGACGCCGATCTGGGGCGTTGTCGTCGCCCACCTGTTCACGAAGGACGAGCGCATGACTCCGCGCAAGGTCGCCGGAGTGGCCCTCGGGTTCGGTGGAGTCGCGACCATGATCGGCCCGACACTGCTCGCAAACATCGGCACGGACGCGCTCGCGCAGCTCGCCTGCGTCGCCGCCTCCTTCAGCTACGCGCTTGCAGCGGTATGGGCGCGACGGTTCAAGGCGATGGGCCTGCCGCCGATGAGCGTCACGACTGGGCAGCTCACGGCCGGCGCGATGATCATGCTGCCGATCGCCCTGTTGGTCGACCGGCCGTGGCTGCAGCCAATCCCACCTATAACGGCATGGGCCGCAATCGCTGCGCTGGCCCTGCTCTGCACTGCCTTCGCCTACGTCCTCTATTTCCGTCTGATCGACTCCGCGGGTGCGACCAACGCGCTGCTTGTGACGCTGCTCGTGCCACCGACGGCGATCCTGCTGGGCGCGCTGTTCCTCGCGGAAGCGCTTGCGCCTCACGATTTCCTGGGGCTTGCGCTGATCGCGCTCGGCCTGGCTGCGATCGACGGCCGGCTGATCAGCGCCTGGCGGCGTCCCCGCCGGCTTCGGCAAGCAGCCTAGCCGCCTCTTCGCTCGTCCAGTCGAGATCGCCGGTGTACCGCCACACCTCGCGGCCGCCTGCATCGTAATAGACTGTTGTCGGCATGACCTGGACGCCAAGTGCACCCGTCAGCGCCATCTTCGGGTCACGCCAGGCCTCAAGATCCTTGATGCCGTGTTGCTCCAGGAAAGCCTCGACCGATCCGCGCTCGCCGATGTCCTCGGAAACCGCGAGCACTCGCGGCGCCCCAGGCCGGCGGCTCAACGCATCGAGCGTTGGCAATTCCTTGACGCAAGGCGCGCACCAGCTCGCCCACAAGTTCACCAGGAGCGGCTTGCCGGCCGCTTCGGCAAGCTTCGCGGGCTCATCGTCGGCGTTGAAAACCTCCACGTCGGGCATCGACCGGCCGGCATGGCTGCGGTCGACCCCCTTCGTCGGTCCTTCCGGAGCCTCGACCGTCGGCTCGTCGGCGGCTTTGCGCTCGCAGCCGCCAATGGCAAGCGCGAGCACGGGGACCAGCAACAGAAGGACTTTGGAACGATGCATGGCGATGCGGATAGAGAGCGCTCCACCACGGCACAAGCCGCTGGCAGAAGCGCTCCCGAGCCGCTAGGCCCGGGGCTGTGAAGGCACTCGGCGGCATCCGCATCGCATCCCTCGTCGCGCTCGCCGCGCTCGCCGGTTGCGGCAAGATGGGGGATTTGAAGCCCGCGCCGGGCCAGGCCTTGCCGGTCAAGCCGCTGATGGCGCGGACGACGCCGACGCCGAACGAGCTGCTGACGCCGCCCGCTTATGCAAGTCCCAACCGGATTGACGAGCTGATGAAAAGGTCGGCGCCGCGGCAAAGCGATCGCTTCGACCTGCCGCCCCCGAGCGGGCAGGCGCCGACCGTTCCGATCGAAGCGCAGGAAGACGAAGAGACCAACGAAGTCGGGCCGGTGACGCCGCAATGAGCGCACGCGTTCGGAAGGCCGTCTTCCCGGTAGCGGGCCTCGGCACGCGGCTGCTTCCCGCAACAAAGGCGATCCCGAAGGAAATGCTGACGATCGTCGACCGCCCGCTGATCCAATATGCGGTCGACGAAGCGCGTGAAGCGGGCATCGAGCAGATGATCTTCGTCACCGGACGCGGCAAGTCGAGCCTGGTCGATTATTTCGACATCGGCTTCGAGCTCGAGACAACGATGGGGGAAAAGGGCAAGAGCCTGGAGATCCTGCAGCCGTCGCGAGCGCGGTTCGGGGAAGTGGTTTCCGTTCGGCAGCAGCAGCCGCTCGGACTCGGCCACGCGGTCTGGTGCGCCCGCGACATCGTCGGCGACGAGCCGTTCGCGGTGCTGCTTCCCGACGAGCTGATGCTCGGCAAGCCCAATTGCCTCGCCCAGCTCGTCGCCGCCTACGAAAAAGTCGGCGGCAATGTCGTCGCCGCGCTCGAAGTGCCCGAAGGCGAGACCCAAAAATATGGCGTGATCGATCCGGGCGAAAGCGACGGCCGGCTTACGCAGATCCGGGGAATGGTGGAAAAGCCCTCGCCGGGCACCGCTCCCTCCAACCTGATGCTCCCCGGCCGCTACATCCTGCAGCCCGAGGTGATGCGCCAGCTGGACAAGCAGGAGCGCGGTGCGGGCGGCGAGATCCAGCTTACTGATGCGATGGCGCGGCTCATCGGCAAGCAGCCGTTCCATGCGTGGACGTTCGAAGGGGCCCGCTACGACTGCGGGAGCGCGGCCGGGTTCGTGATCGCCAACCTCGCGGCTGCTCTGGATCGCGACGACGTCGCTTCCGACGTCCGCGATTACCTCAGCGGGCTTTAAGCCGCACGCTCGCCGACCAAAGCCGCAAGCCGCCGGCGCTCGGCTTCCGCCTGGTTCAGGCGGTCGCGAATTTCACCGAGCTCGATCACGCGGCTGATGACCTTGGCATCGAGTGCGGCATTGTCCTGGGCAAGACGCTTGAGCGCTTCGGCTCGGCTGAGCTGTCGCGCGATGCAGGCGGCCAGCACCTCGAAGTGGCACGGTTTGCGTATGACGCCGTCGGCGCCGGCGCGAAATGCATTGACGGCCGCCGCAGGGTCCGAGCGACCGACGGCTAGAAGCAGCGGAACGTTGCTATGCACGGGGTCGTCGCGCACCATTCGCGCCATTTCGATGCCGCTGGTGCCCGGAAGATTGGTTTCGCAAAGGACGAGATCGACGGGCATCCGGTACATCTCGGCGAGCCCCGACTGCGCGGTCTCCGCCGTGGCGACGCGATAGCCGAAGTCGGTCAGCCGGCGCGCCAATACGGCGAGATAATTGCGGTTGCGCTCGACGACGAGGATGCGCGCCTGCTCGCCGCCCGCTCTGTCCAATTCGTCCATGAGGCCCAGCTAAACCGGAATGGTTAAAGGGCCGCTAACCCTGTTACGGATCCAGCTCGACGTCCCAGTAGAGGTAATCGCGCCACGTCTCGTGGAGGTGATTGGGCGGGAAGCTTCGGCCATGGTCCTGGAGCTGCCAGCTGGTCGGGCGGATCGGTTCGCGCTCGATATGCAGGCCCGCCTGCCGCGGCGTCCGGCCGCCCTTCTTCAGGTTGCACGGAGCACAGGCGGTCGCGACATTTTCCCAGGTCGTGCGGCCGCCCTGCGCGCGCGGGACGATATGGTCGAACGTCAGCTCCTTGTGCGAACCGCAATAGACGCACCGGAATTTGTCGCGGAGGAACAGGTTGAAGCGCGTGAAGGCCGGATATTCGTTCGGCCTCACGAACTGCCGGAGCGCGATGACGGACGGAAGCTTCAGCGCCATGGTCGGGCTGTGCACTTCGCGTTCGTAATGCGCGACGACGTCCACCCGCTCGAGGAACATCGCCTTGACCGCAGTCTGCCACGGCCACAGGCTCAGCGGGAAATAGGACAGCGGCGTGTAGTCGGCGTTGAGCACCAGCGCCGGGCAACTTTCGGGATGCCTGATCATCTCCGGGTGATACATGCGCGGGCAATGACCTCCTGTCCCGCCCGCACGAAACTGCTCCGGCCCTGTCGCACGCAAGGAGGAGAGGGGTCGCTCGGGCCCGTCTTCCCTTGTGCCCAGCCGGATGCCAACCCGGCGTGACACCAGCATGACAGCATTTTCCCCGACTCGCGGTCAAGTGCGTGTGAAATGCTGACCAGCCGCTTCGCGCCTTCTCCGACCGGGCAGTTGCATCTCGGCCACGCTTATAGCGCCCTGCTGGCGCACAAGGCGGCCGACGAAGGCGGAGGCCGGTTCCTCCTGCGGATCGAGGATCTCGACCCGACCCGGTCCCGCCCGGAGTTCGTCGACGCCATCGAAGAGGACCTGCGGTGGCTCGGCCTGGAATGGGCCGGCGAGCCGCTGGTCCAGTCGCAGCGCGGCGAGATCTATGCGCAGGCGCTCGACAGCCTGAAGTCGGCAGGCCTGGTCTATCCGTGCTTCTGCACCCGCTCCGACATCGCCGCGGCGCTTAGCGCGCCTCACGGTCCCGCAGCAGGCCGTTACCCGGGCACCTGTCGCGGACTTGCCGACGACCCGGAGCGCCGGCTCAACATGCCGCATAGCTGGCGGCTCGACGCGGCGGAGGCGATCCAGCGCGTCGGCTTGCCTGGCTGGATCGAGGCCGGAGGCAAGACCTTCACTTCGAGCGCGAGCGCGAGCGCCATCGACGACGAGATTCTTGCCAGGAAGGACGCGCCGGCAAGCTATCACCTGGCCTGCGTCGTGGACGATGCCGCGAGCGGCGTTACGCTCGTCGTGCGGGGCATGGACCTGCGGGAGTCAACGCCGGTGCAGCGGCTCCTGCAGATGCTGCTGGGCCTCCCCCCGCCTGTCTACCTCCACCACAAGCTCGTCGTGCACGAGGACGGGCGGCGCCTGGCCAAGCGGGATCGGGCTCCGACCCTGCAGAGCCTGCGCGCGAATGGTGTCCACGGCACCGATGTCGCGCAAGCGCTGCGCAATGGAGCTCTCCCGTCTGGCTTTCGTCTTGCAGACGCGTAAATAGGCGCCATGTCGATCGTCCTGATGGTGCTCCTCGTCGCGGCCATGGCGGCGACTGCCTATGTTCTTGTCCGCGGAGTGGTGACGATGGCGTCCGGCCGCGTCGGCTCGAGCGAGCAGCAGCAGCAGTGGATGCGCAAGCGTGTCATGTTCCAGGCCGTTTCGATCATCCTCGTCATCCTCATCCTGGTGGTGGCGGGCGCCTCCCGCGGGAGCTGATGGTCAAGCTCAACAAAATTTACACTCGCACCGGCGACAAGGGCACCGCCGGGCTGGTCGACGGATCGCGGGTGAGCAAGTCGAGCGCGCGAATGGCGGCCATCGGCGACGTCGACGAGGCCAATGCGGCGGTTGGTGCCGCAATCGGCGTCATCGAGGCTGGCACGCTCGCGGACTGGCTGCGACGGATCCAGAACGAGCTGTTCGACCTCGGCGCCGATATCGCCACGCCCGGCGAAGTCGAAGGGGCGTTGCGCATCGTTGCGAGCCAGGTCGAGCGGCTCGAGTCCGAAATCGACGCAATGAACGAGGCTCTCGATCCGCTGACGAGCTTCATCCTGCCCGGCGGGTCGCCGGAAGTGGCGGCGCTCCATCTTGCCCGCACCGTGGTCCGGCGCGCCGAGCGCAGCGCCGTGGCTTTGTCGGAGGCGCAGCCCGTAACGCCCGAGGCGCTCGGTTATTTGAACCGGCTGTCGGACCTGCTGTTCGTCGCCGCGCGTTTTATCGCCGCGAAACAGGGGGGAGACGTGCTCTGGCAACCCGGCGCGACCAGATAGGCGATCAGGCCCCGCTCCTCGCGGAGCGCTTTCAAGGGACGCGACGTCTCACGGTCGCGCTTGCGGCGCCGCTGTCCGACGCCGACGCGACCATCCAGCCATACGCAGAAGCTTCGCCGGCGAAGTGGCATCTCGCGCATACCAGCTGGTTCTTCGAGGCCTTTGTCCTTCGCGACCACGTGCCGGGGTACCGGCTGTTCGACGATAGGTTCGCTTACCTATTCAACAGCTATTACGAAGGCGAAGGGGATCGCCATCCGAGACCCAAGCGGGGCATGCTGAGCCGACCTTCGCTCGACGAGATCCGCGCCTATCGGACCCATGTCGACGAGGCGCTGCTCGGCGCCGTGCCCACCATCGGGCCGACCGAGCTCGAACTGATCGAGCTCGGGATCAACCACGAACAGCAGCACCAGGAGCTGCTGCTCACGGATATCCTCGCGGCCTTCGCCGAAAACCCGCTGGAGCCTGCCTATGGCCAGCTTCCGCCACCGGCCTGCTCGGCGACAGAGCCCCTCTCCTTTCACCGCGGCCTCGAAGGCATCGTGCAGATCGGTGCTCCGAACGCCGGTTTCGCCTTCGATTGCGAACGGCCGAGCCATCGGGTCTTCCTCGCCCCGCACGAGATCGCAAACCGGCGGGTCACCAACGGCGAGTGGCGCGACTTCATCCGCGATGGCGGCTACGACACGGCGTCGCTTTGGCTGTCCGACGGATGGGACTGGGTCCGGCGGGAGCGGGTCAGGTCGCCGCTCTACTGGCGCGGGGACGGAAGCGAGTTCACGCTCGGCGGTCTGCGCGAGATCGACTGGTCGGCGCCCGTTGCGCACATCAGCTATGTGGAAGCGGACGCCTTCGCGCGTTGGGCCGGCGCGCGCCTTCCAACCGAGGCCGAGTGGGAGAGCTTCGCCGCCTCAGCCGACCCGGCGATCGGCAACCAGCTCGATAGCGCGGGGGCAGTGGTCCCAAGTCCCGGCGGCGGCGTCTTCGGCGATTGCTGGGAATGGACCGGCAGCGCGTTCTCCGCTTACTCCGGCTTCAGTCCGGCGAGCGGCAGCGTTGGCGAGTATAATGGGAAGTTCATGAGCGGCCAGTTCGTCCTCAAGGGCGCGAGCTGCGCGACTCCCCGCGGCCACTCGCGACCCAGCTACCGCAACTTCTTTCATCCGACGGCGCGCTGGCAATTCACGGGACTCAGGCTTGCCAGGGACTGCTGATCCCCAATTCAGGAAGGACGTGCTCGCGGGCCTTTCGGCAGCGATTCCCGCGATTCCGGCCCGGTGGCTCTACGATCGTCGCGGATCGGAGCTGTTCGAAGAGATCACGCGCCTTCCGACTTATTACCCGACCCGGACGGAAACTGCGCTGTTGAAGGCGATCATGCCGGACCTCGCCTCGGCCATTCCCGCGGGTCTCGCCGTGGTTGAATTCGGCGCTGGATCGGCAACCAAGACGCCGCTCCTGCTGGAGGCGATCCGTCCCGCCGCCTACGTCCCGGTCGATATTTCGGCGGAATATCTGGAGTTGAGCGCCGCGGAGCTCCGGCAGCGGCTCCCCGACGTCCCGGTCTATCCGGTCCCCGCGGACTTCGCTCGTCCATTTGTCCTTCCCGCAGAGACAGACGGGCTTCCCAAGCTCGGCTTCTTTCCCGGGTCGACGATCGGCAATTTCGTCCCGCGCAGCGCGACGGACCTGCTTCGCCACTTTCGCGAGCTGCTGGGGACAGGCGCCTTGCTGGTGATCGGGATGGACCGCGTGAAGCCCGTCGAGCGGCTGAAGGCAGCGTACGACGATCCGGAAGGGATTACGGCGGAGTTCAACCTCAATCTCCTCGAACGGATCAATCGCGAGCTCGGCGCCGACATCCCGGTCGACGCGTTTCGGCACGAGGCACGGTGGAACGACATCCTCTCGAGGATCGAGATGCACCTGGTCGCGACCCGCGACGTCGATTTTGCCATCTGTGGGGAGCGATTTGCGTTCGGAGCCGGAGAGTCGATCCACACGGAGAACAGCCACAAATATCCGCCGCGCGGTGCACGGCTGCTGCTCCTGGCCGGCGGTTGGACGCCCGTGCGCGAGTGGGTCGACCCGAACGAGGACTTCTCGATCATTCTGGCCGAAGCGCAGCCGAACCGCTTCGCGCCCTGATTGCGGCTCGCAGAGGGTGCGGCTAAGCCCGGCACATGCTGATCGCCCTCTTCCAGATTGCCGACTTCCTGCTCAACATCCTTGCGTGGATCATCATCATCCAGGTGATCCTGAGCTGGCTGTTCGCGTTCAACGTGCTCAACACTGGTTCCGGTGCCGTTCGCTCGATCACGCTGGCGCTGGAGCGCATTACCGCGCCGCTCTACCGGCCGATCCGGGCCGTCATGCCGGACTTCGGTGGCCTCGATTTCTCGCCGCTGGTGCTGCTTCTCCTGATCAAGATCGCGCAGATGCTGCTGGCGGGCGTCGCCGCCGATCTCGCTTATTCGACCGTATGACCGCGAGGCGGATCGACGGAAAGGCGGCCGCATCGGCCGTTCGCGAACGCGTCGCCGCTACGGCAGCCCAGTTCAGGAGCCTGACGGGGCGTCCGCCGGGCCTGGCGACCGTCCTGGTTGGCGAAGACCCGGCCAGCGCGGTCTATGTCCGATCCAAGGTCAAGGCGACAACGGAGGCCGGGATGGAAAGCTTTTCGCACCGCCTGCCGGCGAGCGTCAGCGAGACGCAGCTCCTCGAGCTCGTGGAGCGGCTCAATGCGGACGCCGCCGTCGACGGCATCCTGGTCCAGCTTCCCCTTCCGCCGCATGTCGATTCCGCTCGCGTGATTGCCGCCATCGATCCCGCCAAGGACGTTGACGGATTCCATCCGGTGAACGCGGGCCGGCTCGCCACGGGCCTCGACGCGATGGTGCCCTGCACTCCGCTGGGCTGCCTCTACCTGCTCAAGCAGGAGATCGGCTGCATCGAAGGCAAGGATGCGGTGGTGATCGGCCGTTCGAACATCGTGGGCAAACCGATGGCGATGCTCCTGGTCGGCGAAAGCGCGACCGTGACTATCGCTCACTCGCGCACGCGAAGCCTCCACGAGGTCGTTCGTCGCGCCGACATCGTCGTTGCCGCGGTGGGCCGCCCGGAAATGGTCCGAGGCGACTGGCTCAAGCCCGGGGCGGTCGTCATCGACGTCGGAATCAATCGGGTGCCGTCGGCGGAAGAGGGCAAAACGCGCCTGGTCGGCGATGTCGCATTCGACGAGGCCGCTGAGGTCGCTTCGGCGATCACGCCCGTGCCCGGGGGCGTCGGGCCGATGACCATCGCCATGCTTCTTCGCAATACAGTCGTTGCGGCGCACCGTCGCGCAGGACTGGCTGACCCGGAGGGACTGCAATGCTGACGCTGATCGCCGCCGCATCGATCTTCACCGCAGTGGACGCGGAGCGGGCTTTCGCTCAGGACGCGAAGGCGCAGGGGCAATGGACGGCTTTTCGCAAATGGGCGGACGACGATGCGGTGATGTTCACGCCGCAGGCCGTCTGGGCGCAGGAGTTCCTGAAGCATAGGAAGAATCCGCCGAAATCCGTCTCCTGGGCGCCCGCGGAAAGCTGGGTTTCCTGCGACGGCCGTACGGCGATCAATCGCGGCCCCTGGACCTCGGCGTCCGGCGGCACCGGCTATTTCACCACCGTATGGATGCGTCACGGCAGGACCTGGCGCTGGTCCTATGACGGCGGCGACACGCTTGCACGGCCGACGCCGCTGCCGCGCCAGGTCCGCCTCGCGCGAGCGAGCTGCAGCGGGCGCTCAAAGATCCCGGGCGCCTATCGTCGCGCAACCAAACCTACCGAGCGGATAGCGGGCAAGCCGCCGGCGGATGCCGGCCAGGGCCGCTCCGCCGACGGGACTTTGATCTACGAGTGGAAGGTTTCGGCCGAGGGCGCGCGCCACTTCGAGGCGAAGCTGTGGAACGGCCGTAGCTACCGCACCATCCTGGACCAGAAGATCCCGGCACCGGCGCAATGACGCTCACGCAATGATCGAGCTGTTCTGGTCCGCCTTGATCACCTTCCTGGTGATCATCGATCCGCCGGGCTGCGCGCCGATCTTTGCCAGCCTCACGCGCGGGACGACCGCCGCTCACCGGCGGGCAATGGCGATCCGGTCATCCGTCATCGCCTGGGTCATCCTCGTCTTTTTCGCGCTGCTCGGGAAGCCGATGCTCCAGGCGCTCGGGATCAGCCTCGCAAGCTTCCGCATCGCCGGCGGCATCATGCTGTTCTTCATCGCCCTAGACATGGTGTTCGAACGGCGCACCGAGCGTCGCGAAAAGCGCGCGGAGGAAATCGAAGGAACGCCGGAGGCTGAGGACGTCAGCGTCTTCCCGATGGCGATCCCGATGATCAGCGGCCCGGGCTCGATTGCTAGCGCCATGCTGTGGATCTCGCGCGCGAACAACACGATCGAGATCGCCGTCGTACTCGCGGCGATTACCGTGGTCATGCTGATCACGATGGCGACGTTGCTCGCCTCCGGCCCCTTGATGCGCCTCATCGGCGAGAAGGTCGAAGCGATGATTACCCGGATCCTGGGCGTCATCCTCGCCGCGCTTGCCGCCCAGTTCGTCGTCGACGGGCTGAAGCAGAGTTTTCCGTCGGCGCTGGCCTAGGAGCCCCGTTCGATCCGCCACATCCTGAACGGCGAGTCCGGCGGCAGCGGTACCGGTACCAGCCAGCCCGGTGCCTGCCCTCTCTCGAGCTGCCCGTAAAATCCGTTTGGCGCCTCCGACATGAAGATGGTGGTCGTCGACGCGTTCGGGCACGTGAGCAGGTAATCGGCGCGATATTTCGCGAAGATTCGACGCGCTTCCTCCGCACTCCCTCGGAAGGCCTTCATGGTGTCCGCGATCTGCTCGCCGTTGCGATGATAGGGACCCATGATCGAGTCATGGTGGGTGAGCGTTATCAGGCGCGGCGCGAGGTCGACCCAGGTGAATACCGTTCCTTTAGGCTGCAGCGCGATCGGACGGAATGAGCCGATGAAATTGCAGAGCCGGTTCGCGCGTCCGATTTCGATTTCGCGGGGGGTCTGTTTCTTGGCGGGCGCGAACTGAAGGCCCAAGGGCACGACCACGCCGAAACCGACGAGCAGGACGGCAACGACGCCGACGGACTTGATGACCGGATTGCGCGCGTGTTCGAACAGTGGCGCAAGAATCCAGATGATCGCGGTTGCGCCAACGACGGCAAGCACCTGCGCGGCCGGTCCGGTACGCGTCTGCCAGAAGAGGAGCGCCATCGCGACGACTGCAGGCACCGCCGCCGCGATCGTGCGGAGGAACCGGTCGCGATCGCTTCGATTGCGCCACGCCAGCAGCGCCCAGCCGATTGCCCCGGTGATCGGCAGCGCCAGGATCAACGACCAGACCTGCCAGCCATGCCGGTACACGGGCCGCGCCTCGCGGACGTGGCTGAGCCAAAGGTAGTTCACTTCGTCCGACACGCCTTCGAGACGGGTCAAGCATTGCGGCCAAGCCAGCGCATGGAAGGCGGCGATGACGAGTGCGGCGACGCCGGCCAGGACCAGCCGAACTTTCCAATCCCCGGGCGTGAGCAGCGCCAGCCCCGCGAGAAGCGCACTGGCGAGCAAGAGGTCGGAGAGCCACACCGGGGACAGCGCATCGCAGACGGCCAGCCGGTTGGCGTCGGATGCGAAGACGAGGAAGGCGAAAGCGACGCCGCCGCCGAGACTTGCCGCATAGGCAAGCGCCCGCCGCTTCTGCCCGGCATCGGCTACCCAGAATAATGCAACCGCGGCGCCTGCTATCGCCAGGTAGATGATCATCTCCAACCCGATCGCCAGCGACAGCGCGGTGGTGACGCCAAGGGTTGCGCCACCCCGCACCCGCTTCGGATCGGCAAGGCCGGCGATGCTGAGCGAAAGGAGGGCCAGCTGCCAGCCGTGATGGTCGATCCGTTCGGGCATGAACATGCCGTTCGCTAGGCCGGCAAGCGTCATCGCGATCAGCGGGAGGAAGAATGCTTGCCGGTCGACGAGCCTGCGTGCGGTCAGCGCAACGCCGAACAGGAGCGCGAGATATGGAAGTAGCGGTGCGACGGCGGCGGCGATCCGTTCCGCGTCGGCGCCGCCGACGAAAGGCCGGGACGCCAGAATGATCGCCGCCAGCGGGAGGTCGACCAGCCGGCTCCAGTGGATGTTCGCGCCGAACGGAGGATTCAGCCTGTACTGCCGGAGGTCGAACCACCCCTGCCCGTTCAGTAGCGCGCGCACCTGCATCATCCGCATGTTGTCGTCGGTGTCGCCCAGGCCGAATGCGATGACGGACGACCAGCGGGTGTAGAGGAACCACGCGGCGAACAGCAGCCACGTGACCACGGTGATCGCCTTCCAGTGGCGCTCCAGGAACGCAAGCATCCGGTCGATCGGCAGGTCGTCCTTGCGCTTCAGCATGTTTCGCGCTCTAGCCGGTGCGCCTCAAAGAACAAGCGACGGTCCCGGACTTTTGCGGAAAGCGCGTTGATCCAGAATCTCGACCCTGCCCGCCGCGAAATGCTCGCCCAGCTTGTCCGCTTCGCAGTCACTGGCGCCTTCGTCACGGCCCTCGGCGTGGGCGTTTATGCGATCGTTGCGATCGTGCTGCGGTGGCATCCGCAGCTCGGCAATCTTCTCGCTTATGTGACGGCGATGGCGACCGGATACGTGATGCACAGCAGCTGGAGCTTCCGCGGGCACGGCGGCGAACGCACCCATGCGACACGTGTGCGGTTCATCATCGTTTCGCTGATCAGCTATGCTCTCAACAGCTTCTGGGTGTGGTTGCTCTACACGCGCCTCGACCTTGGCCGCGGCGCTCCCATTCTCCCGATGCTGTTCGTGACGCCGGCGGTGACGTTCGTGCTGAACCGCCAGTGGGTTTTCCGCTGATGGAGCGGGTGGTCTATGATCGCATGGCGGAGCT
The DNA here is from genome assembly GCA_023436615.1 of Pseudomonadota bacterium. Lineage (GTDB taxonomy): Bacteria > Pseudomonadota > Alphaproteobacteria > Sphingomonadales > Sphingomonadaceae > Sphingomicrobium. The sequence goes on along the minus strand of JAEZIO010000034.1, from coordinate 7,694 downwards.
TGACGAACTCCACTGGTGGTACCGTGCGCGCCGTGAGGTGCTGCGGGCCCTGATCGAGCGCACGATACCGCTACCGCGCGACGCGCGCATTCTCGAAGTGGGATGCGGGACGGGTCACAATTTGAAGATGCTCGAGCATTTCGGGAAGGTCGACGCCATCGAGATCGATGAGGAAGCGCGGCGCCACGCGGAAAAAAGGATCGGACGACGGATCGCATCGGCGCCGCTGCCCGAGCTGCCTGGCGTCGAACGCTCTCACTACGATCTCGTCGCCGCTCTCGATGTGGTCGAACATATCGATGACGATCGCACGGCGATCGCCGGGCTCGCCGCCTGCCTGAAGTCCGGCGGCAGCCTGCTGGTGACGGTGCCCGCGCACCAGTGGATGTGGTCGGCGCATGACGAGCTGAACCACCACAAGCGGCGCTATTCGAAGAAGCAGCTGGAGCGTCTGATCAAGGAGTCGCCGCTGGAACTTCGCTCGATCGGCTATTTCAACAGCATCCTGTTTCCGCTTGCGATCGGGGCGCGCCTCGCGGCCAAAGCGACAGGGCGCGGCGGCGGAGATGATGCGCTCCCTCCAAAGCCCGTCAATTATTTGTTCGAGCGCGCCTTTCGTGCCGAGCGCCGGTTGATCGGCAGGCTTCCCTTGCCCCCGGGGCTTTCGCTGTTCGCCGTCGCCTCCGCGACCTGACCGAGCCTGCCTTCGCGGCGGTGGCCCCCCGCGATCTCCTGAACGATGTACAGCGGCCGCGCCTTCGCCTCGTTGTACAGCCGTCCGATATATTCTCCCATCAGCGCCAGCACGAACATCTGCACGGCGCCGAGGACGACGACGACGAGCATCAGCGACGTCCAGCCCTGGATGCTCTCGCCGATCGCCCACGCGTAGAGGATGTAGAGGATGATCAGCACCGAGCCGACCGACAATGCGAGACCGGCGTGGCTCGCGAGCTTCAGCGGTGCCGAGGAAAATCCGGTCAGCGCGTCGATCGCGAAGCGCAGCATCTTGCTGAGCGGATATTTGGTCTCGCCGGCGAAGCGCTCGTCCCGGTCGTACAGGATCGGCACCTGCCGAAACCCGATCCACGCGACCATTCCGCGGATGAAGCGCGCCTGTTCCGGCATCGCCAGCAGCACGTCGAGTGCGCGCCGCGTCATCAGGCGGAAATCGCCGGCGTCGAGCGGGATGTCGACGTCGGTGGCGCGGGCCAGCAACCGGTAGAAGCCGTGAGCGGTCGCGCGCTTGAATGCGGTTTCCCCTCGCCTCGACTTGCGGACGCCGTAGACGACGTCCGCCCCTTCGCGGCGCATCGTGTCGAGCATGTCCGGAAGCAGTTCCGGGGGATCCTGAAGGTCTGCGTCGATGACCAGGATCAGCTCGCCGCCTGCAAGGTCCAGCCCGGCGGTGAGCGCCAGCTGGTGCCCGTGATTGCGCGACAGGTTCACGGCAACGACGTGCGGGTCCGCGGCCGCCATGTCCCGCATCATCGGCCAGCTTTTGTCCTTGGACCCGTCATTGACCAGCAGGATTTCATAGTCATCGCCGAAGCTGGCCCGCGCAGCGTCGGTCAGGCGCTCGTGCAGCCTGCCGAGGCACGCTTCCTCGTTGAAGCAGGGGACGACAATCGAGAGCTTCATGCGGGAATCCGATAGAGGATGGAGCCCGGCCCGCGCCAGACCACCTCGAACGCTTTCGTCAGTTCCGGATCATAAGGCGGCGGATCGATAAGCCAGACATAGTCGAAGGCCTGCCTCGGAAGCGACCGGAGAGCCTCGTTGATCGACCATATCTGGCCGACGCTGCAGCGATCGGGGCGAACCCGCTGCGACGGATCGGCCGCGAAGTGACCGGCATCGGCATAATGGAGATCGAGGAGGTTGAGCCCTTCCATCACCCACTGGTCATTGGAGAAGCCTTGCTTCCGAACCACGACCATCGCGCCGAGGTGGCTGTCCCGCGATAGCGCCCAGCTCGCTCCGCAAGGCTCTCCGACCATCGTCACCACGCGAGCCCCCATCGGCACCTTGTCGAGTGCGGCAAGCCTCGCCTGCTGGCTGTCGGAGGCGATGGCAAGGCTCATCGTCGTGGCGCCGACGCGCGCCAGGAAGAACGCGATTCCCACTGCGCCAAGGACGTGCGCCGTGCGAAGCCGCACGGTTCCGCGGAAGCGGATCGCAAGGAGGGCAACGGCGAACAAGTAAGGGACGAGCCGCATGTCGGCATAAGCGGAGCCGAAGATGATCCTCGGCAGCAGCAGATAGCCGGCGGCGAGGACGATGGCCGAGAAGGCGAGGTTTCGCGACAACGCCATCTGCCGGCTGAAGATCGTGGCAGCGAACGGCAGAGCGCAGACAATGAGCGAAGCGAGGTCGAACACCCGCCAGCGATCCCGGAGCGCCATCTTCACCCAGCGCCATTTGGATTCCCAGTTGAACCAGTCCGTCGTGGCGCCGCCGTGGGTCTCGCTGCGCCACGCGATCATGACGAGGAGCGGCAGGGCCATGACCGAAGCGTGGAGGGCGGCAGCGACGCCGGCCCTGAACCAGCCGAGCCCGCGATCGTGCTGCCGCACCGCCTCGGCCGAAAAGCACAGCAGGCCAAGCACGCCCCAGCCGTAGGTGTGGCAGAAGAAGACCAGGAGAGAGATCGGCACGAACAGCCAGGCCCTGAGCTTCGTCTTCTCCAGCCTCCCAAGCCGGAGCCACAAGCCGAACGCGAGGAAGGCGAGCGCCATCGATAGCGCGAAGTTGACGAAGCCGAACAGGAACGGGTGACCCAGTGCGAACGGCAGCGCGAAATAAGCAGTCGGCGGAATTCGCCCGTGCACCTCGCGCGCGACCCACAGGAACCCGGCTACGGTCATTGGCGGGATCAGGATGACGATCAGCTTCACTGCCGGCTCGAGCCCGAGCAGCTTGCCGAGCGGCATGATGAGCAGATCGACGCCAAGGTTGCCGATGGCCGCCCAGTGGAAGCCGTAATAGTCCCGAAGCCACGGGGATTGGCCGATGTCCAGCTCGACCCGATACCGGCCCATGTGCCCGAACAGATCAACCAGTGGCGGAATCTTCGGATAGACCAGCGGTGCGGCCGCAAGCAGGACTGCGAGAAACACGACCGCGGGGCTATCCCACCAACCGCGCTCCTTCGCCGGGTCACCCTCCGTCGCGGCGGATTCCTCGGTCATGACGTCGCCGTTCCCCATCCGCGCGCTCTGCCGCCAACTGCTCCCGCGTTCAACCGCGATACAGGCCAGGGGCCTTAACCATGTCGGCACAGTGAACTGGAGTTTTTCTATGAAGACCCTGCTTTTGTCTGCGGCCGCGGCAGCCGCGATCGCCGCCGTCGCGCCTGCTTTTGCTCAAACCGCGCCCGCTCAGCCTCAGGCTGCTCGTCACGCCATGGCCATGGCTCCGATCACTCGGGCGCAGCTCGTTCAGATGGTTCAGCAGCACTTCGCAACGCTGGACGCCAATCGCGACGGTTTCGTTGAGCAGGCGGAGCTGAACGCGGCTGTCCAGCAGCCGAAGGCGCGCAGGGAGCAGCGCGCCTCGCAGCGCTTCGACCGCCTCGACACGAACAAGGACGGCTCGATCAGCCGCGCGGAGTTCGAGGGCGCCCGCGCGGCGATGGCTGGCATGGCCGGCAAGCGGGGCCACCGCGGAATGCGCATGATGCACGGGGGCATGGGGGCGCGGATGTTCGCCATGGCCGACGCCAACAAGGACGGCCGCGTCTCGCTTCAGGAAGCGACGGCGGCAGCGACTGCCCATTTCGATCGCGCCGACGCCAATCGCGACGGTACGCTCACAACGGACGAGATGCACGCAGCGCGCCAATCGATGCGCGCCCGCGGGGGTCGAAGCTAAGCGGCTTCCGTTTCCTTGGGAGAGGCTCGGCGCGACTGCGCCGGGCCTTTTTTCTTGCCCGCGTTCGGTTTCATGCGGAGCCGCTTCTCGGCCTCGATCATGTAGTCGCGCGTGATCGGGAGGGCCCGGCGGTCGCGGATGTACTGGACCTGGTAATTGCAGCCGGCCCCGCTTTCGAACATCACGATCCCGCCCGCCAGATAGAATTCCCACATGCGGAAGAATCGGGCGTCGTACAGCGCCTCGATCTTCGCGCGGTTTTCGTACACGCGCTTCAGCCAGTGGCGGAGCGTGTAGGCGTAATGCAGACGCAGCGTTTCGAGGTCGCTGACCATCAGCTGGGACTTCTCGCTGGCCGATGTCATCTGGCTAAGCGACGGGAGGTGGTATCCGGGGAAGATCCACTTATCCGTGAACGGATCCGGCTTCTTCGAGATTCCGAATTTCCCGATCGTGTGAAGGAGCATCACGCCGTCGCGCTTCAGCAGGCGCCGACAGGCCGCAAAGAATTCCTCATAGAACTCCAGCCCTACGTGCTCGAACATTCCGACCGAGACGATGCGGTCGAACTCGCCCTGAAGCACGCGGTAATCGACCAGCTCGAACTTGACGTGGTCGGACACTCCCGCCTCCTCGGCTCGCCGGCGCGCAACGCGAAGCTGGTCTTCGGAGAGCGTGATTCCGAGCACATCCACCTTCGCCGCCTGGTGAAGATAGATGGCCAGGCCGCCCCATCCTGAACCGATGTCGAGGACCTTCTGCCCGGGCTTCAGATAGAGCTTGGAGGCGATGTGCGCCTTCTTGTCCCACTGCGCCTGCTCGAGCTCGTTGTCGGGCGAAGTGAAATAGGCACAGCTGTACTGGCGGTCGGAATCGAGGAAGAGCTCGTAGAGATCGTCGCCAAGGTCGTAGTGGTGTGCGACATTGCGCTTGGCGCGCTTCGTGTCGTTGCGCGCGAACAAGCGGCGGAGCCCGGTCTTTCCTCGATTGAGGAGCTTGCGTGCCGGCCGGCCTTCTTCCCAGGGATTAGATCCCATGACCATCTCGAGAAGGTCGAGCACCGTCCCGGCTTCGATGACGAGGCGGCCGTCCATATAGGCCTCGCCGAAGCCGAGGCGGGGATTCTTGAGAATGTCGAATACGACCTTCTTGTCCATCACCCGGATGGTCAGGTCCTTGCCGCCGTTGCCGCCGGGGCCGTAGGTTTCCGGTTCCTTGCCGGGTTCGACGATCGTGATGCTGCCCTTGGTCAGCAGCCGGTCGATCATTTTGCCGATGAGTGACATTCGAACTCCTCGTCACCGCGCAATCTTCTGCCCGGGACTTAACCCTACCGCCGCGGGTCCGTCCACCCACCGCGAACGGCCGGATCAGCCGGCGCTTTTTCGCTTGCGTTCGGAAGCCGTCTTGAGCTGGCCGCAGGCGGCGTCGATGTCTCGGCCGCGCGGGGTGCGGACCGGTGCCGAAATGCCGGCCTCGAAGATGATGTTGCTGAACGCCCTGATCCGCTCCGGCGTCGAACATTCATACGGCGCGCCCGGCCACGGGTTGAACGGGATCAGGTTCACCTTCGCGGGAAGCTTGTACTTGCGGATCAGGCGGACGAGCTCGCGCGCGTCCTCGTCACTGTCGTTCTTGTCCTTCAGCATCACATATTCGAACGTGATGCGGCGGGCGTTGTTGGCTCCCGGATAGGCCGCACAGGCCTCGAGCAACTGCTCGATGCCGTACTTGCGGTTGAGCGGTACGATCTCGTCCCGGATGTCCTTCGTCACCGCGTGAAGCGACACGGCGAGATTGACTCCGATCTCTTCGCCGGCGCGCTCCATCATCGGCACGACGCCGCTGGTCGAAAGCGTGATCCGCCGCTTCGACAGGGCCAGTCCGTCGCCGTCCATCACGATCTTCAGCGCGTCGCGCACATTGTCGAAATTGTAGAGCGGCTCGCCCATCCCCATCATGACGATGTTGGTGAGCATCCGCCCTTCAGGCTGGCTCGGCCACTCGCCCAGCGCATCACGCGCGAGCATGACCTGGCCGACGATCTCCGACGGCTCGAGGTTGCGCACCAGCCGCATGGTCCCCGTGTGGCAGAAACGGCAGTTGAGCGTGCAGCCGACCTGGCTCGACACGCACAAGGTCCCGCGGTCGGCGTCGGGGATGAACACCATCTCGAAGTCATTGCCGTCGTCGGTACGGAGCAGCCACTTGCGAGTGCCGTCCGACGACACCTGCGCTTCGACGACGTTCGGGCGCGTGATCGCGAACCGCTCCTTGAGCCACGGCCGCTGCGCCTTGGCGATGTCGGTCATCGCGTCGAAGTCGCTCACGCCCCGATTGTACATCCAGTGCCACAGCTGCTTCGCCCGCAGCTTCGCTTGCCGCGCATCGAGGCCCTCGCCTTCCAGCGCGGCCCGCAGACCGTCCCTGGACAGACCGATGAGCTCGACGCGGCCGTCCGAACGGCGCAGGACTTCGCGACCGCGCGGAACGGGCACGGGCTCGACTACGCCGGGGATCGGCATCAGGGCGGTTTCGGCGCTCATGGCAGGCGCGCGATGTAGTGTGCGTCAGCCGCTTTTGCCAGCGCAAGCCGCGGCCGCGGCGTCGATTGCCGTCGCCGCACCGGAAAGGTCGTACCGGTCGACAATTCGCGCGCCCCGGACGTCACGGGCGTCGATCCGCATGCCGCCCTGGTAGCGGGCGGCCGCGATCATTGCCCGCTGCTGCTCGGGGCCTCGACTCCACGCCCACTCGCCGCGTCCGACAAGCAGGAACGGCTCGCGTCCGATCGTTGCGATGACGGTTGCGCCCGATCGTGCCGGCCGCGCCAGCCGGACATAGAATTGTCCCAGACGCGACCCGGTGCGGTCGAATGCAAAGCCGGCGAAGGGCTTAGTCCCTGCCTTCGCCCAAAGCGCTTTCGACCGCGCTTCGCACCTCGCACCGAAATCGATCGCTGCCCAGCTGCCTCCGGCAAACAGGATTTGCGCCGCGCTCGTCGGTGCCGCGAGGAAGAGCAGCGTCGCTGTAACTAGGATTGCCCGCACGCGCGGCACCTTAGCCGAGCCGCATTGACGCGGTAACCATCCAATCTTGAGCAATAATGCCCGTTGTGCCATTCCCCGTCCTGCTCGGGTGACAATCGGCCAGGAGTGGCTCAGTGCACCGAGCGGATTCGGCGCATAATGTTTTCGGGCGCACGGGCGAATGACCTTCGCCGAAGTGTTGACGCATCTGGCCGCCGAGCTCGCGCTGTTCAGCGCCGTCGGCTTCCTGCTGTTTGCGCTCAACGACCTCGCGGTCGATGCCATTTATTTCGGACGCCGCTTGTGGCGCTCGCTAACCGTTTACCGGCGTTTTCCGCGAGCCTTCGCGACGAATCTCGCCGGTGCCGACATCGAGCAAAGGTTCATCGCAATCTTCGTTCCCGCCTGGGACGAATCGGCCGTCATCGCATCCATGCTGCGAGCGACCGTTCAACGGCTCGACTATGGCAATTACCGGCTGTTCGTCGGCCACTATCAGAACGATCCTTCGACCGCCGCCGCAATCGCAGGCGTCGACGATGCCCGCATCGAGCCGGTGTTGATCCACCATAACGGACCGACGACCAAGGCGGATTGCCTCAACCATCTGTACGACGCGCTGCTCGCCTACGAGCTGCGGGAGGATCGACCCGCGGCCGCGGTCGTGCTTCACGACGCCGAGGACGTCGTTCACCCGCTCGAGGTCGCACTGTTCAACGCGCTCATTGATCGGGCCGGAGTCATCCAGCTTCCGGTTCAACCGCTTCCCGATCCCGCGTCGCGCTGGATCGC